>NZ_JBWKVD010000001.1:0-57296 GCF_059421525.1 Pseudomonas sp. GW821-FHT02H06
GCGCAGCGGACGGGACTCGAACCCGCGACCCCCGGCGTGACAGGCCGGTATTCTAACCGACTGAACTACCGCTGCGCATTGCGTGGACTTTCGTCCTGCTGAATCTCAGTATCCTTCAGCGTCTGATGCTGCTGTGAAACACTCAACGATGGTGGGTGATGACGGGATCGAACCGCCGACCCTCTGCTTGTAAGGCAGATGCTCTCCCGGCTGAGCTAATCACCCTTGCTTCGCTGAGGCCGCGAAATTTACGCAGGTGACGAACCTAAGTCAATAGCCCGCTTGAAGTTTTTTTTAAAAAGAGCGATTTTTAGCAGCAAGCACGAAGCTGCACATCAGGAACAAAAAAGCGAGCCCCGAGGCTCGCTTTCTTGTTCAGGCACCTGCTTACAACGCAGCCAGACCCCGCGCGAGATCCGCCTGCAGGTCAGCGACGTCTTCCAGCCCTACCGCAACGCGGATCAGGCTGTCACGAATACCGGCGGCTTCACGCTCCTGCGGCGACAGCCGACCGTGGGACGTGGTGCTCGGGTGGGTGATGGTGGTCTTGGTGTCGCCCAGGTTGGCGGTGATCGAGATCAACCGCGTGGCATCAATGAAGCGCCACGCGCCATCCTTGCCACCCTTCACTTCAAAGCTCACCACCGCGCCGAACGCTTTCTGCTGACGTTTGGCCAATGCGTGCTGCGGGTGGCTCTCGAGACCGGAGTAATGCACCTTCTCGATGCCCTCCTGCTGTTCGAGCCACTGCGCCAGCTCAAGGGCGCTCTGGCAATGGGCACGCATGCGGATGTTCAGGGTTTCGAGCCCCTTGAGGAACAGCCAGGCATTGAACGGGCTCAGGCTCGGGCCCGCGGTGCGCAGAAAACCGACGACTTCTTTCATCAGTTCGCTGCGACCGACCACCACGCCACCCATGGCGCGGCCCTGCCCGTCGATGAACTTGGTCGCCGAGTGCACGACCACGTCCGCCCCCATGCGCAGCGGCTGCTGCAGGGCCGGTGTGCAGAAGCAGTTATCGACCACCAGCAGCGTGCCCTTGGCGTGGGCGATTTCCGCCAGCCCGCTGATGTCGACCAGCTCCGCCAACGGGTTGGACGGCGATTCGACAAACAGCATCTTGGTATTCGGTTTGATCGCCGCGTCCCAGCCGGACAATTCGGCTAGGGGAACGTAATCAACCTCGACCCCGAAGCGCTTGAAGTACTTTTCAAACAGGCTGATGGTCGACCCGAACACGCTTTTCGACACCAGCACATGGTCGCCGGCGCTGCAAAAGCTCATCACCGTAGCGAGAATGGCGGACATACCGGTGGACGTCGCCACCGCCTGCTCGCCGCCTTCCAGCGCGGCCATGCGCTCTTCGAACGAAGCGACGGTCGGGTTGGTGTAGCGCGAATAGACGTTGCCGGGGATCTCTCCGGCGAAGGTCGCGGCCGCCTCAGCTGCCGTGCGGAACACGTAGCTGGACGTGAAAAACAGTGGATCGCTGTGTTCGCGTTCCGGCGTGCGGTGCTGACCGGCACGAACCGCGAGGGTGTCGAAACCGACGCCCTCGAGATCGCTGTCCAGTCGACCGGCATCCCATTCCTGAGTCATGCCGCCTGCTCCTTGTCTGGATTAGTTGTTGTACAGATCGATGATCGCGCTCACCGCCTGAGTCTTGACCTTGGAGGCGTCATTGCGCGCCTGCTCGATCTTGTTCAGGTAGTGCTCGTCGATGTCACCGGTCACGTACTTGCCGTCGAAGACCGAACAGTCGAAATTGTCGATCTTGATCTTTTTGCTGCCACTCACCGCCTCGATCAGGTCATTCAAGTCCTGATAGACCAGCCAGTCGGCACCGATGAGGTCGGCCACGTCCTGGGTGGAACGGTTGTGAGCGATCAGCTCGTGGGCACTCGGCATGTCGATGCCGTAGACGTTGGGGAAGCGCACGGCCGGGGCCGCGGAACAGAAATAGACGTTCTTGGCGCCGGCTTCGCGGGCCATCTGGATGATCTGCTTGCACGTGGTGCCGCGAACGATGGAGTCATCCACCAGCATCACGTTCTTGCCACGGAATTCCAGCTCGATCGCATTGAGCTTCTGGCGCACGGATTTTTTCCGCGCGGCCTGGCCCGGCATGATGAAGGTGCGGCCGATGTAGCGGTTCTTGACGAAGCCTTCGCGGAATTTCACGCCCAGGTGGTTCGCCAGTTCGAGCGCCGCCGTTCGGCTGGTGTCCGGAATCGGGATCACCACGTCGATGTCGTGATCAGGACGCTCGCGCAGGATCTTGTCGGCCAGCTTCTCGCCCATGCGCAGACGCGCCTTGTAGACCGAGATGCCGTCGATGATCGAGTCCGGGCGCGCCAGATAGACGTGTTCGAAAATGCACGGGGCGTATTTCGGGTTGGTGGCGCACTGACGGGTGTGCAGCTTGCCGTCTTCGGTGATGTACACCGCTTCGCCCGGGGCCAGGTCGCGGATCAGGGTGAAACCGAGCACGTCCAGCGAAACGCTCTCGGACGCGATCATGTACTCCACGCCTTCGTCGGTGTGACGCTGACCAAAGACGATCGGGCGGATGGCGTCCGGGTCGCGGAAGCCGACGATGCCGTAACCGGTGATCATCGCCACGACCGCGTAACCGCCACGGCAACGCTTATGCACGTCGGTGACGGCCGCGAAGATGTCTTCCTCAGTTGGCTGCAACTTGCCGCGCACGGCCAGCTCGTGGGCGAACACGTTGAGCAGGACTTCAGAGTCGGAGTTGGTGTTGACGTGGCGCAGGTCGGATTCGTAAATCTCCTTGGCCAACTGCTCGACGTTGGTCAGGTTGCCGTTGTGCGCCAGGGTGATGCCGTAAGGCGAGTTGACGTAGAACGGCTGGGCTTCGGCTGACGTGGAGCTGCCTGCCGTTGGATAACGGACGTGACCAATGCCCATGTGCCCGACCAGACGCTGCATATGGCGTTGGTGGAACACGTCCCGAACCAGACCGTTGTCCTTGCGCAGAAACAACCGGCCGTCATGGCTGGTCACGATACCGGCAGCGTCCTGGCCGCGGTGCTGGAGGACGGTGAGCGCGTCATAAAGCGCCTGATTGACGTTCGACTTGCCGACGATACCGACGATGCCACACATGCGACACAACCCCTACTTAGTGGAACTGGATTTACCGAACACTTCCGGCGGCGTTGTAGGCGGCAGGAGGTGATCCTTGAACGGGATGTCAACAGGTACGCTGACTCCGCTGGCTAGCCACTTGCTGGACATCCCGAGAATCAGGTTTTTCGACCAGTCAGCGACCATGACAAATTGCGGGAGCAGCCTCGACTGCTGCCACCATTGATCCTGTTGCACCGGGCCCAGGCTCAACAGCCCGACCGCGACGACAACCAGCAAGGCTCCGCGCGCCGCGCCGAAGACCATGCCCAGAAAACGATCGGTCCCGGACAGCCCGGTAACGCGAATCAGTTCTCCAATCAGAAAGTTGACCATGGCGCCGACCAGCAGTGTGGCGACGAAAAGAATGGTGCAGCCCGCAATCACGCGCGCCGAAGGTGCTTCGATGTAGTTGACCAGATACTGGGCCAGCGATCCGCCAAACATCCAGGCGACGGCACCTGCGATGATCCACGTCAGCAAGGACAGTGCTTCTTTGACGAAGCCGCGCTTGAGACTGATCAAAGCGGAGATGGCGACAATTGCAATGATCGCCCAGTCAACCGGAGTAAATGACACGTCGCAGCCTACAGACTGATAAGGCGGCGGATTTTAGCAGAGCACTCGCCTGCCGGTAAGCAGCGATTGCGGATGAAGGCCAATTAAGGCGAACTATTGGACTTTGTTCGAGGTCGGGGCGGGTTGAACCCTAAATCGAGGGTGTCAGATCCGGCCCCTTCCCTGGTGGGACCGGCTTTAGCCGGGAAGGCGGCATTTGCCACACCGCGAAATCGAGGGTGGCTGATCCGGCCTCTTCCCGGCTAAAGCCGGTCCTACTGGGGGAAGGCGTCAGTCGAGTTACCTACGCTCCGGCTGGAAGCGCACGACGATGCCTTTGATTTTCTGCTGCTTTTCCAGCGTGTCACGCAGACGATCGGCTTCGGCGCGCTCGATCACCGGGCCCACGAAGACACGGTTCACGCCATCGGAGGTGCGGATGTAGGCGTTGTAGCCCTGAGTGCGCAGGGTCTTCTGCAGATTGTCGGCGTTGGCGCGGTTGGACAGGCTCGCCAGTTGCACCGACCACGTGACCGACAGACCATTTGCATCGACTCGGCTGGTGTCAGCCGCCGATGCGACGGGTGCTGGCGCTTGAGCGGGTGCAGGTGTCGGCGCCGGAGCAGGTTTCGCGGGCGCGGTCTGAACGGCCTTAGGCGCAGCAGCCACAGGCTTGGAAGGCGCTGGCGCAATGGGCATTGCCGGCGGCTGCTGACTGGTGCGCTGCTGAACGGGCTGAGCAGTATGGGTGGACTGAGCAGGCTGGGTCAGTTCGTCATCGGTCGGCACGGGCTCCTGCGGCAATGGCTGCTGTTCAGGCACGCTGACCGGCTCGACCTTGATCGGCGAGGTGGCCGGCGCTTGCGGAGCGGCAGGCGCATCGACCTGCACACGGCGGGCTTCGTCCTGACGCGAAAACAGCATCGGCAGAAAAATCACCGCGATGGCAATCAGCACCAACGCTCCCACCATGCGCTGTTTGTACGCTTTATCCAGCAAAGCCATGTGTCACTTCCTCCGTGACGCGCCAGCAAGCCATTCCAGGGCCTCGGCTACGCAGTAAAAAGACCCGAACAGAACAATCTCGTCGTCGGCTGTCGCGTGGGCGCACTGGGCTTCAAGCGCCAGCGCGATACTCGGGTGAGACGTCACGCGAGCGCCAAGGTTCTGCAACGCCTGTTCGATCTCTTGTGCCGGACGACTGCGCGGCGTTGGCAGCGGCGCCACGGCCCAGCTGCTGAACGTTTCGATCAACTCCGCCAGAACGCCTTGCAGGTCCTTGTCATTGAGCAGACCGAACACCGCCAGCCGCTTGCCTGCCACCGGTCGCTGATTCAGGCGCTGGGCGAGAAACGTTGCCGCATGGGGGTTATGGCCGACATCCAGCAGAAGGCTCAGCGATTTGCCCTGCCAGTCGATGCTGCGACGATCAAGGCGACCAGTGACGCGCGTGTTGACGAGCGCATCGCGAAGGGTCGCCTCATCCCACGGCAAATCCAGCAGCAGGTAGGCCTGCAGCGCCAGGGCCGCGTTCTGCATGGGCAGGTCGAGTAACGGCAGCGAATGCAGTTCGACTTTCCGGCCGTTTGCGTCGGTGCCCGACCAGTCCCAACCCGTCGCGTTGATCTGCACCTCGAAATCGCGACCGCGCAGCGACAGCGGGCAATTCAGTGACCGCGCCTTGTCGAGCAATGGCTGCGGTGGATCGAGATCGCCGCACAGCGCGGGCTTTCCTTCACGGAATATCCCGGCCTTCTCGAAGGCCACGCTCTCACGGGTATTGCCTAGAAACTCCGCGTGATCGACACCAATGCTGGTGACCAGCGCCATGTCGGCGTCGATCAGGTTGACCGTATCGAGCCGCCCGCCGAGACCGACTTCCAGCACGACGGCGTCCAGCCCGGCGTGCTCGAACAGCCAGAAGGCTGCCAGCGTGCCCATCTCGAAGTAAGTCAGGGAGACGTCGCCACGGCCACGCTCGACCACCTCGAACGCCGCGCACAGCTCGGCGTCAGTCGCCTCAACGCCCTGCACCTGGACACGCTCGTTGTAGCGCAGCAGGTGCGGCGAACTGTAAACGCCGACCTTCAGGCCCTGTGCCTGCAACAAAGAAGCAACGAATGCGCAGGTCGAGCCCTTGCCGTTGGTGCCGGTGACGGTGATCACTTTCGGCGCCGGCCGGGTCAGGCCCATCTGCGTGGCCACCTGCTGCGAACGTTCCAGCCCCATGTCGATGGCCGAGGGGTGCAGTTGTTCCAGGTAACTGAGCCAGTCGCTCAAAGAGCGTGCGGTCATAGGTTGGCCGGAGCAGGCGGCACAACGATCGGCTCAAGTTTCGGCGCCACGAATTTCGGCGTCGGCAGCCCCATCATCTGCGCCAGGACGTTACCCAGACGCTGACGCAGTTCCTGACGGTGGATGATCATGTCGATCGCGCCATGGTCGAGCAGGAATTCGCTGCGCTGGAAGCCTTCCGGCAGCTTCTCGCGCACGGTCTGCTCGATCACGCGAGGGCCGGCGAAGCCGATCAGGGCCTTGGGCTCGGCGACAATGATGTCGCCCAGCATCGCCAGACTGGCAGAAACACCGCCGTAGACCGGGTCGGTCAGCACGGAAATAAACGGCAGGCCTTCTTCACGAAGACGCGCCAGCACGGCCGAGGTCTTGGCCATCTGCATCAGAGAGATCAGCGCTTCCTGCATGCGCGCACCGCCGGAGGCCGCAAAGCAGATCATCGGGCAACGGTTTTCCAGCGCGTAGTTGGCGGCTTGTACGAAGCGCTCACCCACGACCGCACCCATCGAGCCGCCCATGAAGGAGAACTCGAATGCGCTGCACACCACCGGCATGCCCAACAGGGTGCCGCTCATGGAAATCAGCGCGTCCTTTTCACCGGTCTGCTTCTGCGCGGCGACCAGGCGATCCTTGTACTTCTTGCCGTCGCGGAATTTCAGACGGTCCACCGGCTCCAGATCAACGCCGATCTCCTGACGGCCTTCGGCGTCCAGGAAGATATTCAGACGGGCACGGGCGCCGATGCGCATGTGGTGGTTGCACTTCGGGCAGACGTCCAGGGTCTTTTCCAGCTCCGGGCGATACAGCACCGCTTCGCAGGACGGGCACTTGTGCCACAGACCTTCGGGCACCGAGCTCTTCTTGACCTCGGAACGCATGATCGAAGGGATCAGTTTGTCTACCAACCAGTTGCTCATGCTTTCTTTCTCCAGTACCGATGGCTCGAACGCGATGGCAATCGGTGCCATGCGCATGCCCTTAAACCAATGTCATGTACGGTGCCGCCAAATGTCGTACAGCGATCGGCGCGAGGCCTGACCTGCCAGAACAACATTCACCAACACCACTCTCAACTTCCATCACGAGACGCAAGACGTCTTCGCTTAATCAATTCGGCCACGCGCATCAGCGGATGGCAGGCTAGTGGACGGCGACCGTTGGTCCGCCGTCACATCCCGGCCAATGTTGCCGGGCAAATGCCCTAAGCCCCGTGTACAGCACTCATGAATGCACGGATCTTGTCGTGGTCCTTCAGTCCTTTGGACTTCTCCACCCCGCCGCTCACATCAACCGCGTAGGGCTGCACCTGCGCGATGGCCTGGGAAACGTTGGCCGAGGTCAGGCCACCGGCGAGAATCACCGGTTTGCTCAAATGTTTTGGAATCAGCGCCCAATCGAAGGTTTCACCCGTCCCGCCCGGAATGCCCGCGACATAAGCGTCGAGCAGGATGCCGCAGGCGTTGGCGTAGGCATCGCAACTGGCCGCGATGTCGTCGCCGGCCTGAACGCGCAGGGCCTTGATGTACGGACGGTTGTATCCCTCGCACTGCTCAGGGGTTTCATCGCCGTGAAACTGAATGAGGTCGAGGGGAACGACGTCGAGCAACGCTTTCAAGTCAGCGCGCTCGGCATTGACGAACAGGCCGACGGTGCTGACGAAGGGCGGCAGCGCGGCAACGATAGCCTGGGCCTGCTCCACCGTCACGAAGCGCGGGCTCTTGGGATAAAACACCAGCCCGATGGCGTCAGCTCCCGCGTCAACGGCGGCCAACGCATCTTCTATGCAGGTAATCCCGCAGATCTTGCTGCGAACGGCTGACATGTAGTGGAGACCTCAAGCCTTGCGAAAGTCCCGGATGGTAGCAAATGCAGTCACCTGCGTCAGCCGTCCAGTTCCGAGAAGCCAGTGAGAAAATGCGGGCCGATGTAGCGATCCGGTAATGGGAACTCGTCGCGGTATTCCACCTGAACCAGGTACAGGCCGAAAGGATGAGCCGTCACCCCGCCAGTTCTTCGCACTCGGCTTTCGAGCACTTCCTTCGCCCACTCGATCGGCCGCTCCCCTGCCCCGATGGTCATCAGGACGCCGGCAATGTTGCGCACCATGTGGTGCAGGAAGGCATTGGCCCGGACATCGATGACGATCATCTTGCCGTGGCGGGTGACGCGCAGATGGTGAAGCTGCTTGATCGGCGACTTGGCCTGGCATTGCCCGGCACGGAACGCACTGAAGTCGTGGGTACCGACCAGATACTCGGCGGCCAGCGCCATGCGTTCGGCATCGAGCGGGCGGTGGTTCCAGGTGATTTCCTGGCCCAGGTGCGCCGGGCGGATCTGATCGTTGTAGATCACATAACGATAGCGACGGGCGATGGCTTTGAAACGCGCGTGAAAATGCGCGGGCATGACCTTGGCCCAGGTCACGCTGATGTCGTGGGGAAGATTGATATTGGCGCCCATGGTCCAGGCTTTCATGCTGCGCTCGGCCTGGGTATCGAAGTGCACCACCTGACCGCACGCATGCACGCCCGCATCGGTGCGCCCGGCACACATCAGTGACACCGGCGAATCGGCCACTTTCGACAGGGCATTTTCCAGCGTTTCCTGGACGGTCAGCACGCCGGTCAACTGGCGCTGCCAGCCGCTGTAGCGCGAGCCTTTGTATTCCACGCCCAGGGCGATTCTGGAAAAACCTTCGGCGGCCAGTTCGGCTGCCGCTGTTTCTGCCTCGGTGTCTGTAGTTGCCAAGAGCTTAAAGCCTGTCGATGTGCGCAAGGGCGGCCATTATACGGATCGAAAAGAAAGACGCCATCGGCAGCGGCCAACGGTTAACCCGGAGGCGAGGGACAAGCCGAAATGCCCGACCCGGAAACGCAAACGACCGCCGAAGCGGTCGTTTATTACAGCGGTGAATCCGCTCAGACAAGGCGCGACAGCATGTCCCGTGCTTCGGTCTTCTGGCCGTCGTCACCTTCCGCCACAACCTCATCGAGGATGTCGCGCGCGCCGTCGGCGTCGCCCATCTCGATGTAGGCCCGGGCGAGGTCCAGCTTGGTCGCGGCTTCGTCGGTGCCGGACAAGAAGTCGAATTCCGGTTCGTCGTCCGCCAGCAGAGCATCGTCCTCGGTGAAATGAGGCGATGCTTCCACCGGCTTGTCCAGCGCCGTGTCGAACGGCTTGGCAATCGGTGGCTGCTCAAGGCTCTGGGAAAGACGGTCCAGCTCGGCATTGACGTCGTCGATCTCGGAGGCGAACGCCTCGGACGCCTGCTCGGTTTCCATCTCGTCAGCCAGTGAGAGGTCGAAATCGGCAGGCAACTCGATGTCGTCTTCCAGCCCAGGCTTGGTGGCGCCCAACGATGCAGGCTGTTCGAACGGCGGCAGATCACGCAGATCGTCTTCCATTCCCAGCAAGTAATCGTCTTCGGCCTTCAACGCCGGCTGATCTTCTGCCAGATCCAGATCGAAATCGTCCAGATCGGCCGGTTTGGCAGCAACGGATGTCGCCTGCTGCTCGCGCAGGATCGCGTCGAAATCCAGATCATCGGCAGCCGACCCGGCAAACGGCGCGTCCAGGTCCAGATCGTCGAGGGCAGCGTTGTCCTGCGCAGCGGCGCGGTGTGGCGCAGCAGCAGGGGATTCGCTGTCCAGGTCATCCAGGCTCAGGTCAAAGGCGTTGTCGAACTCTTCGTCCAGCGGCACTTCGGTGACCGTTTCGGCAGCCGGAGCAGGCTGCGCGGCGACTTCAGGCTCATCATGGAGCAGCTCTTCAACGTACTTTGCGTCCATTTCCGCTGCCAAAGCCGCCGCTGCTGCCACCCCTGCGGCCGCCGCAGCCGCAGCGGCCATGGACGGATAGCGGGATTTCAGCTCTTCGACTTCAGCGTGGTTCTTTCCCGTGGCGATCAGTTGCCGCTCCTGCGCGACAAACCCGGATTTGTTGTCCTGCTCGGCATAGACTTCCATCAGCTTGAGGCGCAGATCACTGCGCTGCGGCTCGTGCTTGATGGCGTCTTCGAGAACGGCGACCGCCTGATTGGTGCGGCCATATGCAATGTGGATTTCAGCCTGAACGAGCGCGTCAGCCGGATGTTCGCGGACCGGCTCGGCGACGGTCGGCGCCGGCGGCGTCTTTGCGTGGGGCGCCGGCGCCTCCAGGCCTTCGAAGCTGCTGGCAGGCATGTCCATGTCGGACGCGAAGTCAGACTCTTCGGCCAAGGCACGTGCCATCTGACGATGCCGTTCGGCTTCGATCAGCGCGTTGCGGCGGCGGGCCAGCAGCAACAGAAGCAGCAGCAACAGCAACAACGCGCCGCCGCCGATCAACCCTATCAGCATCGGGCTGGCGAGGATCTTCTCGAGGGCGCTGCGGTTGTCTTCATCGACCACCGGTTCTGTCGGCACAATCAGCGCTTGATCGGGCGTGGCGCTGGTAACTGCCGCCCCGTCCACTGGCAATGCGTCTTCCGGGGCGATTTCGTCGGGGGCCTTGCCGGCGACATCAGGCGCCGCCGCGTTCGGCACGACCTGGGCCTGCATCGCCGGGTTGGCGGCGTTGTTCGGATTGGTGACGCTGTTGGGGCTGACCGCGGGATTGGCAGGATTGGCGGCATCAATGGGCGGCGGAACCGCTGCGCCCGACGCCTGCATCTTCGCCAACTGGTCATTCTTCAGTTGAATCAGGCGCTGCAGTTTGTCGACCTGGCTTTGCAGGTCGGTCATGCGGCTCTTTAGCTCGGCATTGTCCCGACGCGTGGTATCCAGGCTTTCCTGGGTGGTCGCCAGCTGGTTGCTGATATCGGCATTGTCACCGGCTTTGCCTTTCGCGCCCGCCTTGTTGGCAGAGACGAGGCTGAGGTTGTCCTTGGCGTCAATCTGCGACGGCGCAGCGCCAGCCCGGTCGCGACGGGTCGCATCAACCTGACGCGCACCGCTCGGCAGGCGTCGGCCTTCGCGCCAGGCGCGATTCTGCTCGGCCACTTCGGCCACCGCGCGGGGCTGCGCGAGCGCTGTTGATTCCTGCGGCGACGGCAGACGCAACACCTGACCTTTTTTCAGGCGGTTGATGTTGCCGGCAATAAAGGCATCAGGGTTCAGCGCCTGAATCGCCAGCATGGTCTGCTGTACAGTCCCGCCATTTTTCACGCGCTCGGCAATTTCCCAGAGCGTGTCGTTATTGGCGGTGGTGTATTGAGTGAATTTGGGTTCCGGCGCCGGCGCTGGAGCGGGCGTTGGAGGCGCAGCGGCCGGTGTTTCGGCGGCGGGAGCCGGAGCAGGCGCGGCGCTCGGTGCCGTCGAAGGCAGTTGAGCGGCGGCCGCAGCGGCTTGCGGCGAGAATTTCGGCGGGTCCAGCAACAGGCTGTACTCGCGCAGCGCACGGCCATTGGGCCAGAGCACTTGAACCAGGAACTTCACGTAGGGATCGCGGATGGGTTTGGTGGAGGTGATGCGCAACACGCTCTTGCCACCGGGATTGACAACCGGAGTAAAGGTCAGGTCATCCAGGATCGCCACCCGGCCGACGCCGGCCTGAGCAAACTCCGCAGAAGTCGCCAGACTCGGCACTACCTGGGAGGCATTGAGGTCCTGCACTTCCGTCAGCTCGATTTCGGCCAACAGCGGCTGATTCAGGGTCGACTTCACGGTCAGACCGCCGAGGCCGAGCGCTTGGGCCATTCCCGATGACAGCGCCGAAGCCGCAGCGATTGCTAAAACGAGTTTACGAACCTGAACCATAGCCCATCCCTTGTTTGAAATTTCCCCGGCAATCGCGAAGATAATGCCTGCTCGGGTGTAGGGCGTATCGACACGCCGCAGCTAGAATGATTCTTCGAGTTGTGGGCAAGTATCTTTTACGCAACATCTTTTATCAACAACTCAGCCACCTGCACAGCGTTCAACGCGGCGCCCTTGCGCACATTATCCAGCGTGACCCAGAAATTCAGTTCACAAGCGTCGTCGACGCCCCCGCGCAAACGTCCTACATAGACAGCATCCTGTCCTACCGCGTCGCCCACCGGCGTCGGGTAATCGCCGGCCTCAACCAGCTCGATACCCTCGGCCGTTTCCAACGCCGCATTGACCGCGTTGATGTCAACCGCCTCGCGGGTCTGCACCGACACGCTCAGGCTGTCGCCGAAGAACACCGGCACCTGGATGCAACTCACGCCGACCTTGATTAAAGGCAGCGAGAGCAACTCGCGCAACTCACTGACCAAACGTTTTTCAAGTGGCACATGACCTTCGGCGTCAGGCTTGCCCACCTGGGCCAGCACGTTGAACGCCATCTGCCGGTCAAACACCTTGGGTTCGAGGGGGCGAACGTTGAGCAGCTCGGCGGTTTGCCGGGCCAGTTCGGTGACCCCTTCGCGGCCCATGCTCGACACCGCCAGGCACGCCGTCACGGTGATCCGCTCGATGTTCAGCAGTGCGCGCAACGGCGCCAGCACCAGCGCGAGGGCGGCGGTGCTGGAACTTGGGCAGGCCACCTGCTGCGGTGTGGCCAGATCAGCCAAACGGGCGCCGTTGACCTCGGGCACCACATTCGGCGCCTGCTCGACGGACAAGCCGGCGGACAGGTCGATCACCACGCAACCGGCGGCGGTGGCGCGCTCGGCGTAGCTGCGCGTCACGGCAGCGCCCGCGGCGAAGAACGCAATCTTGGCCTTGCTGAAATCAAAGGCATCGACTTCACGCACGCGGACGTTCTTGCCACGGTACGGCACCGAGCTGCCGGCCGATTCGACACTGGCGAGCAGGTGCAAATCGCCGACCGGGAAGTCGCGCTCTTCGAGAATCTGGACGATGGTTTCGCCGACAGTACCGGTGGCGCCAATCACGGCGATATCAAAGGACTGACTCATGGAAAAACCTCAGGAAAAATCGGGGGGCGGCACTGTAACTGCCTGGCAAAAGTCAGGCAATTGGCCGCGAGCGGATTAGCGAACGTGGTGGAAACAGAAATGGAGGGATCAGGGCTCAAGGCCAATGGGGAAGAATTCGCCACCACTCCATACCCCCAGCCAGCGCTGGCCGTCGATCTCACGCACCACGGCCAGGTCCACCAACTGATAGAAGACGTTGCGGTGGATCAGCGCTTCGAGGTTGTTGCGCACCAGAATATAAGGCGCCGGTTCCTGGCTCTGCGGATCGAGGTCAATACGCAGCGGGTGGTCGGTCCCCGCCTCCACCACGTCGTCGACGTTGGTAGTAAAGCGCAGCAACTGCGACTCACCGCTGCCTTCAACGTCCAGCAGGACCGCCACAAAAGGGGCGTCGTCGACCTTGATGCCGACCTTCTCGACCGGGGTGATCAGAAAGTAATCGTCGCCATCACGGCGAATAATGGTGGAAAACAGCCGGACCATCGGCTTGCGACCGATGGGCGTGCCCAGATAGAACCAGGTGCCATCGCGGGCGATGCGCATGTCGATGTCACCGCAGAAATCCGGGTTCCACAGGTGCACCGGCGGCAAGCCCTTGCCGCTCCTGGCAATCTGGGCCAACAGATCGTTGGCTTTGTCCTGCCCACTCATACGCCACTCCTCAGCGGGCTTCGACGCCCAGCAAACCCCGAGCGTAAGCTTCCATCGGGGGTCCTAGCAAATCCTCGGGCTTGGTGTCGTACAAAGTCAGCAGACCACCACGGAGGTGAATGCGTGCCGAATCGATAAGGTAGCGAGTGTTGGTTTCGATCAGCATCAGCTGTATGACGCCGTTGTCGATGCCAAGACGGTCCACTGCTTCCTGGTCGGACCACTCGTCAAACGTGCCGATGCGGTCATCAGCCTTGGCAAAACGTGTGTACAGCAGATAATGCGCGCCGGCGGCCCGAGCCTCGTTCATCGCGTCATCCAGACCTTCCGGGGCGCGGGCGCGTCGGACCATCGGGAAGTATTCGATAAAACCGTTGAAGGCTTCTTCGGCCACGACATTGGGACGCGGGTAGGCGCCGCCCGGAGGAGCAAAGGCGCCTTGGGCGATATAGATGAACGAGTCAGGTTGCACGCGAAAGTTGTTCAACCGGCGGGTCGAACTGTGATCCAGCAGCCCGGCGTCACTGAGCTCATCGTGAGCGCCTTGTGCCAGATCGCTGACGTGCATGCAGCCACTCAACGCCAGTAGAGCCAGCAGTAAAACCAGGCTACGCATGTTTATCTCCAAAGTCCGGCGACGGAAAACCGGCGAATGGCCGGTTAATGCAGCTTTTGCGCCATGTCGGACCTGGAGAAGGTTTCGCTCGCTGAATCGGGTTTTTGCGGCTGCGATTTATTCGGCAGCAGGGTCAGCCTGGGAGTCGGATTGGCGCTCGGGTTTGGTCTCGTGGCCGTGGTCGACATCCCGCTTGCGCTTGTTGCCCATGCGCACACCGATGTCCATCAGGAACTGGAAGAAACCTTCCTGATCTTCAAGGACATTGCTCCAGAACGGCGAGTGGTACAACGCCACCGCGCCATGCACCAGAGCCCAGGCGGCGCAGTAGTGGAAATACGGAGGAACGTCTTCCAACTTGCCTTCGGAAATTCGGCCCTTGATCAACAGGGTCAAGTGCTCGAAGTTGGAGGCGCGGATCTTATGCAACTCCTCGACCAGCTCCGGCACCTGATTGCCCTTGACCACCTTCTCTTCCAGGCGGTCAAACAGCCGGTAGCGCTGGGGGTCGCGCATGCGGAATTCAAAGTAGGCGCGGGACAGCGCTTCCTTGTCCTTGTCGACGTCCGCCGAATGCAGCAACTCGTTCAAATCGCGCTCGTAGTCGAGCATCAGGCGCAGGTAGATCTCGGCCTTGGATTTGAAATGCTTGTAGATGGTGCCTTTGCCGATACCCACGGCATCCGCGATCATCTCGACAGTGACGCTGTCTTCGCCCTGTTCAAGGAACAGCTTGAGCGCGGTGTCGAGAATCTCCTGCTCACGGCGGCGAAACTCACGGACTTTACGAGGTTCTTTCTGCATAGGAGGAGACTGTGGGTTCGAAATCGGAAGCGCCACATTATGCCTATCCCGCAGCAGAATGCACGAACGATCCGACCTGTATCCGTTTTCTGACGATTTTCGACAACGGCAGGCAAAAAGGAAACGCTCGAGGCCGAAACAGTCTCGGTTTTTGGCGGGATGAGACAGGCAGTCGAAAATCAGGGGCGTCGGTGGAATTGCGGTATCAGCAGGCCGTCAGGTATTCCAAAACTGTTTAAAAATCGTACAGCGTGCGGCTGGACGCCTGCGGATTATAGCCAATACTTATATTCGCCAACGCAGCATCTCCCCCAAGTGCCAGCGTTGGTAAGGACACCAATGGATAGCGTGTCTTTGTTTTACTCCTAATGGTCTTAACCCGGATTCACCCCCCAGAACCCGGGTTTTTTTTGCCTGCGATTTGCTGAACGCCAGGGGCTTGGCAAGCACTGCCATGCACGGCGGATCAGCCCTTGACGCGCGCCAGCGGGAACAGCCGCTTGAAGTTCTCGCTGGTCTGCTCGGCAAAACGCGCGTAGGTCTCGCCGCGCAACATCGCCAGAAACTCGGCCACTTCACGCACATATTGCGGCAGGTTGGGCTTGCCGCGATACGGGATCGGCGCCAGGTACGGCGAGTCGGTCTCGACCAGCAGACGGTCGGCGGGCACTTTGCTGGCGACGTCCCGCAGCGCGTCAGCATTGCGGAAGGTGACGATGCCGGACAGCGAGATATAAAACCCAAGATCGAGCGCGGCCTTGGCCATGTCCCAGTCTTCGGTGAAGCAATGCAGCACGCCGGCTTGAGGCAACGCGGCTTCGCGTAACAGCGCCAGCGTGTCGGCACGCGCACCGCGGGTGTGGACGATCACCGGCTTGCCGGTCACGTTGGCCGCCTGCAGATGAAGCCGGAACGAGGCCTGCTGCAACTCGGCCGCCTCAGGCTCGTAGTGATAATCCAGCCCGGTTTCGCCGATGGCCACGACGCGCGGATGGTTGAGTTCGCCGAGCAGCCACTCCAGCGCAGGCGCCTCGCCGGGCTTGAGGTCCAGCGGGTGAATGCCGACCGAGCAATCAACGTCGTCGTAGCTATCGGCCAGCGCTTTTACGGCACCGGCATTCTCGGCACTGACGCCGATGCACAGGAAGTGCCCGACGCCCCGCTCTCTCGCCGCTTGCAGGGCGTTGTCGAGGGAGCCGTCGTGGGCGCTGAGGTCGAGGCGGTCAAGGTGGCAATGGGAATCTACAAGCATGGCGGCGGGGGCAACTTACATCGTGTGGGTAGGACGGTCGGACTTAAGCGCTCCGGCCAGGTAGTTTTCAATCATGTTGCGCGCGGTGTTGTCGCCATCGTTGAACTGCACCCCAACGCCAGCGGCGCGGTTCCCCTGAGCGCCCTTCGGGGTAATCCAGGTGACCTTGCCCGCGACCGGAATCTTTTCAGGCTCGTCCATCAGGTTGAGCAACATGAAGACTTCATCGCCCAGCTTGTAGCTTTTGCTGGTGGGAATGAACAGGCCGCCGTTTTTGATGAACGGCATGTACGCGGCGTACAGGACGGACTTGTCCTTGATGGTCAGGGACAGGATACCGTTACGTGGACCTGGACTCAGTGGCACGCTCATCTCGTTTCCTCAGGCAATGCATGATGTCATGCAGATGGCCAGTCTAACCCTGTCCGGTCAGGCCTGCCCACTGCACCAATAACGCTTCGAGCAACAAAACCCGGTTGAGGTTCGCTTTTGACATGACCTTCTGGCGCTGCAGCAGCACCCAGTCCTGAATCGCCAGCACATTGCGCTGGGACGATTTCTGCGCCAGATACTGCACGACCTTGCGCATGTCAGTCAGGCCCAGGCCTTCTTCGTCCTGGGTCAGCTGATAGCGCAGGATCAGGCTCGACCAGTCGCAGAACCAGTCGAACAGCAACAACAGCGGTATGTCCTTCCAGCCTTCGGCCAGCTGGGTCGGCGATTGCTGGCCCTTGAGCAGCTTTTTAACGCCGTCCACCACCAGCGCCCGTTGCTCATGAACACCCTGGGCGTGCAGCTTGACCGCCACCAGGGGCGAACCGGCCGCGAGGGTCAGCAACTCAACGCGTTCCTGCTCGGTGCAATCGGGCAGCGCATCGGCCAGCCAGGCGATGCTCATGGCATCACTGGGCAGCGGACACGCCTGTTGCACGCATCGGCTCTTCACCGTAGGCAGCAGCCGACTCGGCTGATGGCTGACCAGTAACAGAACGGTGTTGCCCGACGGCTCTTCCAGACTTTTCAGCAGGGCATTGGCGGCGTTGATGTTCATCGACTCGACCGGCTCGATCAGCACCACCTTGCGCCCGCCCATCTGCGCGGTCTGTACCACGAAACTGACCAGATCGCGCACTTGATCGACCTTGATGGCCTTGTCGGCTTCTTCAGGCTCCAGCACGTAATGGTCGGGGTGACTGCCGGCCGCCAGCAGCGAGCAGGATTTGCATTGGCCGCACGCTTCAAGGCCTGCCGGGCGTTGGCACAGCAGCAGGTACATCAAACGCTCAGCCAGCGCCCGCTTGCCGATACCGGCCGGACCGTGCAGCAAATAGGCGTGAGCATGTTGCTTGCGGCCCGCCAGTTGCTGCCACAGGCCATGCTGCCAGGGATAAGCCTCAGCCATGCCGGCGAGCCGCCAGCAGCGCGGTCAACTCAGGCACCAGCACATCAAGGGAAGCCTGGACTTCAGTCAGCGGCAGCGCCGCGTCTACCAGGCGGTAACGCTCAGGCGCAGCGGCCGCGCGCGACAGATACGTACTGCGCACGGCGTCGAAGAACGCTCGGCCCTCTTGCTCGAAACGGTCCAGCTGACCGCGCGCGGAAGCCCGGGCCAGGCCGATCTCGATGGGCAGATCGAACACCAGGGTCAGATCGGGACGCAGCGCGCCCTGGACGAAATCTTCCAGCACGGCGATGCGTTCGATGGGCAGGCCTCGGCCGCCTCCCTGATACGCGTACGTGGCATCGGTGAATCGGTCGCAAAGCACAACGGCGCCCCGCGCCAACGCCGGGCGAATCAGCGCGGCGAGGTGCTGCGCGCGGGCGGCGAACATCAGCAGCAGTTCGGTATCCACGAACATCTGCTCGTCACCCGGCGTCAACAGCAGCTCGCGGATACGCTCGGCGAGCGGCGTACCGCCGGGCTCGCGGGTCAGGACGACATCAATGCCCTCACTGCGCAGCCGTTCGGCCAGGTAGTCGCGGTTGGTGCTTTTGCCCGCGCCTTCGGGGCCTTCCAGGGTAATAAACAAACCGGTCACGGGCAGTCCTTGGTCAGATTCATGGCGAGTGTGCTCGCGGTTGTCATTTGCCGGGGTCATTGGCTGGAGTCGACGGAGCTGCAGCGTCTGTCTGCGGTTTCGGCGACTGCTCGCTCGCGTCCGGCTCAGCCCCCTTCGGCTCGGTCGCCTTTGATTCTGTCGATGGCGGCTCTATGGGTTGCGGCTCTGAAGGCGGCTGCTCGACGGTATTCGCCGGCAGCGCCGATGCAGCGACAGGCGCCGGGCTGGAACGATAGTCCGCGCGACGCTTGAGCTGAAACTCCTTCACTGCTGCGTTGTGCGCATCCAGATCGGCGGAGAATACGTGACTGCCGTCCCCTCTCGCCACGAAGTACAGGCTGTTGCCGGCCACCGGGTGCATCGCCGCATGGATCGCTTCACGCCCGACCATGGAAATCGGCGTTGGCGGCAAACCGGAGATGACATAGGTGTTGTAGGGCGTAGGTTCTTTCAGCAACGCGCGGGTGATCTTGCCGTTGTACCGGTCGCCGAGGCCGTAAATGACGGTCGGATCGGTCTGCAGCAACATGCCTTGCTGCAAGCGACGCACGAACACACCGGCAATCTGGCCGCGTTCCTGAGGCACGCCGGTTTCCTTTTCCACCAGCGACGCCATGATCAGCGCCTGGTAAGGATCGGTGTAAGGCACATCGGCAGCGCGCTTCTCCCATTCCTCCTGAAGCACTTCATCCAGGCGGTTGTAGGCTTGTTTGAGCAGCTCGACGTCGGTCATGCCGCGCACATAGCGATAGGTGTCCGGGAAAAACCGGCCTTCGGGGAAGACGTCGGGATGGCCCAGCTTCGCCATCAGCTCGGTGTCGCTGAGATCGCTCGCCGTTTGCTCCAGCTTGACCTGTTTGGCCAGTGCCGCGCGCACCTGACGGAAGGTCCAGCCCTCCACCAGGGTGACGCTGTATTGCACCACTTCACCTTTTTGCCAGAGATCGAGCAGCGACTCGGCGTTCATGCCCGGTGCCATGCGGTATTCGCCACTGTGCAGCGACTGGCCCTGCAGATTGAAGCGCCAGTACAAACGCAGCCAGAACGCGTCCTTGATGACGCCGTCGGCTTGCAGCCGATTCAGCACGCCGGTCGGAGAAGAGCCCGACGGCACGTCCAGCAGTTTTTCCTGGGTCAGATTGAGGGGCTGCTGCAGCGCGCTGTTCTGCTGCCAATAAGCCACGCCCAGCAACAGCCCCGCCAGAACCACACCTGTTTCCAGCAAGACGAGTAATTTTCGGATCACGAATCAGATATCCAGAAGCCCGCGAACAAGGTGTTGGAGTTTACGGGTCAGCGGCCCAACCGGCCAGTTCAGATGCTCGACGCCGCGCACCGGCCAGATGCCGTACACGCTGTTACAGACAAACACCTCATCGGCCTTTTGCAGGTCGGACATCTGCAGGTCAAGCTCACGGGCCGGCATGTTCTCGCGCTCCGCCAGCGCCAGGATCTCGGCCCGCATCACGCCGGCCACGCCACAGCGGCGCAGGTCCGGCGTCAGCAGCACGCCGCCCTTGACCATAAACAGATTGCTGTAGACCGCTTCAACGATACGCCCCGAAACGTCCCGCATCAGCCCTTCGGCGTACTCGGCACTTTGCCATTCGCCACGGGCCAGCACTTGCTCAAGGCGATTGAGGTGCTTGAGCCCGGCCAGCAGCGGCTGCTCGGCGAGGCGGGTCTGACAAGCGAACAGTTTGACGCCCTGCGCTGCATGGGCCTCGGGATACGCCGGCAGCCCACTTGCCTGGAGGATGCGTCGCGGCTGCGCGTCCGAAGTGGGTGCATAGCCCCGCACGCCATCGCCACGGGTAACGATGAGCTTCATCACACCGTCACCCAACTGGGCAGCGAAGCGGCAGCATTCCTCTTCGACCAACGCCAGATCCAGGTTCAGCGCCAGGCGCTGTGCCCCCAGTGCCAGGCGTTGCAGATGACGTGGGAAGAGCAATGGCTGTCCGGCCTTGACGAGGACGGTCTCGAAGAGACCATCGCCGTACGCCAACCCCCGATCCTTGACGGCAAGGGAGTCAGCAGCAAGGCCATCGATCCAGCTCACGATCATTCGGCGTACCGGCGGAAGACCAGCGAACCGTTGGTGCCACCAAAACCGAAGGAGTTGGAGATCACCACGTCGATCGGCATCTTGCGCGGCTCGTGGGGAACGAAGTCCAGGTCGCAGCCTTCATCGGGCTCGTCGAGGTTGATCGTCGGTGGCGCGACCTGATCCTTGATCGCCAGCACACTGAAAATCGCTTCGATTGCACCGGCGGCGCCCAACAGGTGGCCCGTCATCGACTTGGTCGAACTGACGGCCAGCTTGTAGGCGTGTTCGCCGAACACCTTCTTGATGGCGCTGACTTCGGCCAGATCGCCCGCAGGCGTCGAGGTGCCGTGGGCGTTGATGTATTGCACGTCCTCTGGACGAATCTTCGCGTCACGCAGGGCATTGGTGATACAGCGCGCGGCACCGGCGCCGTCATCCGGCGGCGAGGTCATGTGAAACGCATCGCCGCTCATGCCGAAGCCGATCAGCTCGGCATAAATCGTCGCGCCCCGGGCTTTGGCATGCTCGAGCTCTTCGAGGACCATGGCGCCGGCACCGTTGGACAGCACGAAGCCGTCGCGGCCTTTGTCCCACGGACGGCTGGCGCGCGCCGGCTCATCGTTGCGGGTAGACAGCGCGCGGGAGGCACCGAAGCCACCCATGCCCAGGCCGCAGGCCGCCATTTCAGCGCCGCCGGCAATCATCACGTCGGCTTCGTCGTAGGCGATGTTGCGCGCGGCCATGCCGATGCAGTGGGTGCTCGTGGTGCACGCAGTGGCAATGGCGTAGTTGGGGCCCTGTGCGCCGAGGTGGATCGACAGGAACCCGGAAATCATGTTGATGATCGACCCCGGCACGAAGAACGGGGAGATCTTGCCTGGCCCCTGTTCATGCATCAGCCGGCTGGTGTTTTCGATATTGGTCAGGCCCCCGATGCCCGATCCCATCGCCACGCCGACGCGCTCGCGATTGGTGTCGTCGATCTCGATACCGGAGTTGCGCACGGCCTGAAAGCTGGCAGCCAGCCCGTACTGGATGAACAGATCGAGTCTGCGGGCCTCTTTGGCCGACAGGTATTCCTCGACGTTGAATCCCTTCACCGATCCGCCAAAACGGGTGGTGTATTTGGACAGGTCCGTGTGTTCGATAGGCCCAATGCCACTCTGGCCAGCCAGAATGCCTTGCCAGGTGCTCGGCACATCCGTGCCCAAAGGCGTCAGCATACCCATACCGGTGACCACGACGCGTCTACGCGACACAGGACTCTCCTTTCTTCTATTGATGAAACGCTGCCCTATTCAAAGAAAAAACCGCACGCCAGGGGCAGTGCGGTTTCTCCAGGACAGCAAACTACGATTACAAAATCTTACGCCTGGTGGGCAGTAACGTAATCGATAGCGGCTTGTACGGTGGTGATCTTCTCGGCTTCTTCGTCAGGGATTTCGGTCTCGAATTCCTCTTCCAGAGCCATTACCAGCTCTACGGTATCAAGGGAGTCGGCACCCAGGTCTTCAACGAAGGAAGCAGTGTTCACGACTTCCTCTTCCTTGACGCCAAGTTGTTCGGCAACGATTTTCTTGACGCGCTCTTCGATGGTGCTCATACCGTGTTTTAACTCCTAGTGGACAAATTCAGGCAGCTGGCCGATGGGTAAGTGTATAGAAGAGGTTTTGCGCATTTCAAGCTAAACGCAATTCCCGCTACGCCCAACAGCCCTCTACCCCTTAAAAGATTTCAGCTTTATAACGGATTTTAGACAGCCCGTATGACATTTTTTCGATACGACCGGTCACATGTACATGCCGCCGTTAACGGGGATTGTAGCCCCGGTAACGTAGCCTGCACCTTCTGAGGCAAGAAAAGCGACAACATGCGCGATCTCTTCTGCCTGCCCCAGTCGGCCCAGAGGAATCTGCGCCGTCAGGGAATCACGTTGCGCTTCTGGCAGCTCGCGGGTCATGTCGGTGTCGATGAAACCCGGCGTCACCGAGTTGACCGTCACTGCGCGCGACCCGACTTCACGTGCCAGGGCACGGCTGAAGCCTTCCAGACCCGCCTTGGCGGCTGCGTAGTTTACTTGACCTGCGTTGCCCATGGCACCCACCACCGAACCAATGCTGATGATCCGGCCCCAACGCGCCTTGGTCATCCCGCGCAGAACGCCCTTGGACAGGCGAAACAGACTGCTCAGGTTGGTGTTGATGACGTCATGCCACTCGTCATCCTTCATGCGCATCATCAGGTTGTCACGGGTGATACCGGCGTTGTTGACCAGGATCAACGGCGCACCAACGCGTTCGGTGATCTGGGCCAGCGCGGCGGCAACGGATTCGTCGCTGCCCACGTCCAGCGCCAGGCCGAAGCCTTCGATGCCGTTTTCCTT
Source organism: Pseudomonas sp. GW821-FHT02H06 (assembly GCF_059421525.1). NCBI lineage: Bacteria > Pseudomonadati > Pseudomonadota > Gammaproteobacteria > Pseudomonadales > Pseudomonadaceae > Pseudomonas > Pseudomonas sp. GW821-FHT02H06. The sequence continues at coordinate 22,703 of NZ_JBWKVD010000001.1, forward strand.
GAAATAAGCGGTGATCTTCTCGGCGCCGGCTTCGGACGTCGCCGTACCCACGACGGTGGCGCCGTTACGACCCAGTTCAAGGGCGATCGCCCGGCCAATGCCACGGCTCGCGCCGGTGACAAGTGCAACTTTACCCTGACTCATGCAGGCGTCTCCTAATCAGGCCAGCGCCGCGCGAGCGGCGGCGAAGGCGTCTGGGGTATTGAGGTTGTGAGTGGTCACGCCATCAGCGCAGCGCTTGTTCAAGCCGGCGAGCACCTTGCCCGGGCCGCACTCGACCAGTTGCAGGGCGCCCTGAGCCGCCAGGGTCTGAATCGATTCGACCCAGCGCACCGGCTTGTACAGCTGCTGCAGCAAATCGGTTTTCAGCGTTTCGAGATCGGACACGACACTTGCGGTGACGTTCTGAACCAGCGGGATCTGCGGCACCTGCCAGTCGATGGCGGCGATGGACTCGGCGAAGCGTTCGGCTGCCGGACGCATCAGTTCGCAGTGGGAAGGCACACTCACCGGCAACGGCAAGGCGCGCTTGGCGCCTTTGGCCTTGCAGACTTCGATGGCGCGCTCCACAGCGGCCTTGGCACCGGCAATCACAACCTGCCCGGGCGAATTGAAATTCACCGCGCTGACCACGTCGCCCTGAGCCGCTTCGGCACAGGCGGCTATAACCACCGCATCGTCGAGACCCAGAATGGCCGCCATGCCGCCCTGCCCCGCCGGCACAGCTTCCTGCATTAATTGACCGCGACGCTCGACCAGCTTGACCGCGTCCGCAAGGCTCAGACTGCCGGCCGCGACCAGCGCGCTGTACTCACCCAGACTGTGGCCGGCGACATACGCCGGGCGCACGCCGCCTTCCGCCAGCCACAGGCGCCACAAGGCAATCGATGCAGTGAGGATGGCAGGCTGGGTTTTATCGGTCTGGTTGAGGCTCTCTTCCGGGCCCTGCTGGGTCAGCGCCCAGAGGTCATAGCCCAGCGCAGCGGAAGCTTCTTTGAACGTCTCCAGCACCAGCGGATGCTGCGCGCCCAGCTCGGCCAGCATGCCGAGGGACTGCGAGCCCTGGCCCGGAAAGACAAATGCGACGGAAGCAGACATTAACAAGCCCCTGATTATTCTCGTCAAAATGAGCGTCCGGCGGGCCGAACGCGAGGTAATTCAATGTGTTGCGATGGACAGTTGGATGACCATGCGGTCACAGGCGTCACATTCTAGCCCAAGACTCGCAGCGAAGCCCTAAAGCAGATCCTCAAGACGACCGCGCAAGCGCTGTGGCAGGTTTTCCTGAATCTCGATCAGCGCCCGCTGTATCGCGCTCTGGAAACCCTGAGCATCGGCCGAACCATGACTCTTTACCACGATGCCCTGCAGACCGAGAAAACTGGCACCGTTATGCCGCGCCGGGGCCAGATCGGCCTTGAGCCTGCCGAGCACAGGCCTTGCCATCAAACCCACCAGTCGCGACAACACGTTGCGGCGAAACAACCGTTCGATCCGCTCGCCAATCATCAGTGCCAGGCCTTCGCTGGACTTCAGCAGCACGTTGCCGACAAAGCCGTCGCAGACCACGACATCCGCCTCACCCCGATACAGGCCATCCCCTTCGACAAAGCCGATGTAATTCAGCCCCGGTGCGGCCTGCAAAAGACTCGCGGCCGACTTGACTTGCTGATTGCCCTTGATGTCTTCAGTGCCAACGTTCAGCAGTGCGACTCTGGGTCGCACCACGCCCAGCGCCTCGGCGGCCACCGAACCCATCACGGCGAACTGATAAAGATGTTCGGCGGTACAATCCACGTTCGCACCCAGATCCAGCAACTGGCAATAACCGCGCTGTGTCGGAATTGCGGCCACCATGGCCGGCCGGTCGATACCGGGCAAGGTTTTCAGCACGAAGCGGGACAGCGCCATCAAGGCACCGGTATTGCCTGCACTGACACAGGCGTGGGCCTTGCCATCGGCGAGAAGCCCCAGCGCAACGCGCATCGACGACTCAGGCTTGCCGCGCAAGGCCTGGGACGGACGCTCATCCATGGTGATGATCTCGCTGGCATGCACGACGTGCAGGCGTGAGCGATCGACACCGGAGTGGCGTGCGATGAGTTCTTCAAGAAGGGCGGATTGACCGACGAGGGTCAGGTGCAACGAGGGTGTGGCAAGCAGGCAGGCAATGCTGGCCTGAACAATGTGCCGGGGACCGAAGTCCCCGCCCATTGCATCGATCGCGATGACCGGAGCAGACAAGAAATTACTCGTCAGCGCCCTTGTCGATCACTTTACGGCCACGGTATACGCCTTCTGGCGATACGTGGTGACGCAGGTGAACTTCACCGGTGGTTTTTTCTACAGACAGAGTGCTAGCCTCGAGAGCGTCGTGGGAACGACGCATGTCACGGGCAGAGCGGGATTTTTTGTTCTGCTGAACAGCCATAATTGATTAACTCCTAAACGTTTGGGTCACGCTTTAACTGCGCCAATACACTGAACGGGTTGGACCGCGTTACCTCGTCCTCGCTCGGTTCGGACTCGTTGAGGTCCGCCGGCGGCTGGCATTCTTTCGGATCATGAGTTGGAACAATGGGCAAGGCGAGCAGAAGCTCATCCTCGATCAAAGCCAGCAGATCCATGGGATCTTCGCCGAGTTCCAGCACGTCATAGCCTTTCGGCATCGACTGGGTGTTTGCACCCTCCTTCACCACGGCATAACTGCATTCGCTGTGGATCGGAAAGGTGACCAGCTCAAGACAACGCTGGCAAACCATTTTGACTTCGACGTCAATTGCACTGTGGATAACCACAGCGCGCTGCTCGTCTCGCTCAAAAACGAATTTCGCCTGCACCGTACCGAGATTGTCAGCAAGCGGGTCGCAGAGTCTCTCCAAATCAGCCAGCAGCATCTCTCCCTGAAGAGTAGTGCCACGATCAGCTAATTTGCGCGGGTCAACGTGAGGTGGAATCGGGTCATTCAACATAGGCGCAGCATTCTAGGGACGACCCTGGCGACTGTCAAAGGAAATTCAGGCCTGTTCGCAACCTGACCTGCTGATTACACTCGACTTTCATGTTTCGGAGCCACCCATGCTGCCTCTACTCCTTGCTTCCAGCTCGCCTTACCGCCGTGAATTGCTCGATCGCCTGCGCTTGCCATTCGTCTGTGCGTCGCCTGACATCGATGAAAGCCGCCGGCCGAACGAGCCTGCCATCGACCTTGTGACCCGCCTGGCGCGTGAGAAAGCCATGGCACTGGCCGAACGATTCCCCGACCACCTGATCATCGGCTCGGACCAGGTCGCCGTGCTTGGCGAACAGATCCTTGGCAAGCCGCACACGTTCGAGCGCGCGCTGGAACAGCTGAAGGAGAGCAGCGGCAACAGCGTCAGTTTCCTCACCGGCCTTGCGCTCTTCAACAGCCGCACGGGTCAGTGCCAAGTCGATTGCGTGCCCTTCACCGTGCACATGCGCCAGCTGGACGAGGCGCGTATCAGCCGCTACCTCCACGCCGAACAACCCTATGACTGCGCCGGCAGCTTCAAGGCCGAAGGACTGGGCGTAAGCCTCTTCCGCAGCACCAAGGGCGCGGATGCGACCAGCCTGATCGGCCTTCCTTTAATACGCCTGGTGGACATGTTGATGAACGAAGGCATCGAGCTGCCCTGATTTCGACAAAATAAACAGATGCGAAAAGCCCGACCAATGGCCGGGCTTTTCTTCACACGCGAAGGCTGAAGCGATCAGCGCAGGGACAGCCCTTTGAAGCCTGCCCACATTGCGATCTGCTCGGCCACGCTGGCGCCCATCTTTTTGGAGAAACGATCGAACGCCGACTCTTGCACCGTGTAATCGACCATCTCTTTCTCGCCGATGATATCCCGCGCCACATAGCTGGCACTGCCAAGCCCATCGACCAGACCCAGGCCCACCGCCTGCTCGCCTGTCCAGACCAGCCCCGAGAACAGTTCCGGATGGTCCTTGTCTTTCAGGCGATCACCGCGACCCGCCTTCACACTGGCGATGAACTGCTTGTGGGTAGTGTCCAGAACGCCCTGCCAGAAGGCAGTCTCGTCAGGCTTTGGCGGCTGGAACGGATCAAGGAACGCCTTGTGCTCGCCCGACGTGTAGGTACGACGGTCAACACCCAGTTTTTCCATCGTGCCGACGAAACCGAAGCCGGCTGCCGTGACACCGATCGAACCCACCAGACTGGCTTTGTCCGCGTAGATCTGGTCAGCGGCGCTGGCGATGTAATACGCACCGGACGCACCCAGATCAGTGATCACCGCATACACCTTGATGTTCGGCTTCTGCGCGCGCAGACGACGGATTTCGTCGTAGATATAGCCGGACTGCACCGGACTGCCGCCCGGGCTGTTGATGCGCAGAATCACGCCCTTGGTTTTTTCATCTTCAAACGCTTTCCGCAAACTGCCAACGATGTTGTCGGCGCTGGCCGCCTCGGTATCGGCGATCATGCCCTTCACTTCGATCAGCGCAGTGTGACTGGTGCTGCGCGAGGCGCCCTTGCCGAAATCCATCAGCGGCGAGAACAGCGCCAGTGCGCCGAACAGATAAAGAAAGGTCAGGGATTTGAAGAAGATCCCCCAGCGCCGCGACCGACGCTGCTCCTGCACGCTGGCGAGCAGGGTCTTTTCCAGCAGTTTCCAGCTTTTTGCATCCCCTGCGTCGTCGCGCTCTGGCGAAGACGGAGATTTCCATTCGTCCGACATAGATCAGTTACCCCAACAACGAAGTTTCAGCAGTCCGCGCACCCAACCAGGTGCGCAATTCGGAAAAGTGCTCGATCGCCAGACGCGGCTGGTATTGAAGCAGAGAGCCTAGCGCTTGCGCGCCGTACCCGACAGCCACCGAATCCATTCCGGCGTTACGCGCCATCAGCAGATCGAACGAAGCGTCGCCAACCATCAGCGCCTTTTCAGGCCTGACGCCGCAATGCTGCAGGATTTCATTGAGCATCAGCGGATCGGGCTTGCTGGCCGTTTCATCCGCTGCGCGGGTGGCGTCGAAGAAGTCGGTCCAGCCGTGCGCCTTCAACACCCGATCCAGACCACGCCGGGCCTTGCCGGTGGCGACCGCCAGGCGATAGCCCTCGTCACGAAACGCCTCCAGCGACTCACGCACCCCGTCGAACAGTTTCGAGGGCTCAACGTCCATGGCCATGTAACGGTCGGCATAGTGCTGCCGGAAATCGATCAGGTCATTGGCCGTGATATCCGGGTACAACGTGCGAATCGCTTCCGGCAAACCCAGACCAATGATGCCCTTGATCGCTGCATCGTCGCGTACCGGACGACCGGCAAGCTGTGCGGCGGCTTGCATCGCGTCGACGATACGACCGATGGAATCGGACAGCGTGCCGTCCCAGTCGAAGATCAGCAGTTCGTAATCAGGGCGCAAGCAGCAGTCGCTCCACGGTCTTGGCCCACATCTCGTCGACGGGCGCTTCGAGTTTCAACTCGCCACCGTCCGGCAGCGGCACGGTCAGGGCATAGGCGTGCAGGAACAGACGCTTGCCGCCGAGATCACGAATTTCGCGACTGAAATCTTCATCGCCGTACTTGGGGTCACCGGCGATGCAGTGGCCCGCATGTAAGGCGTGGACGCGAATCTGGTGGGTACGGCCGGTAATGGGCCGGGCTTCGACCATGGTGGCAAAGTCGCCGAAGCGGCGCAGCACCTTGAACAAGGTCAGCGCCTCCTTGCCCTCTTCATTGACCTCGACCATGCGCTCGCCGGAGCGAAGATTGCTCTTGAGCAACGGTGCCCGGACCTGCTTCTGCGCGGTCGGCCAGTTTCCGCGGACCAGCGCCATGTAACGCTTGTCCACGCCGTCGCCGCGCAACTGTTCGTGCAGGTGTCGCAACATGCTGCGCTTTTTTGCGATCATCAGCAGCCCGGAGGTGTCGCGGTCCAGACGGTGGACCAGTTCCAGCTCCTTGGCGTCGGGACGCAGCTGACGAAAGGCTTCTATGACGCCAAAGCTCAAGCCGCTGCCACCGTGAACCGCGATGCCTGCGGGCTTGTTGAGGACGATCAGGCCTTTGTCTTCATGGACAATGGCGGCCTCAAGACGCTGCAGCAAACCCTGGGCAACCGGCACAGGTTCGTCGCGCTCAGGCACTCGAACGGGTGGGACGCGCACGACATCGCCCGCCTGAAGCTTGTACTCGGGCTTGATCCGGCCCTTGTTCACACGCACTTCGCCCTTGCGCAAAATGCGGTAAATCAAGGTCTTGGGAACGCCCTTGAGGTACGTGATCAGAAAGTTATCGATGCGCTGACCGGCAAATTCCGGCGCAACCTCTACCAGCCGGACGCCGGGGGTTGGGGGGGTAAGATTTGTCATGGCGCAAATCATAACAATTTTTTATGGATTTGAAGCACTTAATGATTGCTGCTATAGTCGCGAACGCCGCCAAAAGCGGCCTGGACAGCGGACAAACGGTATGACAGCCGGCCCTGCCCAACGCAATTCACGAGGGCGCGAGGCCGTCCTACGGGGCTTTCGGTGACAACGGAAGATATGCAAGCGTAACGAGCGCAGGTGACATGAGGCCTGAAACAAGCCCGATCGCAGAGTGAGTCACTCGCCATCGAGGCCCACGTTCAAGGCCAGTTCACAAAGTGCAGTCGCTGGCAGTCGCTCCGGGCGAATGCTTCGGAAACCATGCCTTATTTGAGCCATGACGCGCGGACTTCCCATGGAAGATCGCGATAAATGCAACCCGCTGCGGATTCAGCGCGCGGCAGCACCCGAATTATCAGGGATACGTGTGGGGTGGAGACGCACAACCGTCGGACTGTGTAGCACAAGGCTTTATTCAAGACGCTTCATATCGTCCGCTACCGATGGTTGATTCCTCCTCCTGACAAAGCTTTTGCTGACAGGGTGTCATTTGTCACCACAGCAAGCAGGAACGTCGTCGCGACTCGGCCCCGCTGGCCGAACCTCGTTAGACACTGGAGTGTTCAAGCACTCCTGACGTGCCCTGACACCGACCGTGAGAAGTCGTGTGTGCCGAACGCCGTTTCCGGCAGCCCGGAAACCGACGGTACTACATGAAAAGAATGCTGATTAACGCAACTCAACCCGAAGAGTTGCGTGTTGCGCTGGTAGACGGCCAGCGCCTCTACGACCTGGACATCGAATCCGGGGCCCGCGAACAGAAGAAGGCCAACATCTACAAAGGCCGGATCACGCGTATCGAACCCAGCCTTGAAGCCGCGTTTGTCGACTTCGGCTCCGAGCGTCACGGCTTTCTGCCGCTGAAAGAAATCTCCCGCGAATACTTCAAGAAGTCGCCCGAAGGCCGCGTCAACATCAAGGACGTCCTGAGCGAAGGCCAGGAAGTCATCGTTCAGGTCGAGAAAGAAGAGCGCGGCAACAAGGGCGCTGCCCTGACCACGTTCATCAGCCTCGCAGGCCGTTACCTGGTCCTGATGCCGAACAACCCGCGCGCCGGCGGCATCTCCCGTCGTATCGAAGGCGAAGAGCGCAATGAACTACGTGAAGCGCTGAACGGCCTGATCGCCCCTGCCGACATGGGTCTGATCGTTCGCACTGCCGGTCTTGGCCGCAGCAGCGAAGAAATGCAGTGGGACCTCGATTACCTGCTGCAACTGTGGACCGCGATCAAAGAGGCTTCCCTCGACCGCTCCGCGCCCTTCCTGATCTATCAGGAAAGCAACGTCATCATCCGCGCCATCCGCGACTATCTGCGCCAGGACATCGGCGAAGTGTTGATCGACAGCGTCGAAGCCCAGGAAGAAGCGCTGACGTTCATCCGTCAGGTGATGCCGCAGTACGCCAGCAAGATCAAACTCTACGAAGACAGCGTTCCGCTGTTCAACCGTTTCCAGATCGAAAGCCAGATCGAAACCGCCTTCCAGCGCGTCGTCGAACTGCCTTCCGGTGGCTCCATCGTCATCGATCCGACGGAAGCCCTGGTCTCCATCGACATCAACTCGGCGCGCGCCACCAAAGGCAGCGACATCGAAGAGACCGCCCTGCAGACCAACCTTGAAGCGGCTGAGGAAATCGCCCGTCAACTGCGTCTGCGCGACATCGGCGGCCTGATCGTCATCGACTTCATCGACATGACCCCGGCCAAGAACCAGCGCGCTGTGGAAGAAAAGGTCCGTGAAAGCCTCGAGGCCGACCGTGCCCGCGTTCAGGTGGGTCGCATCTCGCGCTTCGGCCTGCTGGAAATGTCCCGTCAGCGTCTGCGTCCATCCCTGGGTGAGAGCAGCGGTATTGTCTGCCCGCGTTGCAACGGCACCGGCATCATTCGTGACGTTGAATCGCTGTCCCTGGCAATCCTGCGCCTGATTGAAGAAGAAGCGCTGAAAGACCGCACGGCCGAAGTGCGCGCTCAAGTGCCGATCCCGGTCGCTGCGTTCCTGCTTAACGAAAAACGCAACTCGATCACCAAGATCGAACTGCGCACCCGCGCGCGCATCATCATTCTGCCGAACGACCATCTCGAAACCCCGCACTTCGAAGTGCAGCGTCTGCGTGATGACAGTCCGGAAGCCCACAGCCTGCAGACCAGCTATGAAATCGCTGCCGCTGCTGCTGAAGTGGAAGAAGTTGCACCGCCTGCCGCCGCCACCCGCACCCTGGTTCGCCAGGAAGCGGCAGTCAAGACCGCTCCGGCCCGCGCCAACGCACCGGTTCCGGTTGAAGCCGCTGCACCGGTTGCCGCTGCGCCTGCACCGGTTGCCCACGAGCCAAGCTTGTTCAAAGGCCTGGTGAAGTCGCTGGTCAGCCTGTTCGCTTCCAAGGAAGAGCCTGCTGCTGCCGCACCTGCCGCCGTGGTCGAAAAACCGGCTGCCGAGCGTCCTGCGCGCAACGACGAGCGCCGTAATGGCCGTCAGCAGAGCCGCAGCCGTAATGGTCGCCGTGACGAAGAACGCAAGCCGCGTGAAGAACGTGCGCCGCGTGCCGATCGCGAAGAACGCGCACCCCGTGAAGAACGTGCCCCACGTGAGGAGCGCGCGCCTCGTGAAGAGCGTGCACCGCGCGAGCCGCGTGAAGCCCGTGAAGCCCGTGAAGCCCGTGAAGCCCGTGAAGAAACTACCGCACCGCGTGAAGAGCGTCAGGCCCGTGCGCCTCGCGAAGAGCGTCAGCCACGTGCTGGGCGTGAAGACCGCAAGCCGCGTGAAGAGCGTGTGCGTGAACTGCGTGAGCCGATCGACGCCGCACCGGCTGTCAACCTGCCCCGCGAAGAACGCCCTGAGCGCGCCCCGCGTGAAGAGCGTCAGCCGCGTGCGCCGCGTGAAGAACGTCAACCACGCGCCGAACAGGCTGCAGTAGCAGCCGAAGACGAAACCCTGCTGACCAGCGAAGAGCAACAGGATGACAACCAGGAGCACGCCGAAGGCGATCGCCCTCGTCGTCGTTCTCGTGGTCAGCGTCGTCGCAGCAACCGTCGTGAGCGCCAGCGTGATGCCAACGGCAATGAAATCGAAGGCAGCGAAGGCGTTGAGGGTTCGGAAGGCTCTGAAGCCCACGACGGCGAAGGCAATGAGCACAGTCATGAGTCCCATGACGAAGTGCACGCAAACGCCGACCGTGGCAATGTCGTTGCCGGTGCAAGCGTTGCTGCCGTAGCGGAGCGCGTCATCAGCGCCACCGCCGAAGCCGATGCCCACCGCCAGGCTGAACGTGCGAACACGTCCGTTGAAGCCAGCGCGACTGAAGCAGCACCGGTGGCTCAGGCCTCCGAAGCAGCGCCAGAAGCGCCCGCCGTCGAGTCCCCTGCCCCTGAAGCCAAGCGCTCGGTGATGCCGGAAGTGGAAGTGGCAACATTCGACGCCTCACTGAGCCCGTTCGAACGCCAGGTGAAAGCTGCCGCTGAAGCCGAATCGACCGACACGCCAGCCAGTGGCGAGACTTCGGTCGCTGTTGAAGCTCCAGCGGTTGTGGAAGCCCCGGCCTTTATGCCGACCCCTGCGCTGGTGCATGAAGCGGTTGAAGTAGCCGTCGCTGAGCCGGTTCACGTTGTTGAACCGGTTAAAGCCGAGCATGTCCAGCCTGCTGAGCCTGTTCAGACGGCCGAGCCTGCCGAAGCGTCTGAGCTCGTTCAGATCTCTGAACCTGCTCAAACCGCCGAGCCAGTGCACGCCAAGGCCTCGGTAATCGACGCGCCGACCGTGGTTGAACCCGTTGCTCAGCAGCCTGTGGCCGCTGAACCGGTCATCGCGCCAGCCGTAGAAGCGCCAGCTCAGACTGCAGCGCCGGAAATCGTCGCTGCGCCAGTCGCTGTCGAACCTCCTCAAGTGCCGGTTGCAGAACCGGCCAAAGAAGAGACGCCTGCGCTGCCGGTTGCCAGCAATGGCCGTGCACCGAACGATCCCCGTGAAGTGCGCCGCCGTCGTCTGGAAGCCGAGCGTCAGCAGAAAGAGGCCCAAGCCTCGGATGAGCCTAAACCGCTCGTTTAATCGGCGGTAACTAAAAAGCCCCACCTGTGTAAGCAGGTGGGGCTTTTTTATGCCTGGAGGTTTGAAATCAGCCGGGTTGAAAGATCAGCGCAGCAGGCACGTCCACGTCCCACAACACGCCTGGGTCGTCGACCTCGATCTCCTTGATCCGCGCACCCACGAACAGCCGTTTGGCCCCTTTCTCCCCGGCAAGGGCCATGAGCGCCGGCCCGAAGGTGCGGCCAAAGGCGACGGGATGCCCATACCGCCCGCCATGGACCGGCACGCTGATGGCGTCGTCCTCCACGGAGCAGGCCACGCGCTCGAGTGTGTCAGCATGAATGAAGGGCATGTCGCCCAACGCAATCAACCAGCCGCAATGAGCAGGCTCCGCCGAAACGGCAGCAGCGATACTGTCGCCCATGCCAGGGGAATCCAGCACCACCACTTCACAGCCGTGACGCAGACCCAGCTCGGCCACGCTGCAGTAATCGGCTCGTGTCAGAAGAACGGTTTTATCGGCGAGGGTTTTTACGTGGGCAAGCACCTGCTCCAGCACCGATCGCTCCGCACCGTCACGCCCGATGCATTGCGCCAGCAGCTTGTTGCGGTGGTCACCGGCAACCGCTCGATAGCGACTGCCGAGGCCCGCCGCCAGCACGACGGCACACAGCGTTTCACTCATGTTCAACCCTCATGGGATACACGCTGACTGAAACTCAAACCGGAAGAGGACGGATCCCACGGTCAATACAGGTTAGGCTCCATCTCAAGCGCAACGCCGAAGCGCTCGAGGATGTCCGCCTGAATCCGCTGCGCGAGACCGAGCAATTGCCCGCCCGATGCCTGGCCGTAATTGACCAGCACCAGCGACTGCAGCGCATGAACGCCGGCGTCACCATCACGAAAGCCCTTCCAGCCCGCCTGCTCGATCAACCAGCCGGCCGCCAGTTTTACCTGACCATCGGCCTGAGGGTAGCCGACCACGCCAGGGTGCGTGAGTTTGATGACAGCCACACGCTCGGCGGACACCAGCGGGTTCTTGAAGAAGCTCCCCGCGTTGCCCAATGTCGCCGGGTCCGGCAGTTTTTCGCTGCGAATGGCGCAGATCGCCCGGCTCACGTGGATCGGCGAAGGCTCTTTGATGCCCTGCTCTTCCAGCCGCTGACGCACCGGACCGTAATCGAGATGCAGGCTCGCCGAGTAACTGAGCTTGAAGCGAACCCGCAGGATCAGCCAGCGGTTTGGCTGACGCTTGAACAGGCTGTCCCGGTAACCGAACGCGCAGTCGGCCAGGCCAAATTGCCGCAGCTCGCCGTTGTGTCGATCGATCGCGGTCAGGCTGTGGAAAACATCCTTGAGTTCAACGCCGTAAGCGCCGATGTTTTGCATCGGTGCAGCACCGACAGTGCCGGGGATCAGGCTGAGGTTTTCCAGCCCGGCCAGTCCCTGAGCGAGCGTGTCCTGGACGAAAGGATGCCAGGGCTCTCCCGCCTCCGCTTCAACAATGGCGCCGCCGCAATCCTCGTGGGTAATGCGGATGCCACGGCTGGCCATGCGCAACACGAGGGCATCGACGTCACGGGTAAGCAGCAGGTTGCTGCCGCCGCCGATGACCATCAGCGGCACGTCGTGGCTGGCCGAATACGCGAGGGCCTCGCGCACGTCGTCGTCGCTGAACGCCTCGGCAAAACGCCGGGCACGCACATCCACGCCGAACGTGTTGTAGGGCTTGAGAGACACGTCGTGCTCCACATTCAGCGTCATGGGTGCATCCGCGAAAACAGTGGAAGAATGACCAGACCCATGCCCATCAACCCTCCAGCAGACGACGAACGCGTTCCAGGTCTTCAGCGGTGTCGACGCCGGCCGGTGGCGCTTCAAGGGCATCGGCCACGTGAATGCGCACGCCGTGCCAGAGCGCACGCAACTGCTCGAGGTTTTCGGTGTTTTCCAGCCAGCATGGGCCCCAGCTGACGAAGTCGTGGAGGAACCCGGCGCGGTAGGCATAAATGCCGATGTGACGGCGATACGGCACGCCTTCCGGCAGCTCGTCGCGGGTCTTCGCCAGCGCATCGCGAGCCCAAGGCAGCGGCGCGCGGCTGAAGGTCAGCGCCAGGCCATTGAGGTCGGAGCTGACCTTGACCACATTGGGATTGAACAGCGATGCCACGTCCTCGATCGGCTCGGCGAGGGTCGACATGCGTGCTTCAGGGTGTGCGGCGAGATTGTCGGCAACCTGATCGATCACGGCGGGCGGGATCATCGGCTCGTCGCCCTGGACGTTGACCACGATGGCGTCGTCGGCCAGACCCAGCGTGGCGGCGACTTCGGCCAGGCGATCGGTCCCGGAATTGTGATCATCGCGGGTCATCAGCACTTCGGCGCCGAAGGCCTGGCAGGCTTCAACGATGCGCTGATCGTCAGTGGCAACCACCACGCGCTCTGCGCTGCTTTTGCGCGCCTGTTCCCAGACGTGCTGGATCATCGGCTTGCCGGCGATGGTTTTCAGCGGCTTGCCGGGAAAGCGACTGGAGCCGTAGCGCGCCGGAATGACAACGGTGAACGCTGCGGTCATTTGTCCAGACGCTCGTCGGCGGTGAGGGTGCGCGCTTCGCTTTCCAGCATCACCGGGATGCCGTCGCGGATCGGATAGGCAAGGCCGGCGCCTTTGCTGATCAGCTCGGTTTTATCGGCGCTGAGCTTGAGCGGACCCTTGCAGATCGGGCAGGCAAGAATGTCGAGCAATTTGGTGTCCATAAGAGATCCTGAGCGAGTCATGGCAAAAGACGGGTTAACTGCGAATCGAACCAACTGACGAACGCCGGCGAAGGAGCGGCTTCCACGGCCAGGTACCACCAGTCCGGCGCGGCGAAGGAGGCGCATTTGACGGCGTCCTTCTCGGTCATGACCACGGGCAATGCCGGGGTGAACGACAGGGACTGGGCACTGAACACGGCGTGGTCGGCGAACGCATGTGGAACAGGCCGCCAGTGTAGTCCTTCGAGGGTGTTGAAGAAACGTTGTGGATTACCGATGCCGGCCACTGCGTGGACCTGCTGACCGAGCGGGAAATGATCGACCGGCCGGCGTTCACCGGTGACCAGGTTGACCAGCGCGGAGGGCTTGAGCTGAAACCCAAAGCCGTCTTCGCGATCGGCGCCGGCGCCGTTGTACAGCAGGGCATCCGCGCTTTGCAGCCGCTCGACCGGTTCGCGCAACGGGCCCGCCGGCAGGCAGCGGTGATTGCCAAGCCCGCGAACGGCATCGATCAGCACCAGTTCGAGGTCGCGGTTCAGGCGATAGTGCTGCAGGCCGTCGTCGGAAAGAATGAGGTCGAGGGGCTCTTCAGCCAGCAAGGCGCGCACGGCTTGCGGGCGGTCCGGGTCGATCATCAGCGGCACGCCGGTACGATTGACGATCAGCAGCGGTTCATCGCCCGCGTGCTCGGCAGTCTGTTGCGGCAGTACGCGCCAGGGCAGGCTCGGCGGTTTGGCGCCGTAGCCGCGACTGACCACACCGACGCGGAGGCCGCGCGCCCGGCAATGATCGATCATCCAGAGAATCAGCGGCGTCTTGCCGGTGCCGCCGATGGTGATATTGCCGACGACAACGACCGGAACGGGCGCTTTATAGATGTCGCCCTGCCCTGCGAGGAAACGCGCGCGCTTACGGTTCACCACGCGTCGGTACAGGCATTCGAGCGGGCGCAATAACACCAGCGCCGGATGGCCGTTGTACCAGGCGTCGAGCAGTCGGTCAGTGAATGCCATCAGTTAGCCGATGCGGCCTCGACGGTGGTCATGCGCAAATGAGCGAAACCGAGTTTGCCGGCAGCATCCATGGCGGTAATCACCGCCTGATGGGGGGTCTTGCCGTCAGCGCTGATCGACAGCGGCAGGCTGGTGTCGCCCTCGGATTCCTTCTGCAAGGCATCAATCAGGGTTTCCAGCTTGCTGTCGCCCAGCAGCGTGTTGTTCACCGAGTAAACACCGTCGGCATTGATGGTGATGTCGAGGTGTTTTTTGTCGACATCATCGGCCGAAGCACCGGTCACCGCCTGGGGCAGGTCGACGCGCAGCTGGGTTTCCCGGGTGAACGTGGTGGTCACGACAAAGAACAGCAGCAGGATGAACACCACGTCGATCAGCGACACCAGATTGATGTCGATGGTCTCCCTGGGCTTGCGACGGCGGAATTTCACTTCTTCTTGCCCTCGCCACGCGCGGCAGCCTTGATGTCCGGCTTGGCGTCGGTCAGATCGACGTCACGATCGCCCTGCACGACTTCCACCAGCTTGATGGCTTCCTGTTCCATGCCGACGACCAGTTCATCCACGCGGCTTTGCAGGTAGCGGTGAAAGAAGATCGCGGGAATCGCAACGGTCAGGCCAGAGGCGGTGCAGATGAGTGCCTTGCCAATACCGCCGGCGAGCATGCCTGCGTTACCGGTCATGCCGCTGCTGGTGAAGGAGCTGAAGATGTCGATCATGCCGAGCACGGTGCCCAGCAGGCCCAGCAGCGGGGCCATGGCAGCGATGGTGCCGAGTGTTGCCAGATAGCGTTCGAGCTCGTGAATGACCCGGGCTGCGGCCTCCTCGATGCACTCTTTCATGATCTCGCGGCCATGACGGGAATTGGCGAGGCCTGCGGCGAGGATTTCACCCAATGGCGAATCGGCGCGCAGCTCCTTGAGCTTTTCGGCGCTCAGCTGGTTGTCCTGAATCCAGCGCCACACCTGACCGAGCAAATGCGGCGGCGTGATGCGGCTGGCGCGCAGGGTCCAGAGGCGTTCAATGATGATTCCGACGGCGACGATGGAACTCAAAATGATCGGTAGCATCATCCAGCCACCTGATTTGACCAGCTCCCACACAGCGACCACCCCCTCAAAAAAAGTGGCGCCACTCTAACATAGCGTCGGCGCCTCGCCGAACGTGTCGATGAATAACCAGACCTTTCAGTCACGCCAGAAGCGTCGCGTCCTACGTTCGGCCTGCGCCTTTTCGTAGGCGCCCAACTGCACGGTGATAGCACCCAGCACAGCGCTGTCGTGAATCTCCATGCCCGACCACGCGTAGCGCGACATCACCAGAGGATGGGGGTGACCGAACGCATTATTGCGGCCTCGGGAAATCAGCACGCCCCGGGCGCCGACCGCGCGCAGAAAAGCCCGGGACGACGAGCTGCGGCTGCCGTGGTGGGGGGATTGCAGCCAGTGGGCGCTGACGTTGAAGCCATCGGCGAGCATGGCGCGCTCTGCCTCCACGTCGATATCACCGGTCAGCAACAGCCGCTCGCCGTTGGCCTCGACGCTGAGCACGCACGAGGCCTGATTGCCCTCGGCGGCTTGCTCCCAACTCCAGGTGGAAAAAACGACTTCATCCCACGTCCATGTTTCCCCGTTACTGCAGGACTCGGCCGACCACTCGGCAGGCATGCGCCCTACGTCTCCCGCCAGCACTCTCGCAACGGGCACGCCTTTTAGAACGGCGGCGGCGCCACCGGCATGATCAGAATCGGCATGACTGAGCAGCAGCGTGTCCAGCTGCCTGACCCCGGCGCGCCGAATGGCCGGCAACACCACGCGCTCGCCGATATCGAAATCGCCGAAGCGCGGCCCCGCGTCGTACAGCAGGGCGTGATCACGGGTACGGAGCAATATGGCAAGACCCTGCCCTACGTCCAGTTGCAACACTTCGACTTGCCCGGCGGGCACTGTCTTCTGCGGCGGAAAGATGCACAGTAACAGTAACGGCCAGCCCAGCGGACGCATCGGCAGGCCTTTGGGCAGTAACAGCAGCAACGCGCCGAGCAGGCTGAGCGGCCAGACCCACACCGGCACGTGGGGCCCGGTCCAGGCGGGAGCGAGATCCGCCATGAACGAGAGCCATCGAAACAACCCGTCCATCGAACCGCCCGCCAGCCACAGCAGGCTTTCGCCAAGGGATGGAATCGCCAGCAGCAGCGTGCCGAGCAACGCCAGCGGCAGAATCAACAGGCTTACCCACGGCACGGCGAGCAGATTGACGACGGGGCCGCTCACGCTCACCGGCAGGTTCAGCGCCAGCAACACCGGCATCAGGCCAAGCGCAATCAGCCATTGTGCGCGGGTCCAGCTCTGCAGCCAGCTCCACCGCCCGAGTCGCCCGCTGAAGATCAGCATCAGGATCGCGACGGCCAGAAACGACAGCCAAAAGCCGGGGCGCAGCGTGATCAACGGCTCGGCGATCAGCACCAGATTCAGCGCCAGCAAAAGCGGCCACGTGGTGCCCAGATGGCGAAACCGCAGACGCCACAGCAGCACCAGCCCCAGCATGGTGACAGCCCGCTGCACCGGCACTTCAAACCCCGCCAGCACGCCATAGGCCAGCGCGCCCGAGAAGGCCGCGATGCACGCCGAGGGCAGCCAGGGTAAAAAAGCCGGCCACGCGCCCCAGCGGGCCAGCCCGGCGACGAGCCCGTAGAGCAAGCCGGCAAGCAAGCCGATGTGCGTCCCGGAGATGACCAACAGGTGAACGGTGCCGGTGTCCTGCAGGACCTGCCAGTCGGCGGCGCTCAGTCCTGAATCGTCACCGAGCACCAAAGCAGCCAGCCCGCCCTGTCGGCCCTGGGCATCCACACTGAGCAGGCGCTGGCGGATGCCGTCGCGCCAATTGCCCCGGGCCGGTTCGAGCAACTGACCGTCCACCACGGTGCCGGTAGCGCCAATGCGCTGGGCCAGCAGCCACGCCTGGTAATCGAACGCGCCGGGATTGATCAGCCCGCCCGGCCGCTTGAGTTTGACCGCCAGACGCCAGCGCTCGCCGCTGCTGACCGGCGGGCCGCCGTACCAGCCGATGCGGATCTGCTCGGGCAACCGCGCGCGTCGTGAAACGGGCTTGTCCAGCTGAAACCGCACCACGCCGTCAATAGTCTGCGGCAGCCCGACGACGCGCCCTTCCAGCCACAATGTTTGCCCGTCGAGGCGTTCAGCCAGTCGATCCTCCAGCGCCGACGACGCCGAGACGCAGGCCCAAGTGAGGCCGAACAGGTAAAACGCCAGCGGGTAGGTGCGAAACGGCAGCAGCATCAGCGCCACCACGGGCATCGCCAGCAGCAACCAGACCGGCGGTAGTGCTGGCAAAAAACGTAGCGTCAGCAATCCGAGTGCGAGGGCGAGCATCCCTGTGCGCATGAGGCTTTCCTTGTCTGCGGGCGAAATCGACCTCCACGGCTTAGTCGATGCCCCGGCACGCGCGCTTATTAATTGTCACAAAGTCTGAATTTGCGTTTGCGACTATCCGTGCATACTTCCTCGAATTTCCCGCCCACCTCGCCGGATTCCCGTATGCCACGCCACCTGATCAAGCGGTACATGCCCGATCCGAACAGCATCCGGGAACACAAATCCTTACGCTTTCTTGGCTCTCTTCTGCACGACCCCAACCTCTGGCACCTCAATCGACGCTCCGTGGCGCGCGCGATGGGGATCGGGCTGTTCGCCGCGTTGATGCCGATGCCGTTGCAGATGCTGCTGGCTGCCGTGCTGGCGATCTGGGTACGGGCCAACATGCCGATTGCGGTGAGTCTGTGCTGGCTGACCAACCCGCTGACGATGCCGCCGGTGTTCTATTGCACCTACAAAATCGGTGCGCTGCTGATGGGCTTGCCGCCACGGCATTTCCCGGACGAGCTGAGCTGGGACTGGATCAGCGGGCAGCTTTCTACCCTGTGGCAGCCATTTTTGCTGGGGTCGGTGGTGGCGGGGATCGTGCTGGGCGTGGCGGGGTATTTCGGGACAATGGCGTACTGGCGCTGGTGGGTCGGACGGCAGTGGAAGCAGCGCAAGGCTAAACGTCAGTAGCGCCAACGCCGCCAATCCGGTGGGAGCGAGCTTGCTCGCGAAGAGGTCAGTACATCCGCTACCCATTCAGCGCGTGTAATGGAGTCTTCGCGAGCAAGCTCGCTCCCACATAAGAATGCGGCGGACTCATGATCGAGTCCGCCGCTATTTCACAAGATCGTCCTAAATCTGTTACTGACGCATCCCGCGCCCGCTCACCAGCAATCGCGCGCAGCCCAGGTACAGCACTATGGTCGCAACGACCATGAACGCCAGGGCGATGCTGATTTTGATGTCCGACACGCCGAGGATGCCGAAGCGGAAGGCGTTGACCATGTGCAGCACCGGGTTGGCCAGCGACACGGTTTGCCAGAACGGCGGCAGCAGGTTAATCGAATAGAACACCCCGCCCAGGTAGGTCAACGGCGTCAGCACAAAGGTCGGGATGATCGAGATATCATCAAAATTGCGCGCAAACACAGCGTTGATGAAGCCCAGCAGCGAAAAGATTGTCGCGGTCAGCAGCACCACAATGATGGTGATCCCCAGGTGATGCACCTGCAGGTCGGTGAAGAACATCGACAGCATCGTGACGATCACCCCCACCGCCAGCCCGCGCAGTACGCCGCCGATGGTGTAGCCGACCAGAATGGTGTGCGGCGACACCGGCGAGACCATCAGCTCTTCGACCGAACGCTGGAACTTGGCGCCGAAGAAGCTCGAGACGACGTTGCCGTAGGAGTTGGTGATCACCGACATCATGATCAGGCCGGGCACGATGTACTGCATGTAGGTGAAGCCACCCATGTCGCCGATCTGCCGACCGATCAGGTTGCCGAAGATCACGAAGTACAGAACCATGGTGATCGCCGGCGGCAGCAGGGTCTGCGGCCAGATCCGCATGAAGCGCCGGACCTCACGGTAAACGATGGTGTTCAGGGCGATCAGGTTGGGACGCAGCTCCGAGCTCATATCGCCACCTTCGCCAGATTCTTCTCGACCAGACCCACGAACAACTCCTCAAGGCGATTGGTTTTATTGCGCAGGCTCAGCACCTGAATGTTCTGCAGCGACAGCTGGCTGAACAGCGACGTGATGCCGATGGTCTTGTCGACCTGCACCTCAAGCGTCTGGCTATCCACCCGTTTCACCGGATAACCGTTGAGCTGAGGCGCGGCCTGCAGTGGATCGCGCAGGTCCAGCAGGAAGGTCTCGACGTGCAGCTTGTTGAGCAGGGTCTTCATGCTGGTGTTTTCGATGATCGTGCCGTGATCGATGATGCCGATGTTGCGGCACAGCTGCTCAGCCTCCTCCAGGTAATGCGTGGTGAGGATGATGGTGATGCCCTTCTCGTTCAGCTCGGTGAGGAAGGTCCACATCGAACGGCGCAGCTCGATATCAACGCCGGCAGTCGGCTCGTCGAGGATCAACAGACGCGGCTCGTGAATCAGCGCGCGGGCGATCATCAGTCGGCGTTTCATGCCGCCGGACAACGAACGTGACGGCGAGTCGCGCTTGTCCCACAACCCAAGCTGAGTCAGGTACTGCTCGGCGCGCTCTTTGGCGATCTTCGGCGGAATGCCGTAATAGCCCGCCTGAGTCACGACGATATCGAAAGTCTTCTCGAACTGATTGAAATTGAATTCCTGCGGCACCACGCCGATCGAGCGCTTGAGTTGCGCCGGATGGGTATCGAGGTCGTGGCCGAAGATGTTCACCGTGCCGCTGGTTTTGTTGACCAGGGTCGAGATGATCCCGATGGTGGTGGATTTGCCGGCGCCGTTGGGGCCGAGCAATGCGAAGAAATCACCCTCGGCGACGTCCAGATCAATGCCCTTGAGGGCCTGGAAACCGTTGCCGTAGGTCTTGGTTAGCTGCCGGATGGACAGAGCTGAACTCATGACTGAACACACACCAATAAAAAATGAAAAGGGAAGATAAACGAATACGAACGTGCAGTTGCCGGGCTCACAGGGGCGCTGACATTTACCGTGCTGCGCAGCTGGAATATCAGGCGCAACACAAGGCTACAAACGCAGTGGCCGCAATGTTGCGTGCCGATGCCGCCCAAGTACAGCGACATCGATTGATAGTCAGTATTAACTCGACACGGGCTGAACTCAGGTCAGCGCGGTCATGACGGCCTTTCGATACGCCGGACGCTGTTGCAAACGCTCGTACCAGGCTTTGAGGTGGGGCAGCTCGCGACGTTCAATCGGCATTTCGAACCAGGGATAAGCGAAGCAGCCGAGGGGAATGTCGCCCACGCCGAATTCGTCGCCTGAGAGGTACGGCTGATGCGCCAGTGCTGCGTCGACGATGACCAGCAGGCGCTCGACTTCAGCTTTGGCCGCGTTGATCTGCGTCCAGTCCTGTTTGTCGGCCGGCGTGCGTACTACGCCCCAGAACACCGGGCGGAAAGGGCCGGCCAGCGTCGACGTAGTCCAGTCCATCCACTTCTCCGCCTGAGCGCGCGCCTTGGGGCCGGCGGGATAGAAAGCAGAATCCGGCGCGTATTGAGCCGCCAGATAACGGACGATGGTGTTGGATTCCCACAGCACGAACTCGCCGTCTTCAATCATCGGCACCACACCATTGGGGTTCTTCGCCAGGTACTCGGGCTGATCGTTGACACCAAAGGCGCCGCCGGCATTCAGCGACTCGTATTCCAGTCCCAGTTCCTCGGCGATCCACAATGCCTTGCGCACATTGGACGAGTTCTTGCGGCCCCAGATCTTCAACATGTTGTCATTCTCCGTGTGGTCAACGAGCGATGAGTGGCGTTTGCGGCGGGCCACAGTCTACTCCGGGATGCGGGTGTTCGAGCCACAACTTCCTGTGCATCGGCCAGCCCCCGAACTCCCTTGGTAGCCCGGGGTCACTATCGAAGCGCGGGCCAGAGCGGTCGACTGCGCAGCCGGTTGCGCTTATCGCACCGTCATCATGGAGGGCTGTTTATGTTGTTGCTGTGGATCGTAGTGTTGGTGGTCGGCGTGGCCTGGCTGGCCCATCGGCGAGTTGCGCCATTCCCCGCCCTGGGCATCGTCGCGGTGTACCTGCTGGCGATGGGCGCGTTCAGCCATGCCCACGGCTGGATGATCATCCCGTGGGTGTTGTGGATTGGCGTCGCGTTGATGCTGGCGCTGCCGGACCTGCGCCGCAAACACTTCAGTGCGCCGATGTTCTCGTGGTTTCAGAAAGTGCTGCCGCCGATGTCCGCCACCGAGCGTGACGCCATCGACGCCGGCACGGTGTGGTGGGATGGAGAGCTGTTCAGCGGACGTCCGGACTGGAACACCCTGCTCAGCTACCCGAAAAGCAAGCTGACCGATGAAGAGCAGGCGTTCCTCGACGGCCCGACCGAAGCACTGTGTGCCATGGTCAGCGACTGGGAGATCGGTCAGGCCATGGACCTGCCGCATGAAGCCTGGGCGCATATAAAGGAGCACGGTTTCTTCGCGCTGATCATTCCCAAGGAATACGGCGGTAAAGGCTTCTCGGCCTACGCCCACTCGCAAGTGGCGATGAAGTTGGCGACCCGCAGCGGCGATCTGGCCTCCACCGTGATGGTGCCTAACTCACTGGGCCCGGCGGAACTGCTGCTGCATTACGGCACCGACGAGCAGCGCAACCACTATTTGCCGCGCCTGGCGCGAGGCGACGAGATCCCGTGCTTCGCACTGACCGGCCCGCTGGCCGGCTCCGACGCAGGGGCGATGCCTGACACCGGGATCATCTGCAAGGGCCAGTGGGAAGGTGAGGAAGTCATTGGTCTGCGCCTGAATTGGGAAAAGCGCTACATCACCCTCGGTCCCGTCGCCACCCTGCTCGGCCTCGCGTTCAAGGCCTACGACCCTGAGCATTTGCTCGGTGACGAGACAGACCTGGGCATCAGCCTGGCGCTGATTCCAACCGACACCGCCGGTGTGGAAATCGGTCGCCGTCATGTGCCACTGGGCGCAGCGTTCATGAACGGCCCGAACTCCGGCAAGGACGTGTTCATTCCGCTGGAATACCTGATCGGCGGCCAGGACATGCTTGGCAAAGGCTGGATGATGCTGATGAATTGTCTGTCGGTCGGCCGTTCGATTTCCCTGCCGGCGGTCGGCACCGGCGCTGCGAAGTTCACCAGCCTCGTTACCGGGCAGTACACCCAAGTGCGCGAGCAGTTCAACGTACCGCTGGCAGCGTTCGAAGGGATTCAGGAATCCCTCGCGCGCATCGGTGGCAACGCGTGGTTGATGGACAGCGCGCGCATTCTGACCGCCAACGCGGTGGACCTGGGCGAGAAGCCTTCGGTGCTGTCGGCGATTCTGAAATATCACCTGACCGAGCGTGGCCGCGAGTGCATCACCCACGCGATGGATGTGCACGGCGGCAAGGGCATCATCATGGGCCCGAACAACTACCTCGGTCGCTCATGGCAAGGCGCGCCGATCTTCATCACCGTGGAAGGCGCGAACATTCTCTCGCGCAACCTGATGATCTTCGGTCAGGGCGCTATTCGCTGCCATCCGTTCGTGCTGAAGGAAATGGCCCTCGCCGGCCGTAAGGATCACGATCGGGCGGTCGTGGAATTCGACGGCCTGCTCATGCAGCACATTGGCTTCGCCGTGCGCAACGCGGCCAGCACGCTGGTGCTGAATCTGGGGCTGGGGCATTTCGAAAGCGTGCCGGGGGATCGCCTGAGCCAGCGTTATTTCCGCGCGCTGAACCGGCAGGCTGCTGCGTTCGCAATGTTGGCGGACCTGAGCATGATGCTGCTGGGCGGCGAGCTGAAACGCCGCGAGCGTCTGTCGGCGCGTCTTGGCGATGTGCTGAGCCACATGTACCTGGCGTCCGCCGCGCTCAAGCGTTACCACGATCTGGATTATCCCGAAGCGCTGGCGCCGCTGTTTTGCTGGTCCATGGAAGAAGCGCTGGGCGAGTCCGAGCGTGCGCTGGATGAGCTGCTGAGCAATTTCCCGAACCGCATCCTCGGCGGGTTGCTGCGGGTGATCGTGTTCCCGTTCGGCCGTCGCCACAAAGGGCCATCGGACAGGCTCGATGCCCAGGTCGCGGAGATCCTCGGCCGCGCCAAGGGAGACCCGGCGTTGGAATCGGTGCTTGCCGGTTGCTATCGCCCGACCGACGCAGAGGATCCGGTCGGCGCGTTGCAGCACGCCAGCGACTTGCTCGACGGCGCCAAGGCGATCCGCAGCAAACTTCATCACGCGGTGAAAAGCGGCCAGGTCAAACCGACGGGTGGCGAGCATCTGATCGACGCCGCGCTCAACGCAGGCGTGCTGCAGGCGGCGGAAGCGGAAACCTTGCGCGCTGCAGAGGCGGCGCGACGCAAGGTGATCGATGTGGATGATTTCGACAAGGAAGCGCTGGTCGCCACTGAAGGCAAAACCCGCTAACAACGACGTACCCTGTAGGAGTGAGCTTGCTCGCGATTGCGGTGGGTCAGCAACATGCACCTTAGCTGACACGCCGTCATCCGCGAGCATGGGAATCGCTCCTGCAGTTGCTGCCCACGACTTACGTCTACATACACCGCTCTAGCGAATTGTCCTACACTCCTTGGTAACAACAAGAAAAACCCAAGGGGACGCATCATGATTAACCAACGCCTGACTCATCGCTGCCTGCTCTCTGAAATTGCCTCCGGGGAGGATCTTTACAGAGGCAAGCCGACACAAACCCTGCAAACCCTGCTGATGATGGGCTTCGTCACTCGTCTGCCCAGTCCTGACCGTACCTATGCTCATCTCGCGCTTACCGAAGCAGGCCATCGGTATCTGGCCGGGTTGTGGCATTGAGATAGCCGCAGGCGGCGGGGGCCTCTATACTCCTGCGCCTGTTTTTGTCTCTGAGGGCTTCATCATGGCCGACGCCAATCTCGACCACATCATGAATCTGCTGTTGCATTTGCGCGGCATCCTGGTCGCGCTGGGAGAGGCCGAGCAGGTCCCCGAAGAAAGTCATGCGCTGTTTCTGGAGCGTTACGATGAGTTGCTGACGCTGTTGCCGGCTGATCCGATCGAGAGTCAGTATCTGGGGCAGGATTTGTTGTGTCAGGTGATTCAGCGCTATCCGCAGATTGCTCATTTGGTGCCGCGGGATTTGTTGTGGTTTTTCGCGGGCGATTGTCTGCATTTCATGCCGGACGATGAGATTGATTTGTATACGGCGCTGGAGGAGCGTCGGTTTGAGGCGATGGAGAACGAGGAGCCGTTCGACTGGAATCAGGAGAAGCAGTTGTTGGCGATGTCGCAGTCTGAGTCCAAGCATTGATCTGAGGTTATCCGGATCAAGATCAAGAGCGTCGGCCTAACGGCTCGACTGTTTCGCCTTCGGCGAGTTACTTGGAAAAGCACCCCAAGTAACCAAGGGTGCTTGCTCTCGGTTTGGCCCCTCCTCCGTCGGGGTTCCTTCACTCCGGTCTCGCTCCGTGGGCCCGCGCCGAACGGACATCCATGTCCTGACGGCGCTCTCGCCGCATCCATGCGGCTCGGCCCACTCCGCGAAACCTGCGTTCAGCCTGCAACCAAGTCGCGTTTAGCGGTGTCTGGACATTCTGCGTATGAAGATCAAGATCAAGATCCAGATCAACGGCAGATCAAGGGCTTCCCGGCTGATGCCGGTCCTACGGGGGGCGCCGCCGGTCCTTATGACTGCGCGCATTTGTAGGACCGGCTTTCGCCGGGAAGAGGTCAGCACGGGCGCCGCGAATTGATCGTTCCCGCGCTCTGCGTGGGAATGCAGCCCAAGACGCTCCGCGTCGTCATTGAACTTGTCAGTGGCTCTGCCGCTCAACAAAACATTTTGTGATCTTACCTGCCCGCTAAATGCATATTTTTTATAATTAGCTTAGCGCCAAATCGAATTTCACAGACCCTCGACTTCCCCCTATGTTGCTGACTCGCACCCGCGCCCTCCCCTTGGTGCAGGTTGTTCCATCAGCACGAGGAATTGTCATGAGCGTCGAGTTCATCGGTTATATCGCGACCCAACCCGGATCGGAGATTCATCCGCGCAGCGGGCCGGCGGTCCAGCCTGAGTATGTGGAGAAAGTCGCCCGTGCCCATGAAGAGGCGGGCTTTGATCGTGCACTGGTTGCCTACCATTCCAACAGCCCGGACAGTGCGTTCGTCGCGTCTTACGCGGCCAGCGTCACGACAACATTGAAGTTTCTCGTCGCACACCGTCCGGGTTTTATCTCACCCACCGTCGCCGCTCGGCAATTCGCCACGCTGGATGTGTTCACTGGCGGGCGGATTGCGGTGCACATCATTACAGGCGGCGATGATCAGGAGCTGCGCGCCGACGGCAGCTTCATTGGCAAGGATGAGCGTTACGCGCGCACGGACGAGTACCTCGGCGTGGTGCGCCAGGAATGGACAGCCGACAAGCCGTTCTATCACCACGGTGATTACTACCAGTTCGAGGGCGCTCACTCGCTGGTCAAGTCGCCGCAGCAGCCGCATATTCCGCTGTATTTCGGGGGTGCCTCGCAGGCTGCGCTGGAAGTCGCGGGCAAGCATGCCGATGTCTATGCGCTGTGGGGCGAGACCTACGAGCAAGTAAGAGACATCGTCAAACAGGTGCGGGCTGAAGCCGCAAAACACGGCCGGACGGTACGTTTCAGCCTGTCGTTGCGGCCGATTCTGGCGGAGACGGAGGAAAAGGCCTGGGCGCGTGCGGACAATATCCTTGAGCGGGCGAAGGCACTGGCGCAGGCTTCAGGGTTTGAACGCCGGGAGCCGCCAAATGAAGGTTCGCGGCGTTTGCTGGAAGCCGCGGCCCAAGGTGCGCGTCTGGACAAACGCTTGTGGACCGGCATTGCCGGGCTGCTTGGCGCGAAAGGCAATTCCACCGCGCTGGTGGGTACCGCAGAGCAAGTGGCCGAGGCGCTGCTGGATTATTACGACTTGGGAATCACGACGTTCCTGATTCGCGGTTTTGATCCGCTGCAAGACGCAATCGATTACGGCAAAAAACTGATCCCGCTGACACGGGAATTGGTCGCGCGGCGTGAGCAGGAGAAGAACGAGAAAGTGGCGTAATCGCCGCCTGCGCGGCAGGCCTCATCAACACCCCATGCCAGGCGCGCCGCGTAACGGCGCGCCAGGATTCGACATCACGCCTGATAATCCGTCCCGTGCCGATCCAGTTCGCGGATCAGCGCGTTCCAGTGCCGTGTCACGCCCGGACCCGTGCCGCTTTTCAGGACTTTGGCCTGTTCTTCCACTTTCCTGACCACTTCCTCGGGCGGGAAGATCAATTCGGCATTGCCCGCCGCCTGCGCCGCGATCTGAATGTTGCACGCGTATTCGAGGTTGTGCAGCTGTTGAAACGCGTGCTCGACACTCACCCCTGCCGTGAGCAGACCGTGGTTGCGCAGGATCATCACGCTCTTGTCGCCCAGGTCCGCCACCAGGCGTTCACGCTCGCCGAGGTCCTGCGCGATGCCTTCGTAACCGTGGTACGCCACGCGCCCGGAGAACCCGAGGGAATGCTGGGAGATCAGCAACAGCCCGTTCTTCTGCGCAGAGACGGCAATCCCGTCGCGGGTGTGGGTGTGCAGCACCGCCTGTAAATCAGGGCGCGCTGCATGGATGGCGCTGTGGATAACGTAGCCGGCATTGTTGATGCCCAGGCCGGTCGGGTCATCGACGAGGGTGCCGTCGATGTCGACCTTGACCAGATTGGACGCGGTGATCTCGTCGAACAGCAAGCCAAAGGCGTTGATCAGGAAGTGCTCATCAGGCCCCGGCACGCGCGCGGAAAAGTGCGTGTAGATGTGGTCGGTCCAGCGTTTCAGGGCGGCGATCCGGTAAGCCGCCGCCAGTTTCACCCGCACCTCCCACTCTTCCGGGCTGACCCGATCACGCACGCTGCCGGCGTTGACGGCGGTGCTAACGCCGGACTGAACGGGTAAAGAACTGACGTTGCTCATGCATGACTCCCTGGTGGTCTGGTTCAGACGTAATCGGGGCAGCCTATGCGCCGAGCAAACCATTTAGAAATCACATTTTCTTCTAAGCTAATTATCAGTATTTTTTATTATTAGACTGGAGCAGCCCTCAAGCCGCATCCCGCTCCTGCTTCAGCGATTGCGCCACCAGACTGCCGAAGGACGCCACCGGCGCCTGCAGATTGCCGAGGAAGCGAGGGTAGATCAGCCACAGGTCCATGACCGGCTTGAAATCCTTTAGCGGCATGACCGCCAGTGAATCGCGGTGGACGCTGCGTTCCAGCAGCGGACGCGGCACCAGACCCAGGCCCATGCCATCGGCAACCAGCCCCAGTTGCAGCTCGGTGCCGAAGGTTTCCAGATTGACCTTCAGGCTTAACCCCTGATCAGCCAGCGTGCGTTGCAGTCCGGCGCGGAAACCGCAGCCATCGGGGTTGAGCACCCAGCCCAGCTCGTAGCAGTCCGCCAGCTTCACCGGCTTTTTCGGCAGCGCGCTCCTGGCGCACACCACCACCAGCTCCATCTTGCCGATGGACTCGCCAACGATGCCTTCAGGGAAGATCTTCCCGGCCGGGAACAGCGCCGCGGCCGCGTCCAGTTCGCCATTCTCGATTTTGCCGATCAGGTGGCTGCCCCAGCCAGTGATCACTTGGGCGCGCAGGTCGGGAAATTGCCCGCGCAGGTGTTTCAACGCATCCAGCAGCACGACGTCGCCGATGGTTTGCGGCACCCCCAGCCTGAGCAAACCGCTGGGCGGCGTGTCGCTGGCGACGAGTTCACGCAGAGAGTCCATTTCCCGCAGGATCGCCAGACACTTCTGATACACCTGCGTGCCCATTGGCGTCGGCTTGAGCGGCTTGGTATTACGGTCAAACAACTCAACGCCCAGCGCCTGCTCGAAATTCTGCACCCGGCGCGTGATAGCGGGTTGGGTCAGGTCGAGGGATTCAGCGGCATGGCTGATCGACTGGCAGCGAATGACCGCTACGAAAGCATCGATGTCATCAATTTTCATTCGGATCGCACATGGAATAAGAGAAACAAGATAGGCAAAAATCATAATGGCTATCGAAGGCGCTGGATAGCCTCACAACGTCCGGCACCCTGCGAATCGGTTATCAACGACTTTTTGGTTATAACCTAATCATCAATAAATAGCATATTAGCCAGGCGCATTATGCTTATATTAAGCATCCCCTTCCGACCGGAGCCGATATGACTCACATCCGACACCCTGAACGACTCAGGGCCTTTATCGGCGCGTTGGCCGAGCTGATCGATAGCAACCCGGGGGAAGGCGACCTGCTCTCCCGGGGTGGCAAGCTGCTGGGGCAACTGGTCAGTCATGACGACTGGCTGCCGGATGAGTTCGCCGTGCCCGATCCGGCGCGCTATCAACAGTTTCTGTTGCACGCCGACTCACGGCAGCGGTTCTCGGTCGTCAGCTTCGTGTGGGGGCCGGGCCAGAGCACGCCGATTCATGACCATCGCGTCTGGGGCTTGATCGGCATGCTGCGCGGCGCCGAGTATTCCCAGGGGTTCGCCCGCAGCGCCGATGGCCGGCTGGAACAGGAAGGCCCGGCGATCCGCCTGGAGCCCGGTCATGTCGAGGCGTTGTCGCCGCGCAGCAACGACATTCATCAGGTCAGCAACGCCTTCGACGACCAGGTGTCGATCAGTATTCATGTCTACGGCGCCAACATCGGCGCCGTGAAGCGCGCTGTTTACCAGCCCGATGGCAGCGAAAAACTGTTCATCTCCGGCTATTCCAACGCTTTTCTCCCGAACATCTGGGATCTGTCCAAAGAGAACCAAGCCCAATGAGCCATGACACCCGTTCCTACGCCGACATCCGCCAAGCGCTGCTCGCCCATGAGGAGGTCGCGCTGATCGATGTCCGCGAAGAAGCCCCGTTCGCCGAAGCTCACCCGCTGTTCGCCGCGAACATTCCGTTGTCGAAGCTGGAGCTGGAGGTGCTCGCGCGCATCCCACGTCGCGATACCGCTGTCACCGTTTATGACAACGGCGAAGGTCTGGCCGAACGCGCCTTGAAGCGTCTTCAGGAACTGGGTTACAGCGACGTCAAGCTGCTTGAAGGCGGGTTGCAGGGCTGGCGCAACGCTGGCGGCGAGGTGTTCATTGACGTCAACGTGCCGAGCAAGGCGTTCGGCGAACTGGTGGAGCACCATCGCCACACGCCGTCTTTGGCCGCCGAAGAGGTCAAGCAGTTGCTCGACGCCCAGGCCGGCGTGGTGGTGCTGGATGCGCGGCGGTTCGATGAATACCAGACCATGAGCATTCCCACCGGCGTCAGCGTGCCCGGCGCCGAACTGGTGCTGCGTGCCCGTGAACTGGCGCCCAATCCCAGCACCCGGATCATCGTCAATTGCGCCGGCCGTACGCGCAGCATCATCGGCACCCAGTCGCTGGTCAACGCGGGCCTGCCCAACCCGATTTCCGCCCTGCGCAATGGCACCATCGGCTGGCTGCTGGCCGGGCAGACCTTGGATCACGGGCAATCCCGGCGCTTCCCGCAAGTCAGCGACGCGACCCGGGAAGTCGCTCGGGCGGATGCGCGCAACGTGGCGGACAAAGCACGAGTGAAACGAGGCAGCCGCGCGGACCTGCCGGTCTGGCAGGCAGAAACGACTCGCACGACGTACCTGTTCGATGTGCGCACGCCGGAGGAGTTCGAAGCCGGTCACATGCCGGGGGCGCGTTCGACGCCGGGCGGCCAACTGGTGCAGGAGACTGACCATTACGCCAGCGTGCGCGGCGCACGAATTGTCTTGCTCGACGACGACGGCGTGCGCGCGAACATGTCGGCTTCGTGGCTCGCACAGCTCGGCTGGGAGGTGTTCGTGGTGGACAACCTGGGTCCTGAGGATTTCAGCGAAAAAGGCGGCTGGAACGCGCCGAGTCCGCCCGCGCCGCAGGTCGAGGAGATCAGCGCCGAAACACTGCGCCAGTGGCGCGAACACGGTGGCGTGGCGGTGCTGGATTTCACCGCCAGCGCCAACTACGTCAAGCAGCATATTCCGGGTGCCTGGTGGACGCTGCGAGCCGACCTTGCCAGCGCGCTGCAGAACATTCCGGTCGCCGAGCGTTACGTGCTGACCTGTGGCAGCAGCAAACTGGCGCGCCTGGCTGTGTCTGAGGTCGAAGCGCTAACGGGCAAGCCGGTGTTTGTGCTCAAGGACGGCACCGCCAGTTGGGTCGCGGCGGGGTTAGAGCTTGAGCACGGCGAAAGCCATCTGGCCTCCTCGCGCATTGATCGCTATCGCCGGCCTTATGAAGGCACTGATGCGCCGCGTGAGGCGATGCAGGCGTATCTGGATTGGGAGTATGGATTGGTCGAGCAGTTGGGCCGCGACGGGACCCACGGGTTTTATGTGATCTGAGCCGCCGCATGACGGCTTTTGCCCCCGTCGCGCGGACGACGCCAGCCGCTGTGGGAGTGAGCGTGCTCGCGAAGATGGCGTTCCAGCCGCTGAAGATTCAGCGCGTGTGCCCGCCACCTCGTGGGCAACCGCTCCTGCACAAAATGCATCGCCCCAAAAATAGTTATGCATTAATTTAATAATTAGTATCCGCATCATCACACAAATACATAATTAGCATATAACCAAAAGATACTTCTATTCCGTTTCTTATAGGCATAAGGTCAATCCCCTTGCCGACCCCTTCTCCAGGCGGAGGCCAAGAATCCACTTCCACGCCTGGAGACACGCATCATGTCCGCCCCTTTCACTCCCCTGCTCCGCGTCCGACACGTGATACTCGGCGCACTGCTCGCATTGTCATTCAGCCAAATCACGCAGGCCGCCGAGCCACTCCAGCCGCTGCTCGTCGCTAACCAGAAGTCCGCGCTGAAGGTGCTGCTGGAGGTGTCCGGCGAGCTCAAGGACGTGCCCTACGAGATCAAGTTCTCCGAATTCCCTTCGGCGTCGCCACTGGGCGAAGCCCTGAACGCAGGGGCCGTTGACGTTGGCGCACTGGGCGACGCGCCGTATGTCTTTGCGCTGGGCGCGGGGGCCGCGTTGAAGGTCATCAGCATCACCCACGTCAGCGGCCGCTATACCACTGCATTGATCGTGCGCAACGACTCGCCGATCAAGTCGGTTGCCGACCTCAAGGGCAAGCGCATCGTCACCGGACGCGGCTCCATCGGCCATTACCTGGCCATCCGCGCGCTGAACGAAGCGGGCCTGAAGACCAGCGACGTGAATTTCGTCTACCTGCTGCCCAGCGAGTCGCGGCTGATCCTCGACAACGGCGATGCTGATGCCTGGGCCACCTGGGCGCCCTACACCACCGTCGCCACGCAGAACGGCGCGCGCATTCTGCCCAACGGCCCGGACTTGCTGACCAATCATTCCTACCTCGCTGCGACCAGCAAGGCTATCGCCGACAAGCGCGTGCAACTGGACGACTTCGTGGTGCGCCTCGACCGCGCCTACCGCTGGGCCAACGCCCATCCCGCCGAATACGCCGCCGCCCAGACCAAGGTCACCGGGCTGCCATTGGCCGTGCATCTGGCGGTCAACAAAGACACCAAAATGGAACGCGTGAGCATCGATGACGGCGTCATCAAGGGCTTGCAGAACACGGCGGACATCTACCAGCGCGAAGGCATCCTGAACAAGCACGTCGACGTGTCCCACGGCTTCGATGCGGATTTCAACGCCATCCGCCTGGCCGCCGAGCAATCAGCCGAGCAAGCCGCCCACCAGAACAATCCCCAAGCTGCACGCTAAGCGCTCGACTCAGGAGCACACACCATGAGCAAGCCTCGTCAACTCAAACTCGGTGCAATGGTCCATGGCGTGGGCCACGGTTGGGGCGAGTGGCGCCACCCGGATGCGCAGGCCGACGCCAGCACCAACGTCGACTGGTATAAAGGCCAGGCCCGACTGGCTGAAGACGCGAAATTCGACTTCGTGTTCATCGCCGACAGCCTGCACATCCACGAGAACTCCAGCCCGCACTACCTCAACCGTTTCGAGCCACTGACCATTCTCTCGGCGCTGGCCGCCACTACCAGCAGGATCGGCCTGGTGGCGACTGTGACCGTCAGCTACACCGAACCCTTTCAAGTGGCGCGGCAGATCTCTTCCCTGGACCACATCAGCGGCGGCCGCGCCGGCTGGAACGTCGTCACCTCATGGCTCAGCGGCACCGCCGAGAACTTCAGCAAGAGCGAGCATCCGCCCCACGCCGTGCGCTATCGCATCGCCAGGGAGCACGTGTCGGCGGTCAAAGGGCTGTGGGATTCCTGGGAGGACGACGCCTTCACCCGCAACAAGCAGACGGGCGAGTTTTTCGACCGCAGCAAGCTCCACGCCTTGAATCACTCGGGCGACTTCTTTCAGGTCAAAGGCCCGCTGAACATCGCCCGCTCACGCCAGGGCCAGCCGGTGCTGTTTCAGGCTGGCACCTCCGAGGACGGGCGCAACTTCGCTGCAGAGTATTCCGATGCGATTTTCGTCCACGCCGAGTCCCTGGAAGAGACTCAAGCGTATTACGCCGACCTCAAGCGCCGCGCGGTCGGCTTTGGGCGCAACCCGGATGACCTGTCGATTTTGCCGGGCATTCGCCCGATCGTGGGGCGCGACGCCGAAGAGGTTGAGCAGCGTTATCAGCAAGCGGTGGAACTGGTGAGCATCGAAGACGCTATCGTCGCGCTGGGCCGGCCGTTCAACGATCACGACTTCCGCCAATACCCGCTGGATGCGCCGTTTCCGGACCTGGGTGATCTGGGCGCCAACAGCCAGAAAGGCGGTTCGGATCGGATCAAGCAGCAGGCCAGGGAGCAGAACCTGACCCTGCGTCAGGTTGCGCTGGAGTTCTCCCGCCCTCGCCGCGAGTTCGTCGGCACGCCCGAACAGGTCGCCGACCAGATTCAGCACTGGTTCGAGAACGGCGCCAGTGATGGCTTCATCATCAATTCGCTGTTGCCTGATGGGCTGAAATACTTCACCGAGTTGGTGATTCCGCTCCTGCAGCAACGCGGCCTGCAACGCAGTGATTACACCGGCTCGACCCTGCGGGAACACTTCGGTCTGGAGTTTCCCGTTAATCGTCATACCGCCGCGCGGCTGGCAGCGGCTGCGAAAGTCACGGACGCCAAAAAATCGCAGGTCCCGGCATGAGCGCAGGATTGAATCGGCAGCCTGATGCTTCAGCTGATGCCGAGACCGAGGAGGCCTTTGTGGCGCGTTTGCAGGGGATCACCGAGCGGCTGGCCGAGACCGCGCAGCACTACGATGAAACGGCTGACTTCCCACACGAGAACTTCCGTTTGCTGCACGAGCAAGGTCTGCTCGGGCTGACGGTCGAAGGCGCGCTGGGGGGCGGTGATGCGGATCTTAAGCGGGCACAGCAAGTGATCAGCGCGGTGGCGCGCGGCGAGCCCTCCACTGCGCTGATTCTGGTGATGCAGTACATCCAGCACGCACGCCTTCGGGAGGTCAAAAACTGGCCCGAGCATTTATACCGACAGGTGGCGCTGGACGCGGTGAATAAAGGTGCGCTGATCAATGCGCTGCGCGTTGAGCCGGATCTGGGCTCGCCTTCTCGCGGCGGGCTGCCGGCGACGATTGCGCGCAGGACGGCGGAAGGCTGGCGGATCAGCGGACGAAAGATTTACTCGACGGGGAGCCACGGCCTGACCTGGTTCAACGTCTGGGCGCGCAGCGATGACGCCGATCCGTTGGTCGGGGTGTGGCTGGTGCGCAAGGACAGCCTGGGCGCGAGCATCATCGAGGACTGGGATCATTTGGGCATGCGCGCGACCTCCAGCCACGAGGTGATTTTCGACGACGTGCTGGTGCCGCTGGATCATGCTGTCAACACCAGCCCGGCGAGTTCACCGCAGCCTGAGCTGGATGCGACGGGATTGCTGTGGATGTCGGTGTTGTTATCGTCGGTGTACGACGGCATTGCGCAATCGGCGCGGGACTGGCTGGTGAATTTTCTGGAGCAGCGCACGCCGTCCAACCTGGGAGCCTCGCTGTCGACGCTGCCGCGCTTTCATGAAGTACTCGGCCACATCGACACCTTGTTGTTCGCCAACCAGACACTGCTGGAATCGGCGACTCATGGGCTGACGCCGGCCAGTCATGCGGCGCAGATCAAATACCTGGTGACCAGCAACGCTATTCGCGCGGTTGAACTGGCGATTGAAGCCACCGGCAACCCCGGCCTGTCGCGCAGCAACCCGCTGCAACGCCATTACCGCAACGTCGTCTGCGGCCGAGTACACACGCCACAGAATGACGTGGTGTTGCAGGGGGTGGGCAAGGCCGTGTTTGCCGGGCGAGCAGTCAGGCAGTAAGTAGCACCGCATTCCACGGTAGGACCGGCTTCAGC
>NZ_JBWKVD010000001.1:57394-666078 GCF_059421525.1 Pseudomonas sp. GW821-FHT02H06
GCCGGGAAGAGGCCAGTTGCGACACCCTCAATCTTGCAGCGTCATGTCCAACGTCTTCCCGGCTAAAGCCAGTCCTACCGGGTGTACGCATTGTTTTTAGTGGGACCGGCTTCAGCCGGGAAGAGGCCAGTTGCGACACCCTCAATCTTGCAGCGTCATGTCCAACGTCTTCCCGGCTAAAGCCAGTCCTACTTTCGCCGATCAAGCCAGCATTTCAGGCGGCTCGAACGCGGTGATCGGCGGTACTTCGCCGTGCCACTTTTCAACGTCAACCGTCACTGTCTGCGCCGAGCAGCCCTGAGACAGACTCGAAGACCCAATGTCTTCAGTCAGCACATTCGGGTTGCCATGCTTCTCCAGGCTGTTCGGCTGACCCTTCACCAACGGATCAAACCAGGCCCCGGTGGCGATCTGTACCACGCCCGGGCGAATGTCGTCGGACACAATCACCCCCGCCAGAAAAGCACCGCGATCGTTGAACACCCTGACCACATCCCCCTCGGCAATCCCGCGCGCCACGGCGTCCTGCCGGTTGATCGTCAACGGCTCCCGCCCCTGAATTTTCGAGGACTGGCTGTACGCGCCGTGGTCATACTGACTGTGCAGGCGCGTCTTCGGCTGGTTCGACAGCAGATGCAGGGGGAGCGGCTGGGCGGGTTTGTCCAGCCAAACGGGATGGCCGGGGCAGTCGGCATAGCCAAAGCCTGCGATCGTCTCACTGAAAATCTCGATCCTGCCCGACGGCGTCTGCAGCGGATTCCTCTGAGGATCATCCCGAAAGGCCTTGAGCAGCACAGTATCGTCTGCCGGGTAATCCACTTCGAACACGCCCTTGCGCCAGAACTCCTCAAAATCCGGCAGCTCGATGGCAAAGCTTCCGGCACGTGGTCGCGACTCTTCATACAGCAAGCGCAGCCATTGCCCGGCATCACGGCCCTCAGTAAACACCTGCTCGCAGTCCAGCCGACGGGACAGCTCGGCGAAGATCGCATAATCGTCCCGCGCCTCCCCCACCGGCTCGATCACCTTGTGCATGGCGATCATGAAGCGGTCGGACGCCGCGCTACCAATGTCATCACGCTCCAGCGCAGTGGTCGCAGGCAGCACAATGTCCGCGTGTTTGGCCTGAGCGGTCCAGAACTGCTCGTGAACGATGATGGTTTCCGGACGCTGCCAGCCCTGCAGCAGTCGACTGATGTCCTGGTGATGATGAAAAATGTTGCCGCCGGCCCAGTACACCAGTCGGACGTCCGGGTAGTGATAACCCTTGCCGTTGTAATCGAACGCCTCGCCGGGATTGAGCAGCATGTCAGTGACCCGCGCCACCGGGATGAAATCCTTGACCGGGTTCACGCCCTGGGAAAAGCGCGGCCCGGAAAACGCCTTGCGCCCGCTGCCGGTGTTGTTCATGCAGCCATAACCCAGCCCGAAGCCGCCGCCGGGCAGACCGATCTGCCCAAGCATCGCCGCCAACGTCACGGTCATCCAGAACGGTTGCTCGCCAAACTGTGCCCGCTGCAGCGAATAGGCGACGTTGATCATCGTGCGCTTGCCGGCCATCTCCCGCGCCAGGCTGACGATCCGTTGCGCCGGAATATCCGTCAGCGCTGCCGCCCACTCCGGCGTCTTCGCCACGCCATCTACCGCGCCGAGCACATATTCGATGAAGCGCTCATGCCCCACCGTATAACGACGCAGAAAATCTACGTTGTGCAGTCCTTCGTCCACCAGCACCCAGCACAGCGCCATCATCAGCGCAGTGTCGGTGCCGGGCCGCACGGCGAGCCACTCATTGCGCTGCGGTCCGGTTAAATCATCACGCAGCGGGCTGATATTGACGAACTGCACGCCAGCGTCCGACATCCTGCGAATGCCGTTGCTGACCAGATGATCGCTGGCACCGCCGGGGCTGCATTGCGCGTTCTTCAACGGCAACCCGCCAAACGCGACGAACAGCTCGCAATGCTCCGCCAGATTCTGCCAGGAGGTGTGCGCTGCGAGCAGCCAGTCCATGTTGCCGACGATGTGCGGCATCAACACCCGGCCCGCGCCGAGGCTGTAACTGTCAACGCTGTAGACGTAGCCGCCGCAGCTGTTGAGGAAACGGTGCAACTGGCTTTGCGCATGATGAAACCGCCCCGCGCTGCCCCAGCCGTAACTGCCGCCGAATATCGCTTTGTTGCCATGCTCACTCTTTACCCGCGACAACTCGGTGGCGACCAGATCCAGCGCAACATCCCACGGCACCTCGACGAAGGCTTCGTGGCCGCGCAAGTGCGGGTTGCGCAGGGCCGGATGATCGTCGAAGCGCTCGAGAAAACTGCGGCGCACGGCCGGCCGACGGATACGCGTGGCCGAGTCGATTGCCCCGGGAATAGACGAACCAATCGGCGAAGGGTCCGCGTCCCACTCCACCGGATCCATGGCCTGAAGCCGTCCGTCAACAACCCGCGGACGGTAAGCGCCCCAATGCAACGAGGTGAAACTCATGGGTCAATGCTCCAGCAAGTGGGCCTGTGCGGTGACTGCCGTGATCGATCAACGCGCCGCTTGTGCCGACGCGTCAGCCCCGGCGTCAAGCGCAGCGGCAAAGGAGTCGTCGAACACAGTGCCAGCCGGATAGGACTTCGTCAGCCCCGCAGCGTTGAAAAAGTCGATGGTCTGCTGCGCCTGGGTAATGACCTGGGGTGAAATCGGCAGCACCACCGTCGCCGAACGCTCGAACCAGCCCCGCGCCACCTCGGGGTCGGCCTTGGACAGGA
Organism: Pseudomonas sp. GW821-FHT02H06; assembly: GCF_059421525.1. NCBI lineage: Bacteria > Pseudomonadati > Pseudomonadota > Gammaproteobacteria > Pseudomonadales > Pseudomonadaceae > Pseudomonas > Pseudomonas sp. GW821-FHT02H06. The sequence continues at coordinate 60,157 of NZ_JBWKVD010000001.1, forward strand.
CCGCCCACGCATTAGCGTACGTGTCGGTGTTCTGCTTGTTGGCGACCGACCAGGCCCGAGCTTTTTGCAGGCGCTGGAGGAAGTCGGTGATTTCCGGGCGCTTGTCTTTGATCGAGCGGTCATTGGCGACGACAAAGCTCTGCGCCGGGATCAGGTTTTGCGCGGTGGTGATCACCCGCCCGCCCTGGCGCTCCTGCTGAATCACGTAGGGATCCCACGTGGCGATGGCGTCAACCGAACCACCGTCCAGAGCATGGGAAGCGTCCAGCGCACTCAAATATCGATATTCCACCGCATCCCGCGCGATGCCGGCCTTGTCCAGCGCAGTCAGCATCAATTGCTGGCTCCACGAACCCTTCCAGATCGCCACCCGCTTGCCTTTAAGGTCGGCCACCGATTTGATCGGCGAATCCTTGCCCACCACGATCGCCACCCCCGCCAGGTTCTGCCGTGAAACGCCAATCACCTTGATGGGCGCCCCTAACGCGCCGAGAAACAACACCGGCGCATCACCCAGCAAGCCGACGTCGAGGCTGCCGGCATTCAGCGCTTCCGCGACGGGTGAGCCGGCGGTGAACTGTTTCCATTCCAGCGTGTAGGGCAAATCGTTGAGAACGCCAGCGGCTTCCATGACGGTTCGGGCGCCATAGCTTTGATCGCCCACCACCAGTTCTGCGGCATGCACCGCGCTGAGTGAGCCGGTGAATAGGAGAAGTGATAACACAGGGCGCAACAGAAGGGATTTGATCGACACAGGCAATCTCCGGGGAGGCTCCATCGGAACCGGACCATGAAATGAACGCCGGTCCGCCTGTGCGGTAGCCGATTCTTGGGCCTGCGCCGGGTGAAGCAGCGTCAGGGATCAGAACCATAGCATCGAACGTTATATTAAATAAATTCAATATAGTTATATGGAAATATGCGGAATGTGCAGATCAAGGTAGCGGTAGACTGGATCACTACCCAAATCCCGCACAAACAAAAACGCCGCTCTAGTGAGCGGCGTTTTTGAGAATTTGGAGCGGGAAACGAGACTCGAACTCGCGACCCCGACCTTGGCAAGGTCGTGCTCTACCAACTGAGCTATTCCCGCAAATGGCGTCCCCTAGGGGACTCGAACCCCTGTTACCGCCGTGAAAGGGCGGTGTCCTAGGCCACTAGACGAAGGGGACACAGCCTGGAAACACCATGGTGTTGTGTTCCAGTTCCAGAAACACATCCGAAGACGCTTTCTGGTTTCACTCAACTTCGCCCGAAAGCAAAGCTGCTTAAAAATGGAGCGGGAAACGAGACTCGAACTCGCGACCCCGACCTTGGCAAGGTCGTGCTCTACCAACTGAGCTATTCCCGCAATGGCGTCCCCTAGGGGACTCGAACCCCTGTTACCGCCGTGAAAGGGCGGTGTCCTAGGCCACTAGACGAAGGGGACACGCTACAACATTCACTCCCTGCTACGCTCTGCTGTGTGCTTTACGCTGCAAGTGGCGCGCATTCTATGGATGGATATAGGGGTCGTCAACCCCTCAGTGAAAATATATTCAAATCAATGACTTCGCCCTCTATTTAGGCAATGGACGGCCGATACACACGTGTCAGCCGCGATGGGGAATATCAGGCGGAGTGACAGGACCACCTTCCCGCGATAGTGGATAGCCACTACACTCGCGCAAATTACTTGACTGAGGCTTGTGCGGTGACACCACTCTTTATCACCTTCTTGGTTGTAGCAGGCATCGTGCTCCTCATTGCGGTGGGCTATCTGAATCATGTCGCAGAAGGCAAAAAGGTCGAGCGCGCGCGAAGCATGGTCGAGCTCAATGATCGGTTGCGTCGCTGCAGCGAGCTGTCGGAAACCTTCCCCGGTCAGCTGATGACACCGGCGCTCAAGCTGCTGCTGGTGCGCCTGGAGCTGAACGTGGTCAAGCGCCTGCTCGCTCTGGAAAAAAGGAACAACCCGAACCTTCAGGAACGCCAGGCTGAACTGGAAGCGCTGGTGGCCCAGGGTGACGCGATCACGGTCAGCAACCCGGCGAGCCCGATTCAGACCGAAGCCAAGGCCAAGGACGTGCGCTTTCTGTTAGAAGCCATGCACGGCCAGGTCACGCGAGCGGCCCACGATGGTTTCCTGCAAACGGCTGAAGCCAAGCACTGGATTCGCGAGATCCGCAATTTGCTGGTGCTGCTGCACATCGAGTTCTTCAACAACCTGGGCCAGCACGCGATGAGTCAGGAGCAGCCTGGCCAGGCCCGTCTGGCCTTTGAGCGCGGCGTTCAATACCTGAAAAATCAGCCTGAGCCCGCGCCGTGGAAAGCCCACTTGCAGGCCATGGAACGGCAACTGGCCAAGGCCAACTCCATGGTACTGGACACCATTGCACCGACTGAAGACGACAATAACGAGCTGACCGAAGGCTTGAAGGTCGTGGACGCCGACGCCGAGTGGAAAAAGAAAGCTATCTACGACTGATGGCTGACGCCTGACGCACCGCGCAACACGGTGCGTCAGGACTTCATATCAGCAATCGGTTGATTCCAGGAAAATCGCCGCCAGCCGCTCAATCCCCGCCTGATCTTCCTCGCTGAAGCGCCCGACACTCGGGCTGTCCAGATCCAGAACGCCAATCAGCTTTCCGTCCTTTATCAAAGGCACCACCACCTCGCTATTGGAAGCACTGTCGCAGGCGATATGTCCGGGAAACTCATGGACATCGTGCACGCGCTGGGTTTCGCGGCTCTGTGCCGCCGTGCCGCAGACGCCCTTGCCGAACGGAATGCGCACGCAGGCGATCTGGCCCTGGAACGGACCCAGCACCAGCTCTTCGTTGCGATTGAGGTAGAAGCCTGCCCAGTTCAAGTCGTCGAGCTGGCTATAAAGGAAGGCCGAAAACTGCGCCGCGTTGGCGATGAAGTCGCGCTCGTCGGCCAGCAGGGATTCCAGTTGTGCAGCCAGCAGGCGGTAGCCATCAAGGCCCTCCCCTGCAGAATTCAAATCGATCATGCGTCTTGCTCCAGCATTTTCAAACCTACCCAATAACGGGCGAACTGATACGCGCAACGACCGTTGCGGTTGCCACGGCCGGTCGCCCAGCGCACGGCGTGGATCTCAAGCGCTTCATCGCGTTGCCATTGCAGGCCGGCCTTGGTCGCCAGTTCGCCAATCCAGTGCTCCACCACATCCAGGAAATGCTCCTGGGTGAAGGGATAAAACGAAAGCCAGAGGCCGAAACGGTCCGACAACGCAATTTTGTCCTCGACCGCTTCGCTCGGGTGAATCTCGCCGTCGTCACCACGCTGCCAGTGAGCGTTATCGCTCTCCTTCTCCGGCACCAGATGACGGCGGTTGGACGTGGCGTACAGCAGGACGTTGTCCGGCGCTTGCTCCAGCGAACCGTCGAGCACGCTTTTGAGCACCCGGTAGTCGCCTTCACCGGATTCGAACGACAGGTCATCGCAGAACAGTACGAAGCGCTGGGGCAACTTCTGCAGTTGCTCGACCACACGCGGCAGATCGCCCAGATGATCGCGCTCGATCTCGATCAGGCGCAGGCCGGCTTTGGCGTGCTCGGCCAGCAAGGCGCGGACCAGCGACGACTTGCCCGTGCCACGGGATCCCCAGAGCAGCGCATGGTTGGCGGGCAGGCCGTCGATGAACTGCTGGGTATTGCGGCCCAGTTGCTCGCGCTGGCGGTCGACGCCGATGAGGTCGGACAGGCGCATGTCCAGCGTGACTTCCAGCGGCATCAGGTAACCGCCGCGGCCTTCGTGCACCCAGCGCGCGGCCAGCGTCGTCTCCCAATCGACGGGCTGACGCACCGCCGGCAACAGAGGTTCGAGACGCGCCAGTACCGACTCGGCGCGCTCCAGAAATGCGTTCAATCGAGAATCCACGGTTTCTCCTTGATTTAACGGGTTAACGCCCGGCCGCGATCAGCTATGCTTGCCATGCGACGGACACAAGAAGTGACAGTGCCTTTATGGATATACCGATCACCCACCGGCTGTCATTCAAACAGGCCCGTTTGACTGTGCTGATCGGCTTTGTATTGGGCACGCTGCTCAGCCTGTTTCAAATTGCCCTCGATTATGCCAGCGAAGACGCGTCCATCGATCGTGAAATTCGCTCCTTGCTGCAAATCAGCCACAACCCCGCCTCGCGCATTGCTTACAACCTGGACGCAGAACTGGCGCAAGAGCTGACCCTCGGCCTGCTGCACTCCCCGGCCGTGGTCGGCGCGCGGCTGACCGATAACAACAACGTTCAGCTCGCTGCCGTGTCTCGACCCTTGGCGAACAGCGCTTACCGGATGGTCAGTGATTTCCTGTTCGGCGGGAGTCGGCAGTTCGAAGACATGCTGCATCTGGACCACATGCCTGACGAGTCGATCGGCACCTTGCACCTGGACGTCGACACCTTCGCCTTCGGCAGCCATTTCCTGCAGCGGGCCGTGATCACCCTGGTCAACGGCTTCGTGCGCAGCCTGGTGCTGGCTGGCCTGTTGCTGGCGCTGTTTTACTTCACCCTCACCAAACCGCTGACGGGCATGATCCGTGCACTGTCCGAACGGGATCCGCGTAGCCCCGTTCAGCGGCCAGTGCCCTGCCCGCGCGGCCATGAGCAAGACGAAATCGGCGTGCTGGTGGCGGTCACCAATCGGCAGTTCGAGAGCGTGGCCAGTGAGTTCGCACGGCGGCGGGAGGCGGAAAACCGGCTCACCGATCATCTCAACGAGCTGGAAGACATCGTCTCCGCGCGCACCAATCAGCTCGAAGCCAGCAACGCCCGGCTCAGTCAGTCCAACGAAGAACTGCAGATCGCGCGCAGTACCGCGCTAGACATGGCCCACGCGCGCTCGGCGTTTCTGGCCCACATGAGCCATGAAATCCGCACGCCGCTCAATGGCTTGTTGGGCATGCTGGCGCTGTCCCTCGATGGCCCGCTGAGTGCAGAACAGCGCCAGCAGCTGTCCATCGCCCACGACTCGGGCAAGGTGCTGGTCGAACTGCTCAACGACATTCTCGACCTGTCGAAATTCGACGCCGGCCAGGTAGAGCTTGAGCGCATTCCGTTCGATCTCGCCGCCTTGATCGAAGACACCGCCAGCCTGCTGTCGCAAAACGCGGCGCCGAATGTCGAACTGACCTGCCTGATCGACCCGCGCTTTCCGGCGTCCGTGCTGGGTGACCCGACCCGGGTGCGGCAGATCGTCAGCAACCTGCTTTCGAACGCGCTGAAGTTCACCCGCGCCGGCCGCGTGGACGTGCGCCTCAGTCAGCACGGCGACCACGTGCGCATCGAGGTCTGCGACACCGGCATCGGCATCGCGCAGGACGCTCAGGCGAAAATCTTCCAGCCGTTTACCCAGGCCGAAGCCGCGATCACCCGGCAGTACGGCGGAACCGGCCTGGGCCTGACCCTGACCCACAACCTGACCGATGCCATGAACGGGCAATTGAGTATCGAGTCCGCTGTCGGCGTCGGCAGCCGCTTTCGTGTGGACCTGCCGCTGCCGGCACACACGCCCGCGCTGCAATGGCCGTTGCTGAAGGGCAAGGTACTGGTGGCCAGCGACGCAGGCAGCGGTTTGCTGGAAATGCTCAGCGGACTGCTGCCGGAATGGGGCGTTACCTGTCAGCCGCTGGCAGAAGGCGCGCCACCCGACGCCGACGCCGACCTGCTGATCACCGATTGCCCGCAATGCCTGGTGGCCATCCGCGAGGCCTGCACGGTGCCGGTGTTGCTGGTGACGGCGTACGGCAATTTCATGCCCGGCGAGCAGGTTGCAATCCTGGCACCGCTGCAGCAGCAGGCGCGGCCGTTGCCGCGCAACGTCCTGCATCAGAGCCTTGAGCGCATTCTGGATGCCGACGGTCAGGCAGGTATCAGCCACGAACAGGGTGGCCCCTCACCCACCCATCGGGCGCGTATTTTGCTGGTGGAGGACAACCCGGTTAATCAACTGGTGGCGAAGGGCATGCTCGGCAAGCTCGGCTGCGATGTGGTCATCAGCAGCAATGGCGCCGAGGCGCTGCAGCAACTCGAGCAGGACCACTTCGATCTGGTGCTGATGGACTGCAACATGCCGGTGATGAACGGCTATGACGCCACCCGCCGAATCCGGGAAATCGGGCGCTGGTCGGATCTGCCGATCATCGCGCTAACGGCCAACGCGATGCCGGAAGAACGCGAACACTGCAAAGCCGCGGGCATGAGCGACTACCTGGCCAAGCCGTTTCGTCGCGAGGAATTGATGGCATTGCTGGATCAGTGGATCCCCGTGGAACAGCCGCATTAAAGGCTGCTTCGATCAACCGGTCGCGTGTTCTTTCAACAGCGCTTCGATGTCGGCCTTGATGTCTTCCGGCTTGGTCAATGGGGCATAACGCTTGACCAGCTTGCCGTCACGGCCCACCAGAAACTTGGTGAAGTTCCACTTGATGCCTTCCGAACCCAGCAGCCCCGGCGCGCGCTTCTTGAGCTGCACGAACAGCGGGTGGGCATGGCTGCCGTTGACGTCGATCTTCTTGAACAGCGGAAAGCTCACCCCGTAGTTCAGTTCGCAAAAGTCGGAAATCGCGCCTTCGTTGCCCGGCTCCTGCTTGCCGAACTGGTTGCACGGAAAGCCCAGCACCACCAGCCCGCGATCCTTGTAGCCCTGCCACAACTCCTCAAGGCCCTTGTATTGCGGGGTGAAACCGCACTTGCTGGCGGTGTTCACCACCAGTACCACCTTGCCGCCGAAATCAGCCAGGGTCTTTTGCTCGCCCTTGATCGTTTGCACCGGAATGTTCAGCAGTTCGTCGCTCATGGCGATGCCTCGAAATTGTAAACCGCCAAGCTAGCGCGCCATTGTCCGGCGCGCTATCCCATTGTTGCCGGTGATAAGCCTGCATCAGGCGCTGCGCGGCACCAGGTCCAGGCACACGGAGTTGATGCAATAGCGCAGACCGGTAGGCGGCGGACCGTCCGGGAACACGTGACCGAGGTGAGCATCGCATTTGCTACAGACCACTTCGGTGCGGATCATGCCGTGACTGACGTCGCGCACTTCGACCACTGCGCTGCCTTCCAGCGGCGCGTAGAAGCTCGGCCAGCCGCAACCCGAATCGAACTTGGTCTTCGAATCGAACAGGGGCTCGTTGCAGCAGATGCAGTGGTAAATGCCGTCGGTCTTGGTCTCGTTGTATTTGCCGCTGAATGGACGCTCCGTGCCCTTCAGCCGGCAGACGTTGTACTGCTCCGGATCGAGCATCGCTTTCCATTCTTCAAGGGTTTTATCCAGCTTAGCCACGGGTAGACCTCCGTAAATGAAAAAGCCCGATCTGTGTCTTTTCCACGGATCGGGTGGCACGTATGATTGCGCCTTCGTTGGACGCCAGTCTGTCACCCGCGTTTCTCGCGTACAAACCCATTTTGATGGCGTCATGCTCAGCGGTCTGCGCTTCTTCACACAGCGGGCCGTCTCTTTTCGGGACCAATCACCATGCAGTTCAGCAAATCGAACAAGCTCGCCAACGTCTGCTACGACATTCGCGGGCCGGTGCTCAAGCACGCCAAGCGCCTGGAAGAGGAAGGCCATCGCATCCTCAAGCTGAACATCGGCAACCCGGCGCCGTTTGGTTTCGAGGCGCCGGACGAAATCCTGCAGGATGTTATCCGCAACCTGCCCATGGCTCAGGGCTACAGCGATTCGAAAGGCCTGTTCAGCGCGCGCAAGGCGGTGATGCAGTACTACCAGCAGAAGCAGGTCGAAGGTGTCGGCATCGAAGACATCTATCTGGGCAATGGCGTCTCGGAACTGATCGTGATGTCGATGCAGGCCTTGCTCAATAACGGCGACGAAGTACTGGTGCCGGCGCCGGACTACCCGCTGTGGACCGCAGCCGTGGCATTGTCCGGCGGCAACCCGGTGCATTATCTGTGTGACGAGCAGGCCAACTGGTGGCCTGATCTGGAAGACATGAAGGCCAAGATCACGCCGAACACCAAGGCAATGGTGATCATCAACCCGAACAACCCGACCGGCGCCGTCTATTCCCGTGAAGTGTTGCTGGGGATGCTGGAGATTGCCCGTCAGCACAATCTGGTGGTCTTCTCCGACGAAATCTACGACAAGATTCTCTACGACGACGCCGTGCACATCTGCACCGCGTCTCTGGCTCCAGACTTGTTGTGCCTGACCTTCAACGGGCTGTCGAAATCCTACCGCGTGGCGGGTTTCCGTTCGGGCTGGATCGCCATTTCCGGGCCCAAGCACAACGCAGTGAGCTATATCGAAGGCATCGACATCCTGGCAAACATGCGGCTGTGTGCCAACGTGCCCAGCCAGCACGCGATCCAGACCGCCCTGGGTGGCTATCAGAGCATCAATGACCTGATCCTGCCGCCGGGCCGCTTGCTGGAACAGCGCAACCGTACCTGGGAATTGCTCAACGACATCCCGGGCGTCAGTTGCGTGAAGCCGATGGGTGCGCTGTATGCCTTCCCGCGCATCGACCCGAAAGTCTGCCCGATCCACAACGACGAGAAGTTCGCGCTGGACCTGTTGCTCTCGGAAAAACTGCTGATCGTTCAGGGCACGGCATTCAACTGGCCGTGGCCGGACCACTTCCGCGTGGTGACGCTGCCGCGGGTGGATGACCTGGAACAGGCCATTGGCCGGATCGGCAATTTTCTGAAGACTTACAAGCAGTAACGGACCTGATGGAGCCGGCTCGCAGGTGCCCGCCCGCAAGCCGGCTCAGGCCGATTCAGGCGCAATCGCTCTGCCCTTACCCTCTCGCCGATGACACTTATCGCCGGGGCGACAGCAAACGACACAGTTTGAAATGATCGCCCGGTTGAATACGCCCCGACATCACCTTATATACCCCCGCAGTACGTTACATATTCTTCCTGAGGAGAAACTCTTAACCATGATGCGCATTTTGCTGTTTTTGGCCACTAACCTTGCGGTCGTGCTGATTGCCAGCATCACCCTGAGCCTTTTTGGCTTCAACGGGTTCATGGCGGCCAACGGGGTTGATCTGAACCTCAATCAGCTGCTGATCTTCTGCGCTGTGTTCGGTTTCGCCGGTTCGCTGTTCTCGCTGTTCATCTCCAAGTGGATGGCGAAGATGAGCACGGGCACCGAGATCATTACCCAACCCCGCACCCGCCATGAGCAATGGCTGCTGCAGACCGTAGAACAACTGTCCCGCGATGCGGGCATCAAGATGCCGGAAGTGGGTATTTTCCCTGCCTACGAGGCCAACGCCTTTGCCACCGGCTGGAACAAGAACGACGCGCTGGTTGCGGTGAGTCAGGGCCTGCTGGAGCGCTTTTCGCCCGATGAAGTGAAGGCGGTGCTGGCTCACGAGATCGGTCACGTGGCCAACGGCGACATGGTCACGCTGGCGCTGGTCCAGGGCGTGGTCAACACCTTCGTCATGTTCTTCGCGCGGATCATCGGCAACTTCGTCGACAAGGTGATCTTCAAGAACGAAGAAGGCCGTGGCATCGCGTTCTACATCGCGACCATCTTCGCTGAAATCGTGCTGGGCTTCCTCGCCAGCGCCATCGTCATGTGGTTCTCGCGCAAGCGTGAATACCGCGCCGACGACGCCGGTGCCCGCCTGGCCGGTACGGGCGCGATGATCAGCGCTCTGCAGCGTCTGCGTTCGGAACAGGGCGTTCCGGTGCAAATGCCTGAGAGCATGACGGCGTTCGGCATCAACGGTGGTTTGAAGCACGGCCTGGCCGGGCTGTTCATGAGCCACCCGCCGCTGGAAGAACGCATCGAGGCGCTTCGTCGCCGCGGTTGATTCCGTGATAGCTGTACGAGAAAGGGCGACGTGAAGTCGCCCTTTTCTTTAGTGCTCGTTTCCTGGCGCTGCGCTATCGGCGATACAGCCGATACGCATATTCCATCAGGGACGTCGCGCCCGCCTGCTTGAACTTCACGCCCTGCTCCAGCACGTCCAGATCCGCGACGCGCTTGACCCGCCAATCGGGGGACAGCAGCTGCAGCACCTCATCCTCATCCACCGAGAACGGCGGACCGGCGATCAGCGACTGATCATAGTCCAGCGTCACCAGCAAGCCGCAGGCGTCGTTGGACAGTAAGTGATTGAGCTGTTTGACATAACGCCAGCGCAAGTCCGGTGGCAGCGCGATCAGGGCGGCTCGGTCGTAGAATGCGGTGCAGTCACCAACGTCTTCAGGCTTGAGGGCAAAGAAGTCGCCGCACCAGATCTCGCAGCCCTCCGCACGATAAACCTTAAGCGCGCCACGCTCCTCGATCGTCGGCTGCAAGCCGTTCTCGCTGAAGAATCCCGCCACCGCTATCTCAGACAATTCCGCGCCCACCACGTGAAAACCCTGGTTAAGCAGCCAGACCATGTCGATGCTTTTGCCGCACAACGGCACCAGCACGCGTTCCCCCGGCATGGCGGTGAGCTCTGGCCACAGGCGCAACAGGTGCGAATTCACAGACGCCTGATTGAAACCGATCTGATTGATCGCCCAGCGCTCATGCCAAAAACGCGGCTCCATAGACACTCCTGATATCCCGATCAAAACGGACGAAAACTTATATTAGATTTAGATGGATGTACTGCCCGATCATGCCACTCACCTTATACGCTCAGGACACTGCAAATGCTGCCTAGCCTGTTCATTTCCCACGGCTCGCCCATGCTTGCGCTCGAACCGGGCGAGAGCGGGCCTGCACTCGCGCGTCTGGCCGCCGCCCTGCCGCGCCCCAAGGCCATCGTGATTGTCTCGGCGCACTGGGAAAGCAATGAACTGCTGGTCAACGGCAACCCGCAGCCGGAGACCTGGCATGACTTCGGCGGCTTCCCTCCTGAACTCTTCGCCGTGCAGTATCCGGCGCCCGGCATGCCGGAGCTGACTCACCGCGTGCTGGAACTGTTGGCGGAGGCGGACCTGCCGGCGCGCATGAACACCCAACGGCCGTTCGACCATGGGGTCTGGGTGCCGCTGTCGTTGATGTACCCGCACGCGGACATCCCCATCGTGCAGGTTTCACTGCCCTCGCGCATGGGCCCTGCCCTGCAGACGAAGGTGGGGCAGGCATTGAACCGACTGCGCGAGGAGAGCGTGTTGCTGATCGGTTCGGGGAGCATCACCCATAACTTGCGAGAGCTGGACTGGCAGGCGGGGCCGGAGAGCATCACACCGTGGGCTCTGGCGTTTCGCGACTGGATGGTGGACAAGCTGGCGGTGGACGACCTTGGAGCCCTGCACGACTATCGAAACCGGGCACCCCACGCCGCGCGCAATCACCCAACAGATGAACACCTGCTGCCGCTGTATTTCGCGCGGGCGGCGGGCGGGGAATTCAGTATTGAGCACCAGGGGTTCACGATGGGTGCGCTGGGGATGGACATTTATCGGTTTGGTTGAGGGGATGGATACAACCCTGTAGGACCGGCTTTAGCCGGGAAGAGGCCAACCTAGGCGACATCGATTTTGCGCTGCGGCATATGACGCCTTCCCGGCTGAAGCCGGTCCTACCAACATCAAAAGCCTGCGTGCTCGGGTTTACGCACAAGAAAAACCCAAGTCCCACACAAAAAAAATCCCCGAACCAGTCGGGGATTTTTTATTCAGACGATCAGCTCAAGAGCAGATCAGTCCTCGCGATAGCGACGCAGCTTCAGCTGCTTGCCGGCAACGCGGGTGTCTTTCAGCTTGGCCAGCAGGCGCTCGAGGCCGTCTTCCGGCAGCTCGACGAGGCTGAAGCTGTCACGCACCTGGATGCGACCGATTGCTTCGCGAGCCAGACCACCTTCGTTGAGGATGGCGCCCAGCAGGTTTTTCGCAGCGATGCCATCACGGGCACCCAGCGCGGTACGGCAGCGAGCACGGCCTTCGGCCAACGGCACCGGGGCACGACGTTCGCGGTCGCCACGATCAGGACGGTCGCCGGCTGGACGCTCAGGACGATCACCACGTGGCGCGTTGTTCGGCACCAGTGGACGTTCTTTCTCGATCGCGCCCAGGGTCAGCGCCTGACCATTGGTGGCCTTGCGCAGCAGAGCAGCGGCCAGGGCACGCGGGGTGCAACCGATGTCGGCAGTCAGGCGGTCCAGCAATTCGCCATGGCTTGCTTCGGCATCAGCGACCAGCGGCGACAGGCTGTTGGTCAGTTTCTTGATGCGGGCATCGAGAACGGCCTGGGAATCCGGCAGGCGGACTTCGGCGATTTTCTGACCGGTCATGCGCTCGATCACTTGCAGCATGCGACGCTCACGCGGCGTTACCAGCAACAGCGCGCGACCTTCGCGACCGGCACGGCCAGTACGGCCGATACGGTGAACGTAGGCTTCCGGGTCGTACGGCATATCAACGTTGAACACGTGGGTGATACGCGGAACGTCCAGACCACGGGCAGCAACGTCAGTCGCAACAACGATGTCCAGACGGCCATCCTTGAGGGAGTCGATGACGCGTTCACGCTGGTTCTGGGCGATGTCGCCGTTCAGCGCAGCAGCCTTGTAGCCTTTGGCTTCAAGGGCGCTGGCCAGGTCCAGAGTGGCCTGTTTGGTACGCACGAACATGATCAGGGCGTCGAAATCTTCGACTTCCAGCAGGCTCAGTACGGCAGAGGTCTTCTGGTCAGCGTGAACCAGCAGGTGAGCCTGCTCGATCGCGGTGACGGTCTGGGTCTTGCTCTGGATCTTGACGTGTTTCGGGTCTTTCAGGTGACGCTCGGCGATCGCGCGGATCGACTGCGGCAGGGTCGCCGAGAACAGTACGGTCTGACGCGTCTCAGGCATGGCCTTGAAGATGACTTCGAGGTCATCCATGAAGCCCAGCTTGAGCATTTCGTCGGCTTCGTCGAGAACCAGGTGGTTCACGGTCGCCAGGACTTTCTCGTCACGACGCAGGTGGTCGCAAAGGCGGCCCGGGGTAGCGACGACGATTTGAGCGCCGTTACGAATGGCTTTCAGCTGCGGACCCATCGGCGCGCCGCCGTAGACAGCCACAACGGTCACGCCCGGCATTTGCTTGGCGTAAGTTTCGAACGCGGTGGCCACTTGCAGGGCCAGCTCACGAGTCGGCGCGAGGATCAGCGCTTGCGGCTCGCGTTTCGTCGGGTCGATCAGGCTCAGAATGGGCAGAGCGAAGGCGGCGGTTTTACCGGTACCTGTCTGCGCCTGACCGATCATGTCGTGACCAGCGAGAATAATCGGGATCGATTGCTGCTGAATGGCCGAAGGCTCTTCGTAGCCGGTAGCGATAACAGCTGCAAGAATGGTCGGGTGAAGGTTAAGAGCGGCGAAGCCGCCGGATTCCTGGGTCATGGGTCTGCCTCTGAGTGCATCCGCAAAGACCCATGCTTCAAAGCTGCGCGTGCCGTGTAAGACCCTAGAGTCACCCTGGCTGCTTTGTCGGCGGGGATTTGCGAAAACGTATTGATGAATGGATCGTCATGGGGTGGTTCGTGACCGAACCGGTTCGAGAAGATGGCTTCGCGAACCTAAACCGTGACGAGGGCCCTATGAAAGGCCGGCGCGCACTATACCGGAATTGCTGAAACAAGTGAGGATTTTTTTTGCGAAACAGCCCCTTGCGGCCAACTGTCACAGGCTTTGCGCAAAGCTGCGTCAGTGTCTACTTTTCAAGTGCCCGGTATCGGTTGCGAGCAGAGCTTAAACGATTCACCCAGACAGTGCGACACCCCACCCTCCCTTTCTCCTCATCTGCAGGACATAGCGACATGACCTCTTCGATCAAAGGCCACGTCAGCCGGGAACAGCGCGGCGCAATCATGCTCATCGGCCTGGACCGGGTCGCCAAACGCAACGCCTTCGACTTGAACATGCTCAATCAACTGAGCCTGGCCTACGGCGAGTTCGAGCGTAACGACCAGGCACGGGTCGCGGTGGTGTTTGCCCATGGCGAGCATTTCACCGGAGGGCTCGATCTGGCCGAGGCCGGGCCGGCATTGAGAGAGGGCTGGACGCTGCCGCCCGGCGGTTACGATCCCTGGGGGCTGTCGATCGGTCCGCGGGTGAGCAAGCCGGTGATCGTCGCGGCCCAGGGCTGGTGCCTGACAATGGGCATCGAGCTGATGCTCGCCTCCGATATCAACCTGTGCGCGAGCAATGCCCGCTTCGCCCATCTGGAAGTGCAGCGCGGCATTTTTGCCTGCGCCGGCGCGACTCTGCGGCTGCACCAGATCGCAGGTTGGGGCAATGCCATGCGCTGGCTTTTGACGGGCGATGAATTCGACGCCCACGAAGCCTGCCGCATGGGCCTGGTGCAGGAAGTGATGGCACCCGAGGACCTTCTGCCCTCGGCGCTGCGCCTGGCCCAACACATTGCCGACCGCGCACCGTTGGGGATTCGCACCACTCTGGAGTCCGCGCGTCAGGCGCTGCTCGAAGGTGAGAACGTGGCGGCCGAGGCGTTGCCGGCGCTGGTCCGGCGGGTGCTCGACAGCGAGGACGCCAAAGAAGGCCTGCAGGCGCTGCTGGAAAAACGCCCGCCGCTGTTCAGGGGTTGCTGATCAGGTCGCAGGCCGCAGCGTCTTGATCAGCGGCAACAGCGAATAGCCCAGGTGCGGCGCGAGGTTTTCGGCGCGCAGGGTCAGGGCGTCGATGTCCAGCGTCTGGTCCAGGTCGGCAGGCACGATGAGGATGACGTTGCCCTCCTTCACCGGCAGCTCCCAGTAATGACGGTGGTACAAACCGCGCAGCAGCGCCGCGCCCAAAGGTTTGCCATCGTCCGACGCCCACTGATTGATGATCAGCCAGCCGCCGGGGTTGAGGCGCTGTTGGCATTTCTCGAGAAACCCCCAGGCCAGATGGCCCACGGCAGGTCCGGTGTCGGTATACAGGTCAACGAAGATCAGGTCCGCGTCTTCGGCGGTCGGCAGCAGGTCGAGCGCATCGCCGATGCGCACATACAGCCGGGGATCGTCCTGCAGGCCCATGTATTCCATGGCCAGACGCGGCACGTCGGGGCGCAGTTCGATGGCCTCGACGTCGTCCAGCGGCAGAAACTTCAGGCACGCCTGGGTCAGCGTGCCCGCGCCCAGCCCCATGAACAGCGCGCTTTCCGGGGCCGGATGGCACAGGGCGCCAATGAACATGGCGCGGGTGTAGTCGTATTCGAGCCAGGCCGGATCGGCCGTGAACGTGCAGCTCTGCTCGATGGCGTCACCGAACTCCAGGAAGCGGTAGTCGGCCACTTCAAGTACACGGATCTTGCCGAATTCGTCGTGAACTTCGGCCAATACGTGCTCTACGCGTTCCTCGGTCATTGCTGTTCTCGTGCCCATGGTCAGAGTGATTCGGGATCGCCCCCGCGGGGATCAGCATCGCCGCACTCAGCGATCGCCGTAGCCGCGCGGCGGACCTCGGGTGCAGACGGGCGCAATAGGCGCCCCGGAAAAGCGCGGATTGTCGGCGAATCGCGCCCCGCAGGTCACGCAAATTCTCGGGGTGAGCTGCTAACATGCCTGTCCGATCGCACTGACTTCGAGTTCAACATGAGCCAACCCTGGAGCCCCGACAGCTGGCGGAACCTGCCTATCCAGCAGCAACCTCAATACCCTGACGCCGACCATGTTCGCCGTGTCGAGCAGACCCTCGCCAGCTATCCCCCGCTGGTGTTTGCCGGGGAAGCACGCGAGCTGCGCCGGCAGTTTGCCGAGGTGACCGAGGGCCGGGCTTTTCTGCTGCAGGGTGGCGACTGCGCCGAGAGCTTCTTCGAGTTTTCCGCTGCAAAAATCCGCGACACCTTCAAGGTGCTGCTGCAAATGGCGATCGTCATGACCTTTGCCGCCGGCTGCCCGGTGGTCAAGGTCGGGCGCATGGCGGGGCAATTCGCCAAACCGCGGTCTTCCAACGACGAGACAATAGACGGCATCACGCTGCCGGCCTATCGCGGCGACATCGTCAACGGCATCGGTTTCGACGAGAAGAGCCGCGTGCCCGACCCGGATCGTCTGCTGCAGGCGTATCACCAGTCCACCGCCACCCTCAATCTGCTGCGCGCTTTCGCCCAGGGCGGTTTCGCCGACCTGCATCAAGTGCACAAGTGGAACCTGGATTTCATCGCCAACTCGGCGCTGTCGGACAAATACAGCCAGCTCGCCGATCGCATCGACGAGACCCTGGCGTTCATGCGCGCTTGCGGCATGGACACCTCGCCGCAGTTGCGCGAAACCAGTTTCTTCACCGCCCACGAAGCGCTGCTGCTGAATTTCGAAGAAGCCTTCGTTCGCCGCGACAGCCTGACCAATGACTTCTACGATTGCTCGGCGCACATGCTGTGGATTGGCGACCGCACGCGGCAACTGGATGGCGCTCACGTGGAATTCCTGCGCGGCGTGAAGAACCCGATCGGCGTCAAGGTCGGCCCGAGCATGAACACCGATGACCTGATTCGCCTGATCGATATCCTCAACCCGGACAACGATCCGGGCCGCCTGAACCTGATTGCGCGCATGGGCGCCAACAAGGTCGGCGACCATTTGCCGGGGCTGATCCGTGCCGTGGAGCGCGAAGGCAAGAAGGTGCTGTGGAGTTCGGACCCGATGCACGGCAACACGATCAAGGCCAGCAGCGGTTACAAGACCCGCGACTTCGCCCAGATCCTGGCGGAAGTGAAGCAGTTCTTTCAGGTGCATCAGGCGGAAGGGACCTACGCCGGTGGCATCCACATCGAGATGACCGGTCAGAACGTCACCGAATGCATCGGCGGCGCGCGTCCGATTACCGAAGATGGCTTGTCGGACCGTTACCACACCCATTGTGATCCACGGATGAATGCCGATCAGTCGCTGGAACTGGCGTTTTTGATTGCCGAGACGTTGAAGCAGGTGCGCCGGTAAAGGGGTTGGTGCGTCTGTAGGACTGGCTTTAGCCGGGAACGCGCCGGATGTCACACCATAGAATTGTGGGTGCTCGCGCTGGCCCCTTCCCGGCTGAAGCCGGTCCCACAACGGCGCGCTATTTCTGTAGGACTGGCTTTAGCCGGGAAAGCGTCGGATGTCACACCCTAGAATTGAGGGTGCTCGCGCTGGCCCTTTCCCGGCTGAAGCCGGTCCTACAAAATCAGGCAGCTGCCGTCACAGATGATCGAAGCCGCTGGCCACGAACGCCTCCCGCAAGCGCGCCGCACTGGCGCGCTGGCAGTTGATCAGCACATCTGGCAATTCCAGCCAGTTGGCCAGTTGCCGCAAGTGGAATGCGAGGGCGTGCATGCCTTCGTCATCCAGTCCGGGTTGCTCTTCGTGAACCCCATGAACTGCCAGACGCCCCGCCGCCCTTTCAGCCCGCAAGTCGATGCGCGCGGCGATGCGTTCGTTGTGCAGAAACGGCAGCACGTAATAGCCGTAAACCCGCTTGTGCGCCGGGGTGTAGATCTCCAGCCGGTAACGGAAATCGAACAGCCGCTCGGTGCGCGCCCGCTCCCAGATCAGTGAATCAAACGGCGACAGCAACGCGCTGGCGGCAATCTTGCGCGGCACGGTCAGACCCGGAAGAGCGTACGCCGGTTGCTTCCAGCCCTGCACCTGAACCCGCTGAACCGCGCCCTCCTCCACCAGTTCCGCCAACCCGCGCTTGGCCGGTGCCGGGTCCTGCCGAAAATAATCGCGGACGTCCTTTTCGGTACCGACGCCCAGCGCTTTGACCGCATGCAGCAGCAAGCCACGCTGGGCATCCGCTTCCTCGATGTCAGGGTGATTGACGATTGCCGACGGCAGAACCCGCTCGGGCAAATCGTACAGCCGCTCGAAACCGCGACGGCCGGCGACCGTGACCTCACCCGCTGCAAACAACCATTCCAGCGCATGCTTTTCGGCGCTCCAGTCCCACCAGGGTCCGGCGCGATCCTGCCGGGTGCTGATGCTGCCCGCGCCCAGCGCACCCTGCTCGCGGACGGTCTGCAACACCCGGGCGATAAGGGTCTGCTGCTCGCGGCCGAACTTCGCCAGTTGCTGATAAATGCCTTCGCCCTGGGACGCGCGCTGCATCCGCCAGCGCATCAGCGGGTACAACTCGACCGGCAGCAACGACGCCTCGTGGCCCCAGTATTCAAACAGATTGCGGTGCCGACCCTGGCTCCACGCCGCCTGCTCCAGCAATGTGCGCGAATAAGGACCGAGCCGGGAAAACAGCGGCAAGTAGTGGGATCGCACCAGCGCATTGACCGAGTCGATCTGCAGCACGCCGAGTCGTTGGATCAACTGCGTGACGTGCGCCGCCTTGATCGTCGCAAGCGGCTGGCGGCTGTTAAAACCTTGGGCGGCCAGCGCCAGACGGCGCGCGTGCTTGAGGGAAAGTGGCGGGTTGAGCGGCGGTTCGGCGGGCATTTCGACCTCCATGGCGGTGCCCAACGCTAACCGATCACCCGCTGCTCTGTCAGTGCTTCATCGGGTCATCCCAGAAAGGACGCTCCACTTCTTCGTAGATATCCGCCCGACTCAGGCCCATGTCCTTCAGCGCGTCATCGCTCAGCGTGGCCAGTTCGACACGCTGGTGACGCAGCTTGCGCCAGCGAGCGACCTGCGCCACGGCCGATTTCCACCAACGTTCCAGCGCGGATTCCCGCGACAGAGGTTTTGCGACCAGTACGTAACCTTTTTGACCTTTCATCGTCTTGCCCTCCAGTGGGGATGGGCAGATTCTCTCGCCGCCCCTAAGATCAATCCAACGAATGTTTCTTATGCACTGCATCTGGGAGATTGATGCATGACCACTTATCCGAGTATCGACAGCGAGTTGCTGCGTACCTTCGTCGCGATCGCCGATGAAGGCGGTTACACCAAGGCCGGCGAGGTGGTGAATCGCACGCAATCGGCCGTGAGCATGCAGATGAAACGGCTGGAGGAGGACGTGGTGCGGCGCCCGTTGTTTCTCAAAGACGGTCGCACCATCAGCTTCACCGCGGAAGGCCAGGTGCTGCTGGGCTACGCGCGCCGGATCCTGAAATTGCACAGCGAAGTGTTCAATACCCTGCGCGAGCCGCACATGGTCGGCACGGTGAAGATCGGTACGCCGGATGATTACGTGATGCGCTTTCTGCCGGGGATTCTGCAGCGCTTTGCCCAAGCGTATCCGCTGGTGCAGGTGGAAGTGCATTGCGAATCGTCGTCACAGTTACTGCAACGCCAGGACCTGGATTTAAGCATCGTCACCCGTGAGCCGGGCAAGGAAATCGGGCAGATCCTGCGCCAGGAGCGCTTCGTCTGGGCCGTCGGCGCAGGCTTTTGCCCACAGGAGCAGACGCCGATGCCACTGGCGATGTTCAACACCGACTGCTTTTGCCGGCAGTGGGCAATCAACGCGCTGCAGGCGTCCGGCCGTGAATTCCGGGTGGCCTACACCAGCGCGAGCCTGTCAGCGATCATGGCAGTGGTCAGCGCCGGCTTGGCAGTAACGGCTCAGCTGCAAAGCCTGATCACCTCGGACCTGGAAGTGCTGGGTGAACAGCACGGGCTGCCGCAATTGCCGTCGGCGAGCATCGTGCTGCTGCGCAACCCCAATAACCCATCGCCGATCACCGAATGCCTGGCCGATCACATTGCTGAAGGGTTCAGGCTGTAACAAGTACTCATCGCGTTAGATCACAGCTTGAAGCACAGCATGATCGCGCAGATCACCAGAAAGCCGCAGAACAGCGAGCGCAGTACGCGCTCCGGCAAACTGTGGGCCAGCGCGACGCCCCAACTGATGCTGGCCAGCCCGCCAATCGCCAGCGGAATGCCCATCAGCCAGTCGACGTGGCCGTGCAACGCGTAGGTCGCCAGCGTGATCGTGGTGCTCGGCGCCGCCAGTGCCAGCGCCAGGCCTTGGGCCGCCACCTGGGTCGCGCCGAACAGGCCGGTCAGAATCGGCGTCGCAATCACTCCGCCGCCAACGCCGAACAGCCCGGCGGTGACACCCGAACCGAGGCCCAGCAGCCACAACCATCGGGTGTGACGCAGCTCGGCGCTGGCGATGCCTTTGCGCCAGACCATCTGGATCAGGTTGAACAGCGTCAGCACGATGAGAAACCCGACGAAGCCCAGGCGCATGCTTTGCGGGTCAACGCGCACGGCCCACAGCGAGGTCAGCCAGGACATCGTGAAACTGGGCACGATGAGCATCAGCGCATGACGCACCGACACTCGATTGCGTTGGTTGTAACGCCACAGCGCCAGCAGCACATTGGGCAGCACCATCAATAACGCCGTGCCTTGGGCCAGTTGCTGATCGAGCCCGAACAACACGCCCAGCGCGGGAATGGCCACCAGCCCGCCGCCGATGCCGAACAGTCCGCCAAGCGTGCCCATGGCGGCGCCCAGCAGCAGGTACATCAATACATCGACAATCACGGGCGATCCTCTGAACCGATTTCAGCGCGCATGCTACGCAGTCAGCGCAGCCGAGGAAATCCGCTTTGGCGATATCCAGGTGTCCAACCGACGCACAAACAGCGGCGTTACCTCCAGTCGATAGAGAGCCACACGCCGGGCGATTACTGAAATTATCTGGTGCATTAAACATCAGGGCACTAAATTACCGGGCATTACTGACTGAGCGAGGGACACCCATGAATGCCAACGAGCCCACCCACACGGCCGGCGCTGGCAGTTGCGACGAACTGCTGCTGGATAACCAGCTGTGTTTCGCCCTGTACTCGACGTCGCTAATGATGACCAAGGTCTACAAGCCGTTGCTGCAGGCGCTGAACCTGACTTACCCGCAATACCTGGCGATGCTGGTGTTGTGGGAGCGCGACGGCCTGACCGTCGGAGAAGTCAGCACCCGCCTGCTCACCGATCCTGGCTCGCTGACGCCGCTGCTCAAACGTCTGGAAGTCGAAGGCCTGATCCGCCGGACCCGCAGCAAGGAAGATGAGCGCGTTGTGCTGCTGACCCTGACTGTGCAAGGCAAGGCGCTGCACGAAAAAGCTCAGAGCATTCCGCAATGCATTCTGGCCGCCAGCGGCATCAACCTTGAGCAGCTCAAAGCCCTGCAGAAGGACCTGCTTGCGCTGCGTGGAAATCTGCACGAAAGCATCTGATCAACCGCGTAATCGGCCCATCTGAAAAAATCTCAAAAATTTATCTTGCGCGCTAAACATTAGCGCAGTACATTCTCTCCCACTTGCTTAGCGCACAAACATTTAGCGCCAAGCTTAAGCTTGAATCCCTAACCATCAGCACGTGAGGAATTACCATGCAAGCTCTCTACACTGCAGTCGCAACCGCAACCGGTGGCCGTGATGGCCGCGCTGTTTCCGACAACAAAATCCTCGACGTCAAACTGGCCACCCCGAAAGAACTGGGCGGCGCAGGCGGCGAAGCCACCAACCCTGAGCAGCTGTTCGCTGCCGGTTACTCGGCCTGCTTCATCGGCGCACTGAAATTCGTCGCCGGTCAGAGCAAGAAAACCATCCCGGCTGACGCGTCGATCACTGCCCACGTCGGCATCGGCCAGATCCCTGGCGGTTTCGGTCTGGACATCGACCTGCACATCAGCCTGCCGGGCCTTGAACAAGCCGAAGCCCAGGCGCTGGTCGATGCAGCCCACCAGGTCTGCCCTTACTCCAACGCCACACGCGGCAACGTCGACGTTCGTCTGCACGTGACTGTGTAAAAACCTGGCGTAAGACCTACGCCCCACACCTCGTCTGACCGGGAGAAGAACATGAACACGTTTGGCAAGATTCTGGCTGGCTCGCTCCTCGCACTGTCCATCGGCAACGCTTTCGCAGCGACCGACACGGGCGTCGAGCACAACACGCAGGCGTTTCTGGACGCATTGAATTCGGGAAGCGGCAAGCCGATCGAACAGCTTTCGCCCAAAGATGCCCGCGCCGTACTGACCGGTGCCCAGGCCGGGGTCAAGCTGACCCTGCCCAAGGCCGATGTCAGCCAGAAGACCATTTCGGTGGACGGCCAGAACATCAGCCTGACGATCGTTCGTCCGGCTGGCGTCAAAGGCACCTTGCCGGTGTTCATGTACTTCCACGGCGGCGGCTGGGTGCTCGGCGATTATCCGACCCACGAACGTCTGGTGCGGGATCTGGTGGAGGGTTCGGGCGCAGTGGCGGTGTTCGTCAACTACACGCCTTCGCCTGAAGCCCACTACCCGACGGCGATCAACCAGGCCTATGCGGCGACCAAATGGGTTGCCGAGCATGGCAAGGAAATCAACGTCGACGGCAAGCGTCTGGCGGTGGCGGGAAACAGCGTCGGCGGCAACATGGCGGCGGTCGTCAGCCTGATGGCCAAAGACAAAGGCACCCCGGCCATCCGTTACCAGGTGCTGTTGTGGCCGGTGACCGATGCCAACTTCGATACCGGTTCATACGATCAGTTTGCCGAAGGTCACTTCCTCACCCGCAACATGATGAAGTGGTTCTGGGACAACTACACCACCGATCCGAAACAGCGCGCCGAGATCTATGCCTCACCGCTGCGGGCCACGACCGATCAGTTGAAAGGTCTGCCGCCTGCCCTGGTACAAACGGCGGGTGCTGACGTGCTGCGCGACGAAGGTGAAGCCTACGCTCGCAAGCTGGACCAGGCCGGTGTGCCGGTAACAGCGGTTCGCTACAACGGCATGATTCACGATTACGGGCTGTTGAACGTGGTCAGCCAGGTGCCGGAAGTCCGCTCGGCGCTGCTGCAGGCGTCGCAAGAGCTGAAGGTTCATCTGAAGTAAACGCAGTATAAAAACGGGTCGATCAGCAATGGTCGACCCGTTTGCATTGCTGGATTCCGTCGTTCATATCCCGCACTGTCGCGCAGCATTCGCAGTCCCTGTGGGAGTGAGCTTGCTCACGAAGACGTATTTCCAGCCGCTGAAGACTTGGCGGATGTACCGGCCTATTCGCGAGCAAGCTCGCTCCCCCAGTTCTTTGTCGACAGCTGCATCTGCGGCGGCGTCACCTGCTCCTACAAGGTCAGCGTGTCTCGCAGCTCGCTTTTACATCACCCACAAAAAAGCCCGACTCGATGGTCGGGCTTTTTCGTTTCCGGCATCACATTACCGGCATTACAAACGCAGTGCTTATTTGGCACGGCCTTTGTAGGAACCGCCTTCACGGGTGTCGATTTCGATCTTGTCACCGATTTCGATGAAGTCAGCTACCTGCAGCTCGGTGCCGTTGGCCAGTTTGGCCGGCTTCATGACCTTGCCCGACGTGTCGCCACGAGCCGAACCTTCGGTGTAGTCGACGGTGCGCACGATGGTGGTCGGCAGCTCTACGGAAACCAGACGGTCTTCGAAGAAGATCGCTTCGCAAACGTCGGTCATGCCTTCTTCAACGAATGGCAGAACGGCTTCGATGTCTTCAGCGTTCAGTTCGTACATGGTGTAGTCGGTGGTGTCCATGAACGTGTAAGTGTCGCCGCTGATGAAAGACAGCGTGGCTTCTTTACGGTCCAGGATCACGTCTTCCAGCTTGTCATCGGCGCTATAGACGATTTCGGTCTTGTAGCCGGTCAGCAGGTTCTTCAGCTTGGTCTTCATGATCGCGCTGTTACGGCCCGACTTGGTGAATTCAGCTTTCTGAACCAGCCAAGGATCGTTTTCCAGCTTGATCACGGTACCGGGTTTAAGCTCTTTACCAGTTTTCATTACGAGTATCCGAATTTGGATGAAAGATCTTTCTAAGCCCTGTACGAAAAGCCACTTTTCGTACAGGGCTTAATACAAGGCCGCGTATCATATCCAACTTTGGTAAAACCTTACCAGCGCAGTCGTCAGATCGTCCTGCAAGGCCTGTTCCAGACACCAGCGCTCGGCATGGGCGGCCAGTTCGTCGGCGTGTTGTTCCAGCGCATTCCAGCCCTGAGTCATGTCTGTTCCGCCATTCCAGCTGCGCCAGACCTCGGTCAGCGCCTGCTGCGCCTCCTCCGACAATCCCGCCAGATACAACTCCAGAAACGCATCGAGTTTGGCCCAGTGGGCGTCGTCGTCCTGCTCATAGATGTGCCAGATCAGCGGCCGCCCCGCCCATTGCGCGCGGACGAATGAGTCTTCGCCGCGCACCACATTGAATTCGCAGCACCACAACAGCTGGTCATAGTCTTCCTGGCGCACAAACGGCAGCACCTGAATCGTCAGGCCATCGCGCACCTGCACGGCGCCCGCCTTCAATTCTTCCACGCCCAACCAACGCTGAACGTCGCCCAGAATGCGGCCTTCAGGCACCAGCAAATGGGTCGTCCGATCAGCCCGGGCCAGGCAATCCAGCCAACTGCCGAGGCCGGCGTGTTCGTAGGCAAACAGCGACATCAGCCGCGCATCGGCGTGGGGCGCAATGTTCAGGCGCTGGAGAAAGGACTGCCGCACGGCAGAATCCGCCTGAAACGCCCGACGCTTGTCGATCAGGCCCGCCTCACGCAGCAACCCGCCGGTCTTGTCGGTGAAGCCGGGGAAGAAGAAATATTTGCGCAGGCCCGAGGACTGGATCGACGGCAGGCCGTGGCAACCGGAGACCCAGTCCTCGGCGCTGAGGTATTCGAGGTTGAACCACAGCGGCCGCTTCTCCCGCCCGAGCATGGCCTCGATGTAGTCCGGCGGCAGACGACAGGCGAAGGCTTCGACCACGACGTCCGGCAGCTCGGCCGGTTGCCAGGTCTTGGGCCATTCCTTCGGCCAGTGACAGACGGTCACGCCATCGCGTACTTGCTCTTGCGCCAGCGGATCGGCGCCCGGGCACAGCCGCGCGAAGGCGTTCAGGTCATCGATCCAGAGGCGAACATTCAGGTCGTGTTCGGCGACCAGTTGTCGGGCCAGGCGAAAGGTCACGCCGACGTCGCCGAAATTATCGACAACGCTGCAGAAAATATCCCAAGAGGCTTTCATCCGGGCTCCCTGAGGATGTTCAAAAAAACCGATTGTCCTTCATTGCGGCGCAGAATCACCAGCCCCGGTCGTGCGACAATCGCTGCCACCGCTGGCCACATGCATACAAGTCTGGAGTCTGTCATGTACGTCAACCACCGCGAACTGTCCGTCACGCTGCGCCCGCTAAAGCTGATCCTGTCGATTGCCGCCGGTATCTGGCTGGGCTTTCTCGCCGTCCTGGTGAGCCTGTGGCTGATCTATAAAATGCTCCCCGCCGAGCAGACCCAGGCGCTGAGCAATGCGGCCGCGCAGATCACCGCCCCGCCTGCGGCCAAGCCTAAGCCTGAAAGTGATAACCCGATGTTCGATCAGTACCGGCAGATTCTGCGCGACAGCGAAGCGCGACAGACCCAGGAGACCGAACAGGCGGAGCGGCAACGCAGCTTCAACGGGCCCAAGTGCCAGTTCTGGATGCAGCAGAACCAGACCGCCCCCAGCGAGAAAAGCCGTGCGAGCGTCTATCAGTTCTGCGGTTGAATCCCTTTGTCGAGCCATTCCATGTCCGTGAACACTCCATGCCCGCCATGCCCGTGAACAAGCAAACCGTCCTGCAGTGCATCGTCGAGAAGCTCCAGGTCGATCTCGATGTGGCGGTGCGGGCCGCACAAACCGCCTACGAAACCGCGACTCACGAAGAGAACATCGCCGAGAACAAGTACGACACCCTTGGGCTGGAAGCATCGTATCTGGCGGCGGGTCAGGCGCGGCGCGTGGAGGAAATCCGCCAGTCGCTGAACCTGTGTCGCAACCTGGTGCTCAAGCCCTTCGATGAACAGCGCGGCATCCAGACCGGCGATCTTATTGCCCTCCTGGCGGACAACGGTGCGGAACAGCGGTTGTTTCTGGCGCCTGACGCGGCGGGGCTAAAAATCACGGTCGACGAGCAGGTGATAACGGTGATCACGGCACGCTCGCCGCTGGGTCAGAGCCTGCTTGGCAAGCTAGATGGCGATGAGGTGGAAGTGGTGGTGAACGGCAGCCGTCAATCGTTCGAGATCACGCAAATCCTGTGACCCACTGATCATTTGCAGGGTTGTAGCGTCTGACTTTTTGTGGGTAAGGTGCAGGGTCGCACCACAAAGGGTGAACCCCGGAACACGGAGCCGGGGACACGGATTTAACCAAGGAGATATTTCATGACGAACGTCATCACTTTCCCTGACGCCCATGAACGTGATCGCCTCAAGTCCAGTGACCACCACGGGTTGAGATACCTGAACAAGAAAGAGCGACAACTGATCGACCGCCTGCGCATGACCAGTCACGCCGGCCGCCAGTACGTTTACGACTACGCCAGCATCATGCAGCGCTCCAAGCCGCTGTACCCCGAACCGGTGGACTGACGCCGCTCACTCGCGACAGACGCCGGTTCAGCAGAGGTTCAGTACAACGCCAATGGGCGTGGGCCTATAGTGGGCAGATGTTTCTGTCTTCAGGAAAGTCTCATGCCCACTGCACCGCCTGTCCCTTCGCCCGCAGAACCGGGCACGCCCGCCGCCAACGCGCCGGTGGATCACCTGCGCTTTCACAAACGCCACGCGCACCTGGCGCCGACCTTTGGCACCGATGCCTTCGCCCTCAAGGCCGAGGCGTTCGCACGCTTCTTCGGCACGCCCACCTTTCTCGGCGCCCAGACGCTGCTGGTGTTGCTGTGGGTGGGCGCCAACCTGAGCGGGCTGGTGTCGTTCGATCTCTACCCGTTCATCTTGCTCAATCTGGCATTCAGCCTGCAGTCGGCCTATGCCGCGCCGCTTATTCTACTGGCCCAGACCCGACAGGCCGCCCGGGACAAGGCCAGTGCCGATGCCGACGCGGAGCACCGTGAAGCGCTGGCGACGGCCAACGAAGAGCGTATGGCCCGCGCGGCGCAAAACACCGCGCAGATGCTCGAGCTGCTGGAGCAGAACACCCGACTCACCGAAATGACCAAAGTGCTGACCGAACGGGTGGAAGCGCTGACGGCGGACATGCACAAGCATTTCGTGAAACGCGATGGGCATGTTTGATCTGGAGCCGGTCGCAGAACCCTGTGGGAGTGAGCTTGCTCACGAAGGCATTGGTACATCCGCTGAATTTCTTTTGGCTGAAATAGGGTCTTCGCGAGCAAGCTCGCTCCCACAGGATGTGCGCACATCCGCTAAGTCTTGGTCGCCTGAAGTACCGCTTTCGCGAGCAAGCTCGCTCCCACTGGTCCTGCGTCTCTGGATGACACTGCAGCAACTGGGTAATGCACATATTCCGTTGAACGATCAAGCTCACACGCTGCCCCAAACTCCATGGCATTCATGATCCCCCGTCAAAAGTCCCGTGCTCGCGCTGTGGTTTTTCCCTGCCAGCCGACGCGGGATACTGGGCATCTGATTCATACCTCCCCTTCCCCCTTGAACCCTGGAGTCTTCCCATGACTGTTCCCGCATTTGGCCTCGGCACCTTCCGCCTGAAAGATCAGGTCGTCATCGACTCGGTAAGCAACGGCCTCGACCTGGGCTATCGCGTGATCGACACCGCGCAGATCTACGGCAATGAAGCCGAGGTCGGTCAGGCCATCGCGCAAAGCGGCGTGCCCCGTGACGAGCTGTACATCACCACCAAGATCTGGACCGACAACTTCGCCGCCGACAAGCTGATCCCGAGCCTGAAGGAAAGCCTGACCAAGCTCAAAACCGATCACGTCGACCTGACGCTGATCCACTGGCCATCGCCGAAGGGCCAGGTGCCGGTCGCCGAATTCATGGGCGCGCTGCTGGAAGCCAAACAGCAAGTCCTGACTCGCGAGATCTGTATCTCTAACTTCACCGTCGCGCTGATGAAAGAAGCCATTGCCGCGGTCGGCGCCGAAAACATCGCCACCAACCAGATCGAGTTGCACCCCTACCTGCAAAACCGCACCGTGGCCGATTTCGCCAAACAGCACGGGATCAAGATTACGTCGTACATGACCCTGGCCTACGGCGAAGTGCTGAAGGACCCGGTGATCGAGCAGATCGCCCAGCGCCACAATGCGACGCCTGCACAAGTGACGCTGGCGTGGGCGATGCAGCTGGGTTACGCGGTGATCCCGTCGTCGACCAAACGCGCCAATCTGGAAAGCAACCTGAAAGCCGTGGACCTGAAGCTCAGCGAAGACGACATGGCGCAGATTGCCCAGCTGGACCGCGGTCATCGCCTGACCAGTCCGGCCAGCCTCGCGCCGCAGTGGGATTGATGTCAGCCCTGATTCTGGCTTCAGCCAGAATCACCCCAATCAACGCCCCTTAATGACGCACCCGAACCATAAACAGGCGCCCTGCCTGGCACCTTCACGAAATTGGTTCGCTTACCGCCTGAACCAATCCCGCCCCTCCCCGCGAACCAGACTTCCGAACCATTGCCGATTGGCCCGAAGCGCCGGGATCACGCCTGTCCGCACGCCCGGCCATCGGACCTCGCCAGTGAACCAATTTCCATTGGCATCGCTATTGCACTCGTCCTCTAAAGCCCAGCCGTGCTTCACAAAGCGGCCAGGCCTCCGGTTCACCCCGTGACGAGAGACGCAGATGGACAGCATCGACACCGACGCAACCCACGACACTTCGTCGAAGATGGCCCTCGACGCGCTGCGCCAGCTGGTTGCGCAGCAGGCGGCGTTTCCCCAGCGGCCGTTGCCGACCGAGCGCGACCTGGCGGTGGATTTCGGCGTCAGTCGCCGGGCCATTCGCCGCGCGCTGGCGGTGCTGGAAGCCGAGGGTCATATCTGGCGGCGGCAGGGCAAGGGCACGTTCGTCGGCCCTACCCCGCCGAGCGCGGCCATGAGCTTTGCCAAGCTGTCGAGCCGGACCAATTTCAGCGAGGTCATGGAAGCCCGTATCTATCTGGAGCCGGCATTGGCCTCCTTGGCCGCATTGCGCGCCAGCGGCGAACAGATGGCGATCCTGCGCCGATTGGCCGAGCGCACGACCCATCAGCAACACGCCAGCGAACCCGACGCCGAAGGCATCGAGCTGTGGGACAGCGCCTTGCATCGCGGGATCGCTGAAGCCGCCGGCAACCGGCTGATGCTGGACATATTCGAAATGCTCGACGCGATCCGGCTTGATCCGGCATGGCGCGACCTGCGCCAACGCGCGCGCAACACCGATCGCCTGAGCACCTACAGCCACGATCACCACGACATCATCGGCGCCATCGAAAGTCGCGACCCGGCCAAGGCCGCCACCGCCATGCGCGGTCATCTGCGTGCGCTGCAACAGGCGCTCGATCACGTCATCCAGCAAGACCTCGAGGCCAGCGTATGAGTGCTTCACCCGCGAACACCCCATCGGTACTGAGCGTCAGCGACCTCACCGTGCGCTTCAAGGATGCCCCGGCCAACGTCGTCGACGGCGTGTCGTTCGCCATTCAGCCAGGCAAGACCCTGGCCATCGTTGGCGAGTCCGGCTGCGGCAAAAGTGTAACGTCCATGGCGTTGATGGGCTTGCTGCCCGACACCGCGACGGTACAGGCCAGTGCTTCGAATCTGCTGGGCGAGCCGTTGCTGGGCATGTCCGACGAGCATCTGCTGGACGTACGCGGCAATCGCATGGCGATGATCTTTCAGGAGCCGATGACCTCGCTGAACCCGGTATTCACCATCGGCGATCAGATCGCCGAAAGCGTGATTCGCCACCAGGGCCTGTCCGCCAGCGCCGCCCGCCAGCGCGCGCTGGAAATGTTGGAAAAGGTCCGCGTGCCCGACGCCCTCCAGCGCCTTGATGCCTACCCCCACGAGCTGTCCGGCGGCATGCGTCAGCGCGCGATGATCGCCATGGCGCTGGCCAATGACCCCGCACTGATCATCGCCGACGAACCCACCACCGCCCTGGACGTGACCATTCAGGCGCAGATTCTTTCGCTGGTCGCCAGCCTCCAGGCCGAAACCGGCACCTCGATGATGCTGATCACCCACGACCTCGGCGTGGTCGCCGAAGTGGCCGACGAGGTCATCGTGATGTACGCCGGGCGCGTCGTCGAAAGCGGTTCGGTGAAAACCCTGTTCGACGATCCGCAGCACCCTTACACCATCGGCCTGATGGGCTCGATGCCCTCGGTCGGCCCCCGCGAAGGACGGCTGGCGACGATCAACGGCCGCGTCCCCACGCCGGCTGAAATGCCCAGCGGCTGCCGCTTTGCCAGCCGTTGCCCGTTCGTCATCGGCGCCTGCCGGGAAGCCTGTCCGCCGTTGCTGGAAGTCTCCGCCGGGCATTTCGCTGCGTGCATCCGCGTGCCACTTGAACAGCATCTGGGAGTCAGCGCATGAGCCTGTCAGGACAACAGATCGTTGAAGTCGGGAGCGTGGAAACGGCGCTCGACAAACCGATTCTGGAAAGCATCGCGGTGAGCAAACACTTTCACAGCGAAGCCGGCTTGTTCCAGCGCAAGAAGCCGCCGGTTCAGGCGGTCAACGAGGTGTCCCTGGCCGTGCGCCGGGGCGAGACTCTGGCGCTGGTGGGTGAATCCGGCTCGGGTAAATCGACCCTCGGCCGGGTGCTGCTTAACCTGCTCAAACCGACGGCGGGCGACGTTATTTATGAAGGCCGCAATCTGGGCAACCTGCCCGCCGACAAGCTGCGTCAAGTACGCCGGGATCTGCAGATCATTTTCCAGGACCCGTTCGCCTCGCTGAACCCGCGCATGAGTGTCGAATCGATCATCGGCGAGCCGATCTGGCTGCACCGTGACGACAGCCGCAGCGCGCGTCAGGACAAGGTTGCCGAGCTGCTGCGCACGGTGGGTCTGGCGCCGGAGCACGGCAGCCGCTTCCCCCACGAATTTTCCGGCGGTCAGCGTCAGCGCATCGGCATCGCCCGGGCGCTGGCTTCGGAGCCACGGCTGATCCTCGGCGACGAACCGGTGTCGGCGCTGGACGTCTCGGTGCAGGCCCAGGTGGTTAATTTGCTGGAAGACCTCAAGCACCAGTTCGGCCTGACCCTGCTGATCGTCGCCCACGGCCTCGCGGTGATTCGCCACATGAGCGACCGCGTGGCCGTGATGTACCTCGGCGAGATCGTCGAACTGGCGCCGGTCAACGCGCTGTTCGAAACGCCGTTTCACCCTTACACCCAGGCGCTGATGGCCGCCGTGCCGGTCAGTCACCCGGACCTGCGTCGCCCGCGCCCGCTGCTCGGCGGTGACATGCCAAGCCCCAGCAAGCCGCCGTCCGGTTGCCGTTTTCACACCCGTTGCCCCCACGCAAAAGCGCTGTGCCGAGAAGTGAAGCCGCTTTTCGAAACCGTCGAGCCGGGGCGTCAGGTGGCCTGCCATTACTGGCGCGAAATCGCCAACGCCGGCGCCGGTTCGCTGATCGTGCCGACGCCCAGCGCCGCCTACAGCCAGCGCCTGAATCTGTTCAAAAGCCATCAAGCCCTTTCTCTGGAGAGTCAGCCATGAAATTCGCCCACCTGATGACAACCACGTTGTTGCTACTCGCTGCGAATGCGGCTGTCGCCGAAACCACCTTGCGCATCGGCATCCAGGACGACCCTGACATGCTCGACCCGCACCGCTCGCGCACCTACTCGGGGCGTCTGGTCTACACCGCGCTGTGCGACAAGCTGGTGGACGTCAATCCTGATCTGACCTACGCGCCACAACTGGCCACCGCCTGGAACTGGAGCGAGGACGGCAAGACGCTGACCATGACTCTGCGCGACGGCGTGACCTTCCACGACGGCGAGGTGTTCGACG
Source organism: Pseudomonas sp. GW821-FHT02H06 (assembly GCF_059421525.1). Lineage (NCBI taxonomy): Bacteria > Pseudomonadati > Pseudomonadota > Gammaproteobacteria > Pseudomonadales > Pseudomonadaceae > Pseudomonas > Pseudomonas sp. GW821-FHT02H06. The sequence continues at coordinate 91,726 of NZ_JBWKVD010000001.1, forward strand.
CCGCCGCCGTGAAGTTCAACCTCGACCGCGCGCGCACCCTGCCCGACTCCCTGCGCAAGAGCGAACTGGCGTCGGTGGACAGCGTTGAGGTGATCGACGCGAAAACCGTGGCGATCAAGGTCAAGCAGCCCGACGCGACGCTGATCTCGCAACTGTCAGACCGCGCCGGGATGATGCTCGCACCGAAGGCCTCGGCGACCGACGTGGCTTCGAAACCGGTGTGTTCCGGGCCGTACAAATTCGTTCAGCGCGTGCAGCAGGACCGCATCGTGCTGGAGCGCTTCGACAACTACTGGAACAAGCAGGCGTACCACTTCGACAAAGTGATTTTCCTGCCGATTCCGGACACCTCGGTGCGCCTGGCGAACCTGCGTTCCGGCGACCTGGACATCATCGAGCGCGTCGCGCCCACCGACGTGAAGACCGCCAAGGCGGACAGCCACGTCCAGGTGTTCAGCACGCCGGGCCTGGGCTACATGCAGTTGATGTACAACACCAACAACGGCGACAAGGCCAACAACCCGCTGGGCAAGGACAAGCGCGTGCGCAAGGCCTTCGAGCTGGCGATCGACCGCGACGCGATCAATCAGGTGGTGTTCGAAGGCCTGTACGCGCCGAGCGCCCAGCCGTTCCCGAAAAACAGCCCGTATTACGACAAGGATCTGCCGGTCCCGACCCGCGACGTCGAGGCCAGCAAAAAACTGCTCGCCGAAGCCGGGGTGAAGACGCCCCTCAGCGTCGAGCTGAAAGTGGCCAACAACCCCATCGCCCAGCAGGTCGGCCAGATCATTCAGGCGATGGCTGAAGAGGCCGGCTTCAAGGTCAATCTGATCGCCACCGAATACGCCACGCTGCTCAGCGAGCAACAGGCCGGCAACTTCCAGATCGGCATGAGTGCCTGGTCGGGCCGTCCTGATCCGGATGGCGATATCCACCAGTTCGTGACCTGCAAGGGCGGCCAGAACGACGGGCATTTCTGTGACCCGAAACTCGACGAACTACTGAACAAGGCGCGCACCGTGAACGATCAGGCCCAGCGTCAGGCCATCTACTTCGAGGCCCTGCGCCTGCTCGCCGAAGACGTGCCGACCAGCTACCTGTATTTCGATCCACGAATCATCGCCATGCGCAGCAACCTCACCGGTTTCGTGCCCAATCCCGATGGTTTGATTCGCTTGACCAACGTCGCTTTCAAATGACAGCGGCACGCGTGGACAACCGCTTCGGCCGCGAGGATTCGTCATGCTGACTTTCATCCTGCGACGCCTGCTCAGTGCCATTCCGACGCTGATCCTGGTTTCGCTGTTCGTCTTCACCCTGCAAAAGCTGCTGCCGGGCGATCCGGTCCAGGCCATGGCGGGTGAGGAGCGCGACCCGGCGGTGATGGAATACCTGCGCGAGAAATACCGGCTCAACGACCCGCTGCCGCTGCAATATGTGCACTGGGTCGGCAATGTCCTGCAGGGCGACTTCGGCACTTCGCTGCGTACCGAACAACCGGTGACCGTGCTGCTGGCGTCGAAGCTGCCGGTGACCATCGAGCTGGCGGTGCTGGCGTTGATCATCGCGTTGGTGATCGGCATTCCCACCGGAGTGATTTCGGCGGTGCGCAAGGGCACGTCGGTGGACTACGCGGCCAACGTGTTCGCCCTGTCGGGAATCTCCATTCCGCACTTCTGGCTGGGGATTCTGTTGATCATGATCTTCGCCGTGAAGCTGCAGTGGCTGCCGGCGTCGGGCTTCGTGCCTCTGGGTGAAGACGTCGGGCAGAACCTGAAAACCCTGATCCTGCCGGCCTTCGTGCTGGGCGCCGGGCTGTCGGGCGTGCTGATGCGCCACACCCGCAGCGCGATGCTCGAAGTGCTGCGCGCCGACTACGTGCGCACGGCGCGGGCCAAAGGCCTGTTTCCGCGCACGGTAATTCTGAAGCACGCCTTGCGCAACGCGCTGATGCCGATCGTCACGCTGACCACGCTGCTGTTCGGTGAACTGCTCGGCGGCGCGGTGCTGACCGAGCAGGTGTTCAGCATTCCGGGCTTCGGCAAGATGATTGTCGATGCTGTGTTCAACCGCGACTACGCCGTGGTGCAAGGCGTGGTGCTGTGCGTCGCGATCGGCTTCCTGCTGCTGAATCTGCTGGCGGACGTGCTCTATCGCCTGATCAATCCGCGTCTGAGGACTGCCTGATGACTTCGATTGCGACCCATCCTTCAGCGCCGCTGAACGCGCCGTCTCAGGCACCGTTGAGAGAACCATTGCGGCCGCGCACCCGTTCGCCGTTCGTGAAGAAATTCCTCGCCAACAAGGGCGCGGTGGTCGGCGCGGTCGTGCTGATCGTCTTCATTCTGGCCGCGCTGCTGGCGCCGTGGATTGCGCCCCATGATCCGCTGAAGGCCAACTTCCTCGCCGTGCGCAAGGCGCCTTCGCTGATCTACTGGCTGGGCACCGACGAGCTGGGCCGTGACCTGTTTTCCCGCCTGCTCTGGGGTGCGCGCAGTTCGCTGCTGGCCGGCGGGGTTTCGGTGGCGATTGCCATGGTCATCGGCGTGCCGCTGGGCCTGTTGGCCGGTTACTTTGGCGGCAAACTCGACGCGGTGATTTCGCGCATCATGGAAGCGCTGCTGTCGTGTCCGTTTCTGGTGCTGGCGATTGCCCTGGGCGCGTTTCTCGGCCCAAGCCTGAGCAACGCGATGATCGCCATCGGACTGTCGGCGATGCCGATCTTCTCGCGCCTGACCCGCGGTCAGGTGCTGGCAATCCGTCACGAAGATTACCTGGAAGGCGCCCGCGCCATCGGCCTGCCGGACCGCTGGATCATCCTGCGCTACGTGCTGCCGAACGTGCTCTCACCGCTGGTGGTGCAAGCAACACTGACCATCGCTTCGGCGATTCTGGCGGAAGCGAGCCTGTCGTTCCTCGGCCTGGGCCAGCAACCGCCCTCGCCGTCCTGGGGCTCGATGCTCAACACCGCAAAGAACTTCATGGAACAGGCCCCGTGGATGTCTATCGCCCCGGGCGTGGCGATCTACATCACCGTGCTGTGTTTCAACCTGCTGGGCGACGGGCTGCGCGATGCCCTCGACCCGAAAAGCTGACAGCGCTCGCGCTCATCCGCCGAAGCCGCCCACTCGATAACCGATCAACTGCCAAGAAGAGAACGACTGCATGTTCGATGATCTGGATTACAGCCAACCTTACGCGTCCGCCCGCTCGCCAGTGATGGGCAACAACATGGTCGCCTGCTCGCAACCGCTGGCCGCACAGGCCGGGCTGGACATGCTGCGTCAGGGCGGCAACGCCGTTGATGCCGCCATCGCCGCCGCCATGGTGCTGACCGTGGTCGAACCCACCGGCTGCGGCATCGGCAGCGACGCCTTTGCCATCGTCTGGGACGGCAAGACGCTGCAGGGCCTGAACGCCTCGGGCCGCTCGCCGAACGCCTGGACGCCGGAGCGTTTTGCCGGTCAGCAGGAAATGCCCCAGCGCGGCTGGGCCTCGGTGACGGTGCCGGGAGCAGTGTCGGCCTGGGTCGCGTTGTCCGAGCGCTACGGCAAGCTGCCCTTCGCCACCCTTGCCGCAGCCGCCATCGGCTATGCGCGGGACGGTTATCAGGTCACGCCGATCATTGCCGAACTGTGGCGGCGCGGCGCCGGGCTGCTGAAGGATCAACCGGGCTTTGCCGAGTGCTTTCTGCAAGGCGGCAAAGCGCCAAGGGCCGGCGAGAAAGTCACGCTGAAGGATCACGCGAAAACCCTGGAGCTGATTGCTCAGACCAGGGGCGAAGCGTTCTATCGCGGCGAGCTGGCCAAGGCGATGATCGCTCACGCCAACGCCAATGGCAGCGTCATGAGCCTTGAGGATCTGGCGAACCACCGGGTGGACTGGATCGACACCTTGTCGGTGCCGTACGCCGGCGCCGTGGTTCACGAACTGCCGCCGAACGGCCAGGGCATCGCCACGCTGGCGGGCCTTGGAATAATGGAAGCGCTGGGCGTGGGTGAGCAGCCGGTGGACAGCGTCGAGACCGTGCACCCTGTGCTGGAAGCGATGAAGCTGGCGCTGGCCGATCTCAACCAGCACGTCACCGACAACGATCACATGCGCGTCGCCGCTGAACACATGCTCGACCCGGCCTACCTTCGCGACCGCGCGGCATTGGTTGGCGAGCAGGCGCAAGACCCGCTGCACGGCGCGCCCAAGGCCGGCGGCACGGTGTACCTGTCGGCGGCGGACGAGAGCGGGATGATGGTCTCGTTCATCCAGTCGAACTACATGGGTTTCGGTTCCGGTGTGGTGGTGCCGGGCACGGGCATCAGCCTGCAGAATCGCGGGGCGGGTTTTACCCTGGACCCTGATCACGTCAACACCGTGGCACCCGGCAAGCGGCCGTTTCACACCATCATTCCGGGCTTCGTGATGAACGCCGACGGCACGCCGTTGATGTCTTTTGGCCTGATGGGCGGGCCGATGCAGGCCCAGGGGCATTTGCAGATGATGCTGCGCATTCTGCGCTACAAGCAGAACCCCCAAGCCGCCGCCGACGCACCGCGCTGGCGTATCGAGTCAGGCCTGAAGGTCGCGGTGGAGCGCTCGTTTGATCCGAAGGTGATTGAAGCGCTGCGCGCCAAGGGTCATGACGTGGAGGTTGAAGAGCCGAGCGGCGTGTTTGCGTTTGGCGGCGCGCAGATCATCCAGAGCACGGCCCATGGGTATGTGGGCGGGACCGATCCGAGGAAAGATGGGTTGGTGGCGGCTTATTAAGTCGCCCGGCATTGCAGGATCGGCTTCAGCCGGGAAGAGGCAGGTCCTGCTGGCCAATTATGTTGCGGCTGATGCGTCAATCCGGAGAAATAGGTGTCTGCCTGATCAGATTGATCAGCCAGACACCACCGCAACAATCCCCACCAGACTCAACACCATCACCGTGCAACCCAGCACCGCCACCTCACGCAACGGCGGTGGAATGCGCTCTTGGGTCATCCCTCGGGCGCTTTTGCGGTAGCGGGCGTTGAGGCCGATCTGGATCAGGATGCCCGCCATCAGCGAAAGGATGACCGGCAGCAGGGCCACCCATCCAAACGGCGGAATCCAGCGCAGGAACAACAGGCACACGCCGATCAACGTCAGCAGCGTGCGGCGCCAGGCCAGCAGTGTGCGTTCGGGTTGCAGGCCGGGATCGTCGTGGCGCACGGGCGTCGACGATACGGCATGTCCGCGCCGGTTCACGCCGCGCCGTAAATCAGAAAGACGATCAGCCCCGCCGCCACCAGTGCGCCCCCCATCGACAGAATCGGCACCAGCACCGGCAACGGCAGCGGCTTGCGTTGACGCATCGCCCGCTCGACCTTCAGCCAGCGCACGCAGGCACTGGCGCTCACCAACAAGGCCAGCACCAGCAACGACAGGGCCACGGCCCGACGCAGGCCGGGGCTGAACACGTCGCTGGTAAAGGCTTCGACCGCGATGCCACCGGCGAGAAACGCCAATGCCGTGCGGATCCAGGCGAGAAAGGTGCGTTCGTTGGCGAGGGTGAAGCGCGGGTCAGGCTCGCAGCCGCCACCGAGCAGCGAAGCCGAGAGCCGATCACGCTCCGGCGGCGTGACAGGGGCATGGGCGGGAGGGATGACGTTGCCGGGCTCGGAGGAATTCATGTCGCACCGTGGTCGGGTAGATGCGACGGATCATACCGGTCATGCCCGGGAAAGGCCCGTGTCCACAACGACATGGGGGTGTCTGTTGGCGCAGCGCGCGCTTTCTCAAATAGGGCCATGCCGCCGATATTCGTGGCGATGATGAGCTTGTGGGAGTGAGCTTGCTCACGAAGGGGCCAGTACATCTGCTAAATCTTCAGCGGTTGAAACGCAGTCTTCGTGAGCAAGCTCACTCCCGCAGGGTCTATGTTTGCTGCGCCACCGTGCAGCATCCGTGAGACGGAGTGACCAACATTTAAATCATCTGTTGGCAGCCAGCTCCACCCACACTGCGCCATCGGGATACTGATACCGCTCCAGCGTTTCGGCGTGCATTTCGATGCTGTACCCCGGCCGTTGCGGCGGCATGTAGCGGCCGCGGCGGATGACCACCGGATCAAGGAAATGCTCGTGCAGGTGATCGACGTATTCCAGCACGCGGTTGTCCAGGGAGCCCGATACGGCGATGTAATCGAACAGCGAGATGTTCTGCACGTATTCGCACAACCCGACGCCGCCACCGTGGGGGCATACCGGGATGTCGAATTTGGCCGCCATCAGCAGCACGATCAGCACTTCGTTCAGCCCGCCCAGCCGGGCCGCGTCGAGCTGGCAGAAATCCAGCGCGCCGGCCTGGAACATCTGTTTGAACATCACCCGGTTGTGGCAATGCTCGCCGGTCGCCACGCCAATCGGCGTGATGCGCTGACGGATCGTCGCGTGGCCGAGGATGTCATCGGGGTGGGTCGGTTCTTCGATCCACCAAGGCTCGAACGCCGCGAGCCGGCGCATGTTGCTGATCGACTGCTCGACGCTCCAGACCTGATTGGCGTCCATCATCAGCGTGCGTTCCCAGCCCAGTTCGTCCCGCAGGATCGCGGCGCGGCGCATGTCTTCTTCGATGTCCGAACCGATCTTTTGCTTGATGTGGGTCCAGCCCTCGGCCACGGCTTCGCGGGCCAGCCGGCGCATCTTCTCCTCCGAATAACCCAGCCAGCCCGGCGCGGTGGTGTAGCCCGGATAGCCCTCCTCCCGCATCTGCGCCTCGCGCTTCGCTTTGCCCGGCACTTGCCGACGGAGCAGCGCGATGGCCTCTTCAGGGGTGATGGCGTCGGTGACGTAGCTGAAGTCCAGGCATTTCACCAGTCGCTCGGGGGTCATGTCGGCCAGCAACTTCCAGACCGGCTTGCCCTCGACCTTGGCCCACAGGTCCCACACCGCATTGACCAGCGCGGCGGTGGCCAGATGGATCACGCCTTTTTCCGGCCCCAACCAGCGCAACTGGCTGTCGCCTGCCGTGATGCTGTGCCAGAAGGCGCCCATGTCTTCAGTGATCGATTCCAGGGTCAGCCCCACCACGCAGGGCGCCAGTGAGTGAATCGCTGCCGCGCAGATTTCGTTGCCACGGCCGATGGTGAACGTCAGGCCATGGCCCTCCAGCCCGTCGGACGAATCGGTGTGCAGCACGACATAGGCGGCTGAATAGTCCGGCGCGCTGTTCATCGCGTCGGAGCCGTCGAGGGACAGGGAGGTGGGGAAGCGGATGTCGCGGACGGAAATGGAGGTGATCTGCATGGAAGACCCTTGTTGTTTTTAGAATAGGGCAGCAGCAAGGCAGCCCTTGATGGACTCACTGTAGGCCGAACCGCGATACAGGCATAATCGCCAAATCCTAATCATCGATACCAAATTCGATATGTCAGACACGTCACCCTCCGCCGGTCTGCCTGGCACCTTCCCGATGCTGAAAATCTCCAGCCGGCAGATCGCATTGCTCAACGCGTTGGGCGAACTGGGCAATCTGCGCAAGGCCGCCGCTGCCATTCACACCACCCAGCCCGCCGCCAGCCTGTTGTTGCAACAGCTGGAAGAACGCCTCGGCGTGCAGCTGTTCGAGCGCTTGCCGCGCGGCATGCAGCCGACGCTGTTCGGCGAGGTGATGATTCGCTACGCCCAGGGCGCGCTGCATGAATTCGAATACGCCGAAGCGCAGCTGGCCGAGCTGGCACGAGGGGCGACGGGGATGGTGCGCATCGGCACGGTCATGGGCCCGGTCCCGACGCTGCTGACCCGCGGCGTGCTGGCGTTCAAGACCGCGCACCCGAAAGTGCGCATCGCCCTGGAAGTCGGCACCAGCGATGAGCTGCTGCCCGCACTGATTCGTGGCGATTTCGATGTGGTGCTGGGTCGGCTGCCCGATCAGCTCGACGGCCAGAGCCTCGACATTCAGCTGTTCGAACAGGGCGAACGCATGCGCATCATCGCCCGGCCGAGGCACCCGCTGGTCGACCACAGCGGCATGACCCTGACGGAGCTGGCGCCACTGACCTGGATCCTTCATCCCATCGGCAGCCCCATGCGGCGCCAGGTTGAAAATGCGTTGCAGGCGGCGCAATTGATTGAGCCGCTGGACATCATCGAAACCCGTTCGATTCTGGCCACCACCTCGATGCTCGAATTCTCGGACATGATCGCCGTGGTGCCCAATGACGTCGCCGAGCATTACGCACGTTACGGCATGATCGCCATCCTGCCGGTCGAGCTGCCGCTGAGCATGGTCAATCTTGGGCTGATGACGTCGAAAGCCCGACCGACGTCGGCAGCGGTGAAGGCACTGCTGACATTTCTAAAGTCTCCGATAGCGGCATGAATCGATAACCCTGCGTTATCGCGTAATCGAAACCTTTCATTGGGAAATTACCCGCTGGCTTCATAGAGTGGCTGAAAATCGGCCAACAACGTCCGCGCTTATGAAGCGGCGTCGTGCACGTCGTGATAACAATAACCGGCCAGCCACGGTGCGCTTCCCAGGGGGAGCCGTCGCCTCGCACTGCTGACGCAGGCCGCCACCGTCATGAGAGGCCGCATGGAACTCATTGCCAAAACCGCCGCGTTCGACAGCAGCGCGCTGTTCATCCGCCTGAACCCCCTCGATAACGTGCTGATCGCTCGCCAGGCGCTGAACGAAGGCACGCACCTGGACGAAGAAAACGTCACGGTCTCGCAGCCGATTCCTTCCGGGCACAAGGTCGCGGCGGTCCGGCTCGAGCAGGGTCAGCCGCTGCGGCGTTACGGCCAGATCATCGGCTTCGCTTCACAGCCCATCGACGCCGGGCAGCACGTGCATGTGCACAACGTCGAGATGGGTGACTTCTCCCGTGACTACGCCTTTGGCGTCGACGCCCACGAGACGCCGAAAACCGAGGCGTTCTTTCAAGGCATCGTGCGCGCCGACGGCCGTGTGGCGACGCGCAACTACATCGGCATTCTCACCTCGGTGAACTGCTCGGCCACCGTGGCCCGGGCCATCGCCGACCGCTTTCGTCGCGATATTTTCCCGGAAGCCCTCGCGGACTACCCCAACATAGACGGCGTGGTCGCGCTGACCCACGGCTCCGGTTGCGCCATCGATTCCAAAGGCGAGGCCATCGACCTGCTGCGTCGCACCCTCGCGGGCTACGCCGTGCACCCGAACTTTGCGGCGGTGCTGGTGGTGGGCCTGGGCTGCGAGACCAATCAGATTCAGGACATGCTCGACAGCCAGGGCCTGAAAGCCAGTGACCAACTGCGCGCATTCACCATTCAGGGCACCGGCGGCACGTCGAAGACCATCGCCAGCGGTATCGCCCAGGTGCAATCGCTGCTGCCCCAGGCCAACCGGATCACCCGGGAAACCGTCAGCGCCCGGCACTTGATCGTCGGTCTGCAATGTGGCGGCTCCGACGGCTATTCCGGCATCACCGCCAACCCGGCGCTGGGCAATGCCGTGGACCGGCTGGTGGCGGCGGGCGGTACGGCGATTCTGTCGGAGACCCCGGAAATCTATGGCGCCGAGCACTTGCTGACGCGGCGTGCGGCCAGTCAGGCCATCGGCGAGAAGCTCGTCCAGCGGATTCACTGGTGGGAGGACTACTGCCAGCGCATGAACGCCGAGCTGAACAACAACCCGTCTGCCGGCAACAAGGCCGGCGGGCTGACGACCATTCTGGAGAAATCCTTAGGCGCCGTGGCCAAGGCCGGCTCGACCAACCTGATGGGCGTGTATGAATACGCCGAAGCCGTTAGCGCCCAAGGCCTGGTGTTCATGGACACCCCCGGCTACGACCCGGTCTCTGCCACGGGGCAAGTGGCCGGCGGCGCTAATCTGATCGCGTTCACCACCGGTCGCGGTTCTGCGTACGGTTGCGCGCCGACGCCGTCGATCAAGCTGGCGACCAATAACCGCGTGTTCGAATTTCAGCAGGAGGACATGGACGTCAATTGCGGCGGCATCGCCGATGGCACCACGACCATTGAAGAACGCGGCGCGTATGTGTTCCAGATGATGCTGGACATCGCCTCCGGCGCCCGCAGCAAAAGCGAGCAGCACGGTTATGGGCAAAACGAGTTTGTTCCGTGGCACATCGGTGCGGTGACCTGAGGTCTGTCGAGCAATCGACGCTCTTCGTGGGACCGGCTTCAGCCGGGAAGCTTTTCAAGCGTCACACCGCAAGATCGAGGGTGCTCAAACCGGCCCCTTCCCGGCTGAAGCCGGTCCTACACGAGCAAAGCTTTCAAGCCTTACAACAATAAAAAAGGTGCGCAATGAAATCCCTCAAGACCTACCAGACGATCACCATCGTCTTTCTGATGCTGTTCGGCGTGGTCAATTATCTGGACCGCAGCGCGCTGTCCATTGCCAACACGACGATCCAGAAAGACATGCTCATCAGCCCGTCAGAGATGGGCATTCTGTTGTCGGCGTTCTCGCTGGCCTATGCCTTCGCGCAGTTGCCGATGGGCATGATCATCGACAAGCTCGGCAGCAAGATCGCATTGGGTGGCGCGCTGATGGTGTGGTCTATCGCGCAGACGGCGTCGGGCTTCGTCAACAGCTTTAGCGGCTTCTTCGCCCTGCGCGTTTTGCTGGGGATTGGCGAAGCACCGATGTTTCCGTCGGCCGCCAAAACCCTCAACGAGTGGTTCGAAGAGCACGAGCGCGGCACGCCGACGGGCATCGTCTGGTCGGCAACGTGCATCGGTCCGTGCCTGGCGCCGCCGCTGCTGACGTTGTTCATGGTCAACTTCAGCTGGCGCGGGATGTTCATCATCACCGGCGTGCTCGGCATCGTGCTGTCGCTGTGCTGGCTGATGTTCTACAAAAGCCGTGCGCAGTACCTGAAGGAACTAGCAGCCGAGGGACGCGAACCGACCGTTCAGGTGGTTCAGGCCGATGCTGCGCCGAAGGCTTCGTTCTTCGCCGGCTGGCTAGACCTGTTCAAACACCGCAGCACCTGGGGCACGTTCCTCGGTTTCATGGGCGTGATCTACATGCTCTGGCTGCACCTGACCTGGTTGCCCGGCTACTTCCAGCGCGAACACGGCCTCGACCCCTATCAAACCGCCTGGGTGGTGTCGTTCGCCTACGTGTTCGGCGCGATCGGCACCATCGCCGCCGGGCGAATCTGCGATCGGCTGGTCAAGCGCGGCGTCGGCGTGCTCAACAGCCGTAAATACACAGTGATTGGCGGGCTGGTGTTTGCCGCCGTCTTCACCCTGCCGCTGACCTTCGTCACCGGCCTGAGCGGTTGCGTCGCGCTACTCTGCCTGGCGCTCTTCGGCATCAACCTGTCCAGCGCCACGGCGTGGATGGTGGTCAATACCGTGGTCGACACCAAACGCGTGGCGTCCCTGGGTTCAATCCAGAATTTCGGCGGCTACATCGCCGGCTCCATCGCGCCGATCGTCACCGGGTTCAGCGTGCAATATTCCGGCACCTTCGCCACCGCCTTCGCGGTCAGCGCCATCGTCGCGTTGCTCTCAGCGGTCGCCTACTTCGTGCTGCTCAAGGCACCGATCCCCGAACACACCACCATGGCGCAGAAGGACTGGCAGGCGAATCTGGATGAGGTGCAAGGGCGTCGGGTCTGATTGATAACCTGCAACGTATTGCTGGGAACGCACCCGGCCCCAAGAACGCAGTTATAGCCCGGTGAACGCGATCCCTGTAGGAGTGAGCTTGCTCGCGAAGACGGCATTCCACCCGCTGAACATTTAGCGGATGTACTGGCCCCTTCGCGAGCAAGCTCGCTCCTACATGTCAACCTCAGCCAAACTCGCACACGGCCCTATAACCACGTCACGCCCACACCGCAGCACATCTCCCGCAGATGATTTATACGCCATAAATTTCCCTTCAAAATCCCGCACTTGTCCTACGCTGTGAGTCAGACGGGTCGCTGTTGCGATGCTGCGTGTCCGAACGAGAGGATTGTTCGTCACAGTGGCGGGTCTGAAATCGTGGCAGTCAGCGAGGGTGGGGTTTGAGACAGGTAGAAGGATCGGAGTTCGGCGTCAGAAACCGACGACTCAAACGCATGCCGGTGTTGTGGCTGGCGGGGCTGTTTACCTTGTTGGTGTGCATCTCCATCACCAGCATCACCGTCTGGCAATTACGCCAGACGCGCATGCACGAGCTGGAAATCGCCAATACCAACGTCGCCAACCTTTCGCGCTCAATGGCGCAGCACGCCGATGACGCCTTCGACCAGGCCCACATCGCCGTGTCGTCGGTGGTCGAACGGCTTTCCTTCGATGGCTTCGGCGCCGCCAGTGGTTCGCGCATGCACGATTATCTGCGTGCGACCGCCGCCAGCGTCGAGCAGATCCAGGGCCTGTTCATCTACGACAAGGACGGCAACTGGGCGGCCACCTCTCTCAACCACATGCCGGCCAACGCCAACAACGCGGACCGAGAATATTTCCGCTTTCACCAATCCATCGACAGCACCCTCCCCCATATCGGGGCGGCCATCCAGAGCCGTTCCACCGGCGACTGGATCATCCCGGTGTCGCGACGGGTGAACGATGAGATGGGCAACTTCGCCGGTGTGGTGCTGGCCACCGTCGAGCTGAACTACTTCGAACGGTTCTTCGAGCGCTTCGAAATAGGCAAGCATGGTGTCATCACCCTGGCAATGGCCGACGGGACCTTGTTGGCGCGACGCCCGCTTCTCGAAAACGTACGCGGTACGTCCATCGCCGACGGCGAATTGTTCCGTCTTCACGTCAGGGAACACTACGAAGGCACGGCGAACGTCGTGTCGATGCTTGACCACGAACAGCGCTTGTATGGCTACAAGAAACTGGACCGCTACCCGATGGTGGTGCTCGCCGGCCTGTCCCAGCGCGAAGTGCTCGACGAGTGGCGGCAATACGCATGGCGCTCGCTGGCGATCATCATCTGCGTAGTGGTCGCCAACCTGCTGTTTGGCGTCTTGCTGTTCCAGCAGATCCGTTTCGGCCTCAACGCCGAATCGCAGCTGCGCATCGCCAGCCACTCGCTGGAAAAACTCGCGCTGCAGGACAGCCTCACCGGCCTGGCCAATCGTCGGCATTTTCAGGAGATCCTCAGCCTGGAGTTTCGCAACGGTGAGCCCAACCTGCATCCGCTGAGCCTGATCATGATCGACATCGATTTTTTCAAGAGCTACAACGACAACTACGGCCACGTCGCCGGCGACAAATGCATCGTCGCCGTGGCCGAGTGCATTCGCAGCAACCTCAACCGTACCGGCGACCTCGCGGTGCGCTACGGCGGGGAAGAAATGGCCGTGTTCCTGCCCTACAGCGACGTGCACGGCGCCGTGAGCCTGGCGGAAAAGATCCGGTTGGCCGTGCTCACCCGAGCCCTCGAACATCAGGGCAATCCGATCGGCATCGTCAGCATCAGCCTGGGGGTTTATGGCTGTAAAGCGCAGGAATGCCAGACCATGGAAGACTTCGTCAAACGCGCGGATGCCGCGCTGTATGCCGCCAAGCACCAGGGCCGCAATCGCACCGTGGCCTGGCAGGAATCGACGGTGCTCAGTGCGCTGCCCGCGCCGTAACGATCTGCGCGACCTTGCCGCGAAACAGCTCCAGCCGGTCAGCCGGCGCGTCATGTTCAACCACCAGCGCGCCGACTTCCTCGCACTGCGCGACCTGATAGTGCGCGATGCTGGAGAGCTTCTCGTTGATCACCGCCACCGCCACCTGACCGCTGCGCGCCACCACGGCGCGCTTGAACTCGGCGACGTCCATGTCGAACGCGGTTACACCCTTCAGCGCATCCAGCGCACAGGCGCCGAGAAAGCACAGATCGAAGTTGAAGTGGGTGAGTTGCTGAATCGTAGTGAAGCCGTAGGTGCTGCCCGCCACGGGACTCAGGCGCCCGCCGAGCAGGATCACCTCCACCGACGGCAGCTTCATCAGCTCGACGGCGATCAGCGGCGCGTTGGTGGTGACGGTCAACGGCATGTGCGGATCAAGGGCTTTGGCGATCGCCAGATTGGTCGAGCCGCCGTCGATAAACACGTGCTGCCCGGCGCTGATCAATCCCGCCGCCGCGATACCCAACTGACGCTTGCGCCCGGGCTCATGCTCGACACGCGCAGCGATCGGCCCGTCCGACGCCAGAGAAATCGCCCCGCCGTACACGCGTTTGCACAGGCCGGCGGACGCCAACGCGCCGAGATCGCGGCGAATGGAATGCTCGGACACATTGAACTCGGCCGCCAGCTCCGCCGCAATCACCCGACCGCGCACGGCCAGACGCTCGGAGATCAAACGCTGACGCTCGCCGGGGAATGCTTCGGGGTTGGCAGACATAAGGCCTCGATAGAGAGCTGAATCGATCAGAAACGAGCAGGATCATGGGGCGACGCAATTGGCAAAGTCAATGCGGCAGCGAGTTGAGAAGACCGGGCGGGGCAGGGAATCTACTGCGGCCAGACCACCGTCTTCGTGAGCAAGCTCACTCCCACATGGCCAGTTTTTGCCGTCGGACATCGCGGTTGCCTGGATAAAGGGCCGGCACTTCCCGGTCTCTCAACTCACGCCGATTTCCAAGGAAATAGAACACCATGTGGGAGCGAGCTTGCTCGCGAAGAGGCCGGTACATCCGCCGAATTTCCAGCAGCTGAAATGCCGTCTTCTTGAGCAAGCTCACACACATATCGCGCCAGCCACACTACCCCGTCTCGACTTCACTGCATCAACGAATAAACCAGCGCCGAGATCGAGATCAACCCTATCACCACCACGAACACGTTCGACAGTTTTCCCGCGTAGCGGCGCATGGCAGGCACTTTGCGCACGGCGTACATCGGCATGAGGAACAGCAGCGCCGCAATCACCGGGCCGCCAAGGGTTTCGATCATCCCGAGAATGCTTGGGTTGAGGGTTGCCACCAGCCAGCAGACCACCAGCATGAAGCCTGCGGTCAGCCGATCGAGCGTACGTGGCGAAGGACGGCGGCCGGTCTTTATCACCAGACCTTTGAGGCCTTCGCTGGCGCCGATGTAATGGCCCAGGAACGACTTGGTGATTGCAACGAAAGCAATCAACGGCGCCGCAAACGCGATTGTCGGATTGCTGAAATGGTTGGCCAGATAGGACAGGATCGACAGGTTCTGCGCCTTGGCTTCCGCCAGTTGTTCCGGCGCCAGGGTCAGCACGCAGCTGAAGACGAAGAACAGCACCATGACCACCATCAGCAGATGGGCACGGGCCAGGATCTGCGCGCTACGGGGTTCGGCCTGCTCGCCATACTGGCGCTTCTGGTCGACGGCAAAGGCCGAGATGATGGGTGAGTGGTTGAACGAGAACACCATCACCGGAATCGCCAGCCATAGCGTGTGCAGCAGCGCCGAAGGTGCCGGAAGGCTGCTTGCCGTGGTGAGAATGCCGCCGTTCCAGTGGGGAATCAGGAACACCGCGAGGAACAGCAAGGCCACGATAAACGGGTACACCATCAGGCTCATGGCCTTGACGATGATCTGCTCACCGCAACGTACTACCGCCAGCAGGCCGAGGATCAGCACGAACGCCAGCAGCGCTCGCGGCGGCGGCTGCACGTGCAGTTGGTGCTCCATGAAACTGCCGACCGTGTTGGTCAGCGCCACGCTGTAGATCAGCAGGATCGGAAACACGGCGAAGAAATACAGCAGCGTGATCAGGGCACCGGCTTTCTTGCCGAAATGCTGCTCGACCACCTCGGTGATGTCCGCGCCATCCCGGCCCGAGAGCACGAACCGGGTCAGCCCGCGGTGCGCATAGAAGGTCATCGGGAAGGCCAGCAGGGCCAGAATCACCAGCGGCCAGAACCCGCCGATACCCGCGTTGATCGGCAGAAACAACGTGCCCGCGCCGATGGCGGTGCCGAACAGTCCGAGCATCCAGGTGGTGTCGTTGCGGTTCCAGGTAGTCACGCTCGCGGGTGCGGCGTCGACGGTGTGTTCGACGCTGTTGGCCTGATCATTCATCCGGTCGATTCTCCGTTGCCGGTGATAGCTACATGGTCAAAAGCGCGTCGAAAAACGTGGCAGTCGGCGCCCCTGACCGGTTCTCTACAGGGAAAGGGGCGCGATTGTCCGGGATTAGAGAGCAGAATCAAAGGCTTGTCGGACCAAAAGCCTGCGGGGCCGGATGATGGAAGTTACAAACCCGCTTAACTTCCTGCACAAATCAGCAACGCTTCTTACCTAACAAACCAGACAATTCCCACACCGAAAACGGACGAATTAGTGTGCGAAACGTATTGTAAATCCATGGGAGTACAACTTCCGTTAACCCTCCATTAGGCTCTCGACCCACATTCAACCGCCCATGGAAGGTAACGCGTGCTCAAGACTTTTGCCGTCATCACGTTTCTCACTGCAAGCACTTACGCGAGTGCAAACAACGCTCCCGCACAATGCGCAACACTTGATGAGCAACAAGCGAAAATCCTGTTCGACCGCTGGAACAACGCACTGCAGACTGGCGATTCCGGAAAGGTCGCCGCGAACTACACGCCAGACGCCGTGCTGTTGCCGACCCTCTCCAACCAGCCCAGAACAGACCTTGCCGGCAAAGTCGATTACTTCAATCACTTCCTTAAAAACAAACCGGTCGGCACCCTCGACAGCAGCACTGTTATTACAAGTTGCAACAATGCAATCGATACCGGCCTTTACACGTTTCGTTTCAGCGACAATTCAGAAGTCCAAGCGCGTTACACCTTTACCTACGCACTTGTGAATAACCAATGGCTGATTACCTCTCACCACTCTTCGGCCATGCCGGAGTAGCGAACATTCAGCAAACACTCGGCCTGACGTCCAACGTCGGCCGACTCCACTTTCAGACCCTTCCCACACGTCACTCGCCTGCGACATCCCGCCGCAACGGCATGCTCAACTCTACCCGCAAACCGTCATGACGGCTGTCAAAGCGCAGCGAGCACGCGCAACGCTGAACAATGGCCTGAACAATCGCCAAACCCAGCCCGGCGCCGGGGCTCTTGCCGTTGCGCCAGAAGCGCTGGGTGAGCTTGTCCAGGTCCGGCTCGGGAATGCCGGGGCCGTGATCGCGAACGCGGAAATGGGCCTGCCCGTCGAAGGTTTCGACACTCAGTTCCACCTTCGCATCGGCCTGGCTGTGGCGCAGCGCGTTGTCCAGCAGATTGCGCAACGCGGCCACCGCCAGTGCCGCCGGCATCTGCACGGCGGCGCGGGACAACTGCGACGGCAGGATCAGTTCGATGCGCTGTTCGTCGCCGTGACTGGCATCGTGGATGGCCAGCCGCGCGACCTGCTCGGCGTCGCACTGCACGCCGTCGTCAAATGACAGGCTGCCCTCGACACGCGCCAACAGCAGCAGCTGTTCGAGGGTGCGGTGCATCCGGTCGGCGCCCTCCTCCGCATGAGCCAGCGCCGTGTCGCGCTTCTGGCCGTCGGTCATGCGCGCCACTTGCAGATGGGTCTTGATGGCCGTGAGCGGGCTGCGCAGTTCATGGGCAGCGTCCCCGGTCAGCCGCCGCTCGCGCTCCAGGGTCTGGGCGATGCGCTGAAACAGCTGATTCTGGCTGACCAGCAGCGGCTGCAACTCGCTGGGCAGGTTCGGCACGTCCAGCGGTTCGACCGAGTCGGCGCTGTGGCGATTCAAGGCGTCGCGCATGCGGTTGAGCGGCGCCAGTCCCCGGCCGATGCCGAACCAGACAAGCGCCAGACTGCCAAATAACGCGACCAGCACCGGCACCGATGCGGCCAGGAGCACCGAATGCCCGAGCACGTCGCGCTCGATCTGCCTGTCGGCGGTGGTCACCCGCACGTTGTCATGCATCATCGTGTACACGCGCCAGTGGTCGCCGTTGATCATCTGGTCATGGAAGCCGCTGGCGTCGGCCTTCAGCGGTTCACTCGGCGAGCTGTCGGTGCGCGCCAGGACCTGCCCGCGCAGGGAACTCAGCTGACAGGCCATGCCACTGGGCAGCGCCGGGTCGTCGGCCCGCAGCGAGCGGGTTTCACTGCCGGTGGGCATCTGCATCTGTTCGAGCAGCCCGGCCACCATGCGCGCCGAGGCCTCAAGGCGTTGATCGAGGGATTGCATCATCTGCGTGCGCAAGTCCCTCAGCATCCACGCTGCGGCCAGCACCCAGATCAGAATGAACGCCGAGCCCAGGATCAGACTCAGCCGCGTGCGCAGGCTCATCATGGCGCTGACTCCGAATCAAGGCCGGCCGGGCCGAGGCGATAGCCCAGACCGCGGACGGTTTCGATGATCCGGCCGCCCAGTTTGCGCCGCAGGTGGTGAATGTGAACGTTAAGGGCGTTGCTCTCGACTTCGTCGCCGAAGCCGTACACGCAGTCCTTTAACTGTTCGCCAGAAAGCACGCGGCCGCTGTTGTTCAGCAACGCTTGCAGCAAGGCCTGTTCACGGCGGGAGAGATCAACCGGCTGACCGGCAAGGCGGGTTTCGCGGCTACTCGGGTCGTAGCTGAGCACGCCGTGTTCGATCACGTTGACGCTGCGCCCGGCCATGCGGCGCACCAGGGTGTGCAGGCGCGCGCTGAGTTCACGCAGGTCGAAGGGCTTGAGCAGGTAATCGTCCGCCCCGGCCTGCAAGCCGTCGACGCGGTCGGTCACGGTGTCGCGAGCGGTGAGAATCAGCACCGGGATTTCGACCCCCTGCTGGCGCAACTGCCGCAACAGCTTCAGGCCATCTTCATCGGGCAAGCCGAGGTCGAGAATCATCACGTCGAAATGTGCGGCAGACAGCATCGCCCGCGCGGACGAGGCCGTGGCCACGCGATCCACCGTCAGGCCCTGGGCGTCGAGGCCCGCGACGATGCCGCTGGCAATCAGGTCGTCGTCTTCACAAAGCAGTACGTGCATGGTCGGCCCCGAAAAAAAGGCGATTGAAGCGCAGAGGGATTAACGGCGGATTATGCACCAGCCGCCGCAGACGCGACGCGCCCCGTAGGGTTAATCGACTGTTAATCGCCACTGCTCAGCATCGGGCAACCGAGCACGCGCTGCACACACTCATCCCGCAGCATCAGCGCATGTCTGCCTCCTCTCTGCAAGGACCACCCCATGAACTTCATGCGCCCTGCGCTTATCGCCATCGCCGTTTCGCTCAGCCTGCCAGGCGCGCTGGTTCACGCCGAAGATCTCCCCGCCCCGATCAAGGCGCTCGAAGCCAAGGGCGCAACCATCAAAGGCAGCTTCGACGCACCGGGCGGGCTGAAGGGTTATGCCGCCGAGTATCAGAATCAAGGCATGGCGCTGTACCTGACCCCTGACGGCACGCACGTGCTGGCCGGCAATCTGTTCGATGAAAAGGGCGAGGACCTGAGCACCGCGCCCCTGCAGAAGCTGGTCTATGGGCCGATGGCCGAGGCGATGTGGGGCCGCATGGAAAACAGCACCTGGATCGCCGACGGCGCCAAAACCGCGCCCAAAGTCATCTACCTGTTCAGCGACGCCAACTGCCCATACTGCAACCTGTTCTGGGAGCAGGCGCGGCCTTGGGTGAAGTCCGGCAACGTGCAATTGCGTCACATCATGGTCGGCGTGATCCGCGAAGACAGCGCCGCCAAAGCCGCGAGCCTGCTGGCCGACGCGAACCCGGAAGTGGCCTTGCAGAACCACGAACAGGCGGGCAAAGCCAGCACGCTCAAGGCCATGCAGAACATTCCCAAAGACATTCAGGCCAAACTCGACGCCAACATGAAACTGATGGAAGACATGGGCCTGTCCGCCACACCGTCGATCTTCTACAAGGACGAGGCCGGACACCTTCAGCGGCAACAAGGCGCGCCCCGGCCTGAGGCACTGGCGAAGATGATGGGTCCCAAATAGCTGCGCATGAGTGAGGCCGTCTGGCGTGGGGCCTTCTGACCGGTGGCGACACGCATGACAACGTGGGTACTGCGCCGGCGGGTCATCCGTGTAAAAATGTCGATCACCATTTCAAGAGCCACAGTCAGGAGGCTCGCTCCATGCGTTACGCCGAAGATCACAAAGCCCAGACCCACCAGCGCATCCTTCAGGAAGCCGCCGCACGCTTTCGCCGTGACGGCATCGGCGCCACCGGTTTGCAGCCTTTGATGAAGGCATTGGGCCTGACACACGGTGGTTTTTATGCCCACTTCAAATCCAAGGATGATCTGGTCGAGAAATCCCTGCGCTGCGCCGTCGACCAGCTGCAGGCCTCACGCGCCGAGAAACTGGCCGAAGACAGCTCGACCCAGGCGTTCATCGACATGTACCTGTCGACCGCCCATCGCGATCACCCGGAAAAGGGCTGCCCATTGCCGACCATGGCGTCCGAGCTGGGCCAGCGCGGGCAACCAAGCGAGATCACCGACGAGTTGATCAATCGCATGCTGGCGACCCTCGAAGCAGGGATGCCGGCCAACGGACAAAGCAGCGACAAGAGCGTGATGCTCATGTCCGGGCTGGTGGGGGCAATGGTGCTGGCACGCAGCGCAAAGGATCCGGCGCTGGCCGAGCGAATTCTGGAAACCACCCGCGATCAGCTCAAGCAGCTGATCGAAGGCTGACGCTCACTTCCCTGCCCTTTCTTGGCAGGGAAGCGTCACGCTTGTTTCAGCGATGCCTCTCAGGAATGCCAGCGACGAAACAGCACGCTGGCGTTCACACCCCCGAAGCCAAAACCGTTGGACAGTGCGTATTCGATGCTCATCGGACGCGCCTTGCCATGGACGATGTCGATGCCTGCTGCCGCCTCGTCAGGGTTCTCCAGATTGAGGGTCATCGGCGCGATCTGATCGCGGATCGCCAATGCCGTGAAGATCGCCTCGATGCCGCCTGCCGCGCCGAGCAAGTGCCCGGTGGCTGATTTGGTCGACGTCACGGCGACGCCGTTCTGGTCGCCGAACACCGTTTTGATCGCGGCCATTTCACCCTTGTCGCCCACCGGGGTGGACGTGGCATGGGCGTTGACGTGCTGGACATCGGAGGGCTGAATGCCGGCCTGGCGAATCGCTGCCTGCATCGCCCGACGCGCACCACTGCCATCTTCAGGCCCGGCCGTCAGGTGATAGGCGTCCGCGCTGGTGCCGTAACCGACCAGTTCAACGATGGCCGTTGCACCGCGAGCGAGTGCGTGCTCCAGGGTTTCGATGACGATGATCCCCGCGCCCTCGCCCATGACGAAGCCGTCGCGGTCACGGTCGAAGGGCCGTGAGGCGCGTTCCGGTGTGTCATTGAAGCCATTGGAAAGCGCCCGCGCCGCAGCAAAACCACCCAGAGCAACGCGATCAATGCAGGCTTCGGCGCCACCGCAGATGGCCACGTCCGCTTCGCCGTTGCGGATCAGCCGCGCGGCATCGCCGATCGCCTGAACGCCCGCCGCACATGCCGTCACCGGAGCGCCCAGCGGGCCTTTGAAACCGTGCTGGATTGACACATGCCCGGCCGCCAGATTGACCAGAAACGAAGGAATGGTGAACGGCGACAACCGCCGCGGCCCACGGGTATCCGTAATGCGAACCGCCTCGGCGATGGCACCAAAACCACCTACGCCGGCGCCAATGATGGTCGCAGTACGCTCCCGCTCCTCTTCAGTCGATGGCGCCCAGCCTGCCTGTTTGACCGCCTGCTGCGCAGCGCCCAGGGCAAACAGGATGAAGCGGTCCATCTTCTTCTGCTCCTTGGGCGGCGCGGCGGCGTCAGCGTCGAACCCGGCTTCAGGGTCTTGCTCCAGGGTCGGCACCGGGCCGCCGACCTTGCCTGCCAGGTCAGCCACCGTCTGCTCAGGCAACTGCACAATGCCGGAGCGGCCTTCAAGCAACCGTTTCCATACCGCTTCGACGCCGGAGCCCAATGGCGTCACCAGCCCCATACCCGTCACTACGATGCGACGCTCGCTCATGGGTTCACCTTTTCCTCATTTTTGGCAGTCGCCGACACCGTTAAGCGCCAGCCGTTTTATAACGTTGCGCCGCGTGCTGCAGCGACAGATTCGGGCCCAGCGCCAGGCGTGCCTGGGTGAAGGCCTGCCAGTCAGCGGCATCCGGCAACGATGGAATGGTGATCAGCTCTTTCTGATCGAACCCGGCCAGCGAAGCGTCGACCATTTCGTTGACGTCCATGACCATTTCCGGCGGGAAGGCGTTGATGTCCAGACCGGCGCGCTCCCAGATTTCAGTGCGAGTGGCGCCGGGCAGCACGGCTTGAACCTGCACGCCCTTTTCGCTCATCTCGGCAGCGAGCGACTGGGTCAGGCTCAACACATAAGCCTTGCTGGCGGCGTACACCGCGTTGAAGCGCTCCGGCAACAGTGGCACCACGGACGCAATATTGATGATCGCCCCGGTACCGCGCGCCGCAAAACCGGCGGCTGCGGCGGACGCCAGATGGGTCAGCGCAACGATGTTGAGTTGAATCAGGCGGTCCACTTCGCCCAGATCCGATTCGGCGAGGGGCGTGCTCAGCGCAACTCCGGCGTTGTTCACCAGCAGCGTGAGCGATGCGTCCGAGCGCAGACGCTGCTCAAGGACGCTGACATCGGCGGGCTGGGTCAAGTCGGCTTTGATCACCTCGACATTGATCGAATGTTTTGCGCGCAGATCCGTCGCCAGTGCTTCCAGTCGCGACTGGTCACGGGCCACCAGCAGCAGATCAAATCCGCGCTGCGCCAGGCGGTCCGCATAGGTGAAGCCAATGCCCGACGACGCGCCGGTGATGACAGCTTTGCCTTGAGTCTGAGTAGTCATGAACGTTCTCCGTGGGAAAGTGAGCGTAGCTGCGGAGGGATATTACGCCCGTAATTTAAAAAATAATATGTCGGTCGACATTTTTCTATGTTGGTGGGGAAACGGTGAACCTGGAGTCATGACGGGCATAAAAAAGGCCGATCAAAAGATCGGCCTTGAGCTCATGGGGTCTCAGTCAATTGCCAGCTTGTCGCGGTTCTTGTCCAGCAGCGCCTTGCCGATGCCCTTCACTTCGATCAACTCATCCACGGCTGTAAACCCGCCGTGTTCTTCGCGGTAAGCCACGATGGCATTGGCTTTGGCGGCGCCGATGCCGGACAGCTCTTTCTGAAGGGTTTCCGCACTCGCGGCGTTGAGATTAACCTTTGAGCCCTGCGCACCCGCTGGCGCGGAAATGGCAGGTTGGGTGGCGTCTGCCGGGGTGACGGCAGGGGTGGCAGAAGGCGCGGCAGTCACAGCGAGGGACGTACCCGCCAGCAGCGCGAAGATCAGGGAGGACAGATAAGAAGTACGCATGAGTCATGCTCCATGGGCATCGTAAGTGGAAGCAGCATTCCTGAGCTGCTTCCCAAACCTAGCCGATGGCGACAGACCGTCAACGCAGGGATCGGTGACCGGATATGTATCGACTCGCAGGCCCCGTACCGCCGGGCCTCGCGCCGGTTGCAGTGCCCCATGTCGCTGCGTAAGAAAAGATTTCCGGAACGCGAGCGTCTACGGTTCCCGGCGACGCTGCTGATGAATCCAGTCGACGATATCGCCCTCTGGCGCATAGCCAGCGACGGTGTCGCCGAGGATCTGCCGAACGCGGGTGTAATCGTCGTCGTCCAGTGCCTTGAGCAGCTGCGAGAGGCTCTGCTTGAAGACGTCCCATGACAGAAAGTCTTCCTGCGCGCTCATGATCATCGGGTGGCGAGTCGCCGCCACGTTGTTGCCGATCAACAGCTCCTCATAGAGTTTCTCGCCAGGGCGCAGCCCGGTGAACTCAATGGCAATGTCGCCTTGGGGATTGTGCTCCGAGCGGATGCTCAGGCCCGACAGGTGCACCATCTTCTCGGCCAGCTCGATGATGCGCACCGGCTCGCCCATGTCGAGCACGAACACGTCGCCGCCCTGCCCCATGGAGCCGGCCTGGATCACCAACTGCGCCGCTTCCGGGATGGTCATGAAGTAGCGGGTGATTTTCGGGTGCGTCACCGTCAGCGGGCCACCGGATTTGATCTGCTGATGGAACAGCGGAATCACCGAGCCGGATGAACCCAGTACGTTGCCGAATCGCACCATGATGAATCGCGTCTTGTTGACCTGATGCACATTGGAGCGGTCGCCGAACATGACCGGCGCGGTTTCCCGGCTCAGTGCCTGCAACGTCAGCTCGGCCAGGCGCTTGGTGCTGCCCATCACATTGGTCGGACGCACGGCCTTGTCGGTGGAAATCAGCACGAAGTTGGCCACGCCCGCCTGCAGCGCCGCTTGGGCCGCGTTAAGCGTACCGACCACGTTGTTGAGCACGCCTTCGGCGATGTTGTGCTCGACCATCGGCACATGCTTGTAGGCCGCCGCGTGGTACACGGTGTTGACCTGCCAGGTCTTCATCACATCCAGCAGCTTGGCGTGATTGCGAATGGAGCCCAGGATCGGCAGCAGTTTGACCTTGAGCGACTCGCGGGCCACCCGCCGCTCCAGCTCGGTAAGAATCGTGTACAGGTTGAATTCGCTGTGATCGAGCAGCAACAGCGTGGTCGGCTTCAACAGCAGGATCTGCCGGCACAGCTCCGAACCGATCGACCCCCCGGCCCCGGTGACCAGTACGCACTGGTTCTTGATGCAGTGTTCGAGCAGCTCCTCTTGCGCAGGCACGGCGTCGCGCCCGAGCAGGTCGGCGATGTCGACTTCCTGGAGATCGTCAACCTTCACTCGACCAGCCGCCAGATCAGAGAAATTCGGTACGCTGCGAACATGCAGCGGGAAGCCTTCCAGGAAGCCGAGGATTTCCCGGCGACGGGCTCGTGCCGACGACGGAATCGCCAGCAGGATTTCCTGGGCGCCGGTGACGTCGATCATCTGCTGAATGTGCTTGGGCTTATAGACCAGCAGCCCGGAAATGACCCGGTTGGAGATCGAGTCGTCGTCATCGATGAACGCTACCGGACGCATCGACCGGCCCATGCGCAGTGCAGCGACCAATTGGTTACCTGCCGCGCCGGCACCGTAGATGGCGACTTTTGGCAGGCCATCGTCGCGGGTTGCAAAGGGCACATGGCGAGCGGCGGAAAACCAGTCACCGAGAAAATACTGACGCATTGCCAGGCGCAGGCCACCGATCATGACCATGCTCAGCCACCAGTAATTGAACATCACCGATCGCGGCACTACATGCTGGTGGTTGCTGTAGAGATAGACCACGACCCCGAGAATCAGGGCCGACAGGCTGACGGCTTTGATGATCGCGATCAGCGCGTCGTTGCCGAAATAGCGCATCACCGCGCGGTACATGCCGAAACGAATGAACAACGGGATCGCGACCACAGGCGCGCTTGCGAACAGCCAGGTATGGATTTCCAGGGGGTTGATGAGTTCATCGATGCCCAGGCGGACGACAAACGCCATCCACAACGCGAACCAGATCAGACAGACGTCTGCGGCGACCTGCATGATCCGCTTGTGCCGACGAGGCAGCGCCAGCAGCGAAGTGCGTATTTTTCCCATCATCCCCTCAAGCACGCGTTCAAACTCCTTTCAGTCGACCCCTGCACCGGCCATTGATTCCTGCCCCGCGGGGGAATCGGATCAACAGCATCAGCAGCAATGTCCAGGCTCAGCCCTTTTCAAGCGCCCCTGCTTTGAAGATGACTGCCAGAGCGAGCAATGGAGCGTAAGCAATGATCACGCCGAGTGCGCCATCCAGCCCGAAACGGGCGACACACACAGCGACCGGCAACAGCCAGCACAGATTGATTACACCGACTGCGGACGTCACCGGAAGGTGCTTGCCAAATCGTCGCGAGGCGAATTGATAAGCGTGACTTCTGTGCGCCTCATAGACCTTGTCGCCCCGAACGAGCCGACGGATGAGGGTTACTGTAGCGTCTACGATGAAAACCCCGAGGAGAATAAGCCATACCCACAAGAACTGCGAGGAAATCCACGCCCCCTGCAGTGACAGACAACCGAGCATAATGCCGAGGAATCCGCTGCCGGCGTCGCCCATGAAGATCTTCGCCGGAGGAAAA
The DNA here is from genome assembly GCF_059421525.1 of Pseudomonas sp. GW821-FHT02H06. Lineage (NCBI taxonomy): Bacteria > Pseudomonadati > Pseudomonadota > Gammaproteobacteria > Pseudomonadales > Pseudomonadaceae > Pseudomonas > Pseudomonas sp. GW821-FHT02H06. The sequence continues at coordinate 117,675 of NZ_JBWKVD010000001.1, forward strand.
TTCCAGAACAGAAAGCCCGCGACGGCGCACGCCAACAGGATCGGCAGCCACACCAGAGTGGCAACGCCGCTCAGGGCGTAGATGATCGCAGCGCCAACGCAGACACAGATTGCCTCTACGCTGGCGATGCCGTCGATGCCGTCCATGAAGTTGTACAGATTGAGCAGCCACACCAGGTAGAACGCCGTCAGCACATTAACGATCAAGCCCGGATCGAGGGTCATGCCGAACACGCTGATTGCCGGAAGGCCGCCTAACCAGGACAACGCCCATGCCGCCGCGAAAAAATGCCCCAGCAGACGCCATCGCGCGGCGATGTGGCCGTGATCGTCGAGAAACCCCAGCGCCGCGATCAACGCGCCCGCGCCGAACATGGCCAGGAACAGGTCGCGGCCCATCAGCCCCGCCCATAGCATCCAGACCAGCGCGACCAGATAACTGATGACAATCGCCACGCCGCCGCCCCGTGGCGTCGGAAGGGTGTGAGAGCTTCTACCGTTCGGGATATCAAGCAAGCTTTTGTGCAGCGCATAGCGTCGCAATACATGCGTCAGCGCAAACGAAAACACCACAACCGCAACCGCGACCCACCAATAATTCATGCTCGATCCGTCACCCGAAAATGCTCGACGGTCTTCTTGAGGCCGTCCTCTACCGACACCGGCGGCTGCCACTGCAACCGCTCGCGGGTTTTGCTGATGTCCACGCGCAGCGAACCCAGCACACGCTCGGCCGCCGATTTGCGACCCAACAGTGTGGCGCCGAGCATGATAAGGGATTCGGGTACGGGAATGAGCCAACCGGATGTCCCCATCTGCGCCTTGAGCCGGCTGGCCAGTTCGGTCGTGGAGAGGTCCTGGCCATCGCTGACCAGAAAGACCTGATTCGCGGCGGCAGGATGATCGATGCAGACGCGGATCAGGTCTGTCAGGTTGTCCAGCGAGACCAGGCTGCGCGCATTGTTTACCGCGCCCAGCGGCAGCGGCACGCCTTTGCGCAACGTGCGCATCAGTTGCAGGAAGTTGGCTTTGACGCCGGGGCCGTAAACCAGCACCGGGCGAATGATGACGACTTCCATCGCGCAGGTTTTGGCCAGGGCCTGAAGGCCTTGTTCCGCTTCGTGCTTGGAGATGGCGTAGGGGTCGCTCGGATTGGGCGCGTCGTCCGGACGAAAGCAGTCGCCCCGCGCGGTGGACTCACCGTTGACCTTGATCGTGCTGATGAAGATAAAACGCCGAACGCCTGCGGCGGCGGCCTGCTCAACCAGATTCAGCGTGCCGAGGGTGTTGACCTCCCGGTACAGCGAAAGCGGATCGGCCGCGGTGTCGTGCATGACATGCACCCGCGCTGCGGCGTGAATGACCGTGTCGACGTCATGCAGAACTTCCTGCCATGGGGTGTCGGCAGTCAGCCCGGCAACAATGGCCGTCGTCACGTTTGGAGAAGAATGGGGCGGCGCCCCTCTGCTGACCGCGACAATGTGCGCGTCAGGCAGGTGTGCAAGGTGGTCAACCAGCGCTGTTCCCAAAAATCCCGAACTCCCTGTTACCAGGATTTTTCTGGTCATATCCGATCCATGCACATAAGAATTCGCCGTCCATCACGACGGCCGCTGCGAAACAGCGGCGCCATTGTAGACGATTGGCGTGCGGCCCCGCCAATCAGCAAGCGGGACCGCGCGCCCGGTGCATCACTTGCCGTTGATCAGCGCTTCGATCTCTTTGACCTTGGCTTCAACGAGCGCTGGGTCACGACGGCTCTCAACGTTCAGACGCAGCAACGGCTCGGTGTTCGAGCCGCGCAGGTTGAAACGCCATTCGGCGAACTCGAGGCTGATACCGTCGGTTCTGTCGATGTTCGAGCAAGACGGCGTGTAGTGTTCCAGGATCTTGGCGATGATGGATTTGACGTCGTCGACCTTGTAGTTGATTTCGCCGCTGCACGGGTAGGCCGCCATGCGTTCATCAACCAGCTGCGAGAACTTCTTGCCGGACACCGACATCAGCGCGGCGACCAACAGCCACGGGATCATGCCGCTGTCGCAGTAGGCAAAATCGCGGAAGTAGTGGTGAGCACTCATTTCGCCGCCATACACGGCGTCTTCCAGGCGCATGCGCTCCTTGATAAACGCGTGACCGGTTTTGCACAGCACCGGCGTACCGCCCGCCTGCTTGACCTGATCGATGGTGTTCCAGGTCAGGCGCGGATCATGAATGATTTTCGACCCCGGGTGTTGCTTGAGCAGCATTTCGGCCAGCAGGCCCACCAGGTAGTAGCCCTCGACGAAACGGCCTTGCTCGTCAAAGAAGAAGCAGCGGTCGAAATCGCCGTCCCACGCCAGGCCCAGATCGCAGCCGTGCTTAAGCAGCGCGTCGCGGGTGATGCTGCGGTTTTCCGGCAGCAGAGGGTTCGGCACGCCGTTGGGGAAGTTGCCATCCGGTTCGGCGTTGATGATCACCCACTCGAATGGCAGATGGGAGCGGATCGCGTCCAGTGCGGGACCGACGGCGCCATTGCCCGGGTCGGCGAGGATCTTCAATGGACGAAGGTCGGCACCTTTGACGTAGGTCAGCAGGTGCTCGATGTAGGCGGTCTTGTCCGGCTTGGACTGAACGCTGCCGTGCTGAGCGGCCACTTGACCGAAGTCGCCCGCATCCACGCGCTGGCGAATGGCATCAAGGCCGGTATCACCGCTGATGGGACGTGACGATTTCTGGACCAGTTTCATGCCGTTATAACCCTTCGGGTTATGACTGGCCGTGACCATTACGCCGCCGTCTGCATCGTAGTGGCTGGTGGCGAAGTAGACTTCTTCGGTGCCGCACAGGCCGATGTCGATGACATCCGCGCCGGCTTCCTGAATGCCCTTGATCAACGCCTGAGCCAGGGCCGGGCTTTCAAGACGCATGTCTCGGCCCACTACGATATTTTTGGCACCCAGTTCAACCACCATGGACCGGCCGATGCGGTAAGCAATGTCATCGTCAAGGTCATTGGGTACCTGACCACGGATGTCGTAGGCCTTGAAACAGCGAGTCTGAAGAGCGGGATAGTCGGAATTCATGTGTAAAAACCTATGCGACGAAAAAACCCGAAGGTTCCTCTGTTCAGTAGAAGCAGCTCGAATGATGAACTGCACGCAACCCTCGCGCCTGAAAGCTTGAGGCGTGGGTTAGGCATTGAAAAAGGAGATTAGTTATAGGTGCGCTTGTAATTATCTTCAACGCAAGCGTCGAGGTGTCTGGCGCGCGGGGATTCTATCAGGGTAGACGTGACGCCTTGGGTTTCCTGCGCAGACGCGCAACTGAAACCAACAGGGGGCCAATCAACATGCCCACCAGCAATGCAAAGATCACCGGCACGGCGACCGGCAGCTCGGGTGCGTTCCAGCCAAAGAACACCAGGGCGACGTTCTGCTGGTTTTCCAGCACAAATACGACAATCACCGCTGCGATCAACAGGGCGATAGCCAGAAAGATCAGACGCTTCACATTTCGCATGAGAACTCCTCAAAGAGCTATTGGAGCTCATGCTCCTCTTCTTCGTTCACCCGGTCGCGGAGCTCTTTGCCTGGTTTGAAGTGAGGTACGAACTTGCCGTCGAGGCTGACAGACTGACCTGTCTTCGGATTGCGGCCTACGCGAGGTGCGCGATAGTGCAGGGAAAAGCTGCCGAAGCCGCGTATTTCAATACGGTCGCCCGTCGCCAGGCACTGCGACATCTGCTCGAGCATGGTCTTGATGGCCAACTCCACATCCTTGGATGAGAGCAGTCCTTGATGGGTGACAATTCGTTCGATCAACTCCGACTTCGTCATATTTTTCCCTTCTTTTTCAAGCAGCTAGGTAAAGCGCTTTGAAGGTTTTAGCATGACCAGAAGGATTTGAACAGAGTATGTCCAGACTTAAATGAGTGGAGATTGAAGATCCTCAACAGGCATTGGCCGAACACAGCGCAAAATCACCCGCCCACAAAAAAGGGCGACCGAAGTCGCCCTTTTTCAATGGTCAGACAGAACTCAGTTCTGTTTTTCCATTTGAGCACGCAGCAGGTCACCCAGAGTGGTAGGACCAGTGCTTTCAGCGGTTTCAGGCTTGCTACGCAGGCTCTGAATCGCTTCTTTCTCGTCTTCAACGTCTTTCGACTTGATGGACAAGCTGATCACGCGGCTCTTGCGATCAACGCTGATGATCTTGGCTTCGATCTCTTCGCCTTCTTTCAAAACGTTACGCGCGTCTTCAACGCGGTCACGGCTGATTTCGGAGGCTTTGAGGGTCGCTTCGATGTCGTCGGCCAGAGTGATGATGGCGCCTTTGGCGTCAACTTCTTTAACGATACCGCGGACGATAGCGCCTTTGTCATTGACAGTGACGTACTCGGAGAACGGATCGCTTTCCAGCTGCTTGATACCCAGCGAGATGCGCTCACGCTCTGGATCAACCGACAGGATCACGGTGTCAAGCTCGTCGCCTTTCTTGAAACGGCGTACGGCTTCTTCGCCCACTTCGTTCCAGGAGATGTCGGACAGGTGAACCAGGCCGTCGATGCCGCCGTCCAGACCAATGAAGATACCGAAATCGGTGATCGACTTGATGGTGCCGGAGATCTTGTCGCCCTTGTTGAACTGGCCAGAGAAATCTTCCCACGGGTTAGATTTGCACTGTTTGATGCCCAGGGAGATACGACGACGCTCTTCGTCGATGTCCAGAACCATGACTTCCACTTCGTCGCCAACCTGAACGACTTTCGACGGGTGGATGTTCTTGTTGGTCCAGTCCATTTCCGAAACGTGTACCAGGCCTTCCACGCCTTCTTCCAGCTCTGCGAAGCAGCCGTAGTCGGTCAGGTTGGTAACACGCGCGGTAACGCGAGTGCCTTCCGGGTAACGAGCCTTGATAGCAACCCATGGATCTTCACCCAGTTGCTTCAGACCCAGGGAAACACGATTGCGCTCGCGATCGTATTTCAGGACCTTTACATCGATCTCATCGCCAACGTTGACGATTTCCGATGGATGCTTGATGCGCTTCCAGGCCATGTCGGTGATGTGCAGCAGGCCATCGACGCCACCCAGATCGACGAATGCGCCGTAATCGGTGAGGTTCTTGACGATACCCTTGACCTGTTGGCCTTCCTGCAGCGATTCCAGCAGAGCTTCGCGCTCGGCGCTGTTTTCGGCTTCCAGGACACTGCGACGGGAAACGACAACGTTGTTGCGCTTCTGGTCCAGCTTGATGACCTTGAATTCCAGCTCTTTGCCTTCCAGGTGCGTGGTGTCGCGCACTGGACGGACGTCAACCAGAGAACCTGGCAGGAACGCACGGATGCCGTTAACGTCGACTGTGAAGCCGCCTTTAACCTTACCGTTGATAACGCCCTTGACCACTTCCTCAGCTGCGAAAGCCGCTTCCAGAACGATCCAGCACTCAGCACGCTTGGCTTTTTCGCGGGACAGCTTGGTTTCGCCAAAGCCGTCTTCGACCGCGTCCAGGGCAACGTGGACTTCATCGCCAATCTTGATGGTCAGCTCGCCAGCATCGTTGTGGAACTGCTCCAGCGGGATGAGGCCTTCAGACTTCAGACCAGCGTGAACGGTGACCCAACCAGCCTGGTAATCGATATCGACGATGATCGCGGTGATGATCGAACCGGCCTGAAGGTTAAGAGTCTTTAGGCTTTCTTCGAAAAGTTCAGCAAAGCTTTCGCTCATTTTAATTCCTGTTGATAAGGGCGAAGAATACGCCCATCTGCCACGCTCCAGACAACGTGGGTTTCGTTCATATGAAAGAAAGCCTGCGGGACTATGACTGGTCTCCCACATGACTTTCTGGTCATCCGGCGAGATCGCGGAGTGCGACTTCACTCAGGATGCGTTCAAGCACCTGCTCGATGGACAATTCGGTGGAATCCAGCTGAATGGCGTCATGCGCCGGCTTGAGCGGGGCTACCGCTCGCTGGGTGTCGCGCTCGTCGCGGACACGGATCTCATCTAGCAGACTCGGCAGACTAACATCGTCACCCTTGGCCTTCAACTGCAAATATCGCCGACGGGCACGCTCGTCGACGCTGGCCGTCAGAAAAATCTTCAGTGGCGCGCCGGGAAAGACCACCGTGCCCATGTCGCGGCCGTCGGCGATCAGGCCCGGAAACTCCTGAAAAGCCCGCTGGCGCTGCAGCAGTGCTTCGCGAACAGCCGGCAACGAGGCCACCTGCGACGCGCCACTGCCGACATGCTCATTGCGGATGGCTGACGTGACGTCCTCCCCTTCCAGGATAATGCGCTGACCGTGGTCGTCGGTCGCTGCCATGAACTGCACGTCCAGATGCGCAGCCAGCAGCTTTAATGCTTCTTCATTGGTCAGGTCGACGCCATGGTTGACGGCCGCAAAGGCCAGCAACCGATACAGCGCGCCGGAATCCAGCAGGGACCAGCCCAGACGTTTGGCCAGCTTGCCGGCCACCGTGCCCTTCCCGGAACCGCTGGGTCCGTCGATCGTAATGACCGGAGCTTGAACTTTCACGATTGCCCCTCTTGCGTTACACGAATACCCACCTGAGCACACAGCGTCAGGAAACTGGGAAATGAAGTCGCCACATTGGCGCAGTCCCGGATGCGGATCGGACTGGCCGCGCGCAACGACGCGATACTGAATGCCATGGCGATACGGTGATCACCCTGCGCATTGATTTCACCACCGCCAACGGTTCCACCATCAATAATGATGCCATCTGCGGTGGATTCAACGTTTATACCGAGCGTCGCCAGACCGTCGGCCATGGCCTCAAGACGGCCGGATTCCCTGACGCGTGAGCCCCGGACACCGTTAAACACTGTTCGCCCTTCCGCGCACCCTGCGGCAATAAAGAGTGCTGGAAGCTCGTCAAACGCCAGAGACACCAGCGTCCGTGGAACGGCGATACCCATGAGGCGCGCAGGTCGCACGTGCAGATCAGCCACCGGCTCGCCGCCCGCATCGCGCGGGTTGTGCAGCGTGATGTCCGCGCCCATCAGGCGCAGGATATCGATAACGCCGGAGCGCGTCGGGTTGACACCCACGCCTTCCAGAATCAGGTCGGAGCCTTCGGCGATGGACGCTGCCACCATAAAGAACGCCGCCGAGGAGATGTCGCCGGGCACTTCGATGGGTGCGGCCTTGAGCTCAACCCCTGAATGCAGCGCCACTGTCGCGTCATGAACGGCAACCGAATGACCGAAGCCTTGCAGCATGCGCTCGGTGTGGTCCCGGGTCGGCGCGGGCTCATGCACCATCGTTGTGCCATTTGCGTAGAGACCGGCGAGCAACAGCGCGGATTTCACCTGAGCGCTGGGCAACGGCATGTCGTAGCGGATGGCCTGAAGACCCTGCCCGCCGCGAATGGTCAGCGGCGGCCGGCCGTCCTCTGCGGTTTCAATCACGGCGCCCATCTGGCGCAGCAGCTCAACGACGCTGGTCATCGAGCGCCGCGACAGCGAGGCATCGCCGGTCAGCACGCTGTCGAATCGCTGCGCGGCCAACAGGCCACAGAGCAGGCGCATCGACGTGCCCGAGTTACCCAGATAAAGCGGCCCCGGCGCCGGTTGAAGCCCGTTGAGGCCGACGCCGTGAATGGTCAGGCGACCGTGGTGCGGCCCTTCGATGACCACGCCCATGTCGCGGAACGCCTGCAACGTTGCCAGCGCGTCCTCACTTTCGAGAAAGCCTTCAACGACGCTGGTGCCTTGGGCCAGGGACCCGAGCATGATCGCCCGATGGGAAATCGACTTGTCACCCGGCACGCGAACCTGTCCGCGGACAACACCGCCGGGCTGCGCCATAAACGTCAGGTCGGCGCCCGCTGCTTTTTCAACGTAGGCGCGACGGGCGAGGATCTTGCCGAAATGCTCCCGGGCGACGCGAGCCCGGGTGAACACACCGAGCAATTGGTGTCCATCGCCTGCATCCACGGCGTCGCGCAGCGCATCGAGATCACTGCGGAAGGTGTCGAGGGTGCGCAGCACGGCCTCGCGGTTCGCCAGGAAGATGTCATGCCACATCACCGGATCACTGCCGGCGATGCGCGTGAAGTCGCGGAAACCGCCCGCGGCATAACGGAAGATGTCGAGGTTTTCGTTGCGCTTGGCCAGCGAGTCCACCAGACCGAACGCCAGGAGGTGCGGCAGATGACTGGTCGCCGCCAGCACTTCATCGTGGCGCTCGACCTGCATGTGCTCGACGTCTGCGCCCAGAGCCGACCAGAGACGGTCGACCAGCGCCAGCGCCGACGGATCGGTTTCCGCCAGAGGGGTGAGAATGACTTTGTGCCGTTTGAACAGCTCGGCGTTGGAGGCTTCCACCCCGCTCTGCTCGGAGCCGGCAATCGGGTGACCCGGCACAAAGCGCGCCGGCATCACGCCAAACGCTTCGCGGGCAGCGCGGACCACATTGCCTTTGGCGCTGCCGACATCGGTCAGCACGGCATTGCCCAAGTCCAGGCCTGCCAGCACGCCGAGGAGCTTTTCCATGGCCAGGATCGGCACGGCCAACTGAATGACGTCAGCCCCCACGCAGGCGGCAGCGAGATTGTCTTCACAGCGATCGACCACGCCCAGTTCGACGGCCAGCGTGCGCGATTGCGGGTCGAGATCGACGCCCACGACTTCGCGGCACAGGCCACTTTCCTTCAACCCTTTGGCGAACGAACCACCGATCAATCCGAGGCCGACCACCACCAGGCGGCCGATCATAGGCGCAGCGGGTTGCAGCGACGTGACATCAACCACGCGCCAGAACCTTGCTCAACGCCTCGAGGAAACGACTGTTCTCGGCCGGCAGACCAATGCTCACCCGCAGGTGATCGGGCATGCCGTAACCGCCGATCGGGCGAACGATCACGCCTTCGCGCAGCAATCCTTGATAGACCGAAGCGGCTTCGCGGCCCAGGTCCACGGCGATGAAATTGGCTTTGGAAGGAATCCAGCTCAGGCCCATCTGACCAAGCCCTGCTTCCAGCTGCTGCATGCCGGCTTCATTCAACTGACGGCTTTGCGCAACATAGTCAACGTCGTCCAACGCGGCGCAGGCGGCGGCCAGCGCGAGGCTGTTGACGTTGAATGGCTGACGCACGCGGTTCAGCACGTCGGCCACGACCGGCGAGGACAGGGCATAACCAACGCGCAAAGAGGCCAGACCATAGGCCTTGGAGAACGTACGCGACACCAGCAGGTTCGAGTGATCGCTCAGGAAGTTGAGACCGTCTGGCAGGTCAGCGCCCTCGGCGTATTCAATGTAGGCCTCGTCCAGCACGACCAACACGTTGTCGGGCACCTGCGCGAGGAAGTCAGCCAGCGCACTCGGTCCGAACCAGGTCCCGGTGGGGTTGTTCGGGTTGGCGATGAAGACGACCCGGGTGTTGCTGTCGATGGCGGCGAGCATGGCCGGCAGGTCGTGACCCCACTCTTTCGCCCTGGCGACGCGGGCGGTGGCGCCCACGGCCTGGGTGACGATCGGATAGATCGCAAACGCGTGTTCGCTGAATACCGCATTGAGCCCCGGCGCCAGGTAGGCACGGGCGACAATTTCCAGAATGTCGTTGGAGCCGTTGCCCAGCGTCACTTGTTCGGGCGGCACGCCACAGGCTTTCGACAAACGCTGCTTGAGCTCGAAACCGTTGCCGTCAGGGTAGCGGGTCAACTCCGCCAGTGCGTCTTTGATCGCCTGCAACGCCTTGGGGCTGGCGCCCATGGGGTTTTCGTTGCTCGCCAGCTTGATGATGCGCGCCGGATCGATATCCAGTTCACGCGCCAGTTCGTCCACCGGTTTGCCGGGAACGTAAGGCGATAGTTTTTGCACGCCGGGCTGTGCCAGCGCGAGGAAGTCGCCGCTCATGTACCGCTTTACCTCTTCAGAAAAACCCGTGGGGCTGCAAGTCCGGACGCAGGATCAAAGCACTGCTTTCGGATAGGAACCCAACACCTTGAGCGCCACGGCTTCCTGGCTGATCTGCTCGAGAACGGCCTTGATCAGCGGGTCGCGGTGGTGGCCAACGAAATCGATGAAGAACACGTAGGTCCATTTACCGCTTCGCGAGGGACGCGTTTCGATGCGCGTCAGGTCGATGCCGTTCTGGTGGAAAGGCACCAGCAGCTCATGCAGCGCGCCCGGCTTGTTGCTCATCGAGACGATGATCGACGTCTTGTCGTCGCCGGTCGGCGGCACTTCCTGATTGCCGATCATGAGGAAGCGCGTGGAGTTGTCCGGACGGTCCTCGATCTTCTCGGCAATCCGCGTCAAGCCATAAAGGCCCGCCGCCATATCACCGGCGATCGCCGCCGAGTTCCACTCACCCTTGACCCGCTTGGCCGCTTCGGCGTTGCTGGCAACGGCGACGCGTTCGACGTTCGGGTAATGCGCGTCCAGCCACTTGCGGCATTGCGCCAGGGACTGGGCGTGGGAGTAGATGCGGCTGATGCTGTCGGTCTTGGTGTTCTCGCCCACCAGCAGATGATGGTGAATGCGCAGCTCGACTTCGCCACAGATGACCATGTCGTGCTCAAGGAAGCTGTCCAGGGTGTGGTTGACCGCACCTTCGGTGGAGTTCTCCACCGGGACCACGCCGAAGTTGACCGCACCGGCGACCACTTCACGAAAAACTTCGTCGATCGCTGCCATGGGCTTGCTGATCACGGCGTGGCCGAAATGCTTCAGCGCAGCGGCTTGAGTGAACGTGCCCTCAGGGCCGAGATAGGCGACCTTGAGCGGCTGCTCCAGCGCGAGGCACGAGGACATGATTTCGCGGAACAGCCGCGCCATCTCTTCGTTGCTCAGCGGGCCACGGTTACGCTCCATGACGCGCTTGAGCACCGCCGCTTCACGCTCGGGCCGATAGAACACCGGCTCTTCGCCTGCCGGCAGTTCGGCCATCTTGACCCGCGCGACTTCCTGGGCGCAGCGGGCGCGCTCGCTGATCAGTTCCAGAACCTTTTCGTCCAGGCTGTCGATGCGGACCCGCAGTGCCTTGAGCTCTTGTTCAGACATTAGCCGTGTTCCTTCTCGAACTCTGCCATGTACGCGGTCAGGGCGTTGACCGCACTGAGGTCGATGGCATTGTAGATGGACGCGCGCATGCCGCCGACAGAACGGTGGCCTTTGAGGTTGAGCAGGTTGCGCGCTTCGGCACCCGCGAGGAACGGCTTGTCCAGGCGATCATCGGCCAGACGGAACGGCACGTTCATCCACGAGCGGTCGGACGGGTTGATCGGGTTGCTGTACAGACCGCTGGCGTCGATGAAGTCGTACAGCGTGCGTTGCTTGAGTTCATTGCGCGTGGCCATGGCCTCGACGCCGCCCTGCTCTTTCAGCCATTCAAAGACCAGACCGGACAGGTACCAGGCCAGCGTTGGTGGCGTGTTGTACATGGAGCCGTTGTCGGCCGCGACCTTGTAATTGAGCATGGTCGGGCACAGCGAACGCGCGCGACCCAGCAGGTCCTCGCGGATGATTGCCACGACGATGCCACTCGGGCCGATGTTCTTCTGGGCACCGGCGAAGATCATGCCGAAACGCGAGACGTCGACAGGGCGCGAGAGGATGTCCGAGGACATGTCTGCCACCAGCGGCACGTCACCGGTATCCGGAATCCAGTTGAATTGCAGACCGCCAATGGTCTCGTTGGGCACGTAGTGAACGTAGGCCGCGTCTTTCGACAGCTTCCACTCGTTCTGACCGGGAATGGCAAAGTAGTCGGAAGGTTTGGCGCTGGCGGCGACATTGATGTTGCCGTAGCGCGATGCTTCTTCAATGGCTTTCTGCGACCAGATGCCGGTGTCGATGTAGTCGGCCGTGCCTTTTTCCGGCAGCAGGTTCAACGGAACCTGAGCGAATTGCTGACTGCCGCCACCTTGAAGAAACAGCACTTTGTAATTGGAGGGGACAGACAGCAGATCGCGAAAATCCTGCTCCGCCTTGGTGGCGATGGAGACGAACTCGTCGCTGCGATGGCTCATTTCCATGACGGACAGGCCTTTGCCATGCCAGTCCAGGAGTTCGGCCTGGGCGCGCAGCAGAACAGCTTCAGGGAGCGCAGCAGGACCTGCGCAGAAGTTAAAGGCTCGCTTGCTCATATCCACTCTCGTCGTGTCACTGAATTAATTTGGAACGGGTGAAATGCGGGGAAGTGCGAAACAGGGACTGTATTGTGTCAGAAGATCCGCATCGCGACCGTCGTTGCCTCCGATTGCTCCTACAGACGTTCTCTGGTCGGGCGCTGAGATCGACTGTAGGAGCAATCGGAGTTTGCGACGATCGCGAAAGCGGTCTGCCTGACAGCATGCGTCCCATGATTCTAAGGAGGGGGCCGGATCACCAGCCCCCTCTCAGCGTTACTCCTGCGGCTCTTCTTCGTCAGCCGCGGGATCCGCCTGCACATCGTCAGCGGACTCGTCGGTGTCAACGGCGCCGATCACGTCGCCATCAACCTCTTCGCTCTCGAACGCTTCGCCTTCCAGCTCTTCGCCCTCGACTTCCGATGGCTCCTGAACACGCTCCAGACCGACCAGTTTCTCGTCCTTGGCCAGTTTGATCAGGGTCACGCCCTGGGTGTTACGGCCCAGACTCGATACTTCGCCGACGCGGGTACGCACCAGCGTGCCCTGGTCGGAAATCAGCATGATCTCCTCGCCGTCCTGCACCTGAACCGCGCCAACCAGACGGCCGTTACGCTCGTTGCTGACCATGGCGATGACGCCCTGGCCGCCACGCTTGTACTCAGGGAACTCAGTGATCGCCGTGCGCTTGCCGTAGCCACGCTCGGAAGCGGTGAGGATCTGGCTGCCCTGCTCCGGAATCAGCATCGAAATCAGCTTCTGCCCTTCAGGCAGACGCATGCCGCGCACACCGCGAGCGGTACGGCCCATGGCGCGCACTTCGGATTCCTTGAAGCGGGTGACCTTGCCGCCGTCGGAGAACAGCATGATTTCCTGCTCGCCATCGGTGACGGCCGCGGAAATCAGGATGTCGCCTTCGTCCAGCTCAAGCGCAATCAAACCGACGCTGCGTTGACGACTGAAGGCCACCAGCGGGGTCTTCTTGACGGTACCGTTGGCGGTCGACATGAAGATGAACGGCGCCTTCTTCTTGTCGGCGGCCTTGATGCGCGCCTTGCGCTCTTCTTCGGTCTCGTTGCTGTTCTCGAGGTCTTCGGCGTCGGCGTCCACGCCTTCGGCTTCTTCTTCGTCAGCGCGCTTGCGCATGGCTTCGAGGTCGACCGGCAGCATGGTGGTGATGTATTCGCCTTCGCTCAGCGGCAACAGGTTGACCAACGGACGACCACGGGCAGCGCGGGACGCTTCCGGGATCTCGTAGGTCTTGAGCCAGTACACCTTGCCTTTGCTGGAGAACATCAGCAGCGTGGTGTGGCTGTTGGCGACCAGCAGGTGAGCGATGTAGTCCTCATCCTTGACGCCGGTGGCCGATTTGCCTTTGCCGCCGCGACGCTGGGCCTGATAAACGGCCAGCGGTTGAGTCTTGGCGTAGCCACCGTGGGAGATGGTCACGACGCGCTCTTCTTCGGGGATCATGTCGCCGAGGGTCAGGTCCAGGCGCGCATCAAGGATCTCGGTGCGACGCACATCGCCGTATTCGGCGCGGATCAGCTCCAGCTCTTCGCGGATGACTTCCATCAGGCGCGTGGCGCTGTTGAGGATGCGCAGCAGCTCGCCGATCTGAGTCAGGATTTCCTGGTACTCGGTCAGCAGCTTCTCGTGTTCCAGACCGGTCAGGCGGTGCAGACGCAGCTCAAGGATCGCCTGAGCCTGTTCCGGCGACAGGAAATACTTGCCGTCACGCATGCCGTACTGAGGATCGAGGTTTTCCGGGCGGGACGATTCGGCGCCTGCGCGCTCGACCATCTCGACCACGGCGCTGGATTCCCACGGCGTGCTGATCAGGCCTTCTTTGGCTTCAGCCGGGGTCGGCGAGGCTTTGATGAGGGCGATGACCGGGTCGATGTTCGACAGGGCAACGGCCTGACCTTCGAGGATGTGACCCCGCTCGCGGGCCTTGCGCAGTTCGAACACGGTGCGACGGGTAACGACTTCGCGACGGTGACGAATGAAGGCTTCCAGCAGGTCCTTGAGGTTCAGGATGCGTGGGCGGCCGTCGATCAGCGCAACGATGTTGATGCCGAAGACGCTTTGCAGCTGGGTCTGGGCGTAGAGATTGTTGAGGATGACCTCAGGCACTTCGCCGCGACGCAGCTCGATGACCACGCGCATGCCGTCCTTGTCGGACTCGTCGCGCAGCTCGGTGATGCCTTCGAGCTTCTTCTCTTTGACCAGCTCGGCGATCTTCTCGATCAGACGGGCCTTGTTCAGCTGGTACGGCAGCTCGGTAATGACGATCTGCTGGCGACCACCGACCTTGTCGATGTCTTCGACGATGGAGCGGGCGCGCATATAGATGCGGCCACGGCCGGTCTTGTAGGCTTCGACGATGCCGGCACGACCGTTGATGATCGCGGCGGTCGGGAAGTCCGGGCCGGGGATGTACTGCATCAACTCGTCGACGGTGAGGTCGCCGTTGTCGATGAGCGCCAGACAGCCGTCGATGACTTCACCGAGGTTGTGCGGCGGAATGTTGGTCGCCATGCCCACGGCGATGCCGCTGGAGCCGTTGACCAGCAGGTTGGGAATACGGGTCGGCATGACCGCAGGAATCTGTTCGGTGCCGTCGTAGTTCGGCACCCAGTCCACGGTTTCCTTGTGCAGGTCGGCCAGCAGCTCATGGGCCAGCTTGGTCATGCGCACTTCGGTGTATCGCATGGCAGCGGCGTTGTCGCCGTCCACCGAACCGAAGTTGCCCTGGCCGTCTACCAGCAGGTAGCGCAGGGAAAAGGGTTGGGCCATACGAACGATGGTGTCGTAGACCGCGGTATCGCCATGCGGGTGGTACTTACCGATAACGTCACCGACCACACGGGCGGATTTCTTGTACGGCTTGTTCCAGTCGTTACCCAGTTCGCTCATCGCGAACAGTACCCGCCGGTGCACGGGCTTCAAGCCGTCGCGCGCATCGGGCAGAGCTCGTCCGACGATGACGCTCATCGCGTAGTCGAGGTAGGACTGCTTCAGCTCGTCTTCGATATTGACCGGGAGGATTTCTTTGGCCAGTTCGCCCATGAGAAGCCTGATTCCTTTTTCTGGTGAAACCTCGCTCAGCCATCCGGGATGAACAAGGCTTGCCGCTGCCGACGATTGTCAGGCAACGACTTACGACAAATCAGCGAGTTATGCCATGAATGTGCGCAGTCATAAGGGTCGCCATGCGCCCCTTTGGAAACCGCCGGATGGTACCACAATCGCCGTCAGGCACGAAGTCTTTGCAGGCGCCGTGAACACGCCATTTCGCCAGCAGACGCCTGATACGCGCTCACAGAGCCCGATAGCGCGTTTGGCGACGAATGGCATTATCGGCTGCGGGGTGATCAATGCAGGCGTTTGCGGCACATCAACAGGGCCATTTTGGTCGTGTCGGGGCGTTCGACGATGCCCTTCTCGGTGACGATGGCGTCGATCAGATCGGCGGGCGTCACATCGAACACAGGGTTGAAGGCGTCGACGTCGGCACCCACGCGCTTGCCGCCCACTTCCAGCAATTCACGGCCGTCGCGCTCTTCGATGGGAATATCGTCGCCACTGGCAAGGTTCATGTCGATGGTCGAGCTCGGCGCCACGACCATGAAGCGCACGCCGTGGTGCATCGCCGCCACCGCCAACTGGTAAGTGCCGATCTTGTTGGCGACGTCGCCGTTGGCGGTGATGCGGTCGGCGCCGACGATGACCCAGGTGATGCCTTTGGTTTTCATCAGGTGCGCGGCCGCGGAGTCGGCATTGAGGGTGACCGGAATGCCTTCGTTGAACAATTCCCACGCGGTCAGACGGGAGCCCTGCAGCCAGGGACGGGTTTCGTCGGCGTAGACGCGTTCGATCATGCCTTCCAGGTGTGCCGCGCGGATGACGCCAAGCGCGGTACCAAAACCGCCTGTGGCCAGCGCGCCGGTGTTGCAGTGGGTCAGCACGGTCTGCAGATTGCCCTGGTGCTTGCGGATCAGCTCGGCACCCAGTTGCGCCATGGTCAGATTGGCTTCGCGGTCGCTCAAGTGAATGGCCACAGCTTCGGCTTCCATGGCCTTCAGCGGATCTTCATGATCCTTCAGGCGATACAGGCGTTCGCGCATGCGATTCAGCGCCCAGAACAGGTTGACCGCCGTGGGCCGGGAGTTGGCCAGCAGGTCGAAGTCTTCTTCCAGGGCCATTTGCCAGTCGCCGCCTTCTGCCAGACGATCAATGACCGCCAATACGATGCCGTAGGCCGCACTGATACCGATGGCTGGCGCGCCGCGCACAACCATCGTGCGAATGGCTTCGGCCACGCCTTCAGCTGTGGTGTAGGGATGCCAGGTTTCTTCGAAGGGCAGGACCCGCTGATCCAGCAGATGCAACGTGCCGTCCCGCCAATCGATGGCCTTTACCTTCTCCGCAGCCAGTAATCGATCGCGCATTGCACACCCCACTTGATGAATTTTTGAAAAGCTGCCGCCACAGCGACGGTGCAAAGAAGCAAATCGCCAGCACCTTAAAAAGCCGCCGATTATAGCGAGCCGCCTGCGAAGACGCTCGGGTATACTTCGCCGTCCCCGTAATAAGCCATTGGATGCCCGCCCCATGCCCCATTCCGCTGCCCCGCTCGACCTGTTGTTGCTGCCGGACTGGCTGGTACCGGTCGAACCCGCCGGCGTTGTGTTGAAGCAGCACGGAATCGGCATCCGCGATGGCCTGATCGTCTACATCGGCCCCCGCGCCGAGGCCCTGCGCCAGCCGGCCATCGAAGTGCGCGAGTTGCCGGGCATGCTGCTCAGTCCTGGGCTGATCAACGCCCACGGCCATGCGGCCATGACGCTGTTCCGCGGCTTGGCGGACGATCTGCCGTTGATGACCTGGCTGCAGGACCATATCTGGCCAGCCGAGGCGAAATGGGTCGATGAGGATTTCGTCCGCGACGGCACCGATCTGGCCATTGCCGAGCAGTTGAAAGGTGGCATCACCTGCTTCTCCGACATGTATTTCTTTCCGAAGGTCGCCTGCGAGCGGGTGCACAACAGTGGCATTCGCGCACAGATCACCGTGCCGGTGCTGGACTTCCCGATACCCGGCGCGCGCAACAGCGATGAATCGCTGCACATCGGTATCGAGCTGTTCAACGACCTCGCCCACCACGATCGCATCAAGATCGCTATGGGCCCCCACGCGCCTTATACCGTCAGCGACGAGAACCTGGAGAAGATCCGGGTCATCGCCGATGAGCTGGACGCAATGATCCAGATGCACGTTCACGAAACCGCTTTTGAAGTACACGAGGCCGTTCAGCAACGCCAGGAACGGCCCATCGCCCGGCTGCAGCGTCTGGGACTGCTGGGCCCGCGTTTCCAGGCGGTGCACATGACCCAGATCAGCGATGACGACCTGGCGATGCTGGTCGAAAGCAACTCCAGCGTCATTCACTGCCCCGAATCGAACCTGAAACTGGCCAGCGGCTTCTGCCCGGTGGAGCGCCTGTGGCAGGCCGGGGTCAACGTCGCCATCGGCACCGACGGCGCGGCCAGCAACAACGACCTGGACCTGCTCGGCGAAACCCGCACCGCCGCGCTGCTGGCAAAAGCGGTGGCCGGCTCGGCCACTGCGCTGGACGCCCACCGTGCGCTGCGCATGGCCACGCTGAACGGCGCCCGCGCGTTGGGCATCGACGATCACACCGGCTCGCTGCAGATCGGCAAGGCCGCCGACATGGTCGCGTTCGACCTCTCGGGCCTGGCGCAACAGCCGGTCTACGACCCGGTGTCACAACTTATTTATGCGACGGGTCGCGACTGCGTCACCCACATCTGGGTCGCCGGCAAGCCATTGCTGCAGGACAAACGCCTGACCCGCATGGACGAAGAAGCGCTGACCCGAACCGCCAAGGCCTGGGGCAACCGCATCGCGGCAGACAAAGCCTGACCCATTGAGCACCGCCACGGTCAGATACCGTGGCCGGACACCGAATTCAAGTTTTAGAGGATCACACATGAGCAACGTCGACCACGCCGAAATCGCCAAATTCGAAGCCCTCGCCCATCGCTGGTGGGATCGCAACAGCGAGTTCAAGCCGCTTCACGACATCAATCCGTTGCGGGTGAACTGGATTGACGAGCGCGTGAATCTGGCCGGCAAGAAGGTGCTCGACGTCGGTTGCGGCGGCGGCATTCTGAGCGAGGCCATGGCCTTGCGCGGCGCCACCGTGACCGGCATCGACATGGGCGAGGCGCCGCTGGCCGTGGCGCGCCTGCATCAGCTCGAATCTGGCGTGAACGTGGAATACCGGCAGATCACCGCCGAAGCACTGGCCGACGAAATGCCCGAGCAGTTCGACGTCGTGACCTGCCTGGAAATGCTGGAGCACGTGCCGGACCCGTCGTCGGTGATTCGCGCCTGCTACAAGATGGTCAAGCCGGGCGGTCAGGTGTTTTTCTCCACCATCAACCGCAACCCGAAGGCGTACCTGTTCGCCATCATCGGCGCCGAATACATCATGAACCTGCTGCCGCGCGGCACCCATGACTTCAAAAAATTCATCCGCCCTTCCGAGCTGGGCGCGTGGAGCCGCGATGCCGGGCTGCAGGTCAAGGACATCATCGGCCTGACCTACAACCCGCTGACCAAGCACTACAAGCTGGCGTCCGACGTCGACGTCAATTACATGATCCAGACATTGAGAGGCGTCTGAGCCATGCGCTTGAGGGCAGTTCTCTTCGACATGGACGGCACGCTGCTCGACACCGCGCCGGACTTCATCGCGATCTGCCAGGCGATGCTGGCCGAACGCGGCTTCCCGCGTGTGGACGATAAACTGATTCGCGACGAGATCTCCGGCGGTGCCAGGGCGATGGTCTCGGCGGCGTTCGCCATGTCCCCCGAGGCGCCTGAATTCGAGGCGCTTCGACTGGAATTTCTGGCGCGCTACCAGACCGATTGCGCCGTGCACAGCAAGCTGTTCGACGGCATGGCCGAATTGCTGGCCGACATCGAAAAAGCCAAGCTGATCTGGGGCGTGGTGACCAACAAGCCGGTGCGTTTCGCTCAGCCGATCATGGAGCAGCTGGGCTTGTCGGAGCGTTCCGCGGTGCTGATCTGCCCGGACCATGTGACCAGGAGCAAACCCGACCCGGAGCCGCTGTTGCTGGCCTGCAAGATGCTCGATCTGGACCCGTCCAGCGTGCTGTTCGTGGGCGATGACCTGCGTGACATCGAATCCGGCCGCGACGCCGGCACCAAGACCGCCGCCGTACGCTATGGCTACATCCATCCCAACGACAATCCCGATCACTGGGGCGCGGACGTGGTGGTGAATCACCCACTGGAGCTGCGCCGGGTGCTGGATGATGCGTTGTGCAGCTGCTGATCGCTCATCAGCGCAGCTCGGCATAGACACAGCGCACTACATAGAGAGAGGAGCCCCCATGTTCAATTATTCCGCCCGCCCCGATCTGCTCAAGGACCGGGTGATTCTGGTCACCGGCGCCGGCCGTGGCATTGGTGCCGCTGCCGCGAGAACCTACGCCGCCCACGGCGCGACGGTCTTGCTGCTGGGCAGGACCGAAGCGAACCTGAGCGCGCTGTATGACGAGATCGAAGCTGCCGGTCATCCGCAGCCGGTGGTCATCCCGTTCGATCTCGAGACCGCCCTGCCCCATCAATATGACGAACTCGCTGCGATGATCGAAGCGGAGTTCGGCCGGCTCGATGGCGTATTGCACAACGCCTCGATCATTGGCCCGCGCACGCCGATCGAGCAGCTCACCGGCGAGCAGTTCATGCAGGTGATGCACATCAACGTCAACGCCACTTTCATGCTGACCACCGCATTGCTGCCGCTGCTCAAGCTCTCGGGTGACGCCTCCATCGCCTTCACTTCCAGCAGCGTCGGGCGTAAAGGCCGCGCGTATTGGGGCGCCTACGGTGTGTCCAAGTTCGCCACCGAGGGGCTGATGCAGACGCTGGCCGATGAAATCGACGGGCTTGGGTCGCTACGCGCCAACAGCATCAATCCGGGCGCAACCCGCACCGACATGCGCGCCCAAGCGTACCCGGCGGAAGATCCGACCAACAACCCGACGCCGGACGAGATCATGCCGGTGTATCTGTATCTGATGGGCCCGGACAGCACAGGCATCAACGGACAGGCACTGGATGCGCAGACTCGCTGACTTTGGGGCCAGTCGTCCGCTAACCACAAGGAGCGCTCCCAAACGCGCTCCCTCATCTGAATATCAGACAACGCCGGGCACCCTCCACTCGGCAGTTTCCTGCCGTCTTGTGTAGCAGAATGCCTTCAGGATCGATACGTTAGTCAAATCCAAGGCGCGGAAAGGTATCAAACCTGTCACAATCCGCCGCAACTTATTGATTGACAATACTTTTCACGCAGGCAGTCGAATTGGCACGAGTTTCGCTCTCTCCATTTCAAGCCCGTAGAGGCGAAGGAGCGGAACCATGAGTTTTCCAACCAACACCAATGCCATAGATTTCGACAGCGCCCGGCTGCAACGCCATGGTTTCGCGCCGCCCCACAGCCTCGTCCGGCCTGCCCTCGATTACGAACAGCTCAGGCGTCAGCTCGATCTGCAACTGCAGACCAGTCTCGAAGCGGACAAGATCCTGTCGATGCTTTTCCAGAGCGTTCAGCAACTCATCCCGCTGAATGCCCTCAGCTACAAACACCTGCCCACCGATCTGCGCCTGGAACTTGGGGAGCGCGCCCGGCACAGCGCTATCTACCGCATGACCCACGAAGGCGAGCAGTTGGGCGAGCTGTCGTTCCAGCGCGACCACCGTTTCGCCGAGGATGAGCTTGAGCAACTCGAATCGTTGCTGTCCAGCCTGCTGTATCCCCTGCGCAACGCCCTGCTGTATCGCCACGCCAGCCTGAGTGCGCTGCGTGACCCGCTGACCGGCGCCGGTAACCGGATCGCCATGGAGCAGTCGCTCATTCGGGAGTTCGAGATCGCACGCCGCCAGCAGCAACCGCTGTCGGTGCTGATGCTCGACATCGACCACTTCAAGGGCATCAACGACACCCATGGCCATGCCACGGGCGATGAAGTGCTGCGGGCCGTGACCAACGCGGTCAAGGATCGCCTGCGCAATATCGATCAGGTGTTCAGATTTGGCGGTGAGGAATTTCTCATCGTGCTGACCAACACCAGCCGTGAGTCAGCCGCGCTGGTGGGCGAGCGCCTGCGCAGTGCGGCACTGCAACTCAGTTATCCGGTGACAGGACGGCCTCTGGATCTGACCGTTAGCCTCGGTTGCTCGACGCTGCTGCCGGGCGAATCGTCCGACAGCATGTTGCGCCGTGCCGACACGGCCCTGTACGCCGCCAAGCGCAAGGGCCGCAACCGCCTGGAAATGGCGGGCTGACCGATCAGGCGCGGGCGGGGATCCGGTGTTCACGGACCGAGCCGCTACTTTCCTGGGATCGTTCCAGCGTCATGCACCGCTCAAGGAACAGAAACATGTACTCGTAGCTCTTGCAGACCGCCATTCGCAGGTCGCTCTGCAATTGCTCGCTGGGGTTGTTGCCGGCCAGGGTGCAGATGATTTCCAGCGCTTCCCAAGGGTGGGAATCGTCGTACTGCGCATGCATCTTCAGCCACTTCATTGCCCGCTTTCGTGTGTCCGGCGGGAACATGTCCGCGTAGGTGTCCTGGGAACAGACGACCGCCGACCATTCACCGGTGGCACCTTCGATGGCGTAGTTGGTCGCCGCGATGGCGACTACCAGTGAATCCGACGAACAACTGTGCCAGCACCAGTGATTCAGTGCGTGGAGTTCCGAGGGCACCAACTGCGCCTGCAGGTCTTCCAGCGTCACCCCGTGGGCAGCGCTCCAGTTGACCCAGTAATCGGCGTGGTTGAGTTCGACCCGAATGTTGCGCATCAACCATCGTCGCGCCATGTCTTCACCCGGGTGTCGGGCGAATCGGGTTTTGGTCAGGTTATGCGCCATATAGACCGCGAACTGTTCGACGACCGGCCATCCCCCAATCAGGTACTGGCGCATGGTCTTAGAACTGAGCCGCCCGTCACGCATGCGTTGATAAAGTTCATGCCCTACCACCTTGGCCTTGGCGTCACTGCAATCGTCAATCAATTGCTGTGCCCAAGCGGGGTAACTGCTGGCATCCATCAGCGGACCGGTTCTAATGAACATATCGATCACTGTGTAGCTCCTTATGTAAGTTGCGTAGGATGTGTTCAGCGAAAAGTCCCGGGAGCGCTGAACAACAGTGGGGTCTGCCTCGCGGGCCGTGCGTGCAGACATTCACAGGTGAATAATTGCGGTCGCTCGATAACGTACCCCTGAGCGTAGTCCACACCGATTTCCAATAACGCCTGCTCTATCTGGGGGCTTTCGACGAACTCGGCGATCGTCTGTTTGCCCATTACGTGCCCGATATGGTTGATCACTTCCACCATCGCCCGGTTGACCGGATCGTCGAGCATGTCTTTTACGAAACTGCCATCAATCTTCAGGAAGTCCACAGGCAAGTGCTTCAGGTAAGCGAATGACGACATGCCTGCACAGAAGTCATCCAGAGAGAAACGGCATCCCAGACTTTTAAGTTCATTGATGAACCGAATGGCGCTGCCCAAATTGGCGATCGCACTGGTTTCGGTGATTTCAAAACAGATAAGTTCAGGAGGGATTGCGTAGATCTGGAACTGCTGTCGCAAATACTCGAGAAAGGCGTCGTCGCCAATGCTGGTCCCGGACAGGTTGATCGCACACACGGCCATCGGCCCTTTGCCGTGTCCGGACTTGAGACAGTCGGCGATGATCATGAAGACGTGCTGCACGACCCAGCGGTCCAGGGTGGTCATCATGCCGTAGCGCTCGGCGGCGGGGATGAAACTGTCCGGCAGGATCATGCGCCCGGACTCGTCGCGCAGCCGCAGCAGAATCTCGATATGGCCAGGGCCTTGCACGGCGTTGCGGCCCAGTGCTGCAATTTCCTGGGAGTACAGACAGAAGCGGTTGTCTTCGAGGGCCATGTGCAGGCGCTGAATCCAGGCCATTTCGCCAAAGCGGGTGGACAGATCAGAGTCGTCGTCGTGGTAGACCTGAACCCGGTTGCGGCCCTTTTCCTTGGCCATGTAGCAGGCCATGTCGGCGGCGCGCAGCGAGGTCTCCAGCGTGGTCGGGACATCGTCGATGTGCACCAGACCGATGCTGACGGTGGTGACAAACGGCCGGCCTTTCCAGACAAAGTGCAGGCTTTCCACGGTTTGCCGCAGGCTTTCGGCCACGCGCTCGGCGGCCTCCGGCGCACAGTGTTCGAGAAGGATGCCAAACTCGTCGCCCCCAAGGCGGGCCAGCGTATCGCCTTCGCGCACGCCCTGCTGCAGCAGCGTGCAAATGTGCCGCAGCAGCTCATCACCCGCGGCATGGCCGCTGGTGTCGTTGACCAGCTTGAACTGATCGAGGTCAAGGAACATCAATGCATGCTGCGCCGGCTGCTCGGCCAGGCCGTTGAGGGCCAGCTCGAGGCGGTATTCGAACTCGCGGCGATTGGTCAGTCCGGTCAGCGCATCGTGGGTCGCCTGCCAGGACAGATTAGCGATGTACTGACGCTCCTGAGTCATGTCGTGCAACACCAGCACGGCGCCACTGACCTTGCCTTCGGTACGGATCGGCGAGCCGACCAACGCGACCGAAACGGTACTGCCGTCCAGGCGCTGAATCAGTCGTGAGCTTTCACTGCCGCCGCCCAGATTGCCACTGAGCATGCGCTCGATCAGGGTCGAGGTGTCTTTCTGATCGTTCTCGTCGAGCAGGCTGAACAGCGCGGCCAGCGGCAGACCGGCCGCCTGCTCGTTCTTCCAGTGGGTCATGAGCTCTGCGGCGGGGTTCATGTAGACGATGGAGCCGTCGACATCGGTGGTGATGACGCCGTCACCGATGGACTCCAGGGTGATCTGCGCGCGCTCTTTTTCCGCCTGCAGCGCGATCGCAAAGGCGTGGCGCTGCTCCAGCAGTTTATGGGTGCGCAGCAGCGCAAGGATGATCAGGCACAGCGCCGTGGCGAGGTTGACCACCAGCAGAATCCGCAGGATGACCCGCGAGCCCTCCCCCAGTGCGTCGCTGAAAGCCATGGCCGCCGGCGTGACACCTTCGTTGATGGCGCTGATGCGCTGGCGCCAGCCCAGGACTTCACTGTTGGTGACGTTGCCTTCCTGAATCCGGGCGTGCATTTCACGGGCGACTTCATCGAGCTGCACGAGATAGTTGTCACCGACCTTCCACAGGTCGATGGCCTTTTCCAGGTAGCTGAAGTGCTGGAAGTTCAGATAGAGCCAGATGATGCTCTGCGCATCGTCGGGATGGTTACCCCCCTGCAGAATCCCGGCCTTGGCGCGCACGATGTCGGGCACCGGCTGATCCATCGCCAGGCGCAAATCATGCCCGCCCTGGGGAATGGCGATCGCCTGCTGGTATTTCAGGTAGTTGATGTCGTCGCGGCTGTTGGCGTAGAGATTCAGATAATAAATGGCGTCTTTCTGGCCCTTCGACCACAGGCTCTCACCGCCGATGTAGCTGCGGACCGCGGACATCATGTACAAGCTGACGCAGCCGAGCAGTGCCTGTAACAGCACAACAGCGATAAACGGCCAGACGATGCCCAGAAGACGAGGCTTCCCGAGGATCCGCTTTTGCTTCATGGTGTCCCTTTGATCAGCACTGCCAGATTCTCAGTCCCCCCACGCCAGGCAACCTTCCTGGAGCCTGAGGGACTTCGCTAATTCCACGACGCAGCAGACAATCTCTCACATCTTTTACAAGACGTAACCAGCCAATTGGGTGCGAAGACGTAAATATGACGCTTTTCACATTTTCGGTAAGCGCCTGAGCAAGCATAGCCCAAGAATTGACGTGCTCCAGTGGCAATACGCTATTGCGTACTGCCCCGTAGCTCGCCCGGTCGTATCACACCTGTTGCAGGTGTCCATAGAGCCTAGCGTAGAGCCCGCCGTCTGCAATCAATTGCTGATGATCCCCGTCTTCGGCGATGCGCCCGCCATCGAACACCAACACGCGATCGGCCTGTTTCACCGCTGACAGCCGGTGGGCGATGATCAGCGTCGTGCGGCCGCTGAGGAAACGGTTCAGGGCCTGGTGCAGGTTGTACTCGGTGGCGGCATCCAGCGCAGAAGTGGCCTCGTCGAGAATCACCACCTTGGGGTCAGCCAGCACCATGCGCGCGATGGCCAGCCTCTGCCGTTGCCCGCCGGAGAGGCGAACCCCCGAACGCCCGACCACGCTGTCCAGCCCCAGGGGCAGCGCGCGGATCGTCGCATCCATCTGAGCGATTTCAAGCGCTTGCCAGCAGGCGTTGTCATCCTGCTCGCGGCCCATAAGAAGGTTGGCGCGGACGGTGTCGTTGAACAGCGCCGGGTGCTGCAACACCACGGCGACGTTCTCGCGAACGGTGTCCAGGCCGATCTCCTGCAAGCTTGAACCTCCGAAACGAATGACCCCGGATCGGGCGGTGTACAGGCCAAGCAGCAACTGAACGAGCGTGCTTTTGCCGCCGCCGCTGGCCCCCACGATCGCGACTTTTTCGCCGGGATTGATCGACAGGTCCAGCTGATCGAGGACCAGCTCGTCGTTGTAGCCAAAGCTCAAACCGCGCACGTCGATGCTCACCGTCTGGCGCCCCACGAACGGATTGGTCTTTCCCGGGTACTGAGGCTCGTCTGCGCGAGCCAGCAGTTCATTGATACGGGTCAGGGCGCCGCCAGCCGCGTAATAGGCGTACTGCAGATTCAGCAGTTGTTCGACGGGCCCGATCATGAACCACAGGTAGCTGAACACTGCGAGCATGTGGCCGATGGACAGGTCGGAGAACAGCACCGTGAGCATGGCCGCAGCGCGGAAGATGTCGATGCCGAATTGAAACAGCAAGCCGCTGGCGCGGCCCGACGCATCGCTTTTCCACTGGGATGACACCGCGTAATCGCGCACTTCCCGGGCGCGCAGGCCGAGCAAACCGAGGAAATAGCCCTGACGGTTGCTGGCACGGATTTCCTGAATGGCGTCGAGGGTCTCGGTGAGCGCCTGGGTGAACCGCGAGGTGCTGTCGTTTTCCAGTTTCTTGAGGTGTTTGACGCGCTTGCCGAGTTTCACCGTGGCGAACACCACCAGCGGATTGAACAGCAGGATCAGCAGCGCCAGTTGCCAGTGCATCCACATCAGGATCGCAGCGGTGCCTGTGAGGGTGAGCATCGCCACGAGAAACTTGCTCAGCGTCTCGCCGACAAATTTGTCCACGGTGTCCAGATCCGTCACCAGATGCGCGGTGACGGTGCCGCTGCCCAGGCTTTCGTATTCGCTCAGCGAGATGCGCTTGAGCCGTTCGATCAGGCGCGTGCGGATGCGGTAGACGATGTCCTTGGCCAGTCCGGCAAACAATCGTGCCTGAATCACGTTGAAGACCAGCGCGCCCAGTCGCAGGCAGAGTGTCGCCACCAGCATCAGCCCGATGTAGCCGACAGGCTTGTGCAGGCTGTCGGGCAGGAACTGATTCATGAAGATCAGCGCCGAATTGCCTTTGCCCAGCAGCACTTCATCGACCAACAAGGGCAGCAGCAGCGGGATCGGCACTGAGCAGAGGACCGCCAGGACAGCGACACCATTGGCCACCCACAGCGCCTTCTTGTGCTGCAGGACGAGGCGGCGGATCTGCGCCCAGTTCAGGCGATCACCGGCCGGACGCACATGTGCCGATGCGGCGCTACTGCGATGTTCCAGGTCGGGGGCGTCAGGCACTGGCGTTGCGCTCCAGCCAACGACCCAGCAAAGGCCCGAGGACATCGAGGGGTTGATAGCCGTTGGTCAGCAGCGCCAGCTGGCCATTGCGCTCAGCGAGCAGCGTCGGGAAGCCGGCAATGCCCAAGTCCTGAACCCAGGAGAAATCCGACGCGGTCGCGGTGTGCTGTTCGACGCTGTCGAAGGCTTCGGCGAACTCGATGCGCGGCAGGCCGGCTTTTTCCGCCAGCTCGGCCAGCACCGAGCCGTGGGTGACGTCGCGGCCGTGCAGGTAGAAGGCCTGCTGGATTTCTTTGACCAGCCGCCAGGCGACATCCGGCGCCAGGCTGCGCGCCGCAACGATGGCACGGCAGGCCGGCGCGGTGTCGTAGACGAAACCGTCGGGCAAGGCGCCGTCGAAACGGAATGCCTGCCCCGTGGCGTCGTGCACCGCTTGCCAGTGTTCAAGAATGTAGCGTTTGGTCGTCGGCTCCAGGGCCGCGCCACTGCCCGTGCGCAATCCGCCCACCACCAGATGCAACGGCACCCCCGCCGCTGCCGCCTGCTCGACCAATGCTTCGGCCACCGGAGAAAAACCCCAGCACCACGAACACATCGGGTCCATCACATACAGCAGGCGAGTGGACATGGCTCAGGCCTCGTTGTTTTGAGTTTCAGTGGCTTGGCCGTCGAGGGCACGGTAATTGCGACCGATCGGGTGCGGCTGATTTCGCGCCTTCGCCAGTTCGATCTGCTTTTGCCG
The DNA here is from genome assembly GCF_059421525.1 of Pseudomonas sp. GW821-FHT02H06. Taxonomy (NCBI): domain Bacteria; kingdom Pseudomonadati; phylum Pseudomonadota; class Gammaproteobacteria; order Pseudomonadales; family Pseudomonadaceae; genus Pseudomonas; species Pseudomonas sp. GW821-FHT02H06. The sequence continues at coordinate 145,317 of NZ_JBWKVD010000001.1, forward strand.
GTCGATGGCGCTGCGACGGGTTTTCTCGCTCAGCGAATCCCAGCAATGCGGGCAGCTGACGCCCGGCGAATAATGTTCGCTGGCACGGTCCTCTGCGCTGATCGGCGTGCGGCAGGCATGGCATTGATCGTAGTCGCCTTCGGTCAGGTCGTGGCGGACGGTGACGCGATTGTCGAACACGAAGCAGTCGCCCTGCCAGCGGGTTTCTTCCTGGGGCACTTCTTCCAGGTATTTGAGAATGCCGCCCTTGAGGTGATAGACCTCTTCGAACCCTTCACCGAGCATGTAGCTGGAGGCCTTCTCACAGCGAATGCCGCCGGTGCAGAACATCGCGACCTTCTTGTGCCTGGCCGGATCGAAATTCGCCTTGATGTAATCGGGAAATTCACGGAATGAAGTGGTCTTGGGGTCGATCGCGCCTTCGAAAGTGCCGATGGACACTTCGTAATCGTTGCGCGTGTCGATGAGCAGCACTTCAGGGTCGGCGATCAGCGCGTTCCAGTCCTTGGGATCGACATAGGTGCCGACCGCCTTGTTCGGGTCAACGCCCGGGACGCCGAGGGTCACGATCTCTTTCTTGAGTTTGACCTTGGTGCGGTAGAACGGCTGCTCGTCGCAGTACGATTCCTTGTGGTCGATGTCGACCATGCGCGGGTCTTTCTTCAGCCAGGCCATCAAGCCGTCGATGCCCTCGCGGCTGCCGGACACCGTGCCGTTGATGCCTTCTTCGGCGATCAGCAAGGTGCCTTTGATGCCGTTGTCGACCATCGCCTGCAGCAGTGGCTCGCGCAGTGCGACGTAATCGGAAAGGGTGACGAATTTGTACAGCGCCGCGACGACGATGGGTGCGGGTTGGGTCATGTGGCGTCTCCAGGTGGTGACCCTCGCAAAGGGCCTACCGGGTGAATGATTCAGATGAACGCGTGCCGACCGGGCAACGCGGCGCGGATTCTATCAAGAATCGAACGTGGGCAGGCAGGAGGGTTGATCAATCGCCTCATCACCCCGTCTACCTGCCGGGAACATCGGCCCGAGCGTCACGGACTAAATGACATCGCTTGCCCACCCCCACAGGAACGAATCCCATGCATATTCTTCACCTTGCCAGCTCTCCCCGCGGCGATCGCTCTGCCTCTCTCAAACTCGCTGCGCGCTACCTCGAAACCCTGACCTCGCTTCACGCCGACGCCACGGTGGATGTCCTGGACGTCTGGACGACCGATCTGCTGCCCTTCGACGGTGCCGCGCTGGAGGCCAAATACGCCGATCTGCAAGGCGTGCAGATGAACGCCGAGCAACAGGCGGTGTGGGAGCAGATCCACACATTGGGCGAGCGTTTCCATCGCGCCGACGTCATCGTTTTCAGCGTGCCGATGTGGAATTTCGGTATTCCTTACCGTCTTAAGCATCTGATCGACGCCGTGTCGCAGCGGGGCGTGCTGTTCGATTTCGACGCTCAGGGCATGCGCGGTCTGCTCAAAGGCAAGAAAGTGGTGGTGTTTGCTACCCGTGGGGTAGCGCTTGGGGAGGACTTCCCCACAGAGGACTACGACCATCAGGTCGCTTACCTGAAAACCTGGGCCCGGATGGTGGGTATTCCGGCCATCGATGCGGTGGTGTCGGAAGCCACCCTCGCGGATGCGACGACGGCGGAGACGAATTTCAACGCGGCGCTGGCGCAGGCCTCGAAGCTGGCTGCCGACCTGACATGAACGCCCGTCAAATCAGGGATGCATTCTTACCTAACGAATGTTAGTTAGCCTATTGACCGAGGCGGTATTCAAGCCTAAGGTTGGCCTACCTAACAACCGTTAGGTGGTTAATCTTCCCCCACAGGACAGCGCCATGACGACCAAACTGCAGCTATTCACCTCTCCTTCGGCGTTCCCCAATCCCCAGCGACTGCGCTTGTTTATGCACGAAAAGGGCATCGCCGATCAGTTCGATGAAACCATCTATGACATGGCGCCCGGTGGCGAGCAGCGTGGCTGGCGTCACCTGAATATGAACCCGTGGGGAGAAACCCCTACGCTGCAGTTGGCGGATGGCAGCTTTATTTCCGAAACACCGGCCATTGCCCGTTTTCTCGACCAGTCTTATCCCGGCCGCAAGATCATGGGCGAAACCGCGCTGGAGCAGGGCCTGGACAACATGTGGGATAACCGCATCTGGGTGCATATCCTTTATCGGATCGTCACGGCTTTTCATGTCTTGCACACCGGGCTGGGTTTCAAGCTGGAGCTGACAAAGAATGAGGCATGGGGTGAGCACTGCCGCAAAGAGGCACTGATGCATGCTGCTTTGGTGAATCGCCATCTGGCCGACGGTCGCGAATGGCTGCTGGGCGGGGCTGAACCGACGTTTGCCGATATCACGCTGGCCACCGCCATTGCCTTTTCCAAGTTCCCGGTAAACGCGACCCCGCTGGACGAGCGCTTCGAGCACCTGGACAGCTACTGGCAGCGCTGGCAGAAACGTCCAGCTTTCCAGGCCGCCTACGCCGATCGCAGCAGTGGCATACCGGAGCTGGATTCGCCTTCCGCGTGATCCGACTGGATGGGCACGTCATGATCTGAGAGGACGAGGGCTGGAGCTTTTGCTTTAAGATGGCCGGCTCCACTGCAACTCGTCCGACCCATGAAAGGCACGACAATGAGCATCAACGCCCGCGAGGCCATACTCCTGGCTGCCCGAAACATTGCCCAGTCACAGGGTTACAATGGCCTGAATTTTCGCGACCTGGCCCATGAGGTTGGCATCAAGGCAGCCAGTATCTACTACCACTTCCCGAGCAAGGCCGATCTGGGCATTGCTGTCGCCAGACGATACTGGCAGGACGGTGCGGCCGCATTGGAAACGCTCAGCGAGCAGACGCCGGATCCGGTGGAGGCATTGCGCCGATTCCCCGAAATTTTTCGTCGCTCGCTGGAGGCCGACAACCGGCTGTGCCTGGGAAGTTTTGTAGGGGCTGAAGCCGATAATCTTCCCCCCGCAATGGTCAAGGAGATGCAGGCTTTCGCTCAGGTGAACGTTGAATGGCTGAGCCGACTGCTCGTCTCGGCGAAATACTGCGAGGAAGCCGACAGCAACATCCGCGCGCGCGCCATTTTCTCGGCCGTCGCGGGTGCGCAACTGATCGCGAGAAGCACGTCAGACATTTCGGTTTTCGACACGCTGATTGAAGCCTACCGTGCCTATGGTCCCCTGCCGGCGTAACAGTCGCTTGCCGCCCGAAGAAGGCTGAACACCTTCTTCGGGCGGCGCGCGTCAGTCGTGCCCACCCGCACAGGTCGGGGAAGACGGCGCGGCGCCGAGCTTCGCCCATTCTTCCGGGGTGTAGGTGTGCAGCGCCAGCGCGTGGAACTCACCCATCAGGCCACCGAGCAGGCCATAGACCTTCTGATGACGCTTGACCGCGTTGAGGCCAGTGAACTGCTCACTGACCACCACCGCTTTGTAGTGAGTGTCCATGCCGCGACTGTGCATGTGGCTTTCATTGAGCACCTGAAGGTACTCGGGCTGAAAGACCGTCAACGCGGATTCGATTCGCTGTTGCATGCTCATGTCAGGCTTCGCTTATGGCTTCTTGGCAGGAGCAGCCGGTGCAGCAGGCTTGGCGCCAGCCGGGGTCAGTTCCTTGGTCATGTCGGCGAGCAGCTTGTTGACCACAGGCACCGCGCTTTCCAGTTTGCTCTGGGTCAGCTGGAACGACTGCTGGCTGATCTGCGGCATCTTGGCCTGGACTTTCTGGCCCAGTGGAGACTGGTAGAAGGCAACCAGATCTTTCAGCTCGCTTTCGGTGAAGTTGGAGGTGTACAGCTTGACCATGTCAGGCTGCAGCTTTGGCCAGCTGATCACCTGATCCAGCGCGGCATTGGCCTTGCCCTGATAGGTTTCGAGGGTGGCTTGCTTGGACGCAGGTGCTTTGGTTTCAGCGAAGCGCTGAGCGAACATCTGCTGGACTTGCATGTAAACCGGCGCACCCAGTTGATCGGCGTGAGCCAGTTTGAGGAACGCTACAGCACTGGCTTCATGGCTGGCGGTATCGGCAAGAACCTGGCCGCTGGCACATACCAGAGCAACCGCAGCACAAATGGCACGAAGACGGGTCATCGAGTTTCCTTATCTAGCAGGCGAGGCAGAACCCCAAGGCCGGCCATTCTGCGCCCCTTTGCGCATTTCCCTCAACCCCTGACCCTACGAGCGGTTATCCCGCGGACCTGACGCACTCGCGCGCACGAAGGTTTAGGGCGACCAGTCCGGGGCTTTTGTCGCACACTGTCCGCACCTGTTCCGACCGCACAGCAGCCACGGGGAACCCCACCGGCTCCCCGGTTACTAAACTGCGCAAATCGATCTTAAGGAGAGAGTCCAGTGAGCCGTACCGAAACCGACAGCATAGGTCCGATCGAAGTCCCCGAAGACGCTTACTGGGGGGCGCAGACGCAGCGCTCTCTGATCAATTTCGCCATCGGCCAGGAACGCATGCCGTTGCCGGTATTGCACGCGCTGGCGCTGATCAAAAAAGCCGCCGCCCGGGTCAACAACCGCAACGGCGACCTGCCCACCGACATCGCCAACCTGATCGAGCAGTCCGCCGATGAGGTGCTGCAGGGCCAACTCGACGACCAGTTTCCTCTGGTGGTCTGGCAGACCGGCAGCGGCACGCAAAGCAACATGAACGTCAACGAAGTCATTGCCGGCCGTGCCAACGAACTGGCGGGTGGCGTTCGCGGCGGCAAATCGCCGGTTCACCCCAACGATCACGTCAACCGCTCGCAAAGCTCCAACGACTGCTTCCCCACCGCCATGCACATCGCGGCCGTGCAAGCAGTTAAAGAGCAACTGCTGCCGGCCATCGCCGAACTGTCCACCGGCCTCGCCGAGCAGTCTTCGCGGCACATGAAGCTGGTGAAAACCGGCCGCACGCACATGATGGACGCCACACCGATCACCTTCGGCCAGGAGCTCTCGGCTTACGTCGCTCAGTTGGACTACGCCGAAAAAAGCATTCGCGCCGCGTTGCCGGCCGTGTGCGAGCTGGCCCAGGGCGGCACCGCCGTCGGCACTGGCCTGAACTCGCCCCATGGATTCGCCGAAGCGGTGGCCGCCGAACTGGCTGCGCTGTCCGGCCTGCCCTTCGTCACCGCGCCGAACAAGTTTGCCGCGCTGGCCGGGCATGAGCCGCTGACCGCGTTGTCCGGCGCGCTGAAAACCCTCGCCGTGACCCTGATGAAGATCGCCAACGACCTGCGCCTGCTGGGTTCCGGCCCCCGCGCGGGCCTGGCTGAAGTAAAGCTGCCAGCCAACGAGCCAGGCAGCTCGATCATGCCGGGCAAGGTCAACCCGACCCAGTGCGAGGCGCTGTCGATGCTGGCGTGTCAGGTCATGGGCAACGACACCACGATCACCTTCGCCGCCAGTCAGGGCCACTTGCAGCTGAACGTGTTCAAGCCGGTGATCATCCACAACCTGCTGCAATCGATCCGTTTGTTGGGCGATGGCTGCCGCAACTTCAACGAGCACTGCATCGCAGGCATGGAACCGGATGCCGCCAAGATGGCCGAGCATCTGGAACGCGGCCTGATGCTGGTGACCGCGCTGAACCCTCACATCGGTTACGACAAATCGGCGCAGATCGCCAAGAAAGCCTACAGCGAAGGCCTGACCCTGCGTGAAGCGGCGCTGCAACTGGGTTTCCTCACCGACGCCGAGTTCGACGCCTGGGTGCGCCCGGAAAAGATGCTCGAGGCCGGCAGCAATGGCTGAACCCATCAGCGGCGCCACGCCACTGGAAGGCTACGGCAAACGCATTCTGATGATCATCGGCACGCCGAAAAGCATCAGCCTCGGCCACGCGCTGGGCGAGGCTTATGCCCAGGGCGCGCGGAGCAAAGGTCATGTGGTGCGGGTGCTCAAACTTGACGAGATGGATTTCGACCCGGTGCTGCGCGGTGGCTACGAATCCGCCCAGACACTGGAACACGATCTGCTTGAAGCCCAGCGCGAGGTGCACTGGGCCCAGCATCTGGTGTTCGTTTATCCGGTCTGGTGGGGCGGTTTGCCGAGCCTGCTCGGTGGATTCTTCGACCGGGTGTTCATGCCCGGTTTTGCCTTCAAGGCCCATGGCAGGCATCACCCCTCCAATGAGCTGCTGAAGGGCCGAACAGCAGAGTTGCTGGTGACAATGGACACGCCGTCGCGCTATTTTCGCTGGGTCTTCAAGGCCCCTGCCCACCGGCAGATGGTCAGGACGATCCTTGAGTTCTGTGGGATCAAGACCACACGGCTGACGGAGTTCTCGCCGGTACGCACCTCTACCGAAGAGCAGCGTCAACAGTGGATTCGCGACGCCGAGGCGTTGGGCAAACACTGAAACCCGAGGCCCGCACCGCCAGGCAGGTTGCGCGGGCTCGCACGTTGATGGAACCGTTAAGAACGCTGCTATTCAAATGCTCTGACTTACCTGTGGCGACACTTGTCGCCCACCCAGATCACTCGCGTACCGACCTAATGCCCGGAGAAGGCCATGTTAAGCAAGCGTGAACAAGATCCAGCTCCCACCGTACGTTTTCGCAGCGACCGCGTATCCCGCGTCAATGGCCTTTATTTCTTCAGCACCCGGGAAAACACCCTCGAGGGTCCATTCATGAGCAAGGAAGACGCTGCTCGGGAAACCGAGGTCTATGTCCGTCGCATGCAGGCCGCCAGCGCGTATCAGCCAGCCATGCCCTCCTCGCTCAACGGCTGATTCAGCCCGCTTTCACGAATGATTGCGGCGAAAAGTCTCCTCGCCCATTGCTGCGATCTGTCCGTCGATCAGTGCATCGAAGGGACGCAACAAGCCATCGAATGACGTCTCCGGCTCCAGCGTGTGCAGCGCATGGACGATGGCCTCGAGTGTCGACAACGCCTCGGGGCCCGGTGCTTTGCGCAATCGGTAGCGCGACGCTGGCGCGTTGGTTAGCACCACTCTGGGCAGCGCCGCCAGCAGCGGATTAAGGTGCAGCAGCTTGCGCGCCTTGCGCCAGGTGCCATCGGGTACGACGAGCAGCACGGGTGCATCGTCGACACGGTTAGCCTTCAGCGAAACAGCCTCCTCCCCCGGAAACAGCAAACACGCTTGGTAACCGGGCTGGCTCAGCCATTGCGCAAGATCCTCAAACACCTCCCCCACCTGCAATTCCGCATTCGTCAGGCCTAGTGCTGCCAGGCGCGCCGTGTTGAGCGCGTGATTGACTTCGCTGGGGTGCTGCAGAATCAACACGCGCGTGCGGCTGCCCAACGCAGGAATCAGCGCACACAGGCAGTGATCGGTCGGACGCAGGCAGCGTTCGCAGCGGGCACGGGACATCGTCGGTTTCCTACAGTGGATTGAGCTGAGCTTTCAGCAGATCGCGAAAGGTCTGAATCAACGGCTCACGGCTGCGTCCGCGACGCAGGATCATCGAAAACGGTGCCTGATAGCCAAAGGTCGCCGGCAGCAACACGCGAAGGTGCCCCGAATCCACCCACGACTGGGCGTAGTGCTCGGGCAAGTAACCGATGTAGGCGCCGGACAAAACCAGAATCAGCTGCGCTTCCATACTCTCGACGGTCGCGGCGCTGTGCTTGAAGCCGTGTCGGGCGAGCTCGGCCTGGCTCCAGTAGCCGCGTCCGACCATGCGTTGTTGGGTGATGACCGGTTCCGGGATGCGCCGTTCGGCATACAGCGTGTGGCGATTGCTGCAGTACAGCCAATGCTGCTCGCGGTACAGCGGCTGATAGAGCAGGCCGTTCATGCGGGTGGAGAACGAGCCGATCGCCAGGTCCAGTCGGTTGTCCAGCACGCCCAGCTGCAATTCATAAGGGCTCATCACGGCCAGGTGCAAATGCACGGCTGGATGCTCCGCACTGTAGGCGCCGATGACTTCCGCAAAGGGCAAAGCGCGGTCACTGACCGTCGAGTCCAGCACCCCCAGGTTCAGCGTGCCGCGCAGCTCGCCTTTGAGCGCCGCAGCGTAGAGTTCGAAACCTTCCAGCTCGCCGAGCAGGCGCAGGGTTTCCTGATGAAACAGCTCGCCCTTGCTGGTCAGGCTGAACCCGCCGCGCCCGCGATGACAGAGCACGATACCCAACGCCGCTTCGAGCTGGCTCATGTAGGTGCTGATCGCCGACGTCGACAGATTGAGTTCTTGCTGAGCACTGGCAAAGCCCTGATGGCGCACCACGCAGGCAAAGATGCGCAGCAATTTGAGGTCGGGAAGCGCGCTGGCCATGGTCGTTCCAGGGTGGGTTTTGCGCGCAGCTTACCCGATACTTCAGGAATATCTGAACTAAGTATTTCGCCTGGCCGATTGTTCGCAGCGGGCGCGGTAAACAAAATCGGGGCCATGCTGGAAGCCCGCTTCCGCCCCTTTTGATTACCACCGATGAGGCATTCCCGTGGACAAGATTTTCCATCAACCACTGGGCGGCAACGAAATGCCGCGCTTCGCCGGCATCGCCACCATGATGCGCCTGCCGCACCTGCAAACGGCGGCCGGTCTGGACGCGGCCTTTGTTGGCGTGCCGCTGGACATTGGCACGTCCCTGCGCGCCGGCACCCGTTTCGGCCCGCGGGAAATCCGCGCCGAATCGGTGATGATTCGCCCCTACAACATGGCCACCGGCGCCGCCCCTTTTGATTCGCTTTCCGTGGCGGACATCGGTGATGTGGCGATCAACACCTTCAACCTGCTGGATGCGGTGCGCATCATCGAAGAGGCCTACGACGGTTTTCTCGAGCACGACATCATCCCGCTGACCCTCGGCGGCGATCACACCATCACGTTGCCGATCCTGCGCGCCATGAAGAAGAAGCACGGCGAGGTCGGGCTGGTGCACATCGACGCCCATGCGGACGTCAACGATCACATGTTTGGCGAGAAGATCGCCCACGGCACCACGTTCCGGCGGGCGGTGGAGGAAGGTCTGCTGGACTGCGATCGCGTGGTTCAGATCGGTTTGCGCGCTCAGGGTTATACCGCTGAAGACTTCAATTGGAGTCGCAAGCAGGGGTTCCGGGTGGTCCAGGCCGAGGAATGCTGGCACAAGTCGCTGGCGCCGCTGATGGCCGAGGTGCGCGAGAAGGTGGGCGGCGGTCCGGTGTACCTCAGTTTCGACATCGACGGCATCGACCCGGCCTGGGCACCGGGCACTGGCACACCGGAAATCGGCGGGCTGACGACGATTCAGGCAATCGAAATCATTCGTGGGTGCCAGGGGCTGGACCTGATTGGCTGTGACCTTGTTGAAGTCTCGCCGCCCTATGACACCACCGGCAACACCTCGCTACTGGGCGCGAACCTGCTGTATGAAATGCTCTGCGTGCTGCCGGGTGTGGCGCACCGCTGACAGCGGGCCGGTACGCTTCGCTTTTTAGTGGGACCGGCTTCAGCCGGGAAAGGCCCGTCCGAGTGCCCTCAATTTGCGCGGCGTGACGGCTGACGCTTTCCCGGCTGAAGCCGGTCCCTCAATGAGTGCCCTGCATCGGGCGCGCCGCTCCTCCATTGCGCGCCGATACAAAAAATCTCCCCACACCTGTCATTCCCCTTCCGCGAACTTGGGCTAGCCTTAATGCGAGACCGTCGGCGTTGTGCAACGCAGCGCGGGTTTTTCAGGGTGGTTGCTTTTGGGGATTCCTGCCACAACCCTCTGTATTTTGATGCTGGGGTGATTACCACTTAAATCAAAGCAGAGGCCTGCCATGAAGCGGAGCGAAGTCAGACAGCATGTGATCGACACGATCGGAAAGATCCTGGTCGACAAGACCCTCATTCAGGAAGAAGACGACGTGATGCTAAATGCGCTTGAGCTGGATGAAGAAGACTTCAGAGAGTTCTTCTCGATTCTGCAAAGCGACTTCGGCATCGTCCTCCCCAACCAGATCAAAGCCGATGTTGCAGGGATGTCAGCACATTCACCCAATGGCCAACTGACCGTGCAGGGCCTGGTCGACCTGATTCTCGTCGAGATGAAACGCAGAACTCATCACTGAGCCGCAGATGGGATCGATTTAGAAAAGATAGTGAGGCGAGCTGGGTGTTTGACCGAACGGTCGGAGGAAACAGAGCGGGCTATCGGGCGATAGCGCCGCTTTTCAGCGCGCCTGGCGAAGAGCGCTTAGCGCCGTGGACGACGACGCTCATCATCATTGCTGCGCACGGGAATGGGTTGCAGCTTTGGCTTTTCGATCAACCCGAGCGCGACGCCTACATCGTGAAGCCATTCTTGCAATTTGCTGTTCATATAACGCCCCCTTCAGGGAAATACTCGGCAGCCAATGTCCGAACTGCTTAGAGCAGATCATAGTGCTAAGGCGCACTTTACGCCTGCTACCGAGTGTCGCGGCAGGAATTTTTTGCCCTACATGACGCTATGACACTGCAAATCGCCCATTCGAAGACCTGACGCGACAGACGGCAGGGCGGTCAACCGGCGCCCACAGGCGTCAGCGCCGCGCATTCATGGGCCTGGCGGCGTCTGGCGAACAGATAGAACAACCCGCCGCCAAGGAAACATCCTGTAAACCATGCGAAGTTGGCCATCGGCTGCAACGCCGGGACAAAGGTGATCGCAATGCCCGCCACCGTTGCCAGGATCAATGCCTTGACCGCCGTGTAGTTCACCCCGCCGGTGTACCAATAGCGCCCGGTCGGCCCATCGTTGAACAGCGCATCGACGTCGATCTGCTGCTTCTTTATGACGTAATAGTCCACCAGCAGGATGCCGAACAACGGTCCGATGAACGCCGCCAGCACGTCCAGCGTGTAATGGATGACGGCGGGGTTGTTGAACAGGTTCCAGGGTGTAATGAAGACCGACGCCACTGCCGCGATCATCCCGCCTGCACGCCAGCTGATCTTGCTGGGGGCGACGTTGGCGAAGTCGAAGGCCGGTGACACGAAGTTGGCGACGATGTTGATGCCGATTGTGGCGGTCACGAAGGCAAACGCTCCGAGCAGTACTGCAACGTCGTTGTCGATGCGGGCCACGGTGGCGATCGGGTCATGGAGCATCTCGCCGAACACCGGCAGCGTTCCCGAAACAATGACGACGGTGACCAGCGAGAACGCCAGAAAGTTGATCGGCAGGCCCCAGAAATTGCCGCGACGCACCTCAGACATGCTCCGGCAGTAGCGACTGAAATCGCCAAAATTGAGCGTAGGACCCGAGAAGTAGGACACCACCAGGGCGGTGGCCATGATCACTTGGGAGAACGCTTCCCAGCCGGTCAGGGATTTCTCGGAGAGGGTGAAGCTGATGTTGGCCCAGCCCGCTTTCCAGACAATCCAGCCCGCCAGAATGAACATCACGGCGTAGACCACGGGGCCGGCCCAATCGATGAACCGGCGGATCGAATCCATGCCAGTCCAGAACACCGCAGCCTGTACCACCCAAAGCGCCAGGAAGCCCATCCACCCGAGGTAGGACAAGCCGGCAAAGTGCGGTTCTGCGTAGACCGACATGTGTGGGAAAAAGCGCAGCACTACGATGATCAGCGCGCTTGAAGCCAGGTACGTCTGCACTCCGTACCACGCCACGGCGATCAGGCCACGAATCACCGCCGGAATATTCGCTCCGAACACACCGAAGGCCAGACGGCAGATTACCGGATACGGCACGGCCGCCTGCTGACTGGGCCTGGCCAACAGGTTGGCGATCACCTGAATGATGCAGATGCCCACCAGCAGCGCGATCAGCACCTGCCAGCTCGCCAGCCCGAGGGCGAACAGACTGGCAGCGAAGACGTAGCCGCCCACGCTGTGCACATCACTCATCCAGAACGCAAAAATGTTGTACCAGGTCCACTTCTGCGGCACGGGACCCAGGTCCTCGTTGTACAGGCGGGGGCTGTAGCCCTTGGGCAATGGCTCGGTCATCGCATTTCTCCCTTAAAGGACGAACCGGCTCCCGACATCACACGTGCGCACACTGCGTACGGGAGCGAGTGTGGGTTGTATACGAAGCGAGAGGCAGAATGCGTGCCATTGCGGACCAAAACCGCTGGCAAGGCGCCAAAACAGCGGGTTTCCACCAACCGAAGACACCGAAATTTTAGATTTCAAAACGGGGGATTGCAGACGCCGCGCCTGCCCGCAGTGCACCGTGACCAATGTCGGTGCGTTTTCATGGGGCAGGAGACGGGCAAAAGGGAGAGGCAAAATGTGTATACGATCACCGCGAGATTTGTTCCAACTTATCAGCCCGCGTGCTGCCGCATCCTCGTAAGAAACAGTCCCGATTCACTCGGGCAACTGCGCCAGTCCATCCGGGTCAGTCATCGCCCGCTCCAGCAGATCCGCCGGCAGACTCTTGCTGGCCCGCGCGCCGAGCAGCTTGAGCTGTTCGCTGCGGCTGACCAGATTGCCGCGCCCCTCGACGAGCTTGTTACGCGCGGCGCCGTAAGCTTTGTCCAGCTGCTGAAGACGGTTGCCGACCTCGTCCAGGTCCTGGATGAACAGCACGAATTTGTCGTAGAGCCACCCTGCCCGCTCGGCGATCTCCCGGGCATTCTGGCTCTGCCGCTCCTGCTTCCACAGACTGTCGATGACCCGCAACGTCGCCAGCAGCGTGGTCGGGCTGACGATCACGATGTTGCGATCAAAGGCCTCCTGGAACATGTTGGGCTCGGCCTGCAACGCTGCAGAGAACGCCGCTTCGATCGGCACGAACAGCAAAACGAAATCGAGACTGTGCAGCCCTTCTAGGCGTTTGTAGTCTTTGCCGGACAAGCCTTTGACGTGATTGCGCAGGGACAGCACGTGCTGCTTCAGCGCCGCCTGGGAAATCACCTCATCGTCGGCCGACACGTACTGCTGATAGGCCGTCAGACTGACCTTGGCGTCGACAACGACCTGCTTGTCGCCAGGCAGCATGATCAACACGTCAGGCTGGAAGCGCTCGCCGTCGGGCCCCTTCAGGCTGACCTGGGTCTGGTACTCGCGGCCCTTTTCAAGACCGGCATGTTCGAGCACCCGCTCCAGAATCAGTTCGCCCCAGTTGCCTTGGGTCTTCTGGCCCTTCAGCGCACGGGTCAGGTTGTTTGCCTCATCGCTCAGGCGCAGGTTGAGCTGCTGCAAGCGCTCCAGCTCCTTGCTCAAAGAGAAACGTTCGCGGGCTTCGTTCTGGTAACTGTCTTCGACGCGCTTTTCAAACGACTGGATGCGTTCCTTGAGCGGATTGAGCAACTGCCCCAGCTGCTGCTGACTGGTCTCGGCGAAGCGCTGTTCGCGCTCATCGAAAATCTTGCCGGCCAGTTCTGCGAACTGCGCACGCAGCTCATCGCGGGAGCCCTGCAGATCGGTAAGGCGCTGCTGGTGACTGTCCTGTTGTTCGCGCAGCTCGGCGCCAAGGGATGCGCACTGGGCGTCGAGTCGGCGCAGCTCGGCCTCTCTAGCGGTCCGTTCGCGGCCCCAGTCTTCCTGGGCCTCGCGCGCGCCTTCATGCTGCTGGCGCAGCAACTCCACTTCCCGGCGCAGGGCCGCCAGGTCTGCCTGCTTCACTGCATTGGCCTGGGCGAGATCACTGATCTCGTCGCGGCTGGCATCCAACTGAGCATTGAGCCCATCCTGCGCCATCTGAGCGTTACTCAAGCGCTCGTCGAGCAACGCGGCGTCCGCCTCCCGTTGCGCCAGGCGCCGCTGCAACTGCCACGCCAGCCCCAGCAAAGGCACCGCCGCCACCGCCAATCCCAGCAACAGGCTGGTTAACTCAAACACCATAAAATCCAGACTCCGACATTCAGGCAGGCAGCATTATGCGCAGAAGCGAGCTCGACGTCCGATCCGGGTTAATCAGTGCCCGGCCAAGACAAAAATACTAGCGAATGCTTCAGAAGCAGCGTCGTAGAGCCAGCGCTTGGGACAATCCACAGAACCTGTGGATAACTCAGTGGACAACACCCCCTAAGCTCTCGCAAACGCACGTAGAATGGGGCCTGCGTTCAAACTGACGATTTTTTCACCAGCGTAAAAAAACGATGGTTTTCATTGACTTAATAATTCGTTGCATTAAATCAAGCGGTTAGCGGACGACGTGACAGTGACATGACAAATACCTTTCGCAATGTGCACAAGTGAATTTCGTCTGTACCTAAGCCGGTTTCCATAGCGATGGCATTCGCTCAAAATTCGCGAAAATAAGGCACGGGGCCACCCTTCCCGCTCCATATGCTGTAGTCTTTTTGCCCCGCGTTATGCCGCTTAGCTAACCTATTGCAAGTCAGCGCTTGCGTTGTTCCTGTAACTCCATTAGCATCGCCGCCGTTAGTACCAAGCTGAAAGTCAATTCTGATCGAACAAATCCCCCAATCCAGGTCCGCCAACTGAGCGAACGGATTGAAAACAGGGATCGATCACCTCGATGGTTTCCAGACATGAACTCACACGACCTGCCGAAGAAACGGAGGGGTGTGCAGATCATTCATGCTCTTATCAACCAGCCTGCAAATTGATCAGGATCTTCACCTCGAGCATCGAACCTTAGCTCGCGTTGTGTTGCCTGCCCTCCTAAGTACCTACCAGTCAGCCCCGCGCCACATTTTAAATGCGCTCAACTGGCTGCTTTTTGTTCCAGACAGGTTCTGCGCCCTGCCACTGACTCGCATTCGAGCATCGGTCCGCGTTTACTGGAACGTTTTTATTTTGCACGCCTCTTATTGCGTGTCGATTCAGGAAACACCCATAACATGACTACTCATATCCAGACTCAAAACGCTATTCGTACACTGACCAACGCTTTTGCCCCGATGAACTGCCTGATCATGGCAACCCGCAAAGGCTGCTTCAGCTTCACCATCGTCAACGAGCACGGCATCGCCCGCCATAGCGAGCGCTTGTACCCGGATCAATACTCCACCGATGCTCCGCTGCAGGCTGTCATCGACCGTACGCGTCAGGCCCTGGTTGCTTGATACCGTTGCCTGATACCGTCCGTCGGTAAATATCGCTGCATCGACAAGGCCTCACCCGATAACGGTGGGGCTTTTTTGTATCTGTTTTACTTACAGAAAAAGCGACAGATGCAGTAATGAATACCAGTCGCGCCGTACATGCCGACCGGGAACTCACCTTAAAACAGGCCTTTACACCGTAAATATCACACTACACTTCAAGTCAGCGGCGCAGGTCGCTGCCGGTGGGCCCACTCCATCACTGCTGCCAAGCGCCAGGGCCCGCCGACTCATCAACTCCCCGAGGGTGTTATGGGAATCGCCGCCAGTGAACTGTGTCGCTACGTCATCCGCCCGACGCTTCTCTATCTCGGCCGAGCCAATCGGGCCGCCGAATCCTTGCTGCTGGGGATCGCCGCCAGCCAGTCCGCGTTAGGCGCCGAGCTGGATAACCCGCGCGGCCATGGGCTTTACAGCATTGCGGACACTCAGCACCGCCAGCTCTGGGACGAATACCTCGCGCGCGATCCGGACCTTGCCAGCCTCGTCCGGGGCCTGGCGAGCCAGCACGCGTTCCTCACTGGCCCCGATCTGGAACTGACGGTCAACCTGCGTTATTCGACTGCCATCGCGTGGTTGATGGTCGAGGCGAGCCATATTTCGCTTCCGGATGCAGATGATTCGTTGGCCATGGCGCAAATGTGGCGCGAGATATTTCAGCCCGGCGGCCAACTGCAGGATTTCACCTCGGCCTGGCAAACATGGGTCAGCCCCTTGTTTCAGCCCTCGACGGCCATTTCGTGACCGATTGGTATTGACTGAAGAAGCTGCGAACTTTCAGGATTGTCCTACAAGAACCGCTCTAAATCGGCTGATCCAGGCTATAGCGCGCTGGCAGAAATATTGGTAATTTCCGCGCGGTGATCAACAGGAGTTCTAACAATGAAAAAAACAATGATCAAATCCAGCCTCAGTCTCGCCATCACTCTTGCCTCTACTCAGATTTTCGCCTCCGGCTTTGCCCTGAACGAACAAAGCATCAGCGGCATGGGGACCGGTTTTGCGGGCCGTACCTCGTCCGTCGATGACGCCAGCATCGTCTACGGCAACCCGGCCGGCATGTCGCGTCTCAAGCGCGCGCAGGCGACCGTGGGGGTCGCCGCAATCGATGCCTCGACCGACATCACCGACACCAGCGGCCGCAGCACCGGTTCCAACAAAGGCGACATGGTTCCTTTCATCGCCGTGCCGATGGGCTTCTACGTGAACCCGGTCGACGAGCACTGGGCGTTCGGCTTCGGTGTCTACGCGCCATTCGGCCTGGTCACCGACTATGAAGACAACTTCCAGGGCCGCAACTTCGGCAGCAAGAGCATCGTCAAGGTCGTAACCTTCCAGCCGACCGTCAGCTACGCATTCAACGACAAGGTGTCGATAGGCTTCGGTCCGACCATCAACCGTATTTCCGGTGCGCTGGAATCGGCACTCAATGTCAGCCCGCTGCTGGGTGCCCGCACCGGCGACGGCCGCGTGCAGGTCAAGGGTGATGACGTCGGTTACGGTTTCAACGCCGGTATTCTGGTGCAAGCCACCGATACCACCAGCGTCGGCCTGACCTACCACTCCAAAGTGACCTACAAGCTCGAAGGCCACACCGAAGTGACTCCGGGCGCAGGCGTGCCTGCCCAAGTACTGGGCGCGGGTCGATACGACGCCAAGCTGAACATCGACACGCCTGAAACCGTGGACTTCTCGGTCACGCAGAAGATGAACGATGCCTGGAAACTTTACGCGGGGGCCACCTGGACACGCTGGAGCCGTCTGGAAGACATCACCGTGAAGAACTCGGGCGTCACTCGCGCGGGTGGCGTTGCTGCGCCAAGCCTGGTCGGTACCATCACCGAAGAGCAGAACTGGCACGACACCTGGGCCTACGCCGTGGGTACGTCGTATCAGTTGAACAAGCAGTGGGTGTTGCGTACCGGTCTGTCGTTCGACCAGTCGCCGACCAACAACGAGAACCGCTCGCCGCGCATCCCGACAGGCGATCGCACGATCTTCAGTCTGGGCGCCGGTTACAGCCCGACCGACGACATCACCATCGATGTGGCCTACTCCTACTTGCAGGAAGAGAAGGTCAAGGTCGCCGACTCGAACGCTCTGGGTCAAAGCTACAACGCCAAGTACGACAACAGCGCCAACGGTTTCGGCGTCGGCATGACCTACCGCTTCTGATGCAGTGGGCGGGACAGGCAGATCACCTGTTCGCCAGACCAAAAACCCCGCAACCAGTGATGGCTGCGGGGTTTTTCGTTGTGGCCGGTCTGATTTGCGTCAGCGCGTTTTTACGGCTTGGAGGCGATGGCCTTTTCGATGGCTGAGATGAGTTCGGGATCGTCCGGCGCGGTGTTGCTGGAGAAGCTGGCAACCACGTTGCCTTTGCGGTCGACCACGTATTTATAGAAGTTCCAGCGCGGCGGATTGCTTTGCTCGGCGAGGACCTTGAACAGGTTGATGGCATCGGCGCCACGCACCGGCTGGGGTTCGGTCATGGTGAACGTGACGCCGTAGTTCACGTAGCAGACCTTGGCGGTCTCGGCAGCGTCTTTGGATTCCTGCAGAAAGTCGTCCGAGGGCACCCCAAGGACTTCAAGCCCCTCACCCTTGAAGCGCTGATTGAGCGCTTCCAGCCCTTTGAACTGCGGCGCAAAGCCACAGAAGCTCGCGGTGTTGACCACCAGCATGGGCTTTCCGGCGAACTGTTTGCACAGGTCGATATCCTGTTTCGCCCGCAGCTTGGGCAGGTCGCCCTGCAGCAGTGGCGGGCAATCGGCGGCCGCCGCGGCGCCACTGAGGGCAAGCAACAACAGAGGCGCGTGAATCCAGCGTAGGGCCATGGCGACGTCCATTCATGAGCGGGCAGGAAAGGTGGGGCTGCCGCTACGCTACTCCGCCGCGCGATGAATGCCTAGCGCCAACCAAACGGGCTATCAGCTGGCTTTGTCGGTGGCCGTGAACGCCCGCTGGATCGCCTGGGGCGGTTCGCCGAAGTTGCGCAGAAACGCCTGGCGCATCCTTTCCCGATCGCCGAAACCGGTCTCCCGGGCGACCACTTCAATGGGGTGCCGACTGGTTTCCATCATCGCCCGTGCCACTTCCACCCGCAGGCATTCGATGGCTTTCGCCGGGGTCTGGCCGGTCTCCCCGCGGAACACCCGACTGAACTGGCGAGGACTCAAGCGGGCGATGGCGGCAAGTGCATCAATGGAGAGATCACTTTTGAGGTTCTCGCGGGCGTAGGCCAGCGCCAGCTGCACGCGGTCGGACTTGGGATCCAGTTCCAGCAGCGTCGACAACTGGGAATGCTCGCTGCCACGACGTTGATAGATCACCAGCTTGCGCGCGACCTGCCGGGCGATGTCGGCGCCGAGGTCGTTCTCGACCATCGCCAGAGCGAGATCCAGGCCGGCGCTCATGCCCGCCCCGGTCCAGATCTGGCCGTCCACGGTAAACAGTTTGTCGTCCTCGACGCGAACGTTCGGGTAGCGCTTGCGAAACTCGGGGGCATGAATCCAGTGCATGGTGGCGCGCTTGCCGTCGAGCAGACCGGCCTCTGCAAGCACAAACCCGCCCGTGCACAGCGACGCCACCCGCCGCGATTGAGCCGACGCAGTGCGCACGAACTCAAGCAGGCTGGGAGTCGGCAATTGCAGGTCCATATAACCGCTGACGATGATGGTGTCGTAACCGTCGGCCTGCAATGGCGTGGTATTGACCGAAAAGCCTTCGGACGACATGACGGCCCCGCCGCTCTCGGACACCAGATGAAAGGAGTACGCCGCCTCGCCCTGCATCAGGTTGGCGCAGGTCAGCACGGACCCGACCGACAGGCTAAGGGACTGGAATTGCGGGTACACCACCAGCGCAACGCTATGCATGACACCTCTCAGGTTGGTCTGCCGACTAATGAATGACGGGAGCGACCGGGGTGGCGCTCCCACATGGACAGGTTATCTTTGCTGCATCAATCGCACATCAACGCCAATGTGACCAGCACCAGGGTTTCCAGCAGTTCGAGCATCGCGCCAGCGGTGTCGCCGGTAGTGCCGCCCAGCCGTTGCATCATCACCCGACGCAGCCAGAAGAAGCCACACGCTGTCACCACCAGCACCCACGCCGCCGCGCCGCCACCGATGAGCACGCAGACCACCGCCACCGCCGCCAGCACCCGCACGCCCGTCTTGCGCGGCAGGTGATCGGCCAGCGCCTGGCCCAGCCCGCCGGCGCGCACATACGGCGTGTTCAGAAACAGCGCCAGCATCGCCGCGCGGCCAATCACCGGGGCCAGCAGCAGGCCAACATCCGTGTACGCGTCAATCAACGCCAACAGCGCGGTGAATTTCAACAACAACACCACCACCAGCGTGACCACCGCAATCGGGCCGCTGCGCGGATCCTTCATGATGAGCAGCGTGCGTTCGCGGTCGCCGAAACCACCGAGCCAGGCGTCGGCGCTGTCGGCCAGGCCATCCAGGTGCAGCCCACCGCTGAGCATTACCCATCCCGCCAGCAGCAAAGCGGCATGCAACAGCATCGGCGCGCCGTCGAGCAGGTGATTCAACACCATTAAAAGAACGCCGAACAACAACCCCACCAGCGGGTAAAACAGCAGCGAGCGCCCCGACTCCTGGGGCGTCGGCATGCCCGGCAGGCGAATCGGCAGGCTGCTGAGGAACTGCAAGGCGATCCAGAACGGCAGCATTTAAACCTCCGTCAACTCACCGTCGGCCTGAACGGCGAGACCGAACATACCACCGTGGGCCACGGTGACCTGCAGCAATTGTTCGCGGGGCAGACCGCGGGCGCGGGCCAGCAGCAGACGCATCACCCCGCCGTGGCTGATCAGCAGAATGCGCTCTCCGTCATACGCCCGCTGCAACCGCTCGACGGCAGCCAACACGCGGGTGGCAAATAACTGAACCGGCTCGCCATTGGGCGGCGTAAATCCGTACGGATCTTCCCAGAAACGTCCCAACCCGGCAGCATCGGTTTCCATCAATTGCGCAGGGCTCTGGCCTTCCCAGTCGCCGAAATGCAATTCCTGAAG
Organism: Pseudomonas sp. GW821-FHT02H06; assembly: GCF_059421525.1. Classification (NCBI taxonomy): domain Bacteria; kingdom Pseudomonadati; phylum Pseudomonadota; class Gammaproteobacteria; order Pseudomonadales; family Pseudomonadaceae; genus Pseudomonas; species Pseudomonas sp. GW821-FHT02H06. The sequence continues at coordinate 165,338 of NZ_JBWKVD010000001.1, forward strand.
ACCGGCTTCCAATTCCACGGGCAAGCCCAGGCGCCCGGCCAGCTCGTCGGCAAAGCGCGCGCAGCGTTGCAGCGGCGAGCTGACGATCCGGTCCCAAGGGCCACGATTAGCCACCGCCGCACGCATCTGCTGCCAGCCGATGTCGGTCAGCGCGTCGTCGATGCTGCCGCGCAGGCCGCCGCCGAATTCGGTTTCGCCGTGGCGCAGCAGGTCCAGATGCAAGGTCATGCCGGGCGGTCTGCCACGGCGGCTTCGGCGAAGGTCGCCATGCCGTTATGCAGCTCGCAGGCCAGACGCAACAACGGCACCGCCAGCGCCGCGCCACTGCCTTCGCCCAGACGCAATCCCAGGTCCAGCAACGGCTCGGCCTGCAGCGCGTCCAGCACCAGGCGATGGCCCGGCTCGGCACCGCGATGGCCGAAGAACAACCACTCCCGGCACGACGGATTAATGCGCACCGCCACCAGCGCCGCCACGGAACAGATAAAACCATCGACCAGTACAGCGATGCCCTCCTGCGCGCAGGCCAGATAGGCGCCGACCAGCGCCGCGACTTCAAAACCACCGAGGGCGCGAAGACTGGACTGCGCGTCACCGACAGAAGCGGCATGCAGCCGCAGGGCACGTTCGATCACTTGCGCCTTGTGGCTCACGCCTTCGGCATCCAGGCCGGTGCCGGGGCCGACCAGCAAGGTGGCCGGGCAATCGAGCAACGCGCACGCCAGCGCACTGGCGACGGTGGTGTTGCCGATGCCCATTTCGCCGCCGATAAACAACTCGGCGCCTGCGGCCTTGGCGCGCAGCACGCTGTCGCGACCGCCATCGAGCGCAGCGTGAAGTTGCGCCTCAGTCATCGCCGGGCCCTGGGCAAAATTCGCGGTGCCCGGGCCGAGGTTGAGGTGCCGCACGCCCGGCAAGTCCAATGGGGCAACGGTGCCCAGATCGACTACGTCCAGCTGCGCCGACAGCTGCCGCGCCAACACGCTGATGGCCGCGCCGCCCATGATGAAGTTGTGCAGCATCTGCCCGGTGACTTCCTGGGGGTAGGCCGAAATCCCTTCAGCGACCACGCCGTGATCGCCGGCAAAAATCGCGATCCAGACCTCATCGACCTCCGGTTTCAGGCGACCCTGCAGGCCGGCAAGTTGCACCGCCACGTCTTCCAGTCGACCCAAAGAACCGGTGGGTTTGGTCAGTTGCTGCTGACGGGCCAACGCTTCTTCGCGGCTGGCGTGATCGACTTCTTGGGCAGGCGCGAGCCACCAGGCGTTACTCATAGTGCGGGTCCTTTCAGGATCATGGGCAGTCCGGCGACAGTGAACACCACGCGCTGGCAACGTTCGGCCAGCGCCTGATGCAGCCAGCCGGCTTCATCGACATAACGGCGGGTCAGCTCACCGAGGGGCACGACGCCCAGCCCGGTTTCGTTGCTGACAAAAATGATTTCGCCCGGCAGTTCCGCCAGGCCATCGAGCAAGGCTTCGCGCTCTTGAACCAGCCGCTGCGGATCGTCCAGCATCAGCAGATTGGTCAGCCACAGGGTCAGGCAATCCACCAACAGGCAGCGCCCCTCCCCGGCGTTTTCCCGCAGAACGCGCGCCAGTTCGACAGGTTCTTCGACCAGCCCCCACTCCGCCGGACGACGCTCGCGGTGCACGGCGACGCGCTGGTTCATTTCGCCGTCCAGAGGCTGGCTGGTGGCGATGTAGATGACGTCGAGGCCGCTGTCGCTGGCGAGCTTTTCAGCCAGCCGACTTTTGCCGGATCGTGCGCCGCCGAGGATCAATTGCAGCATCAGGGTTGCTCCAGTCCGCAGAGTTCACGCAGTAATTTGCCGTCCAGGTGGATTTCCACCAGATCGGCCAGGCGCTCGATGTCGCGCTCGCGCAGGGCGTGGTAATCCACCGATTGCACATTCTGCAGCCCGGCCCATCGCAGCAACGCGCTGCTCGACGCAGGATTCTCGAACAGCCCGTGCAAGTACGTGCCGAGCACTTGGCCGTCAGGACTGCACGCGCCATCGCAACGACCGTCGGCCAGCTGGACCAACGGACGCTCCAGCGCCGCGCCGGTGGTCACGCCGGCATGAATCTCATAGCCGCTGACGTCGGCGTCTTCGAGGGTCAAACGACCGCTGACATTGCGCAGCTGTTTCTCTTCTTCCAGCACCGTGCTCAGGGCCAGCAGCCCCAGGCCCGGGCTTGAACCCGCCGCGCCTTCCAGTCCGTGCGGGTCGTGCAACTCTTCGCCCAGCATTTGCAGGCCACCGCAGATGCCCAGCACTTTGCCGCCGTATCGCAGGTGGCGGTGGATAGCGGTGTCCCAGTCATTGGCGCGCAGGTAAGCGAGATCACTGCGCACGCTTTTCGAGCCGGGCAGGATGATCAGGTCAGCGCCAGGAATCGCCTGTCCAGGGCCGACGAACTGCAGATTGACCTGGGGGTGCAGGCGCAGCGGGTCGAAGTCGGTGTGATTACTGATGCGCGGCAGGACCGGCACGATGACATTGAGCACCTGCTCGGCCTTGTCGGTCTGGCGCTGATCAAGACCGTCTTCAGCCTCCAGATGCAGGTCCATCACGTAGGGCAGCACGCCCACCACCGGTTTGCCGGTGCGCTGTTCGAGCCAGTCGAGGCCGGGCTGAAGCAGCGCGATGTCGCCGCGAAAACGATTGATGATGAAACCTTTGACCCGCGCCTGTTCGCTGGGCGACAGCAATTCCAGCGTGCCGACCAGATGGGCAAACACCCCGCCGCGATTGATGTCCGCCACCAGCAGCACCGGGCAATCCACCGCTTCGGCAAAGCCCATGTTGGCGATGTCGCCGGCGCGCAGGTTGATCTCCGCCGGTGACCCGGCGCCTTCGACCATGACAACCGGCCAGCCTTCGCTGAGGCGGCGATGGGAAGCGAGTACAGCCTGCATCGCGATGGCTTTGTAGTCGTGGTAGGCGACGGCGTTCATGGTGGTGACGGCGCGCCCGTGAATGATCACTTGCGCGCCCGTGTCGCTGTTGGGTTTGAGCAGCACCGGGTTCATGTCGGTGTGGGGTTCGAGGCCGCAGGCCTGGGCTTGCACGGCTTGGGCGCGGCCGATCTCGCCGCCGTCCGCGGTCACTGCGCTGTTGAGCGCCATGTTCTGCGGTTTGAACGGCACGGTTCGCACGCCCTGTCGGGTCAGCCAGCGGCACAGCGCCGTCACCAGCGTGCTTTTACCGGCGTCGGACGTGGTGCCCTGCACCATCAGGGTTTTGCCGATGTTCATGGGCGCTCCCGGGAGAACTCACTCAGTGCCTGTTCCAGACGCTGCCAGTCGGCGTCCTCGCGGGGCAGGCCGAACCGCAGGCTGCTGTTGTTGTTGCTGTTGTTAATAAAAAGCCGCAGAAGGATGCCCCGGTGTGCGCAGAACTCATACAGTTCTTCCGCCAGCGGCGTGATCAGCCACTGAAACAGCGCGCAGCCGCCCTTGGGCGCGAAGCCGTGGCGGCTGAGCACATCAACCAGACGCTGACTGGCCTGCTCGGTGCGCTGGCGCTGGCGTTGATGCCCGGCCACGTCGTTGAGACAGGCCTGACCGATGATGCGGGTTGGCCCGCTGACGGACCAAGGTCCGATCTGCCGCGCCATGACTTTGAGAAAGCGCGGCTCCGCCAGCACAAAACCCAGGCGCACACCGGCCAGCCCGAAGAACTTGCCGAACGAGCGCAATACGATGAGCCCCGAACGCTGGGTGTAAGCCGCTAGGCTCAACTCCGGCGTGTTGTCCATGAACGCTTCGTCGACCACCAGCCAACCACCACGCTGGGCCAGCCGCGTGTGCCATTCCAGCAGGCGTTCGGGCGTGAGGCTCAGGCCGGTGGGGTTGTTCGGGTTGACCACGACGAGCACGTCAAGGGTGTCGATGAACCGCTCCACTTCGTGCTCCAGCACCTCGCGCACCAGAAAACCGGTGTTGCGCCAGGCCTCGGCGTGCTCGGCGTAGGACGGCGACAGCACACCGACCTTGCCCGCCTGACGCAGACGCGGCAGCGCCTGAATCGCCGCTTGGGAACCGGCCACCGGCAACACGTCCGTGACGCCGTAATAGCGGCGGGCGGCGGCTTCCAGACCGTCATCGGTTTCCGGCAGGCGCGCCCAGGCCGCTTCCGGGATCGCCGGGATTGGCCATGACCACGGCGAGATCCCGCTGGACAGGTCCAGCCAGTCCGCCTCATCAATGCCGTATTTCAGGACTGCGCCACGCAATCGGCCGCCGTGTTCAAGCATAGAATTCTGTCCCCAGACACAAAATCAGCAACCACAGCCACACGCCGCGCTGCACCAGTTGCCAGCCTCGATCGATGGAGTCGGCGTCCGCCGGCACGCCTTCGCCCAGGGTCGCGCGCTCATGCAGCTCGCCGTGATAAATCGCCGGGCCACCCAGCTCGACGCCCAGCGCACCGGCGCCGGCGGCCATCACCGGGCCTGCGTTGGGGCTGTCCCACTTCGGGGCCTGGGTGCGCCAGCAGCGCAGGGCCAGTCGGGTGTTGCCCAGCAGCGCGTAGGTTAATGCCACCAAGCGTGCCGGAATGTAGTTGAGCAGGTCGTCGATTTTCGCCGCCGCCCAGCCGAAGCGTTCGAAGCGCTCGTTGCGATAGCCCCACATGGCGTCGAGGGTGTTGCTCAGGCGATAGAGCACAACGCCCGGCGCGCCCAGCACGACGAACCAGAAGATCGCCGCGAACACCGCGTCGCTGCCGTTTTCCAGCACCGATTCGGTGGCCGCACGGGCCACTTCGGTGCTGTCCAGCTCGGCGGTCTGGCGACTGACCAGATAGCCGACGCGCCGACGCGCTTCGGGCAGATCGTCGCCGCGCAGCGCCTGGGCGACCGGCTCGACGTGCTCGCCCAGACTGCGCAGACCCAACGCGCAGTACAGCGCCAGCACTTCCACCAGCCAGCCAACGAACGGCAGCCAGCTGAGCAACGTGGCGATCAGGGTCAGCGGAATCACGGCGATGAACCACGCCGTCACGCCATGGCTGCGCCAGCCCCGGCCGGCAGCATTCAGGCGCTGTTCGATGCGCTCGGCAAAACGGCCGAACGCCACCAGCGGGTGGTTCCGTTTTGGCTCGCCGAGCAACGCGTCCAGCGCGACCCCGGCGACGCTCAATAACGCCACACTCATGCAATCACTCCCCATGTGTTCTCGTAGACCAACTCTTGCAACGCGCGCGGCTGCGCCCAGCCCTCCAGCACCAGCATCGGCGCCGGGTAAAATTCCTTGACCGGGCCGAGGCACAGGATCGCCAGGGGTTTTGAACCGGTTGGCATCTTCAGCAGATCCGCCAGGGCCTGGGGATCGAACAGCGACACCCAGCCCATGCCCAGGCCCTCGGCACGGGCCGCCAGCCAGAGGTTCTGGATCGCGCAAGACAACGACGCCATGTCCATTTCCGGCAGGGTCCGGCGGCCGAAGATGTGTTTGTCGCGGTCGTCCATCAACGCAGCGACCAATACCTCGGCGCAGTCGCTGATGCCCTCGACCTTCAGCTTCATGAAATCGTCGGACCGCTCGCCCAAGGCTTCGGCGGTGCGAATGCGTTCCTCCTCCACCTGCGCCTGAATCTGCGTGCGCAAGGCCGGATCGGTGATGCGCAGGAAACGCCACGGCTGCATCAAACCGACGCTCGGCGCGTGGTGGGCGGCTTCGAGCAGACGGGCCAGCAACTCCGGCGCGACGGTGCCCCCGCAGAAGTGACGCATGTCGCGACGCTCGGCGATGGCGCGGTAAACGGCGGCGCGTTCGGGGTCAGTGAAGGTGTGTTCAGTCATGGCTCGCCTGTCCCGCGCGTGAAACACAGCAATCACCTGCGATGCGCCCCATGTAGGAGTGAGCTTGCTCGCGAAAGCGGTTTTTCAGAAAAGGAGTGGGATCGGACGCGCCCACTTCGCGAGCAGGCTCGCTCCCACAGAATGCGGCGGTTGAATTAGATGGGCTCATGGCAAAAACAGCGCCGCCATCGCCTGGGGATTCGAGGGAAAGTAAAAGTGGACATACGACGCAGTCATGCGCCCTTCGCGGTACACCGCTTCGGCGCCGCGCCCGCCATTGGGGCTGAGGCCGCGGGCGATGGGGGTCAGCTCGGTGCTGGTCAGGGAGTGGTGATAGGTGTGGCCACGCAGGATGCCTTCCGGCAGTTCGACCGATTGCAGGGCCAGGGCGGCCAGACGCTTTTGCATCACGGCTTCCCCCTTGAGCAAGCCCACCCCTTCGGCGCGCTGGCCGTCGACATCGGTCAGGGCATCGAGTAAATACAACATCCCGCCGCATTCGGCGAGCAAGGGTTTGCCGGCGGCGTGGTGCGCGCGAATCGCGGCCAGCATGCTGTGGTTTTCCGCCAGCGCCGTGTGATGCAGTTCCGGGTAACCGCCCGGCAGATACAGGCTGTCGGCGTCGGGCAGTTCGCGGTCGCGGATCGGCGAAAAGAACGACAGTTCGGCGCCCATCTCCCGTAGCAGGTCGAGGCTGGCGCCGTAGAAAAACGCGAACGCTTCGTCGTGGGCGATGGCGATTTTCACGCCGGCCAGCAGCGGTTCGGCCGGCACGAATTCCGGCGCGGTAAAGGTCACGGACGGTGGCAACGTGGCGTCGCAGGTGCTGGCCAGCGCGGTGGCCGCGGCGTCAAGGCGCATGTCCAGGTCATTCAATTCGCTGGCCTGCACCAGGCCGAGGTGCCGGCTGGGCAGCTCAATGCCGGTTTCACGGGACAGCGCGCCGTACCAGCGCAGGCCTTCGGTCAGGCTGCCTTCGAGCAACTGCGCATGGCGCACCGTGCCGACGCGATTGGCCAGCACGCCGGCAAATGGCAGGTCCGGCTGATAGCGCGCCAATCCCAACGCCAGTGCGCCGAAGGTCTGGGCCATGGCCGTGCCGTCAATAACCCCGAGGACCGGAACGCCGAAGCGCCGGGCCAGGTCTGCGCTGGAGGGCGTACCGTCGAACAAGCCCATGACGCCTTCGATGAGGATCAGGTCGGCGTCGGCGGCGGCTTCCCACAACAGGCGCCGACTTTCGGCCTCGCCGATCATCCACATGTCCAGTTGGTACACCGGATGGCCGCTGGCGCGTTCGAGAATCATCGGGTCGAGAAAGTCCGGCCCGCATTTGAACACGCGCACCTTGCGCCCCTGATTGCGATGCAGACGGGCCAGTGCGGCGGTGACGGTGGTTTTGCCCTGACCGGACGCAGGCGCGGCGATCAATACTGCCGGGCAGTGCCGGGGCTGGCGCTCACTCACAGTTCGATGCCTTTCTGCGCCTTGATGCCGGCTTGAAAGGCATGCTTGACCACGCCGATATCGGAAACGGTGTCGGAGAGGTCGATCAGTTCCTGTTTCGCCCCGCGACCGGTGACGATCACGTGCTGCATCGGCGGGCGTGCCTGCAAATCGCTCAGCACCTGCTCCAGGTCCAGATAGCCGTGCTTGAGGGCAATGTTCAGCTCATCAAGCACGACCATGCCGATAGAGGCCTCCTTGAGCATTTCCCGGGTCACGGCCCAGGCGGCTTCGGCCGCGGCAATGTCACGCTGGCGGTCCTGGGTTTCCCAGGTGAAGCCCTCGCCCATCACGTGGTAACGCACTTGTTCGGGAAAGCGGCGGAAGAACAGCTCTTCGCCGGTGCTGTGGCGGCCTTTGATGAACTGCACGACGCCGCACTGCATGCCGTGGCCCATGGCGCGGGCAAGCATGCCGAACGCCGAGCTGCTTTTGCCTTTGCCGTTGCCGGTCAGGACCAGCAGCAATCCGCATTCATTTGGCGCGCTGGAAATGCGCTCGTCCATCACCGCCTTTTTGCGCAGCATGCGCGCCAGGTGGCGTTCGTCACGTTCGGGGGATTCGCTCATCTCAGCTCTCCGCTTGAGGGCAGGTGTGGCAAACGGAGGGCACAGGCAAAGACTGTCAGCAGGCACCGGACATGGCCCGGCCTGCAGCAGAGCATCGCCCTCCGTGATGCTGTTCGATGGATCAGGCCGGTCTCCGGACTCATGAGTTGCCACAACCGTGGCAGGCCAGGCGCCTTCCCATGTTCAGCGAACACAGTGGCATTGTGCGTGGCCTTGACTCATTTACCGTTGCGGAGGCAGCGCCGGAATTGATCGCACGAGCAATCGCACCGGCTTCCCTGTTTCACCCTGTGGACCAACAAGGTCCCGGGCACCTGAAACATGGCGCGAAGGTTAGAGGGTTGACTGGGGAGCGTCAATCGAACCGTGGGCAGAGCGCCCACGGGTTTACGGGATTTCACCCTGGAATGCACAGGTGTTCCTGCAGCAGCCCATGAACACGTTGCCTCAAAAACGACTATTGCCTGGCAAGATTCGATGGCTGGATAACGCGCTTGGCATTCAGCCAGGCCTTTTGCCAATAAGGCTTGTCCAGGCTGTCGAGTTTGACCGTGCCGCCGGTGGCCGGCGCGTGAACGAATCGCCCTTCCCCGACGTAGATGCCGGCATGGCTGACGTGGGAGCCGCCGCCCGTCGCGAAGAACACCAGGTCACCGGTCTGCAACTGGCTGCGGTCGATGTCCGGGCCGCGCAGCGTGATCATTTCCCGCGTCGATCGCGGCAAAGTGATACCGGCGGCGTCGTGGTAGACATAGCCGATCAGGCCACTGCAATCGAAACCCGAATCAGGCGTGTTGCCGCCCCAGCGATAGGGCGTGCCAACGAGGCCGATCGCGCGCAACAGGACGTCGTCGGCGAGCGGTGAAGAAAACTGGGGAGGAGCGGAGACCACTGGCCGGTAGACGACCTTGCGTGGAGCAGGCGGTGGAGTGCTGGAACATGCGGCCAGCAGCACAGCCAGAGAGGCGACGATCAGGCGAACCGTTAACGACATAAACACGACAACCTGTGCGGGATGCAGCTTACTTTGCCGAGGGCCGGGGTCGCGCGCAAGAGGGGTTAGCCCTTTGCGCGCCCGGAATTAACGGGTTTGGCGCTTGATTGTAGTCGAGCTCATCGCGGTAGTGGTTGCAGGTACCGTTGAAGGTGCCATCGCCAGCGCGCGTTTGGCTTCGATGAACGTCTTGGCCCAGTAGGCATCGTCGAGGCTGTCGACGCGGACACCACCGCTGCGGCGGCTGCTGGAGTGGATGAATTGATCATCGCCCAGGTAGATGCCCGCATGGCTGACACGACCACGGCCGGCAGTGCTGAAGAACAGCAGGTCGCCTGGCTTGAGGTCATTGCGTTTAACGAGAGGGGCATCGATGTTGATCATTTCGCGGGAGGAACGCGGCAGGCTCATGCCCGCCTCTTCGCGGAAGAGATAACCGATGAAACCGCTGCAGTCGAAACCAGAGGTGGTCGACGTGCCGCCGAACCGATAGCGAGTGCCTATCAGGGATTTGCCGCGCTCGAGGATGCTGTCAGCCAGAACCGGCAGGCGGTACGGCTTGTTATCGGCAAATTGAGCGAGCTCGTCTTCGGTGGCGACTTCGTCATCCAGTACGGAGGATGCGTAATCGGCACGCTTGCTGGCGGATTGAGCGGTGGCAGAGTCCCGGAACTGGGGGCTTTGCGACTGTTGTTGCGACGTCGGCATCTGGGCCGCACAGCCGAACAACAGCGTTACGAGTGCGAGAGGCACGAGGGGTGCGAAGCGGTTTAGCATGTGCACGACCGTGGCTGAAGTGTAAAGAAGCCGAGACTATGCCTTCAATCGTACCCATTTGCAAATTCAATCGAAACAAATGTGACTTACGATGTCGTCCATCACTTCTAAGGCTCTACACCTCAGAAACGCATCCATGTGCGCGGAATGATCGGTCGGCGAAGGGTTTATCTCGGCAGTAAAGCCTCCCGTCACCCGAGCGCGCAGCATGGGCTCATGAATGTATGGGAAGCTGGCGGTGGTTCCGATGCTGAGCACAGCGTCAAAGCCTTTTGCCATCTCTTCCTGAAGCACGTTCAGTGCCAACTCTGGCAACATCTCCTCAAACAACACCACCGATGGCCTCAAAACGCCAGTACAGCGGGCGCACAGCGGTGGCAGTGGTCGGTTGAGGCGCTCGCTCAACAGCGGATCCTCGGCGCCACAAGATTGACAGTAGAGCGGCGCCAACTGGCCATGAATTTCGATCAGGCGTTCTGGCGGACTGCCCGCAGCGCGATGATAGCCGTCGACGTTTTGCGTCAACACCCAGCATTCCGGCTTGCGCCGCTGCAATTCGGCGATGGCATAGTGCGCCGCATTGGGACGTCCGCCCAGGCAAGCGCTGCCCAATTGTGCAATGTATTTCCAGCACAGCGCCGGATCACGACGCAGCATCGGGCCGGACAACGCCATTTCGATCGGCAGGCCGTCGTCGGTCTCGCCGTTGTACAGACCACCGACACCGCGATAGGTCGGCAAACCCGAATCCGCCGAAAGGCCAGCACCGGTGATGATCAGGATGCGTGTGGCATGGCGCAGGGCCGCGGCAGTTTGCAGGACCAAAGCCTGATCGACCACGGACGCGCTTACCAACCGAGGGTTTCTTTCAGGAACGGAATGGTCAGCTTGCGCTGGGCCTGCAGTGAGGCTTGATCGAGCTGTTCAAGCAGGTCGAACAGCGCACTCATGCTGCGCTTGCCGCGGGTGAGGATGAAATGCCCCACTTCGTCGGTAAGGTGCAGCCCGCGGCGGGACGCGCGCAATTGCAGGGCGCGGAGTTTTTCTTCGTCGGACAACAGGCGCATCTGGAACACCAGCGCCATGGTCAGCCGTGATTTCAGGTCCGCCAGCTTGACCGGCAGCTCTCGGGGCGAGCATGAAGCGGCGATGAGCAAGCGTCGGCCACTGTCGCGCAGCCGGTTGAACAGGTGGAACAACGCCTCTTCCCATTCAGGCTTGCCGACCACCGCCTGAAGGTCATCGAGGCACACCAGTTCGTACTGCTCCAGATGATCGAACAGGCCGATGCCTTGATCGAGCAGTTCGGCCATCGGCAGATAAACCGCCGGCTCGCCCATCTGTTCGAATCGCAGGCAGGCAGCCTGCAACAGGTGCGTGCGCCCTACCCCGTTCTTGCCCCACAGATAGATGAGGCTTTCTGTCCAGCCGGCCTCGGCTTCGCACAGCCGCTCGACATAGCCGAGTGCAGCGGCATTGGCGCCTGGATAGTAATTGATGAAGGTGGCGTCATCACGCAGACGCACACTCAGGGGCAGCTGAACTGGTTTCATGCTGGCTGAACGGTTCGTGACGAACCGCCAAGGGGCCTCTGTGAAAAGTGCGTAAAGTCTATACCCGCAGGGCTGGCCGCACAATGCGGCAGACCGCCAGCAAAATCAAAGGCTTGCGTATGTCACTGGTATCACTGGGGAATACGGGCAAAACCCGCCGAGAAAGGAGGCGCGCGGTGAGCACCGCGCGCCGGTACGCATCCTGATTCGCGGGAATCAGAGATCCGGGTCGTCCAGACCGCCGTAGATGTCCGAATCCTTGTACAGGTCATGAACATGGCGCACCAGGACCATGATCACCGCCGCCACCGGCAGGGCCAGCAGGATGCCGGTGAAGCCGAACAGCTCGCCGCCCGCCAGGATCGCGAAGATCACCGCAACCGGGTGCAGACCGATGCGGTCACCCACCAGCAACGGGGTCAGCACCATGCCTTCCAGTGCCTGACCGACCATGAACACCGCGACGATGCCCAGCATCGGATACATGTCGCCGCCGAACTGGAAGAAACCCGCCAGAATCGCCGAGCCGATGCCGATCACGAAACCCATGTACGGCACGATGGCGGCCAGGCCGGCAATGACACCGATCAACAGCCCCAGCTCCAGCCCGACCAGCATCAGGCCGGCGGCGTAAATCACGCCCAGCGCGACCATCACCAGCAACTGGCCGCGAATGAACGCACCCAATACCTCATGGCACTCGTCCGCCAGCGCGACGATCTTCTTCTCGCGGTGACGGGGCAGCAGGCTGCGCACCTTCGCCATCATCACGTCCCAGTCACGCAACAGATAGAAGCAGACCACCGGGATCAGCACCAGGTTGGTCAGCCAGCCGATCAGCGCCAGGGTCGAGGTCGTGGCCTGGGACAAGACGATGCCGACGATGTCGCCGGTCTGGCCCATGTGCTCCGAGATCGCCGCCTTGACCTTGTCGAACTTCCAGAAGCCGTCTGCCAGCCCCAACTTGGCCTGCGCCCACGGCATGGCGGTGTGTTGCAGCCAGTCGAGGATTTGCGGTGCCAGTTCGTACAGGCGGTAAAGCTGCTTGGCCAGCATTGGCACCAGCACCAGCAGCAGGCCCATGAAAATCAGGGTGAACAACAGGAACACGGTCACCACACTCATGGTGCGGGACAGCTTCAGTTTTTCCAGCCGGTCTGCCAGCGGATCGCCCATGTACGCCAGCAGCAGCGCCACGAGGAACGGCGTCAGAATCGAGTGCAGCAGCCAGACGAACAAACAGACCAGGACAACCCCGCCCAGCCAGAACCAACGACGCGTATCAGTCATTACTGCCTCTTTCCCCAGGATGATGTGCTTCGAGCAACGTCGTTATGAACCTGTTCACCAACGGAAGTGCAATGCGCTGTCCGAAACAGCAGGCGGCTGCGGTGCTACCGGCGTGCCGTCCGCAGCAACGGGCGCGGCGTTGACCGGCGCGCTGGCGATTTCACCGGCCGGCACTTCCTGCAGTTTCGCCAGCGCCAGTTGGGAACGCAATTGATCGGGGCTGCCGCTGACGTCGAACGCGATGCGATCACCGTCGGCTGATTTCAGGCGGCCGCCGAACGGTTCGAGCAGGCGCAACAGCTGCGCGTAACGCTCAAGATTCATGCCCTGCACATCCAGCACCATGCCCGTCGAGGCACCCGGCTTGACCACGAAGCGCGGCGCCAGACGCTGGCTTACTGCCAACAGTACCGCGTCCGCCAGTTCCGCCGAGCTCGCGCCGCTGGCACTGCCCTGCTCCATCTTGTCCCCCAGCCACAGGTGCCATTTGCCCTGCCACTGGCCGCCGTTTTCCTGCGCGTGAACCGCCAGAATCGCGTCCGAACCGTAACGCTCGGAAGCCTCCTTGAGCGGGCCGACGTTGTTGCCGTCGAGGGTCTTGGCGTTGCCGATGCCCTGCTCGCCAAGGTCTGCCAGCGGCAGACGTAACGGCAGACCGCGATGCTGAGCGGCGCGGCGAAGAGGCTCGGCAGAGGCTTGGCCGTCGCCGACCAGGTTGGCGCCGTCAGTGGCGTCGTTCAGCCACCAGGCCATGATCACCGGACGGTTGGTGCCCCACAACGACAGCCCCGCCTGACGCATCACGCGTTCGGTGCTCGCCGGGTCGAAATCAACCTGCAGGGTTTCGGGCGGGCCGGCGTCGTAGCCGTACTGGCTGATGATTTGCTGAGGGTCCTTGCGCACCTCGGCGAGGCCGCCGTTCTGCACGGCCTTTGGGTCGCCGGTCAGGCGGATGACCAGGGTTTCCAGCGCGGCCTGGGTGGCGCGGGTTTTCTCGTCCGGGGTCTGGCCGCTGACGGGCTCGCGCACCTGATAGAGATTGTTCACCGTCTCGGCGAACGCCGGCAGACTCATCAATGAGAGGCAACCCACGAACAGGCAGTTTTTTAGGCGCATGAAGGAAGGTGGACGCATGAAGGATTCCCGCTGGGTAAAAAGGCAACGCTATAAATAGCTGCATGAACACGAGTGACCCGACTCTGACCGCAGACGCGCCCGAATCGCTCACTCAGGCGCCAACGTTACACCGGATCCCGCCAGCGACGAACGGGTGCGGCGGGATAAACCGGGTTATTTTTTCTTCACGACAGTCCTGCCCGTCGGCCCAAGGATGGCCGCTTGCGCCCAACCCTGATAAAATCGCGCGCCTTCGCAGACCGGCGATGACAAGGCCCCGCGTCGTTGCCACTCGGTCGTTACCCCGAATCCCCCCCTAAAGGCCTGGATCATGAGCAAGCAACCCTCCCTGAGCTACAAAGACGCCGGTGTTGACATCGACGCCGGTGAAGCGCTGGTCGAACGCATCAAGAGCGTCGCCAAGCGCACCAAGCGCCCGGAAGTGATGGGCGGCCTCGGGGGCTTCGGCGCTCTGTGCGAAATCCCGGCCGGCTACAAGCAGCCTGTTCTGGTGAGCGGCACCGACGGTGTCGGCACCAAGCTGCGCCTGGCACTGAACCTGAACAAACACGACACCATCGGCATCGACCTGGTCGCCATGTGCGTCAACGATCTGGTGGTCTGCGGCGCTGAGCCGCTGTTCTTCCTCGACTACTACGCCACCGGCAAACTGAACGTCGACACCGCGGCTCAAGTGGTGACTGGCATCGGCGCGGGCTGCGAGCTGGCGGGCTGCTCCCTTGTCGGCGGCGAAACCGCTGAAATGCCCGGCATGTACGAAGGCGAAGACTACGACCTGGCCGGCTTCTGCGTCGGCGTCGTGGAGAAAGCCGATATCATCGACGGCTCCAAGGTTGCCGCCGGTGACGCGCTGATCGCCCTGCCGTCTTCCGGTCCGCACTCCAATGGCTACTCGCTGATCCGCAAGATCATCGAAGTGGCAGGTGCCGATATCGAAAACATCCAGCTCGACGGCAAGCCGCTGACCGAACTGCTGATGGCGCCGACCCGCATTTACGTCAAGCAACTGCTCAAGCTGATCAAAGACACCGGCGCGGTAAAAGCCATGGCCCACATCACCGGCGGCGGCCTGCTGGACAACATTCCGCGCGTGCTGCCCGAAGGCGCACAGGCCATCGTCGACGTGGCGAGCTGGACCCGTCCGGCAGTCTTCGACTGGCTGCAGGAAAAAGGCAACGTGGATGAGCACGAGATGCACCGCGTGCTGAACTGCGGCGTCGGCATGGTCATCTGCGTCGCCCAGGAACACGTTGAAGTCTCGCTGAACGCCCTGCGTGAAGCCGGCGAGCAGCCTTGGGTGATCGGCCAGATCGGCACGGCTGCCGAAGGCGCTGCGCAAGTCGAGCTGAAGAACGTCAAGGCTCATTAATGCCTGACATGCCCCAACCCTGTGACGTGGTGGTGCTGCTGTCCGGCACTGGCGGTAACCTGCAGGCGATGATTGACAGCTTTCAGGACAGCGCGAGCCCTGCCCGCATCCGCGCGGTGATCTCCAACCGCGCCGATGCGTTTGGGCTCGAGCGGGCCGCCCGCGCAGGGATCGACACCCTGGTGCTCGATCACACCGGCTACGAAGGTCGCGAGGCCTTCGATGGGGCGCTGATCGAGGCCATTGATTCGTTTCAGCCGTCGCTGGTGGTGCTCGCCGGCTTCATGCGCATTCTCACGCCCGGGTTCGTCCGCCACTATCACGGGCGCCTGCTGAACATCCACCCGTCCCTGCTTCCGCTGTATAAAGGCCTGCACACCCATCAACGGGTGCTCGACGCCGGCGATGCCGAGCATGGCTGCAGCGTGCACTTTGTCACGGAGGAACTCGATGGGGGGCCTCTGGTCGTACAGGCAGTTGTTTCTGTAGAGTTGCACGACACGCCCGCCACGCTGGCACAGAGGGTTCACGCCCAGGAACACCTGATTTATCCCCTGGCCATTCGCTGGTTCGCCGAAGGACGTTTGACCCTCAACGAACATGGCGCCTCACTGGACGGCCAGCCCTTAGGGCCCAGCGGCCACTTGATCCGACCTTAGGAGATATTATGCGTCGCGCTTTGCTCTTCGCTTTCGCCCTTTTCGCACTTCCCGCAGTCAACGCGGCAGACCTTCAACCTTTCTCCGCCAGCTATACCGCTGACTGGAAACAGCTGCCCATGAGCGGTGGCAGCGCCAGCCGCAGCCTCGAGAAGAACGCCAACGGCACCTGGACCCTGAGTTTCAAGGCGTCGATGATGATCGCCAGCCTGACCGAAGTCAGCACCCTCAAGGTCGACAAGGATCAACTGCTGCCACAGACCTACCACTTCGAACGTGGCGGCCTCGGCAAGAGCAAGACGGTGGATCTGGTATTCGACTGGCCCACCAAATTCATCACCGGCTCGGACCGTGGCAACGCGGTGAAAATCCCGCTGAATGCCGGCATCCTCGACAAGTCCACCTATCAGCTCGCGCTGCAGCATGACGTGGCGGCGGGCAAAAAGAGCATGTCGTATCAGGTCGTCGACGGTGACGAAATCGACACCTATGACTTCCGCGTGCTGGGCACTGAAAAGGTCGACACCAAAGTCGGCTCGGTTGACGCCATCAAGGTCGAGCGCGTTCGTGATCCAACGCAGAACAAGCGCATCACCGTGATGTGGTTCGCCAAGGACTACGACTACCTGCTGGTTCGCCTGCAACAGGTCGAAACCGACGGCAAGGAATACAACATCATGCTGCAGGACGGCACGGTGAACGGTAAGTCGGTCAAAGGCAGCTGATGCACGCCTGACATCGAGCGTCATACGAAAAACCCCGCCTTCATGGCGGGTTTTTTTTTGGCGTCGGAAGGTGAGTCAGGCCTACATGAAAGATTCTTCATGGCCTTCAACCGGGTGTGACAAAACGCCACACACCCTTCGAATACAAGCATTTAGCGCACTGTTACGAATTCGGTAAATAACTGTTGCCAGATGTGCACATTTACTTAGCCGGCTATCAAAAACTATAAAGAAGGCCTGCGACGTCCTGCCGCAGATATCCAAGAGTCAGGAGTTTGCACTATGACCGTAACTGTTACTGAACGCGACGACGCCCATATCTCCCACGAGACCATCGCCGATGGCATCCAGATCTGGGATGTACGCCAACAAGACCAGCTGGTAGGGATGTTTCATCACGAATCGGACGCACAGCGTTACGCAGCAGAGCTTGCCGAGCAAGAAGCCAAGCTACAGGCCAGTCACTCGTAATTTCGGAATCGCAGCAAAACAAAACCCGCCTGTTGGCGGGTTTTGTTGTTTTAGCGGAGTGCGCGACAGACGCTTACCACATCAGATCATCCGGGATCTTGTACGCGGCGTACGGATCGTCGCCCTCCGGCTCCTCGGTCGGGGCGCTGAGCATGACGATACGACGCGGGTCGCGCTCCTGCACCTTGAGGGCGGCTTCGCGGGGTATCACCTCGTAGGTGCCTCCGTGGTGCACGATGGCCAGCGCGCCGCTGCTCAGCTTGCTGCGCATCAGGGCGTTGACCGACAGGCGCTTGACCTTCTTGTCGTCGACGAAGTTGTAGTAATCCTCGGTAGTCAGCTTCGGCAGGCGCGTGGCTTCGATCAACTGCTTGACCTGGGCGGCACGGGCTTTCTGCTCGATCTTTTCCTGCTGCTGACGATTCAACTCCTGGTCGCGTTTGGCTTTCTCGGCCATCGCTTCCTGGGCCGCGCGCTGGCTGGTGTCGTCCGCCACTGCTTGGCCCTTGTGCACCAGACGCTGTTCCTTCTGCTTGCTCTTGCTGGCCTGCTTCGCCTGTTTTTCATTGACCAGGCCGGCTTTCAGCAACTGGTCACGAAGGGAAATACCCGCCATCTGTCTTCTCTCTCTAAATAGTCAACTCAACCGCAGTTGGGCGTGATCTTTTCCTGGCGCTTGGCTTCGCCCCAGAGCGCATCCATCTCTTCGAGGCTGCAATCTTCGATGGGGCGCCGGGTGTCGCGCAAGGCCTGTTCGATAAATCTAAAGCGCCGCTCGAATTTGGCGTTGGCGGCGCGCAGGGCATTTTCCGGATCGACCTTGAGGTGCCGGGCCAGATTGACGGCGGCAAACAGCAGATCGCCGACTTCTTCGGTGATGGCCGCGCTGTCGTTGTCGGCCATGGCTTCGAGGACCTCGTCGAGTTCCTCGCGCACGTTATCGACCACCGGCAATGCGTCCGGCCAATCGAACCCGACCTGGGCGGCGCGCTTCTGCAACTTCGCTGCCCGCGACAATGCCGGGAGTACACCCGGCACGTCGTCGAGCAGGGAAAGCTGCTCCGGGGCACTGGCCTTTTCGGCACGCTCCTCGGCCTTGATCTGTTCCCAGCGATGCTTGACCTGCTCTTCGCTGAGGCGCGGGGTTTCCAGCGGCGCGTACAGATCGCCGGTCGGGAACACGTGGGGATGCCGGCGAATCAGTTTACGGGTGATGCCGTCGACCACGCCGTCGAACTCGAAGCGCCCTTCTTCCCGCGCCAGCTGGCAGTAATAGACCACTTGAAACAGCAGATCGCCGAGCTCACCGCGCAGGTCATCGAAGTCGCCACGCTCGATGGCGTCGGCCACTTCGTAGGCTTCTTCAAGGGTGTGCGGCACGATGCTCGCGTAATTCTGCTTCACGTCCCACGGGCAACCGAATTGCGGATCGCGCAAGCGGGCCATGAGCGTGAGCAGGTCTTGGAGGCTATACATGGGGGTCTCTCTTAGTTCGCAGCGGTAAGCGACAAGCCACAAGCTTCAAGTTATCCGCGTACGGCTTGAAGCTGATCGTTCCCACGCTCTGCGTGGGAATGCCCGCCTGGACGCTCTGCGTCCCACGAGTGACGCGGAGCGTCACGGACTGCGTTCCCACGCAGAGCGTGGGAACGATCAACCGCCGTAAAATCACGGCGTTCTATTACGCCGCGTTTCGATGATGTTCGGCAGTTGCGAGATGCGTCCCAGCAGTCGGCCCAGCGCGTCCAGGCCCGGGATCTCGATGGTCAGCGACATCAGCGCGGTGTTGTCTTCCTTGTTCGAGCGGGTGTTGACCGCCAGCACGTTGATGCGCTCGTTGAGCAGGATCTGCGAGACGTCGCGCAGCAGGCCCGACCGGTCGTAGGCGCGGATGATGATGTCCACCGGGTAGGTGAGCACCGGCACTGGGCCCCAGCTGACCTGGATGATCCGCTCGGGTTCGCGCCCGCCCAGTTGCAGCACCGAGGCGCAGTCCTGACGGTGAATGCTCACGCCGCGGCCCTGGGTGATGTAACCGACGATCGCATCGCCCGGCAGCGGCTGGCAGCAGCCGGCCATCTGCGTCATCAGGTTGCCGACGCCCTGTATCTGAATATCCCCGCGCTTGCCCGGCTTGTAACCCGTGGCCTTGCGCGGAATCAGCTCCAGTTGCTCGTTGCCGCGTTCAGGCTCGACCAGTTGCTGGGCCAGATTGACCAACTGCGCAATGCGCAGGTCGCCAGCACCGAGGGCCGCGAACATGTCTTCGGCCATCTTCATGTTGGCCTTCTCGGCCAGCTTGTCGAAGTCCACCTGAGGCAGTGCCAGACGCGCCAGTTCACGCTCCAGCAATACCTTGCCGGCGGCGACGTTCTGGTCGCGCGCCTGCAGCTTGAACCAGTGCACGATCTTCGCCCGCGCCCGGGACGTGGTGATGTAACCCAGGTTCGAGTTCAGCCAGTCGCGGCTCGGCGTACCGTGCTTGCTGGTGATGATCTCCACCTGCTCGCCGGTCTGCAGGCTGTAGTTGAGCGGGACGATGCGGCCGTTGATCTTGGCGCCACGGCAGTTGTGGCCGATCTCGGTGTGCACGCGATAGGCGAAGTCCAGCGGCGTCGCGCCCTTGGGCAGGTCGATGGCGTGGCCGTCCGGGGTGAACACGTAGACGCGGTCGGGCTCGATGTCGACGCGCAGCTGTTCGGCCAGCCCGCCGATGTCGCCCAGCTCTTCATGCCACTCGAGCACCTGACGCAGCCAGGAGATTTTCTCTTCGTAGTGATTGGAGCCGGACTTGACGTCGGTGCCCTTGTACTTCCAGTGCGCGCAGACGCCCAGTTCGGCCTCTTCGTGCATGGCGTGGGTGCGGATCTGCACTTCCAGCACCTTGCCTTCCGGGCCGATCACCGCCGTGTGCAGCGAGCGATAGCCGTTTTCCTTGGGGTTGGCGATGTAGTCGTCGAATTCCTTGGGAATGTGCCGCCACAGGGTGTGGACGATGCCGAGGGCGGTGTAGCAATCACGCATCTCCGGCACCAGCACGCGAACGGCGCGAACGTCGTAGATCTGGCTGAATTCCAGGCCTTTGCGCTGCATTTTTCGCCAGATCGAGTAGATGTGCTTGGCCCGGCCACTGATGTCGGCCTTGACGCCGGTGGCCAGCAATTCGTTCGACAGCTGCGACATCACGTCAGTGATGAAGCGCTCGCGATCGAGCCGACGCTCGTGCAGCAGCTTGGCGATCTGCTTGTACTGCTCGGGCTCCAGGTAGCGGAAGGACAGGTCCTCCAGCTCCCACTTGATATGACCGATGCCCAGGCGGTGGGCCAGCGGCGCGTAGATGTCGAAGACTTCCCGGGCCACGCGATTGCGCTTTTCATCGTCGGTGTTCTTCACCGCGCGGATGGCGCAGGTGCGTTCAGCCAGCTTGATCAGCGCGACGCGCACGTCATCGACCATGGCCACCAGCATCTTGCGCAGGTTTTCGACCTGGGCCTGAGTGCCGAGCACCAGGGACTGGCGCGGGCTGAGACTGGCGCTGATCGCCGCCATGCGCAGCACGCCGTCGATGAGCTTGGCGACGGTGGGGCCGAAGCGCTGGTTGACGTCGGGCAGCGAGATTTTGCCTTCGCGCACGCCGCGATAAATCACGGCGGCGACGAGTGAATCCTGATCGAGCTTGAGGTCCGCCAGGATTTCAGCGATTTCCAGGCCCGTCTGAAAACTCGACGTGCCCTCCGCCCAGAGGTTCTTGGCGGCGTTGTCCTGTTGCTCGGCGTGCCGGGCAAATTCACAGGCCTCTTTGAGGGCCTGTCGGTCCACCGCGAGGTCGACGCTGACCACGTGATCCAGCCACGCGTCGAGGTTGATACTGCCGTCTGTGTTGATCGGCTGGTGGGGTCTCACCTGTACCATGTTGCTTACCTTCCCTACGGCGCGATGAAATGCGCCTTCAGTCGCCGGCCTTCTTGAGCGCGTGCGCCTTGCGGGCCATGCAAGGTCGCGTACGCGCGGGCCAGTCGGATTAAACGAGACTCCGTGTAAGGCATCGGCGTTTCCTGAGCCGCCGCCTCACTTGCTCGCTTCAAATAACGCCATCGCCTCGACATGCGCTGTCTGCGGGAACATATCGAGGATTCCGGCACGTTTTAAACGGTAGCCCTGCTTGATCAATTCAACGGTGTCGCGGGCCAGCGTAGCCGGGTTGCACGACACATAAAGGACGCGCCGAGCGCCCAGTGACTTGAGCTTGCCCACTGCTTCGAACGCACCGTCACGCGGCGGATCGAGCAGCACTGCGGCGAAACCTTCCGCCACCCAGGCCGCCTTGTCCAGTGGCTGCGACAGATCGGCCTGATAAAACTTCACGTTGTTCAAACCGTTGCTGGCGGCATTGGCCGTCGCCCGCTGAACCATGGCGTCGACGCCCTCCACGGCCACCACGTCGCGCGTCATTTGCGCCAGCGGTAGAGCGAAGTTACCAAGCCCGCAGAACAAGTCCAGCACTCGTTCGTCCTTGCCGGGCGCGAGCCAGTCCAGGGCCTGTTCGATCATCGCGGTATTGACCTGAGCGTTGACCTGCACGAAGTCGCCGGGGCGATAGGCCAGGGACAGATTCCACGGTTCCAGGCGGTAGCCCAGTTGCGCCGAAGGGTCGACCGGTTGTGGCTCGCCTTCGCCGTGCAACCACAGCTGCGCGTCATGGGTTTCGCAAAATGCTTTGAGAATGGCCAGATCGCTTTCAGGCAACGGCGCGGTGTGGCGCAGCAGCACGGCGTTGGCCGACCCGCTGAACAGCTCGACATGCCCCAGCGCTTGAGGTTTGCTCAGGCTGCGAAGCATGGGCGCCAGCGACGTCATGATCGGTTGCAAGGCCTGTACCAGCACCGGGCATTGTTCGATGGCGATGATGTCCTGACTCGCCGCGGCGCGGAATCCGACGTCCAGGCGTTTGGCGCGGACGTCCCAGCGCACGGCGACGCGGGCGCGACGACGGTAGGCATATTCCTCGCCGGTCAGCGGCGCGGCCCATTGCTCCGGCTCGACCCCGGCGATGCGGCTCAATTGCTCGGCGAGCATGCTCTGTTTCAGGGCGAGCTGTTCGGCGTGGGGCATGTGCTGGGTGCTGCAACCACCGCAACGGCCGAAATGCGGGCACGCTGCGGGGCGCCGTATCGGGCTGGCCTGGAACACCCGCTCAGTGCGGGCTTCGACGACTTTGCCGTGGGCATTAAGCACGCGGGCCTCGACCTCTTCGCCGGCCAGACTGCCCATGACAAACCAGGTGCGACCTTCGACGAAACCGATGCCGCGACCGTCGTTGGCCAGGCGCTCGATGTTCAGGCGTTGTTTTTTACCGGTAGGAACCTGCGTGGTCCGGGTGCCGCCGCTGGGCTGGAAACGCAGGCCTGCATCACGCTTGGCCATCAGTTGGGCGCATCGTAGACGCCGGTCGACAGGTAACGGTCGCCGCGGTCACAAATAATCGCGACCATCACCGCGTTCTCGACTTCCTGGGAGAGACGTAGCATGCCGGCCACGGAACCGCCCGACGACACGCCACAGAAAATACCTTCTTCCCGCGCCAGACGACGCATGACGTTCTCGGCTTCGGCCTGGCCCATATCCATGATCCGGTCGACACGGTCGGCCTGATAAATGCTCGGCAGGTATTCGGTTGGCCAGCGGCGAATGCCCGGAATCGACGCGCCGTCCATAGGCTGGAGGCCGACGATCTGGATGTTCGGGTTCTGTTCCTTGAGGAAACGCGAGGTGCCCATGATGGTGCCGGTGGTGCCCATGGAGCTGACGAAATGGGTGACGGTGCCGCCGGTCTGCTGCCAGATTTCCGGGCCGGTGCCGACGTAATGCGCCTGCGGGTTGTCGCCATTGGCGAACTGGTCGAGTACCTTGCCGCGACCTTCCGCCTGCATGCGCTCGGCCAGATCACGGGCGCCTTCCATGCCCTCTTCCTTGCTGACCAGAATCAGTTCGGCGCCATAGGCAGTCATGGCAGCCTTGCGCTCGGCGCTGGAGTTGTCGGGCATGATCAGAATCATGCGATAGCCCTTGATCGCCGCGGCCATGGCCAGGGCGATGCCGGTGTTGCCGGAGGTGGCTTCGATCAGGGTATCGCCGGGGTGGATCTGCCCGCGCAATTCGGCACGGGTAATCATCGACAGCGCCGGGCGGTCCTTCACGGAACCGGCCGGGTTATTGCCTTCGAGCTTGAGCAGCAACGTGTTGCTGGTGTTCCCGGCCATGCGTTGCAGACGCACCAGCGGGGTGTTGCCGACGCAATCGGCGATGGTTGGATACTGCAGGGTCATGGCGTTTTCGCGATCCAGACGTGCGGGGGTCGCCTATCATACCGGCAATCGTTGCCAGCCCATATCACGCAAAGTGAGGGGGTTATCGCTGAATGGAATAAGGCAGAGGATTTCTGCACAGGCGAACCGGAGATATCCGGGATAACACGCCATCGCCCTGCCGCTGCAAAACCTGTGGGACTGCGTTATTCGCCCGATACAGCGGCGCCTGGACCTCGAGGCGCTTCCTAAAAAGGTCGCGTCCCTCGGGCCGGCAAACGCATGATCATCCTCAAGCCCTGCCCCGTGTTTTCGGCCCACAAATCCCCGCCCTGCAGGCGCAGCGAATTGCGCGCGATGCTCAGCCCCAGCCCGAACCCACCGTCACCTGGGCGAGCGCCGTCCAGGCGGATGAACGGCGCGAAGATCCGCTCGAGATCGCCCTCGTCGATCCCTCCGCCCTGATCTTCCAGCCACAACAGCCAGTCATCCCCTTCGCGGCGACCGTCGAGGCGCACGATGCCCTCGGGCGGAGAATGGCGGATGGCGTTGCGCAGAATGTTTTCCAGCGCCTGGGCCAGGGTGTTGAGATGTCCACTGACCCAGCACTCGCTGTCCAGATCGCAGCGCAACTGACGGGACGGCCAGCAGGTTTCGAAACAGGCGTCGTCCACCAGCATCTCCCACAGCGCCACGACCTGAATGTCTTCGCCGGGAAGTTTTTCGCGCTCGGTGTCGAGCCAGGCCAGTTGTAGGGTGTCGTCGACCAGGCGGCGCATGCCGTCCACTTCCCGGCTAAGGCGCTCGCGCAATTCGGGCAAGGTTTGCTCGCTGTCGCAGGCCACGCGCAGGCGACTGAGGGGCGTGCGCAGTTCGTGGGAGAGGTCACGCAACAACTGCTGTTGAACCTGCACCGTCGAGTGCAGGCGCGCGGCCATGTGATCAAAGGCGCGGTTCAGCTCGCCCAGCTCGTCGCGTCGCTCGGTCATTTGCGGCGACAGTCGGCTCGACAATCGGTCGGCGCGCCACGCGTTGGCCTGTTCGCGCAGTTGGTTCAGCGGACGAATCAGCAGGCGATACAGCCCAACGCACAGCAGCAAGGTAAACAGCGCGGGAATCAGCACATTGGTCAGGATTTGCCCGACCCACGCGTAACGGCCCGGTTTGAAGCGCTCGGGCAGTTCGATCACCAGACTGCCCGCGTCCGGGTTGCCGGGAAACGCGATCTTCAGCCAGGGCACGGTCTTCTGCCGCGTGCTCATCGGCCAGTCGATGCCGCGCATGAACGTCAGCCGTTGCGACTGATCGCGGGTCAGCGGCGTGCTGCCAAGAGACTGCAAGTCGCCGCCGATGACCCCGACCCAGCCGGTTTCCTGCAGACGGACCTGTTTCAGCCATTCGTCGATGCCGGGCTGACCGCCGCTGTTCCACGCCCTTTCGGCCTGCGCCGCATAGTCGTTCAGTACCTGATGGGCTTCGGCATTCAGATAGGCGTTGCGGGTCTCGATGTATCGGCCCCAATACCAGCTGAGCCAGATCATCAGCAGGCAGAAGCCGACCAGCAGAACCGCGAGTTTCCAGAACAGCGAATGCCGGCCAGGCATCCGTTTGCGCGGCTCAACCATTCGACACCTCAGGCATCCTGCACCGCCGCCGTCAGCACGTAGCCTTTGCCCCAGACCGTGCGCAGCTGCCGCGCCTGATAGCCGACAGCCTTGAGCTTGCGGCGAATCTGGCTGATGTGCATGTCCAGGCTGCGGTCGTGCTGGGAATAGCCGCGCTGCAGGACGTGCTGATAGAGGAAGGCCTTGCTGAGGACGTCTTCCTGATTGCGCCAAAGGGTATCGAGCAGGCGGTACTCGCTGCCCGTCAATTGCGCGGGGCTACCGGCGAAGAAGACATCGCAGCGCCCGTCGTCGAAGGTCAGGCCGTCCTCTTCAGGTTTCTCCACGCCGGCATCGGGCTCGTGGGCGGTCAGGGCATGGAAGCGTCTTTCCAGCTCGATCCGGCGCAGGATCGCTTCGATGCGCACGCGCAACTCATCGACGCTGAAGGGTTTGGGCAGGTAATCGTCGGCGCCGTTCTGGAAGCCGGTGATGCGGTCGGCCTCGGCGCCGAGGGCGGACATGAGGATGATCGGCACGGTGTGGTGGCGGCGCAAATGGGTGAGGATGTCGAGGCCGTTCATGCCCGGCAGCAGGATGTCCATCAGCACCACATCAAAGGGTTCACGTTGCGCGCAGGCCAGTCCTTCGGCGCCGTTCTGGCACCAGGTCACCTGAAACCCGCAGCGATCGAGCTGATCGTGGACAAAAGCGCCGAGCACGACATCGTCCTCGATGGCGAGTATGTGGGGGCGGTGGATGCTGGCGGGAGTCATTGGCGTCTGCGACTGATTCTCAAGAAGAGGATTATTCAAGATTGCGCGCGACGGGGCAATGCTGGCCTGCCGGCTATGCGTTCTTTAGTAGGACCGGCTTCAGCCGGGAAGAGGCCAGTGTGGGCGCCATCAATTCTGCGGCGTAACACTTGACGCCTTCCCGGCTAAAGCCGGTCCCACTAGAGATACGCATTTTTATAGTGAGACTGGCTTTAGCCGGGAAGAGGCCGGTTTGGGCGCCATCAATCTGCGGTGTGATGACTGCCGCTTTCCCGGCTAAAGCCGGTCCTACAAGGGGAGTGTCCAAATCCATCAGGTGTGCGCGCGCCAGTCCCACTGTGTGCACGAGGCACAAATGACTACACTGCGCAGTGATTGCGCGTCACACGCTGCATTGACGCAGCAATTGCCTGAATTCGTGCCGGGTTGGTGGAGAAGAAGTGTGCTGAGAAAAGTGGGCATCAAAGGCCGCGTCATGCTGCTGACCCTGCTCCCGGCCTGCCTGATGGCGGCGTTGTTGGGGGGTTATTTCACCTGGATGCAACTGACCGAGTTGCAGACCCAGTTGCTCAAGCGTGGCGAAATGATTGCCAACGAGCTGGCGCCGCTGTCCGCCGGCGCGCTGGCCAGCGGCGATCAGGCCATGCTCGAACGCATCGCCGGGCAGGTGCTGGAACAGGCCGACGTGCGCGCGGTGTCGTTCCTTGACGCCGACCGCGCGATGCTGGCCCATGCCGGCCCGAGCATGATCAACCAGGCCCCCATCGGTAACAGCACGCACATGCTGCAGCGCTCGGAAAATGATGCCACCCGCTACCTGATGCCGGTGTTCGGGCGCAGCCGTCATCTGACCGGCGATGTCGTTCCCGCCGAAGCCGACCGTCTGCTGGGCTGGGTCGAGCTGGAACTGTCCCACAACGGCACCCTGCTGCGCGGTTATCGCAGCCTGTTTGCCAGCCTGATCCTGATTGTCATCGGCCTCGGCCTGACCGCCATGCTCTCCCTGCGCATGAGCCGCACCATCAACGGCCCGATCACTCAGATCAAACACGTCGTCGCTCAACTGAAGGATGGCAATCTGGAAGCGCGATTGCCGCCCATGGGCAGTTACGAGCTGGACGAACTCGGTTCGGGCATCAATCGCATGGCGGCGACGTTGCAGAACGCCCAGGAAGAATTGCAGCACAGCATCGAGCAGGCCACCGAGGACGTACGCCAGAACCTGGAAACCATCGAGATCCAGAACATCGAGCTGGACCTGGCGCGCAAGGAAGCCCTGGAAGCCAGCCGGATCAAGTCCGAGTTTCTGGCGAACATGAGCCATGAAATCCGCACGCCGCTCAACGGCATTCTCGGTTTCACCCACCTGTTGCAGAAAAGCGAACTGACGCCGCGCCAGTACGATTACCTGGGCACCATCGAAAAATCCGCCGACAACTTGCTGAGTATCATCAACGAGATTCTGGATTTCTCGAAGATTGAGGCCGGCAAGCTGGTCCTCGACGCGATTCCGTTCAACCTGCGCGACCTGTTGCAGGACACCCTGACCATCCTCGCCCCCGCCGCCCACGCCAAACAGCTGGAGCTGGTGAGTCTGGTTTATCGCGACACGCCGCTGTCGCTGGTGGGCGATCCGCTGCGGCTGCGGCAGATCCTGACCAACCTAGTCAGCAACGCCATCAAGTTCACCCGCGAGGGCACCATCGTGGCGCGGGCGATGCTGGAGGAGGAACACGACACCACCGTGCAGTTGCGCATCAGCGTGCAGGACACCGGCATTGGTCTTTCCAGCCAGGACGTGCGCGCACTGTTTCAGGCGTTCAGTCAGGCGGACAATTCGCTGTCGCGGCACTCCGGCGGCACCGGATTGGGGCTGGTGATTTCCAAGCGGCTAGTGGAGCAGATGGGCGGCGAGATCGGCGTCGAGAGCACACCCGGCGAAGGTTCGGAATTCTGGATCAGCCTGACGCTGCCGAAAACCCGCGACGACCTCGAAGACCTGCCCGCCCCGCCGCTGCTGGGCCGGCGCGTGGCGGTGCTGGAGCATCACGACCTGTCACGCCAGGCCCTTGAGCATCAACTGGAAGACTGCGGCCTGCAGCCGATGGTCTTCAACAATCTGGAAAACCTCATCAATGGCGTGACCGTGGTGCACCAGACGCCCCACGCCATCGACATGGCCGTGCTCGGCGTGACTGCCCACGAGCTGCCGCCCGAGCGTCTGCGCCAGCAGATCTGGGACCTGGAAAACCTCAACTGCAAAGTGCTGGTGCTGTGCCCCACCACCGAACAGGCGCTGTATCAGTTTTCCGTGCCCGACGCCTACAACCAGTTGCAGGCCAAGCCGGCGTGCACGCGCAAATTGCGCCGCGCGCTGTCGGAGCTGATCCAGCCCAAGCAGTTGCGCAACGAGGTACCGGAGCCGCTGTCGAGCCGGCCGCCGCGCATTCTCTGTGTGGACGACAACCCGGCGAACCTGTTGCTGGTGCAGACCTTGCTCGAAGACATGGGCGCCAGAGTCAAGGCCGTCGACAGTGGTTATGCGGCGGTGCAAGCGGTGCAGGATGAGCCTTTCGATCTGGTGCTGATGGACGTGCAGATGCCGGGCATGGACGGGCGTCAGGCCACCGAAGAAATTCGCAGCTGGGAGAGCGAACGTCAGGCCTCGTCGCTGCCGATCGTCGCCCTCACCGCCCACGCCATGGCCAACGAAAAGCGCGCGCTGTTGCAGAGCGGCATGGACGACTACCTGACCAAGCCGATCAGCGAACGTCAACTGGCGCAGGTGGTGCTGAAGTGGACCGGGCTGGCGCTGCGCAATCAGGCGCCGGAGCGGCACGTCGAAATCGCCCAGGGCGGTATCAATTTGCAGGTGCTCGATCACGAGGAAGGGCTGCGGCTGGCGGCGGGGAAAGCCGACCTGGCGGCGGACATGCTGGCGATGCTGCTGGCCTCCCTCGCCACCGACCGCGAAGCCATCCTCACTGCCCGCGAGGCCAGGGACAACGTCGCACTGATCGAACGCGTCCACCGCCTTCACGGCGCGACCCGTTACTGCGGCGTCCCGCAATTGCGCGCGGCCTGTCAACGCAGCGAGACCCTGTTGAAGCAGGAATCGGCGGACAGCGACAAGGCACTGGATGAATTGGAGAAGGCGATCAACCGCCTGGAAACCGAGGCCCGTGTGAGTGCTTGATCTGGGTCACTGGTTTTTTGTTCTGTGATGGATAGGCTGCAGGGTTCGGGGTGGGTCAGGTCAAATGAGGGCACTGACAGAACGCCTTCGCGAGCAAGCTCACTCCTACAGTGGATATGCGGGGTGCCTAAATCTCACGTTCGACGCGACATTGCAGGCCCATCTGTAAAGGAACAACCATGCGCACGCTTGTTTACAGCAGCCAGACTTACGACCGCGAGAGCTTTCTCGGCGCGCAGATCGCGCCGGACATCGAACTGCATTTCCAGCCCGCGCGGTTGACCCTGGACACGGTGGCGCTGGCCGATCAATACGAGGTGGTCTGCGCCTTCATCAATGACGACCTGAGCGGGCCGGTTCTTGAGCAACTGGCCGCAGGCGGCACCAAGCTGATCGCCCTGCGCTCGGCCGGCTTCAATCACGTCGACCTCGCCGTCGCCAAGCGCCTCGGCCTGAGCGTCGTGCGGGTTCCGGCCTACTCGCCCCATGCCGTGGCCGAGCATGCGGTGGCGTTGATCCTCTCGTTGAACCGCCATCTGCACCGTGCTTACAACCGCACCCGCGACGGCGATTTCAGCCTGCACGGCCTGACCGGGTTCGATCTGGTGGGCAAGACCGTCGGCGTGGTCGGCACCGGGCAGATCGGGGCGACGTTCGCACGGATCATGGCCGGCTTCGGCTGCCAACTGCTGGCCTACGATCCGTACCCGAACCCGCTGGTCGAAGCACTGGGCGCCCGCTATCTGCCCCTCGACGAATTGCTCGCCGAAGCGCAGATCATCAGCCTGCACTGCCCGCT
Source organism: Pseudomonas sp. GW821-FHT02H06 (assembly GCF_059421525.1). Classification (NCBI taxonomy): domain Bacteria; kingdom Pseudomonadati; phylum Pseudomonadota; class Gammaproteobacteria; order Pseudomonadales; family Pseudomonadaceae; genus Pseudomonas; species Pseudomonas sp. GW821-FHT02H06. Next base: position 194,881 of record NZ_JBWKVD010000001.1, read on the forward strand.
CAACGAGCACACCTGGCACCTGATCAACCCGGATTCGCTGTCGCGCATGCAGCACGGCGCGATGCTGATCAATACCGGGCGCGGCGCGCTGGTGAATACGCCGGCGCTGATCGACGCGCTCAAAAGCGGTCAGCTGGGTTACCTCGGGCTGGACGTCTACGAAGAGGAAGCGCAGCTGTTTTTCGAAGACCGCTCGGACCTGCCGCTGCAGGACGATGTGCTGGCGCGCCTGCTGACGTTCCCCAATGTGGTGATCACCGCCCATCAGGCGTTTCTGACCAAAGAAGCCCTCGGCGCCATCGCCCAGACTACGCTGGATAACATCACCGGTTGGGCGGCGGGCAGCCCGCAGAATCTGGTGCAGTGAGCGCGTTCTCTGCCGATCCCGGGCCGGTCGGCAGCGAGAATCCCCACTCTAAAGTGTTAGCATGCGCGCCTATTTGGAGACCCCCATGGCCGAACACGATTTCCGTTACAGCATGCTCACCCCGCAACACACCCTGATCGAATGCCGCAGCCTGGCCGTCGGTCGCTACCAGGTCACCGGCAACGGCGGCTCGATCAAGCCCGACGACGTGCTGCTGGTCACCGTCAAAGGCAGCAAAGAGCTGTTCATGCGCTTGAACGTGGAAAAAGTCCGCCACCTGATCAACCCGACCGGTCAGTGGGTGGCCGTTGCCAATGGCCCGGCGTTCACCGAGTTGGCGATCCATCAGTGGAAAGTGAACTGCAACGACTGCGGCAAAGAGCGCGACATCGAGTTCATGGTCGACGGCAAGGACGGCAAAAAAGCCCTCAAACCCGCCGCCACAGCGCGCATCGAGGAACTGGGCTGGAAGGTCGTCGGCGAAAACCACCTCTGCCCTGCCTGCGCGAAGAAAGCCGCATGAAACCGCTTTTGCTGACACTGCTGGCGGCCACGCTGCTGGCAGGATGCGCCACCAAACCCCCTGCCCTTAAGCAGGACCACGGTTACGTGCTGGAATGGATCGGTGAACGTCCGTTGATCGACAACAGTCACCTGACCATGACCCTGGGGAACGACGGCCGCGCCTACGGCAACGCCGGCTGCAACCACTGGTTCGCGTCGTACCAGTTGCAGGGCAATACGATTACCTTCGGCCCGGTCGGCAGCACCCGCAAACTGTGCGCGCCTGCGCTGATGGAACAGGAACACCGGTTCCTTGAAGCGATGGGTAAAGTGCAGCGGTGGGATGTGTCGCCCATCGAGCAACTGCGGTTGTGGCCTGCCCAGGGCAAACCGTTGCGGTTCTGGCTGGAGGAGGACTGAGGCTGGCTGCTTCCGGTTAATAGCTACAGGAGCGTGCCTCGTGGCGGCGTCTGGTGCGAAGCAGCGTGACATCGGCTACGTCGGACACGTTCATTTAACGGCTTCTTGTGTTAGAGAACTAAAGTTGTGGCATGCGAATTAAACCTCTCTAAGCTAATTTGCGCGGTACTAGGAGCGCCCCCCCAAGTCCTAACTAATGCTGGCCGTGATGTCAGTTAAAGGTTTAGCACAGAAAGGAGAGCTAGGCCTCGGTATGCGGTTCCAGTCTCCAAAACTGGCGCTCTTTGGTGTCTACTTTCGCGCCAGAAGCGAACGCTGAACAAATGACCCATGCGTTTTTGAGGCCGAAAGACAGTGGTAAGTGTGTGGAAAGGTGCTCAGCTATGCATGCCGTCATCAATGCTTTATGAATCTTATAAGAAGTACATGTCCCGATAACCGGCAACGATGGCTAAATTACTGCCGATCGTCAGAGTCAGCGATCAGCCAAGAGCTAGGCAGTTGAAACATCAAGCTCTGGCCGAATCCTGCCACCCCATTATTCAGAGCGTGCCTCGTAAGTAATATCCCGAATATCACTTGAGCCCCATCTACTTGCGTTTCCTGTACCGCGACACGGACAGAAGCCTAACTTGTTTTGGGGTGGGGCTGCTCCGAAGCGGGTTGGCGCACTACATTCTCGCTAATGCTCATCTACTCTTATGCAGAAGTGCACCATCCCGACCGTCGCTTACCCGTTTGCCTGACCTCCGCGTCAGCACATTTCTTCAAGACCTTTGAGGCTTCTCGCTTTAACCACCTTGTTGAGAACTTTAGGCTATTTCCTTGCGCCTATACTGGCGGGGACGCCTGAAAAAAGCGCGGACAGTACTGGAAAGTCACTGATCTGCCGACGCATTTCAACTAACACCGTTGGATGTGGAAGTTCAAGAAGCTCAGCTATTAGCCGCTCACTGCCCGGTATATCATTAGCAGCCAGCCGAGCGGAGTATCGAGTCAAGTAATCTACAAAGCTGTTGTACGCCTGCTGCCTCAACCTAGCGAGGCCCGAATTATTCAAATCAAACAATTCTACAGTAAAATCGCCACGCTTTTTCTGCCGATCAGACCCCACCGCTACGAACCTTCCGGTAGCTAATTCCAACCTTAACAATAGAAGCGGATCGTCCACTCTCGGATCAATCAGTACATGATCTCCAAGCGGTACCGGAGTATCCATCGGATAGGTGCGATCAAATTTAACAACTTCATCATTGGCATCAAATACAGCATACGTGTCTTTCTTCTCATCCTGATTGCAAATCACACAGGCATAAATATAGTTTAGCCAGCTGAATGCCTCTTCCGGATAGTGCCGTTTGGGTCTAATGTGGTCGATATCCCTATAGCGATCCCGTTCACAGTACACGCAGGCATCCCCTGGTGGCGCTGCCTTAGCCAACTTTGCTTTTACGTCCCTGAACGCCTTACTGCTCTTATTCGTAAATAACAACGTTGCTTTTTTATATTTCTCGGCATGCGAACTCAACGAATCTACCTGACTCTGCAAATCGGAAAGGCTTCGCAGCGAGGTATTTTCCAAATCTTCACAGATACATTTCAACATGATAACTATCCCTCAAGCCTTCCTGCGCTCGCCGGAAATATCTTTCGTAGAGTGCTACGTTCAAGGGTCTCATCACTACTCAGATCTCTATCGATGGCGATCGCGTTGAGCTGCGCCAAACGATTCAATTTATTATCTCCCGCCTCGGACCTGATTACATTTCGACCAAACAGCTCCGTCGAAAATGCATCAAGAACATCGCCATAGACTAATTGTTCCAGTTCTAAATCCATGACCTTCTTAAATGAGTTATCCATACCTGGCGACGAAAGTTTCCAGACCGTGCCTGCCATCACGCCATCACTGTCTGCAATCGCCCTGCAAACGATGGGAGAATGGGTCGTCACAATGAACTGAATTTTCGGAAAGCGGGATCTTAGCCAGACACCAATGTCCCGCTGCCAGGTTGGATGCAGATGCGTGTCAATTTCGTCAATGGCAACGACGCCTGGGACTAATACCACGCCCTCTTGGTTATCCATGGCCTTAACCATCGATTTTAGGCTGTGCATCTCAAACATCTGCCTGAGCAATTCAATCACCATACTCAACGCGCAGCGGTATCCATCGCTCAATTCAGACAATGTTACGCTGACTCCATTGCCATCCTTGATTACTATCTCATCATCTGTTACGTCGATAATCCTTGCACCATGCGCTAGAAAATTACTGATATTGAGGAAGCGTACCACTAGATCTAGGGTTGTTCGCGCATCGGATGAACCGCCAGATCTCTCTTCCCGTAGCGCTTTACTAAATAGGGATGTCAGCCAAGTCATCGCATCAGTAAGGGCAACTTCTTCGCCAAAGGCGGTAAGATGCGGTGCAAGCCGTTTATTTGTGACAAATAACTTATCATAATCTCGGTCTCCTCCTGAAAACCTTCGAAATGGTCCGAAAGAAGCAGCAAACCAACCCTCACCACCTCCCCATACCGTTCTTTGAGTACGCTCCCCAGTAAAACGCAACTCAACGGGGCGCCCGAATTGCTCATCAGTCTGCTCTATCAGCACATGCCCATTTATCGACTTAGATGGCCACGGCCCCGCACCCACCAGATAGTCATAATCACCATCCTTACTGAATGCTGCTGATATACTGCACTTCGACTCCCCTATCTTTATCCACCGATTGAAATCCTGGCGAGCGGCGTATGCCTCCTTCTCCCCTATTATAATTAGAGCAAGGGATTTTATTAAAGAGGATTTACCTGACCCATTAGCACCCAAAATAACATGCCAACCGGCCTCTTTCCCCTTTTCAAACTCCATCGACACATTAGAAAGAGCTCTTACGTTTTCTATACTTAATCGCTTTAAATACATACTACCCCCAAGATTACCGGTTAAAAGCCACGGCAAGGCTGAATGTGCAACCTTATAGCGTCAGACAAAAAATAGCAATGCACAACCATCGCCAACTTAAAGTCTGGTAGTGCCAGCCTCAATTAAGCCACAACCAATCCTAGCGACGAATAGGAAAGAATACATGCACAATACTTCCCTCGCGCATCAGATTCAATACTTCGACCCCACTTTTAAACTGCACAGATAGCCAATGAGCGGTATGCAAGTAATCGTGTTTTAATTCAAGTTAATTCTTCAAGGAGCGTCGCTGGACATTCGAAGTGATACCAACTTAGTAGCGAGCAATAAACAAGTCATCTACCTTCTGTCAGTGTGACGCAATTCCAATGACCTAGGGGCCGTCTGAACGTATCAGCGCTAACGCAAAATCAGTAATCAGGGATAGCGCCGGCTGCAATCACTGGTTCGCGTCATACCAGTTGCATGGCAATGCCATCACTTTCGGCCCGGTCGGCAGCACCCGCAAATTGTGCGCGCCGGCGTTGATGGAGCAGGAGCATCGGTTCCTTGAAGGGATGGGCAAAGTGCAGCGGTGGGATGTTTCGCCCATCGAGCAATTGCGGCTGCTGCCTGCGCAGGGCGGACCGTTGCGGTTTTGGTTGGAAGAGGACTGAGGCTGGCCTGCATTTTCAGGAGCGTGGCCTGCCCCGCGATCTGGGAACCGGCCAGGGGTTGATCCGGCGTTGGCGCTTTCCTTGCTAAAGACCATTAGCGGTCACAAACAGCCAATCGAGCGCCGATAGGAACGGCACTTGCACAGGATGTCGAGACGCCGGACATAAGGAAATGACATGAAGGAATGGCAAACATGCCGCATTAGCGAGCAGCAACTGCAGGCCGTGTCGGAAGGCGTTATAAAACACGGTCAGAACTTGTCCCGTGGACGGGGCGGCGTTGCAGACCCTATGGCTTGCATGGTATTGGAAGATAGAATCTTGATAGGCGGTGTGACGGGCCGTACTGAATTCCGACGTCTTTTTATCAATTACCTGTGGGTAGACGCCGCTTGCCGAGGGCGGAAACTCGGTACTGAGCTTTTGCACCGACTTGAGGCGCTGGCTCTGGCGCGTGGATGCCGGGAAGCACTCATTGAGACCCTCGATGACGGGGTGGCTGACTGGTATAAACGCTGCGGTTACCGAATCGTTGCGCATCTTCCGGGATACTGCGGGCCTTGGAGTCGCCACACGCTTTTGAAAACACTGAATCCGGAAAGTGGTGCTTGAGGGGCGACTTGCCCGAGTCACCTTAACCAGATCAGGCTATTTACGCTCTACGCTCCCACGCACGAAGGCTGCACTGTTGCACAGGTGAGAGACCCAAAACCTGGCAAAGCTAAACGCGCGTTCAACACCCAGCATTTGCCTAGGAAAACTTCAATGCGACGTGCTTACTCAGTCCACGTTTTTCTGACCCGTTCTTTGGGAGGCGAACGCCAGTATCTGATTTTCCAGCGTGCGGCTCGCAACGATCTAGACTTGCCAGCGTTCTTTCAGGGCATATCGGGCGCGCTTGAAGATCAGGAAAGCTTCCAGGACGCGGCAGTTCGCGAGGTGTTCGAAGAAACTGAGCTGCGCATCAACAGCCCAATCTACTCTGGATTCAGTCACCACTATCCGATCAAGGAGCAATGGCGAAAGCACTATGGTGCGGAGCCTCAGCAAGTAGAGGAGCGCGTCTTTACTGTAGATGTTTCGGGCATGGAAGATCCCGTCCTCTCAGCGGAGCACACATCATTTCGCTGGCTTCGGCTTACCGAGGCGCTGTCATTGCTGACTTACGGCGCAAATGCGGAATGTCTTCTCAGTGTTGATCAACTATGGTCGCGCGCCATTGGCGAAGCTGTTCCCAACTGAATGAGCGCGGCATCCAATGTTCCTTTTAGCTCAAACTCCTTGGCATCTTCGCGAGCAAGCTCGCTCCCACAATTTCGTGCATCGGCAGAACCATCTGCGGTGTTGTTTGATGTGACTGACTAGGCTGACGGACGCGCTTCGCATCCGTCACCTGTTCGACGACAACGGCTGAAACTCGCCGCGTTCCAGGTTTTGCACCCGGTTGCCCATGGCGTCCGTCGCATTGAGGTCCGCGCCTTTGGCGGCCAGTGCGTCAAGAACATCCTTGCGATGGAACAGCGCCGCGTACATGGCGGCGGTCTGACCCGCGTTATTGCGTTGATCGGGCGCGCAATTGGCGTCGACCAGTTGGCGAGCGATGCTGAGTTCGCCTTTGAAGATCGCCCCCATCAACGCCGTGTTGCCCCTCAGATCTTTGGCGCAGGGATCAGCGCCCGCATTGAGCAGTTGGGTGACGGTCGATTGCTGGCCGTGGTAAGCGGCGAGAATCAGGGCGGTGTAGCCTTTTTCGTCCTGTATGTTCAGGTCGAACTTCGCGTTGATGAATTCGTTGAGCATGTCTTGGCGGCCGTCTCGGGCGGCCTGGAAAAACAGCTCCCGAAGTTGCGCCTGGGTGTCGCCGGCAGTGTCGGCACCGTTGCCGCTATAGGATGGGCTGGCTTGGGCCACGCCCGCCGCCAGACACAGCAGCAACACATAAAGGGTTCTGCGCATGTGATGTCCTCCAGAAACCCCGACCCGCCGTGCAAACGGGTCGGGGTGATCGGTCAGTCCTGCAGTGCCGCGGCCAGTTGCTTGACCTTGGCCAGATCGCCATTGGCAACCTTGGTCACGCCGGTGCCGTATTCCGGATCTGCCTTGTAGAGGAACGACAGCATGATGTTCTTGCTCTCGGTATCGGTGGTCGCCAGGGATTCACCAAAGCTCTGGATCAGGTCCTTGCGGTCCTTCTCGCTGTAGGAACGATACAAGTCGCCCGCCTGCTTGAAGTTTTGCTCTTTCTGGATCTTCGCTTGCTGTGTGCTGCCGGACAGTGGCAGTTGGCTGTAGCGCGCCTCTTCAGCCGCTGGACGCGGATTGAGTCGGCTTGGCTCGTAGTTCACGCCAGTCGTAGTGTGACCGGTGTTGAGCGGGCCGTCCTGGTTGCCGTTGTTGACCTTGACCCGTGGCGCGTTGATCGGGAGGCTCAACACGTTAGGCCCCACGCGATAGAGCTGGGTGTCCGCGTAGGAAAATACTCGGCCTTGCAGCAGGCGATCTTCCGAAGGCTCGATACCCGGCACAACGTTGGCGGGCGCCATGGCGACCTGCTCGGTCTCCTGGAAGAAGTTATCCACGTTCTTGTTCAAGACCATCTGGCCGATTTTGCGCTCGGGAATATTGGGCCAGATTTTGGTGGCGTCCAGCGGGTCGAAGTCGAACTTCGCCAGGTCCTCAGGCTTGACCACCTGGACGTACAGGTCCCATTTCGGGAAGTCACCCTTGTTGATGGCGCCCACCAGATCGTGGGTCAGGTGGCTGTAGTCCTTGGACTGCACTTCAGCGACCTGCTTGGGATCGAGGTTTTTCAGGCCCTGCAGGCTTTTCCAGTGAAACTTCACATAGTTGACTTCGCCCTTGGCGTTCACCAGTTTGTAGGCGTGTACGCCGTTGCCGTCCATGGTGCGATAGCTGGCGGGTGTGCCTTCGTTGGAGTACAGCAAGGTCAACGTGCGCGTGGCTTCCGGGACGTGGGAGAAGAAATCGAAACGTCGCGAATCGTCATCCAGGTTGGTGCGCGGGTCAGGCTTGAAGGCGTGGACCATGTCCGGGAACTTGATCGCGTCGCGGATGAAAAACGTCGGGAAGTTATTACCGACCAAGTCCCAATTGCCGTCGGCCGTGTAGAACTTGGTGGCGAAGCCGCGCGGGTCACGCAGGGTTTCAGGGGAGTGATTGCCGTGGACAACGGCGGAGAACCGCACGAACACCGGGGTGTGCTCGCCTTTGCGGAAGACCGTGGCCTTGCTCAGATCGGAGGCGTCGTCGGATGCAACGAATTCGCCATGCACGCCAGTACCGCGAGCATGCACGACACGCTCCGGAATGCGTTCACGATCAAAGCGCTGGAGTTTTTGCAGCAACTGTACATCTTGCAGCAGGACCGGACCGTTTGGGCCGGCAGTCTGGGAGTTCTGGTTATCGCCAACGGCGGCGCCGTTGTCGCGGGTCAGGGTGTCAGCGTACGCTGCAGAACTGACCATCAGGCTCGCGCCAATCAGGCTGGCGGCAATATGGGAGCGGGGTAAGTACATCGCGGACTCTCTCTTTCTGGTTGTTCTGAGAGTCAAAGCCTACGGCTAGAGCCCGCGATTGCTGAATTAGTTCTGGCTATGCGTTTGATAGGTTTAAAAATATTGACGGTCAACCGACGGGCATCACCATCCTGCGCCGCAACAGCTGCTTGCCCAGCGCTTGCCCTCTGAGCTCGACATAGTGATAAGTCGCGCTGGAAATCGTCACGACTACCGCCAGAATCAGCAGCACCATCAGGTTATTCAACCAGCCGTGCCCGGTGTCCAGGTAGCGGATGTCATCCAGCATCGGCGCGGCAGCAAAACCGGTTTTTTTCTGCACCACCATAAAAGCCGAAATCACGAAGAACAGCACGGCCAGATGGGTCAGGTAGATGGAGTAGGACCACCGCCCCAGACGGGCGAAGCATTCGTGCTTGAGCACCCGCGACAGCGCCCCGCCATCAAAGGCAAACAGCACGATGGTGACGCAAAACACCGCGCTCGCCGCCAATACCTTTTGCGGCAACTCACTGGTCAGCACCCACCAGATGCAGATGGCTGCCAAGGCTTCCAGCACGCTAAGCAGCGCAAAGCCCGGCGCAATCCAGCGTCTGAGGCGGTTGAAAAAGCCGTAGGCCAAGGCCCCGGCAAAGAAACAGCCCAGGCCTTTTTGCGCGTAGACGGTCAGTACATCAATCTGGCTGTACAGCAGCGCAAATCCGCCGAGGGCGATGACGGTCCACAGCAGGTATCGGCGAGTGGACGCCATGAACAGGGTTGCGGCGAAGACCATGTAGGTCCAGTACTGGATGCTGATGCTCCAGGACGCGGTGTTGAATGACAGGTTTTCCGTCAGGTGCGTCCAGCTTTGCAGCAGCAGGAGATTGGGCAGGATCTCCGACGGTGCATAGATGCCGGTAAACGGCGGCTGGTTAAAGGAAAAACCTTTTTTGTAGGCGGCGTATTTGAGAAATTCCAGGCCAATGAATACCGCCAGCATGAAGACATGCAGGGGTAGCAGGCGAAAGGTGCGGGAAACCAGGAAGTGGCTGACGTCCAGATGAGGCTTGCTGCCGTAGGCGTGAGCCATCACGAAGCCACTGAGGACAAAGAAGAACTCGACGAACAGGTCGGCGTTGGAGAAGAACGTCCACTCCGTGATGCTGCCGACGACATGGGTGTGATAAAGGACGACCGCTATTGCGCAGAGACCGCGCAGGCTGTCCAGCGCGTGAAATCGTGTCACTTCTTGCATGTAAACCCCCGATTGGTTGCCATCGCTCGAAAGCGCCTAAAGCAACCCATCGGGTTCGGTCGCGTACTACCTCAGGCAGAACCATAGTGCAGGGATGGGTTTGTGCAAGGAGCGTTGGTCGAAGATGTAACCGAGTTGAATCCCGGGGCCGCAGGTATCTAGGCAGAGATAAGCCGCTAGGGCCGATCGGCGCCCCTTGGAGCGCCAAATCACAAATGCAGTGCTGGCCCTTTAAGCACAGCGCCATCTGCCGAAGGAACTCGTACACGCAGTGCAATCAGCAACGCGGCCAGCAGCATCAGCACGGCCGCCGCCAGAAAAACGCCTGCGCTGCCACCGACGCTGAACATGGCACCACCCGCAGCTGCGCCTGTGGCGATGGCCGATTGTACAGACGCCACCACCATGCCCCCGGCGCTTTCCGCCTGGTCAGGGACCGCGCTGGCGACCCAGTTCGACCACGCCACCGGCACACCGCCAAACGCCAAGCCCCAGACCGCCAGCAGGACGGCCTGCCCTGGCACAGAGGCTGGCAACAGGACCAACGCCAGTGCCGCAACGCCTACCAGCGCGGGCATCAACACCAGGGTGGCCAGCGGGTGACGAGTCAGCAACCACCCCGCCACCAACGTGCCGACAAAGTTCGCCACACCAAAACCCAGCAGCATCAGCGACAGCCCCTGCGGGCCAACGCCAGTCGTGCCTTCGAGGAATGGCCGGATATACGTGAACATCGCAAAGTGGCCGCTGTGCACCAGCACGCAACCGAACATCCCCATGGCGATGCCCGGGCGCAGCAGCACTTCAAGTACCGTGCGCAGACGGGCCGGACGGCGTGGCGCGAGACTCGGCAGCGTGAACGACTGGAATGCCAGGGTCACCACCCCCACCGCTGCCGCTGCAAAGAACGCGCTGCGCCAGCCATATAGCCCGCCCAGATAACTGCCCAGCGGGACTGCAACCACTGTCCCGATGGCGATGCCGCTGAAAATGATCGAGAGCGCTCGCGGCAACAAGGCCCCCGGCACCAAGCGCATCGCCACCGCCGCCGCCATGCTCCAGAACCCGCCAAGCGCGATGCCCAGCAGGATACGCATCGCCAAAAGCACCGCGAAACTGGAGGAAACCGCGACCAACAGATTGGAAGCGATCATCAACGTGGAAAAACCCAGTAGCACCCAGCGGCGATCAATGCTGCGAGTCAGGCCGGGCACCAACAGGCCCGCGAACAGTGCCACCACAGCGGTTACCGTTACCGCTTGGCCAGCCAGCGCTTCGGACACCGCCAGCTCCTTCGCCATTGGCGTCAACAGGCTGGCCGGGAGGTACTCGGCAGTCAGCAAACCGAATACGCCCATGGCCAACGAGAACACGGCCATCCACGCGGGGGTTGCAGGTTCTACATCCGGCCCGGTGCCGGAACGGCTGTCGGGTACGGCATTGCATGTAAGGTCGGTCATTGCACAGATCTCCCAATCTTCAATTGCGACCCGCAGTCTAGGCGGGTGAATCCGGATGATCTATGATCGAAAAACCCGTTTTTTTGACTGAAACTCCTGAACAATGCCACCAGATCAATTTGCTCTTTCTTCCGATCTCATCAACGAGCTGTTGCGCGGCATGCGCCTGCGCGGTGTCGAGTACCGGCGCATCCAGGCGGGCCCGACCTTCGGCCTGGGCTTCGATGCCAAACCCGGACATGCCTGGTTCCACTTCCTGGCGGTCGGCAATGCGGTGCTGCGCATGGATGACGGGACGACCTATGCGCTGTCCGCCGGTAACGCCGTGTTCATCTCCCACGGCGCAGCCCATCAGTTGCTCTCGCATGCGCACGCGCCCGTGCAGGACATCGACCTTCTGAACGGCGAGCCCCTTGGCGACACCGTCAGCGCCGTAGATACCGGAACCGATGCCGGCTCCACGCCGACCACGCTGGTGTTCAGTGGCTGCATGGAATTCGAGTTGGGTAGCCTGCATGGCCTTGGGAAGCTGATGCCGGGCCTCATGCTGATCGATGCCGGCGGCCAGCGTTATCCCGGGCTGGTGCCTATTCTCGCCACCATGGAGCGCGAGGTCAGCGCCGCACGCGTCGGCTTCGCTGGCATCCTTGCGCGACTGGCCGACGTGGTCGCCGCCATGGTCGTTCGCGGTTGGGTCGAGTGCGCTTGCGGCAACGCTTCCGGCCTGGTCGCCGCTCTGCGCGATCCGCGGCTGGCAGGTGCCCTTCTGGCGCTGCATCAGCAACCGGGCCTCGACTGGACCGTCGAGCAACTGGCGGCGCACTGCAATACGTCCCGCTCGGTCTTTGCAGAGCGTTTTCAACTGACGATTGGCATGACCCCGCTGCGCTACGTCACTGAAGTGCGAATGCGGCTTGCCAGCCAGTGGCTGACGCTGGAAAGGGTACCGATTGAAGAGGTCGCGCAGCGTTTGAGCTATACGTCTCAGGCAGCGTTCAGCCGGGCGTTCAAGCGTGTTACGGGTAAAACGCCCGGGTTGGGTCGTAGGTTGAGCCAGGCGGCTGCGACCTGACGCTGGGTGAAGGTAGCGTTACTACCTACGTCCACGTGATGGAACATTGACAATCGGTAGACGGCACGCTGGCTGAAGCGTGCCTTCGGCATCACATCGCAGCCTTCGCGCTGAACGCTTACAGGCACGCATCGCTTCTTCAATCAGCCCATGTAGGGCGGATAGTCGACATAGCCTTTTGCATCGCCGCCGTAATAGGTGTCGCGATCCGGCTCGGTCAACGTCCAGCCGTTTTTCAGCCGAGCGACCAGATCAGGATTTGCAATGAAGGGCTGCCCGAATGCCGCCAGATCGATCAGGCCGGCGTGGAGCAGCTCTTCAGCGCGTTCACGGGTCATGTCCCCGGCAAGAATCAATGCGGTCTTGCCCAGCTGGGTTTTGCAGTCTTTGAGCAGGTCACGAAGCGCTTGCTCCTGCGCAGCCGAGCCTTCCTCTGCCATGAAGAAGTGGGTCTGATCCATTACGTGAACGTAAGCGATGCCGCGCTGGCTCATGCCCGCACAGAGCGCTGAGTAGGTTTCGTCGATCTGCGGATACAGCGGCATATCGAACAACTGGCCGTATGGCGAAATCCGGATACCCACTCGATCAGCGCCGATTCTGGCGGCTGCCGCATCGACGACCTCGAATACGAAACGCAAACGATTTTCCAGCGTGTCTGCTGAGTAGCGATCGGTTCGGTCATTCACCAGCGGATTCAGGAATTGCTCAAGCAGATAGCCGTTGGCGCCATGAATTTCCACCCCGTCGAACCCGGCCGCGATAGCGTTTTCAGCAGCCTGGGCGAAATCTTCAACCACGCGTGCTACCTCTTCGGTGGTCAACGGTCGTGGCGTGGATGTGGCCACAAAACCCGGCTCCCCGTCTTCCGTGTAACCAAAGGCAACTGCGCCTTGGGCTTGTTTGCTGGTAGCGCTGACGGGCGCTTTGCCGTCGATCTGAATGGAAGTGTGGGACACGCGGCCAACGTGCCACAGCTGGGCGAACATCTTCCCGCCGACGCTGTGGACCGAGTCGATGACCAGCTTCCATCCTTTGATCTGCTCTTCGGTATAGATGCCCGGGTTGAAGAGATAACCCTGGCCCTCACGAGAGATCGGCGTGCCTTCCGAAACAATTAAACCGGCGGTGCCGCGTTGGGTGTAGTGCAGGGCGATTTGCTCCGTCGCAATGTCGTCAGGGGCGCGCGACCGGGTCATCGGTGCCATGACGATGCGGTTGCCAAGCGTTGTGGCGCCGAGTTCGTATGCTTCAAATAAGGTCATGATTAGTTCTCCTGAAGTGCCCGCTGTGGGGCGCGAAGGTTGGATTCGTGGTTGGCGCGAGCGAGCAGCTCGATAGCACGCTGTCGGTTTGCTTCGCCGGGGATCATGGGGATGACCATCATCTGATCGGTCTGATACTGCGACGCGATGCGCTGCAGTTGCTGAATCGCCAACGGACCGTCGCCAACAACCACGCGCATGCGGTTGAGCGCGACTCGATCGCGTGCTTCAGCGCTGTATTGCGTAGGGTCGACCGCCTCGGGCAGCGCCAACGCCTCGGCTGGGGCAACAGACTCTGCCCGCAGCAACCAGTCATCAAAGCTGGTCGCCAGCCGCTCGGCCTGCTCGACGGTGTCGGCCACTACTGCGAATACAGCAACGATGACACTGGGCGCGGCATGCAGTTTTGATGGACGAAAGTTGGCGCGATAATGCTCGGCGGCCAGCACACCTTGCTGATGATGGGGGTTGATGAAGTGCGCAAACGTGAAGCCCATCCCTTCCAGAGCGGCCAGTTCAGCGGTACTGCCGCTGGCACCCAGTATGTGCAACTCAGGGAGGGTCGTGATCCGAGGTGCAGCGTAGATCGGCTGCGGCTGATCGCCTGCCCCCTCTTTGTCATCAAGGAGCAGAGCCTTGAGGTCCTTGAGCTTGGCCGGGAAAGGAATCTGGTGTGTCTTCTCATCATTGAGGGCACGAGTGACGCGTTGGTCCGCTCCGGGCGCCCTCCCTACTCCCAGGTCTATCCGCCCCGGGTACAACGCCTCCAGCACACGCGCTGTCTCGGCAACTTTGTACGCGCTGTAATGCGGCAGCATGATGCCACCCGAGCCAACCCTGATCGTCTCCGTATGGGCGGCAATCTGCATCATCAACAGCTCGGGGCTGCTTCCCGCCTGAACCCTGGATTGATGGTGCTCCGCCACCCAGTAGCGTTCGTAGCCCAAAGACTCGGCTGCTTGCGCCAGCCGCGTAGTGGCCCATAGCGCATCGCCGGCGGTAAAGCCGTCGTCTACTGGGGAATGGTCAAGAATGCTAAGTCTCACTGCGCCCTCCGGACAAAGAACACAGCCTATTGGAGAAACGATGCGAGATTTCGGCTCATTTTTACCGAATCACATGAATTCAATTCACCAATGAGCTTTTCTACCCGGCTAGAGGACCTTCACAGTGGTATCACTGCAACTGGCGAACCTGCTCGTCTACAAAAACGCATCAAGAAGACAGGACATGGGGCAATTGGAGGCGTGGGTCAGGCTCCATTTCCCTTTAGTATTACGTCCGTCACTTCATCACTGCCTGAAGAGGAATACGCTATGCCGCTTGTACGGATTGATATCTCCGCCGACACACCCGATGGGACAGTTGCCGCAATCGGTGACGTGATTTACGAAGCAATGATCAGCACGGCGAACGTGCCCGAACATGACCGATTTCAGATCATTCACCGCCATGCCAGCGATGAACTGGTGTATCCGGCTGAGGGCTATCTGGGCATTACCTACACAAAGAACATCGTGTTCATTCAGGTGGCCTGGAACGAAGGGCGAACCATTGACGTGAAGAAGGCGTTTTATAAGGCTATCGCCCAAGGCATTCATGACAGGACCGGGCACAGACAGGAAGACATCTGGATCAGTCTGATTGATAACAAGAAGGAGAACTGGTCCTTCGGAAACGGGGAAATGCAGTACGCGCCCTGAAATAAACAAGTAGACGTGCGGACGGGCCGCTAATGGGCCGATAGCCGGCAGCTATGGCCGGCTTCATCCAGTCGCCCGCAGGAACTATGCGGGTCGGCGACTACCGATACCCACGCGCCTGGATGCTGAACAGGCTCGCATAGCGCCCGCCGCCAGCCATCAGTTGCACGTGAGTCCCCTGTTCCAGAATCCGGCCCTGATCCAGCACGATGATGTGATCGGCGTTGCGCACGCTGGAGAATCGGTGAGAAATGAGCAACGTCATGCGCCCCTTCGCGTACTCGCGGAAGTGCTCGAACACGGCGGCCTCGGCGGCAGCGTCGAGGGCGGCCGTCGGTTCGTCCAGAATCAGCAGATCGGCATCACGGCGCATATACGCCCGCGACAGCGCCAGCTTTTGCCATTGCCCACCGGACAATTCCTGCCCACCGGCGAACCAGCGCCCCAACTGCGTGTGATAGCCGTTGCTCAAGCGTTCGATGAAGTCGGCCGCGATTCCTTGGGTGGCCGCATCGCGCCAACGGTCCTGGTCATCGAACGCGTCGACGTCACCCACGCCGAGGTTTTCGCCGACCGTCATCTGGTAACGGATGTAGTCCTGAAAGATCACCCCGATGCGCTGGTGCAAGGCCTGTTCGTCCCAGTCCTGCAAATCGCTGCCGTCCAGCAGGATCCTGCCTTGGTCGGGCGTATAGAGTCGGGTCAGCAGTTTGATCAATGTGGTTTTACCCGAGCCGTTTTCGCCCACCAGCGCCAGGCTCATGCCGGGCGTCAGGTGCAGGCTGATGTCGGTGAGCGTGGGATTCGCAGCACCCGGGTAGCGGAACCCCAGGCCCTCGCAGCGCAGGCCATCGCCCGGGCGTGCACCGGCCTTCAGCGTGCCGCGTACAGGTGCGACCGGCACCCCAAGGTATTCGTAGAGGTCAGACAGGTACAGGCCGTCCTCGTACAAACCGGCAATCGCGCTGAGGCTGGCAGTGATGGCGACCTGGCCTTGCTTGAACAGCACCAGGTACATCGTCATCTGCCCGAGTGTGGTCTGGCCGCGCACGGTGTCCATGACCACCCAGGCGTAGGCCACGTAGAACGCGGCTGTACCCAATAGCCCGAGGGCAAAGCCCCAAGTGTCGCGTCGCACGGTGAGTCGGCGGTCTTCGGCGTACAGGCGCGTGAAATTGTCGCGATAGCGTTGCAGCAACAACGGCGCCATGCCGAACAGCTTCACTTCTTTGGTATGCGCCTCCTGGGACAGCAAGGCCTCCAGGTAATTTTGCTGGCGGGTTTCCGGGGCGCGACGCTGAAACAGGCGGAAGGCATTACCGGAGAAATGCGTCTCGGCGAAGAACACCGGCAGCGCACCGAGCACCAGGATCAGCAGCGCCCAAGGGGAAAAATGCACCAGCAGCACCGCAAAGCTGACCAGCGAGATCAGGTTTTGCGTCAGCCCCAGGCCTTTGGTGACGAGGCCCAATGGCCGGGTCGATGCATCGCGGCGCACGCGCACCAATTTGTCGTAAAAGGTCGAGTCCTCGAACTGCAGCAGCGAAAGGGTCTGGGCCTTTTCCAGGATCATCAGATTGACCTTCTGCCCCAACTGCACCCGCAGCAGCGCCTGTTGCATTGAAAGCGCCCGTTGCGCCGCGGCCAGCAACGCCAATACGCCCGCCTCGGCCAACACGTAACGCAGGACAGGCCACACCGGCGCCTGGCTGCCATTGGCGTGGATCTGCATCGCCTGAACCACCGCATCGACGATCCGCTGGCCGATCCAGGCAGCCAGCGCGGGCAAAATGCCGGCGATCAGCGTCGCCACGATCAAGCCGGCGAACAAGGGGCGGGAAGTCGCCCAAACAAGGCCGACCGCCCTGCCGCTCTGGGTTGAAAATGCAGTCAAACGATTGAACAACGACATCAAAGGCGCAGGCTCCGGATTGGCGGTGACGGGGGATTGTAGCGGCTAGTTCGGCACGCTTCCCCGGTCTTGTGGGTAGCCATCTGGATAATCAGGGGCGATTCAGGCTTTGCATAGAACTGCAGGCCACTCCGTCAGGGCGGTATAACCGTGCAGAGAGACTTGAGCTACGGATGTAACGGAAATGGGAACCCGCAGACAGCGGCCCAGTCCAAAACGCACAACAAACCAGGATGGGCAAATGACAGTGTTATCAACCGTTTTAGTGGTGGAAGATGACTGGCTCATTCGCAGTTTGATCCATGAAATTTTAGAGACGGAAGGCTTCGAGGTCGTCACAGCAGAGACAGGCGACGACGCTTGGGACTGGTTGTGCAAGACCTCGGGAGGGGCGGATCTCATCCTGTCCGACATCCATATGCCGGGTGGGCTGAGCGGTATTGGCTTGGCAAACCGGGTGCAAGCTCAATGGCCCCGCATCCCGGTGATCTTGTCCTCGGGAGGACGAGGGCAACAAATCCTGGAGTCTGGATATGCTCCTCTTTTCATCCCCAAACCTTGGCACTCCCTGGATATCGGCACCATTTGTCGGCGCGCATTAGCTCTGGCGATTAACCGAGAGTGATGCTGCCGACCCCATGGCGGTTACGTTGGAGAGTCTTTTCCGAACCACTTCTTTTCAGACCTCAACCCGGTTCAAGGAACCAGGGGTTCGAAGAAAGTAAGGTCTAGCGGGCAATCATGCCGGCTGCCTGTTCAGTCGCTTCAGTGGTACGCGTCGCCAACTTGCGAACCTCGTCGGCAACCACTGCGAAGCCACGACCCGCCTCACCCGCACGTGCAGCCTCAATGGCCGCATTCAGGGCCAAAAGATTGGTCTGGCTCGCGATGCTCTGGATCGTCCCCACGATCTGGGACAATTGCGCGATATTGTGCTCAAGCGTCTGCTGATGCTTGACCTCTGTTTCCCTCAGCACGTCCTGCTCGTGTTGCAAGTTGACGTCCACAAGCGCACCGACTACTCGCAGCGGCAGGCCGGCGGGGTCACGCCTGGTCTGGCCTCGCGCACGGAACCACCGATATTCGCCGCTTTTCATCCTCAGCCGGTACTCGATATCAAAGGGTGTCTTGCCTGATCTATCATTCAGATGAGCCCCGAAAGCGCTGAGGCTTCTGTCCTTATCATCCGGGTGTAACCTGGATGCCCAGCTGTCCAACACATCTGGAAACTCCTCAACCGTTTCGAAACCCAGCAGCCGACGAAACTGAGGTGACCACCAGAACGGGTTTTTGGGGTTTACAGGGTCTCCGGCAATGACCTCCATATCCCAAAGCCCATCCGAGAGCATTTCCCGAGCCAGCTCGAATCTGGTGATGATGACGTCGTGCTCCTGATCCCGCTCCAGCTGGTCATGGATATCCCGGAGCGAGCCAGCGACCCGGATGGGCGTGCCTCGCTCGTCGCGGAGTGTCTCACCCTGTGCGTGGAACCAGCGATATGAACCGTCTTTCATGGCGAGCCGGTTATTGACTTTGTATGGGGTCATTCCGGACTTGTCGTTGAGATGGCGAGCGAAGGCGTCGAGTGTTGCCTGCTTGTCCTGCGGATGGAGCCGATCGGCCCAACTGGCGAGCACATTTGGAAAGTCTCTTTCGTCCTTGAAGCCCAGCAGGCTGCGGAATTGCTGCGACCACCAAAAGCGATTTCCGGGGTTGACCGGGTCGCCGGCCACGACCTCCATGTCCCAAAGACCTTCACTGGACGCGCGATTGACCAAATCGAATCTGATCTCGTGAGCTGACGCGGAGGCTGCTGATTCGCGAAGCAACTCGCGGGCATCCTCAAGCTCCTTTTCGAGTTGGGCTACGCGGGATTGGTATTGATCATTGGAGGACTGGATCAGGCGCCAGGCATCCAGCACTGCTGGACCTTCTTTGCACTGGGCGACCTCAGGATGTTCGCCGCTCATGATCGACGTCAGCAATTGCTTCAGGGCGCGACGATCGCGGCGAAGAAGGAAAAAATTGGGCATGTTGTACAAGCTCGAAATGCGTGACGGGCCTCCTCCATGGCACCTTGCCATTCTTATCGTCTTGAGCGCCAGAAACTTTATCTGTCTGGCTGAATAAATGGCCGTCAACCCGCTGAAATTCCTCAGTAATAGAGGATCTGCTTACGAGGTGTGTGTCTAACGAGCCACGCGGAGGGAACCATGGTCAGATCTGTTTTCCTGGCTTTGGCATGCCCCGCCTGACCAAGCCGTTCGCGATGCTGGATAGCGCTTCTTATCAGCGCCGTAACGGGGCAGAGAGTCAGGCAGGAATGATCGAGATCGTGCCGTTCCGCTCAAGGATCGCGTACTTGATCTGCTCCACCCGCTCGAAACCCTGCTCTATTCGTGCGGCCTCCAAGATGTCGTCTTCCTGAATACGGGCCTCGTGCATGCGATGTCGCAGGAAAGCGCCGTTTTCAACGATGATCGTCGGCCCCCCATCGATCAGCTTGGCCAAGCGTTTGGACCGCCGCTTGACGAGGGAAAGCCCGATGTCGATCACCATTAAGGTCACGATGACCAAAATCGCATTGGTCACGGAGAAGTCATCGCCCAGCAGCGCTTGCTGGGTGGCTTCGCCAATGACCATCAGCAGCACGAAATCAAACGACGTTAGCTCCCCCAATGATCGTCGGCCAGAAATCTTGAAGAGCACCATCAGTGCCAGATAAATCGCGCCCGCGCGTAGTACGGCATCCATTGAGCACCTATGGGTAAATGAACTGAGTGACTGGAATGTGGCCGCCGCCCACGACACTGATCTGACTTTTGAAAAGCCCGATGCCGTCGCTGCGCCATGAGATGAAGAGCGTGACGTGCCCGCTCTTGTCGGTGGGAAACGTAAGGCTCAAACCCTGGGGACTGCCCACCGAGCTGACCGGCTGCGGCTGGAGAGACTCGATGCTGAAGCCATCCAGCATAGGCTTGCTGATCGACAGTGTGACCTCTTTGCCCGGCTGCCCCGTGGCCTGAACGATCATTGGATTGGTCCCACCCGCTCGGTGGAAACGCTCGTACTGCACCGTCAGGTCACCCTGCTCACTCACCGACTCGAGCGTGCTGAGCGGGCCTCTGGAAAACAAACCAAGCAATGTCAGGATGACCACCGCTGTCAGCACATACCAGCCAACCCTCTGGAACTTCCAGACTTTGCGCTGCAGCGCAATGTCCTCTGCCACGGGGTGTTCACGGTCCTGCATTTCCTGCTCTAAGAGGCTCATACGCATCACTCGTCGGGACTAGCGATGTGACTGCTTTGGTCTGTGGGAAGTTCTGGTGGGGTAAGCGTGTGCTGCTGATTCCGTGGGGGGGTTGTCTTTGGGTTCAGCGCTTCGATAAGGCGTAACCGTCCGGCATTCCACCTTGTGCTGCGATGTCGATGAGCTAAGACGATCTACTCATCGTTGCGATCCACTGATTCACCTGGTTTGTTTACGAAAAAACCACCCAAGTCCTTAATGGCTTCCTCGGCCAAGAGCCCGACAACAACAGTAATGCCCGCATCTCGCAGCATTTTTATGCCCGCTCCCGAGTTTCTCGGATCGGGATCAAGCAGCCCAACAAACACTTTCTCGACACCGCTGTTTAACAGTGCCAGCGCACATGACGGCGTTCGACCATGAAAGGAGCATGGCTCAAGCGTGACAAACGCGGTAACCCCAGAGCAATCACTAGGTAATTGGCTCAACGCCATTGCTTCCGCGTGATATAGCCCAGGTGGCTGTGTGTAGCCTTGGCTGATCACCAAATTATCCTTTACCAGCACGCAACCTACCGGCGGGTTCGGAAGGCACTCAGGTAAGGCTAATCGCCCCTGAGCGAGCGCAAGACGCATGAAATCGGTGTTGGAAGAAGGGTTAGGCATACCGTAATGATCCGCAGGGTTCATGAAATGTGAGGTTCTATGATCCTGAGCCAAGGCCAACGAGCTTGGTAACTTTTGGCCTTCTGGTCGAACAAGTCTGGCTGAGGATTTTTCGGATTGATACGAAGAACGCCTTGCTCTACGTCGGTCAGGCCATATGGCGCATAGACTTCACCCGTTTCAGGGTCTAGCCCAATACACGTACCGGCAATCAGGTAACGATCAATACCATCTTTTGCCGACTGAAGCTGAGAATAAGACCTGCCAAACCGCTGACTGTACCAAAGGTGGACGCGGGCCTGATTCTTGATCTCAACGTTAACTTCAAGGTCTTGGAAGAGAGACTGAGCTGAGTTGATGACCTCATTTTCAGCCTCCCAAGACAGATCACTATCGAAGTAAAAAACGTCGTAATCCTTCACACCCCAATCCGACGGCAGGTGCGACTGATGATTCCAGACGGCTTGGAACAGGCATCCCGCAGTGAGCATGCATTGATTCAAACCGAGTGAAGGTAAGCGTGAGGTGATTTCAGCGTTTATTGGATTGGCCATTGCTATCCTGACCAACCTTTCGACAGGTAATGTCATTTTCATCCCTTTGGAATCGATCTAGTCCTAGCGACTGACAATACATCATCGCTTTTTAAGATTTCCCGAAAGACAACTTTTCTACACAGGTGTCCGCCCGGGCATCCTGTCTTTCGTAATTAATCCGGTTGCCACCTATGTGGCAGCAACTGATCGATTTCACTTGCCCGCTGCGTCGGCAGGCGCGTGAGAACATCCTTTAGATAAGTGTACGGATCATGACCATTCAGCCGCGCTGACTGGATCAAGCTCATGATCGCCGCCGCCCGTTTTCCGCTGCGTAGCGACCCGGCGAAGAGCCAGTTTTTGCGTCCAAGAGCCCACGGCCGGATCTGGTTCTCCGCCCAGTTGTTGTCAATGGGTACAGCCCCGTCATTGAGGTAGCGCGACAGCGCTGCCCAGCGTTTGAGGCTGTAATTGAGTGCTCTGCTGATAGCCGAACCTTCGGGCACAAGATCACGCTGCGCGATCATCCAGGCATGCAGCCTATCCATCACCGGCCCGGCTTTTTCTGTATTCGGCGCCGTAAATCCGGCTCCAGGTTACGCACTTCGCTCTCGAATTCGTACAACAGCTGGATGTAGTGCAGGGCCTGCTCGGCGATCTGGCGCTTGTTGGTTGCATGCAACTCAAAGAACTTGCGCCGGGCATGGGCCATGCAGCCGATCTCGGTCACGACGAGTTCGAAGCTGGCCTTGTAGCCGCCAAAATCATCGCAGACCAACTTGCCTTTCCAGCCTTGAAGGAAGTTACGAGCATGCTCGCCAGCGCGGCTGGGGCTGAAGTCGTAGACGACAGCGGCTGTGTCGCAGAACTGGCTGGTGGCATAAGCCCAAACATACGAGTGGTGGGTTTTCTTGGTGCCCGGAGCGAGCATCTGCACGGGTGTTTCATCCGCGTGCATGACCTGTTGCCCGATCACTACGTCACGCAAGGCATCGACCAAGGGCTGTAACTGCACGCCTGTCATGCCAACCCACTGAGCCAACGTGGAGCGTGGAATCGCCAAGCCGGCACGACCAAAAATCGATTCCTGACGGTAAAGCGGAAGATGGTCAGCAAACTTCGCAATCATGACGTGAGCAAGTAACCCGGCAGTCGGGATGCCCTTGTCGATGACCTGCGGCGGCACAGGTGCCTGGATCAGCGTTTCGCAGTCATCGCAAACCCACTTGCCACGAACATGGCGCTCAACGGTAAACTCGCCCGGTGTGTAGTCCAGCTTTTCACTGACATCTTCACCTATGCGTTTCAGTGCGCACCCGCATGGGCAGTGAGTGTTGTCTGGTTCGTGATGGATCAACGTTTGCGGAAATTCTGCCGGCAATGTCGTGCGCTTGGGCTTTTGCTTTTCCTCGGTCGCCGCTGGTGCTATTTGCAACGCCTGAAGCTCGGCCTCAATCGCCGCGATATCAGTATCGATCAGGTCATCAAGCCGGCTGGCCTGATCAGGACTCATCTGCTCACTGCGCTTGGCAAACTTCAAACGCTTGAGCTGTGCGATCTCGAGGGTCAGCTTCTCGATCACCGTTTGATCGCGGTTGATCTTCTTGCCCATGGTCTCGACTTGCGACAGCAATTGCGTAGCGAATGCACGCAGTTGGTCGGGAGTCATTTGATCGAGATTGGGTGAGGAAGTCATGCCTTGGATTTTACCAAGCAGACCGTCTGCGACAGCAAACCAAGATGCTAATTACAGTTTCTAAAGCACCGTGGTTGCACCGCCAGCGCCAACCCGTTGCCAAGGCAGGCCAAGCACCAAGGCCTGAAGTTGCTCTACATCCAACTGCAATTCACTGCCTTGCCGAACACCTGGCCAATGAAATTTACCTTGGTTCAAGCGACGTGCCGCCAGCCAGACACCAATCCCATCGTGTACCAGCACTTTGACCCGAGTCGCGCGGCGATTGGCAAACAGATAGGCGCAGTGCGGCTTCGCCGCACCGAACACCGCGATCACTCTGGCCAGAGCCGTTTCAGTTCAGGCGCGCATGTCCATGGGCTCGGTGGCAAGCCAGATGGCGTCGATGCGGATCATCGCAAAAGCTCTCGAAGGAATGCGGTGCAGGCGGCAGCATTATCGGTTGGCCAGTTCACTTTGACGGTACCGCGCGGGTGCAGAATCTCAATGCTGATATTCGGTGAGGATCCGTGGCCTGTTTCGTGCACAGGCAACGGGATGAATGCAGGCTGGAGCGCCGTGCTTTTCTGTGCTTGCACCCGAATCCATTTGTGGACAAGGTTCGCGTTAAGGCTATGGCTGAGGGCAACGCTGGCAATCGAAGCGCCGGGTTGGACACACTCTTTAATGACCTGGGCCTTGAAGGATTTGGAATACGAACGGCGCGTCTGCTGCATGAAATACCCGCTTAAAAGGCTAGAACTGGTGCCCACTTAAAATTTAAGTGCACACCATGTCTTTGCTTTGCCGGGCTGGGTAGATGACTTTGCCGGACGCATACGATAAGGCTAAGGGCCGCTTTTGGTCGAAGCCGCCGGTGACAACCGGCCGCTATCGGCCAGGAGCTGCCATTTGAAGAGCGCAGTTTTTGATCCTTAGGGCACCCTGGTCTCGGTCTGTATTGGTTCAATTGCAGCGGCTCACAGGCCATAACCTTATTGATCTTAATATGAACTCTCGCTCGGATTCCTTCTGCGGAATTCTCGACCCGAAACCAAGTGCCGTAGCATTCTCGATAGACGGGCGAAAGGTATTAGGGACCTGCAATGGAACGACTGGTTAGCCCTCGAATGCGTCAGCTTAGCCCGATTTGGTCAGTTGGGTGCCAACAGCGGAGCGCAGGTGTTGTCGATCGCTGTCCTGGGTTTTGATATGATTGGCCACAAAACAAGGATGGAACGATGAAGTCTTTATTTCCTGAATTCAAAGCGCTAACAGAAAAAGAATATCAAGACGCCTGGAAGCGTGGGCTTTTGGTTTTTGACACCAATGTGTTGTTAAACCTCTACAGATATCAAGCGGCGACACGTGATGAATTAATTACCGTCCTTAAATCATTGTCTAAGCGGATATGGATTCCTCATCATGTAGCCCTCGAGTTTTACAGAAACCGCTCTGGGGTAATATCTGAGCAACATCAAAAATACCGACAGGTCCGCGAGGTTGTCATTACTTCAGTTGACGACCTGCACAACAGGATTGCGAATCTTAATCTTAGAAAGCGCCATTCGTCGATCAGAACAGAAGATCTCCAAAGTAAAGTAAATGATGCAATTACCGGATTTCTTGAGGAGCTTAAGGTGCTGGAGGAGGCAAACCAACCACCTACTTCTGTAGATTTTATTAAGGACGCAATAGAGCAGCTATTCGAAGGGCGTGTCGGGGCCAGTCCCGCGGAGCAGAAAGATGTAGATGGTCTCTATAAGTTGGCGCAAGCTCGCTATGATTTGAAGATTCCTCCGGGATACAGGGATAAGGAAAAGGATAAAGCACAGCCCGATGAATACCTCCATAACGGTATAATTTACAAAAGAAAATATGGTGATTATTTAGTATGGAGACAAATGCTGGAACAGGCTAAATCCGAATCAAGCAACTGGCTGATATACGTTACTGATGATCGAAAAGAGGATTGGTGGCTGAAGGGAGATTCAAATAAAATCCTCGGTCCGCGACCGGAGCTTATTAATGAGGCTATCTCCTTAGGAGGCGTTCGGCACTTCTTGATGTATTCCCCAGAGCAGTTCCTGTCTCATGCTAAGCAAATGCTGAAGGCCAGCGTCTCAGACGAAACCCTTACGGAAGTTAGGGATATATCAGACAATGCGGTCATGCCTTCTAGGGTTGGCATGGATGAAGTTCATGCTAGTGCAAAAGCTGCAGTTCAGAATTGGGTTGCCTCTATTTACACTTATGAAGTTTTGAGCGGCTATAGAGAACCAGACTTTGTTGTCTACAAAAACGACAAGACAGTGGGCATCATTGTCGAACCGCTACCAGGCAAGAGATTGGCAGCACAAATACTCCGTCGGCTTCCACTGCTTCAGTCTCAGGCCAGTTATCAGTTAACTAAAAACAAACTTGACGCGGTGATTATTGTTTACGCGTGCTTGGATGAGCTAGATGTCGAGGAGACAATCGGATTGATGAGGAAACACTATTCGATTTCCTCACATGCTTCCACCGGAATTATTGTTGGGCACTTTAACTCGGATCCACAAGAGTTCTTCCCCATAGAGTGGATTGTATACGATGACTTGATGGACATTGGGGTGAGCCCTTCTCATGATAATTTAGCCGACGGTCTCGAATAACGGGGAGCTTCGATCATCTAACTCTAGACATCCACCTAGCCTGCTTAGCAGGATAGGTGGATGTCTAGAGTTCGAGAGTTAAATATGTAAGATGCCAACACTGTCGGCAGTCTCACTTTCCAACTGATAGCGAGTGTTTGCAATGAAGCGGCTAATGGGTGAACTGACAGTTTTCGATCCAGCGTGAACGGGTAATAAGGCTGCTTTCGACCAAATTCGGACCCTAGCAGCCGGGCTCAATTAAGCCCAAAACCCGAGCGATCCGCTTGGTCTAAAGTTTGAGTTTCCCCCCATAAATTTTCTACGGTAGGACTATGGCAGAAGAAACTGCGAAGTCGAATCAAACCCTCCTTTGTTCTGAATGCTTCACGGATGAAGGACTGCGGATAGATGCATTCAAGCTCGGCACCGAGGAGCATGTGAAATGTCCGAACTGCCACAGCCAAGAAGGCCGAAAGCTGACGAAGGAGCTTATTGAGGCTCTTGCATGGCGTTTTTTTGTGGGTGGTACTACCGTCCGTTGCGACTACGGTGCAGCGCCTGTTATTCAGTGCAACGAGCATCACTTTGGGAGGAGCGATATATCGCCCTCGATCTGGCTCAAAGATGACATCAGGCTTCTTGAGGAGGCTGGTCAGATTGGCTTCTTCTACTACGGCCCACGCCTTTGGATGGTTGGCGAAGTCGAGCCACTCAAGGATCTTCAGGACGAATCGAAGCGGTCGAAAATCATCAAGCGCGTAATGAAGGAATACCCAGAAAAGACACTTCAAATGGGGCAGAAATTTTATCGCCTACGAATCTGCCCACAACGTCCAGGTGATCCGATAGAGTACGACAGCCCACCTATTGCACTCGCTGGAAAGGGGCGACTCGATTCGCCAGGCTTTCCTATCATGTACGGATCGCAGGACATCGACGTTTGCATCCATGAATGTCGAGCATCGACAGATGACGACATCTACGTTGCTACCCTGGAGCCCAAGCGGAACTTACGGCTTTTGGATCTTACTCACCTACTCGAAGAAGATGTGACGGAGTTCGAAAGCTTGGATATGGCTATCCATATGCTCTTCCTGGCACGTTCCCACTCCTACGAGTTTTCCAGAGCAATCGCATTAGCAGCCAAAGAAGCGGGCTTCGACGGCATAATTTACCCGTCGTTCTTTAGTTTGATTCGCACTGGCGGCCATCCTTTTGAAACCGCCTATGGCATGTCGCTGCGGCGCTGTCACCCTGATCGGGAAAAATACGCAGAGGCATACACAATCAAAAATTTTGCCTTGTTTGGACGTCCGCTGGAGAACGACCTGGTAAGCATCCAATGCATTAATCGTTTGGTACTCACTCAGGTCGGATATAGAGGACACTTTGGCCCCGTGCAGTATTGACCGAAATGTTAGAGGTGCTCAGATTAAAGGCGGCTACTGCCCTTCCTTGAAGGGTAGCTTCGGGTCGGTAGCGGTCAATGGCGGAAGGCTGCTTTCGACCCAAGGCAGCCGCTCGCCCCCACACAACCACGAACACCTCAAACAAAAAAAGAACAACGCCCGGCGGCAGTTAATGACACGCACCGGGCGATTCCCGTTCACACCACCTTCAGCACGATTTTGCCGATATGGTCGCCCTGCTCCATTCGCTGATGCGCTTGTGCTGCGTCGGCGAGAGGGAAAACACGGTCAATGATCGGCAGGCATTCGCCTTGACTGAGCAGCGGCCAGACATTGGCGAGTACGGCGCGAGCAATCTCGGCTTTTTCCTCCGCGCTGCGCGAACGCATCATCGACCCTGTCACCGAGCCTTGCTTTTCCATCAACGCCAGCAGATTGAAGTCTTTGACGGAGCTGCCGCCCAGAAAGCCGATAATGACCAGTCGACCGCGTCGTGCGAGTGACGCTACGTTGCTCTCGAAATAGCTCCCGCCCATGATGTCGAGAATGACGTCCACGCCCTTCTCGTGGGTTTGCCGGGCGATCTCTTGAGCGAAGTTCACCTCGCGGTAATTGATCGCTTCGCCACCCAGTTCGCGGATCCGGTCGCACTTTTCCTGGCTGCCGGCCGTTGCAAAAGCCTTGATCCCCAAGGCCTTGCACAGCATCAGCGCGGTCGTGCCGATGCCGCTGGTGCCGCCATGGATCAATACGGTGCAGCCCTTTTGGGCACGGCCCAGCTCGAAAAGGTTGGCCCACACGGTAAAGAATGTTTCCGGAATGGCCGCGGCCTGAATCATGTCCACGCCGTCGGGGACCGGTAATGATTGGGTGGCCGCCACAACGCAGTATTCGGCGTAACCACCGCCATTGGTCAGCGCACATACCTTGTCGCCCAGCTTGAAGTTGGCCACCTTTGCGCCAACCCCAACGACCTCACCGGCCACTTCCAACCCGGGCACAGGGGTCATGCCGGGTTTCATCGGGTATTTGCCCGAACGCTGTATGACATCAGGACGATTGATGCCGGCGGCGTGAACCCGGATCAGCAGCTCGTGATCACCGGGCGTCGGCACATCGGCCTGCATTATCTTTAATACTTCGGGGCCACCGGGTTCGGTGATCTCGATGTAGTTCATACGGTTTGGCAGATTCATGGTTCACCTTTTGTTGAGAGGGCTAATTGTTGAGAGGGCTGAAGACTCTGAAAGCTGAACGTCAAAGACATTCAGCTTTTTTAGCGGCCCATAGAATCAACCCTCGACTGTGAACCTCAGTCCGGCTTTTTCAGTCAGGCGTTTGAGCAACGCCTCATTCAACGCCGCCGCGGGCGTCCAGCAACCGCCCGGGGTCTCCTCACGTGTCACATCGAACGCCAGCGCCATCGCTGACTCGGCCAACATTTTGGAGGTCGACAGGTAGCCCGGATCCTCGTCGCAACTCACGGATGCCTTGAGCACCTGACCGTCTGCCAGTTCTGCGATGAACAACACATCATAAAAGCCTGCATCAAGCTCCTTCTGTGTGGGCCCTTGCCCCGCTTGCGGATGACCGCCCTCATTGAAAGAGAAGCCTGCCAGACCAAGCTCATCGTCTTCGCTCGGTTGCGCACTGAGCATCAGCATTTCGTCGTATTGAAACGACGTGCCCCACAGGTGCCCTTCCAGCAAGTTTGTGCGATGCACCGCCTTGGAATTGATGCCGGACATGATGAAAGGGCCGACCCAGCTCTGAGCCAGTTCATCCCGGTAGGGGGTCTGATCATCAGGTTGCTCGACACCTTTGAATCCCGGTGTGTAGGCAAACGGATCGGCCACCAGTTCACCGAGAGCAGGATCCTGCGCTGCCGCTGCAACCACAGCATCGACACTCAGGAACGTGCCACCGGACAGCACGCCTTGCATGCTGCGCACGCGGCCCCTGATCCGAGGCGCGTAGCGAGCGAACTTCTTCATGACCTGCTGCTGGGTGAACCATACGCCGAGGTCGAACGGCACCGAATCGAAACCACAGGAGAACACCAGTCGCGCGCCCGATGCCTGGGCTTGAGCCTGATGGCTGCCGATCATTTGGGCAATCCAAGGGATCTCCCCCGAGAGGTCGACGTAGTCCGTCCCCGACTCGGCGCAGGCTGCTACCAGGTCCGAGCCATAGACCGAAAACGGCCCTGCGGTGGTAATCACGACCCTGGTTGCGGCAACCATGTCGCGCACGGACGCCTGGTCCTGGGCATCGGCCACGATCAGCGGCAGCGCTGCAGCATTTGCCCAACTGTCCCGAATGGCTTGCAGCTTGCTCAAGCTGCGACCGGCAATGGCCCATTTAACAGGGCCGTCGACGCCGTATTGAGTGAAGAAGTATTCAGCAACCAGCCGACCGGTGTACCCGGTGGCGCCAAAAATGATCACATCGAATGTTTGTTTATCCATGGGAAAGATGATTCCTGAAAGCGCCGCGAAGCAAAGGCGACACTCTAGCCATCCTGCCTACAAATGATTAGATGGTATGGTTGGAATAGACCTATAACCGCAGAGCATCAATCGTGCGCGACAACGTCACCGACCTCCTGGCCCTCCTGCGGGTCGCCCGTGAGGGCAGTTTTACCAAAGCGGCGGCGCAGCTTGGCGTTTCCCAGCCTGCGCTGAGCCGCACCATCACCAAACTGGAATCGCGCCTGGGTGTGCAATTGCTGACCCGCAGTACCCGCAGCGTCGCACCGACCGAAGCCGGCGCGCGCCTGATCGACAGCATCGGGCCGCATTTTGACGGGATCGAGTCAGGCCTCAACGAGCTGAGCGAACTGAGCGGCATGCCGGCGGGTAGCCTGCGCATCACCTCCATGGAGCACGCAACCCATCTCGTCCTTGCCCCGGCTGCGCTGCAATTGATGATCGACTATCCGGGCATCAAGGTTGAAATCAACGACAGCTACGCATTGGTCGACATCGTTGCAGAGCGCTTCGATGCCGGTATCCGCCTGGGGGCGCAGTTGGCTCAGGACATGATCAGCATGCCCATAGGCCGGGATTTTCGCCTGGCACTAGTGGCCGCCCCCGCCTATCTGGAACACCGTGCTAACCCCCTGACGCCACAGGATCTGACCGAGCACGCCTGTATCAACCTGCGCCAGCCCACCTCGGGAGGATTGTGGGGTTGGCCTTTCGCAAAAAACGGGAGAGAAATCAAAGTACGCGCCGACGGGCATCTGGTGAGTAACAACATCTGGCTCATGCGCGATTTTGTCAGGGCGGGCGCCGGACTGGGCTACTTCCCGGAGCATCTGGTCGAGCAGGATCTGGCACAGGGTCGCCTGGTGCGGCTGATGGAGGACTGGACTGGCACCGTCACCGGGTATCACCTTTACTACCCAAGCCGGCGCCAACACAAACCGGCTTTTCGTTTGCTTCTGGATGCATTGCGTGATCAGTCAGGGCGCTGACTGTCTTCTTTTGGCCGCTAGCTGACCTCAACGAGCGGCCGATCTAGGTCGGAAGCGGTCAGCCACGACCGGCTGCTTTCGACCCAAAGCCGCCCCTCGTGAATGGCAGCATTCGGCCAACAAGAGACGTTCGTCGTGGCCGGAGTGTGCCCCGCCAAGCGGCCGTCGCTGGCAGCCGTCACGGCCTCACAAACCGGTAGACGAAGCGATCGGTCTCGCCCTTGATCGCGGGATCGAACACCTTGACTGATCGCGGATCATCCTTGTTCGCGAGCATGTTGCTTTCCGCGTCCAGCAGGAAGCCGGCCGCCTCCACCTCCTTCCGAACGGAGGCGGGGTCGATCCGGTGCAGCGACTGGGCAACACTGGTGCCCGCTGTGCCAGCGGCGGCGTGGTCGACGATGACGTAGTACCCACCCGGCTTGACCCTATCGCACATGGCGCGATTGAAGTCGGCCGCCGTCGCGTCCTTGGACTGCACCAGCGCGGTGTGGAGATCGTGGTAGAACAGGTGCATCCACAGGACATCCGCGGGCTGCGTGACTTCCGGCATGGCCACGAGGTTCGCCGAAACCGCCTAGACGTTTGCCCGGCCCGGCTCCTTCGCCAACGTACGCATGTTGCCGACAGGATCGTTCTTGAAGTGGGCGACTTCGGCAGGCACGAAGCTATAGACCCGTCCGTTGGGTCCCACGGCGTCAGAGAATAGACGCGTCCAGTCGCCGTCGCCCGGGTAAACGTCGATGACGGTGGCGCCTGGATCAACGCGTGCGAAGCGGATCAACTCGGATAGCTTGGATGTGTCGTACATGGGGACCTCCTACAAAGTTTGGTATTCGAATGGCGAGGGGCCCCAAACGGTTTTTGCTACGTGAGCCCGGATGCGTCGATCTGCGAGGCTCGTGCCAGTGCCTGCGTGTCAATGTACTCGCGGATCTTCGTCAGTCTGCCGTCGCGGACCGTGATGGCGAAGATCCAGTCATCTTCGAACGTCTTATTGG
The DNA here is from genome assembly GCF_059421525.1 of Pseudomonas sp. GW821-FHT02H06. Classification (NCBI taxonomy): domain Bacteria; kingdom Pseudomonadati; phylum Pseudomonadota; class Gammaproteobacteria; order Pseudomonadales; family Pseudomonadaceae; genus Pseudomonas; species Pseudomonas sp. GW821-FHT02H06. The sequence goes on from NZ_JBWKVD010000001.1 coordinate 226,597, forward strand.
TGGCTTTGATCTTCCCCTTGGCGAAACCGACGACCAGCACCCGGTCTCCCTGCGCGATGAACTCCCGGGGCTCGGTGGACGTCTCCATCGACCTGGATGCGGTCTCGAGCAAATCCGCAAGCCCCGCATGGCCGTGGCGCGTACCGGCCAGAGGCCAGTCTTCGCCCGGGATGATCCACTCGATGTCTTCGGCGACCAGCGCCAGCAGACCGTCCTTGTCGCCGCGGCCAATGGCCGCAAAGAAGTCCTTCACGGTCTGGACGTTTTTCTCGGTATTCATGGGGATTTCTCCGCGTCGATCGAGTCGACTTGCGCTCGACCCGAGCGCGTTCGTTGTGTTGTTATCGTTGGGTACGTCCTGCTCAACCGGCGAAAGTGACGAGGTCCTTGAAGATCAGTCGACCCCAGCTATTTCCGCGTGCGTGGACCAGCAGCCCGCCCTCGGAAAGCCTGCCAAGTTGGACCGGCGAGAAACCGAGATTTTCTGCAAGCGCGCCGATCTCGGCCGCGGCCTCGTCATCGTCGCTGGCCAGGAACACGACCCGCCTGCCGCCATGCACGGCCGGATCCTGGGCGAGGACGGATGCACCCAGATGGTTGAAGCCTTTGACCAGCCTGACACCCGTGAAGGACCGCGCAACGACCATGGAAGAAGGCTGTCCTCCCAGTTCCTCTGTGGGCACTTGGGTGTTGGTTACATCGACGATGGTCTTGCCTTTCCAGGTCGACAGCGCGTTGGCGACATCCTGGTGCGAGTCGAAACGGACGGCCAAAAAGATGATGTCCGCCTTGACCGCTTCCGCCAGTGTTTTGGGAAGGATGGTGGGACCGATCGCAGCGGCGACGGAGGCAAAGCTTTCCGGGTCGCGCGCGGTGGCCACGGATACGTCGATGCCCTTGCGGGCAAACGCCTTGGCCAGTGCCTGGCCGATAGGGCCGAAGCCGATAATTGAATAGGTCATAGGAGTTTTCTCTGAGTTGGGTTGGATCCTGCTTGGATAAGCGCGGCCCCACGGCTTGCCGCTAGGGTGGCCAGCCAAGGGGCCGCGCTGGGGTCAGACCTGCGCCAGGCCGCCATCGACGGGAAGATCGATACCCGTGACGAACGAACTTTCCTCGGAAGCGAGGAATACGACGGCAGCCGCGATTTCCTCCGGCTTGCCCCAGCGACCCATGGGAATCTGCAAGGCGTACTGGGCGGCCGCTTCCTTGGCCTGGTCGGCGGTAAGGCCCGCCGTCTTTTGCAAAGCGCCCGTCTCGGTGGGCCCGGGACTGATGCAATTCACGCGGATCTGGCGATCTTTCAGCTCCATCGTCCAGGCACGCACGAAGTTGCGCACAGCCGCTTTGCTTGCACCGTAAGCGCTGAATCCAGCCGTTCCCAGGACGTTGGTGACCGAAGAGGTCACTATGATCGAGCCGCCGTCTCTGAACAGCGGAAGGGCCTTCTGCACCGTGAAGAAGGTGCCCTTGACGTTCACGTCGAAGGTCTGGTCGAAATGAGCCTCGGTAGCGGCCTCCAGCAGCGCGACCGTACCCGCGCCCGCATTGGCAAAGAGCACATCAATGTGACCATGCTTCTCTTTCACGACAGCAAAGAGCCGGTCCAGATCTTCCAGGCGGGACACGTCGCCCACGACCGTCGTAACGTTTCCCTTCAAGGTGGCTGCCGCCTCCTTCAGTTCGTCCTCCCTTCGCCCAGTGATAACGACGTGCGCACCTTCTTCAAGGAAGCGCTTGGCCGTGGCCAGGCCAATCCCGCTGCTTCCACCGGTCACGACCGCAATTTTTCCCGCCAATTTTTGTGCACTATGGTTGTTCATATATTTTGCCTTTCTAATGTTCGTTATTGAGCAGACCCTGCGGTGCTCCGAACCATCGAACGGAGCGCCGACGCGTCGTGGGTCAGAGTTGCGCCAGGCCGCCGTCGACAGCGAGTTCGCTCGCGGTCATGAAGCTGCTGTCCGAGGAGGCGAGAAACACCGCTGCCGCCGCGATTTCCGAGGGCTCGGCCATGCGCAGCAGGGGCGTCATCGCGCCATAGGACTTCTGGCCTTCCTCGCCGAGCGCCGCCTTCGCGAGTTCGGTTGCCGTAGCGCCAGGCGACAGCACGTTGACCCGGATGCCGGTGCCCTTCAGATCCTCTGCCCAGGTCCTAGCGAAGTTGCGCACGGCCGCCTTGCTCGCGCTGTAGGCGGTAAATTCGGGAGCACCCGTGGTGCCGGCGCTCGATCCGGTCAGGATGATCGAACCGCCCTCGCCCATCAGCGGCAGCGCCTTCTGGACCGTGAAGATGGTGCCCTTCACGTTGGTTTCGAAGGTTTCGTCGATATGGGCGGCGGTGATCTCGCCCAGCTTGAGTGGGCTGCCGGTGCCGGCATTGGCGAAGAGGATGTCGAGGGTTCCGCGCTCGGCCTTCACTGCCACATAGAGTCGGTCTAGGTCGGCCTCATCGGAGACCGAGCCCGTTATGGCGCGGGCCTTTGGACCAAGCTCGGCCACGGCAGCGTCGAGCGCTTCCTGCCGACGGCCGTAGATGAAGACGAAGGCGCCTTCCTGGATGAAGCGCTTTGCCGCCGCGAGACCGATGCCGGTCGCGCCACCGGTGATTACCGCGGTCTTGCCAGTTAGTCTGTTCATGTTCGTATCCTTGGCTCAAGCGGTGGAGGCAGTGACCTCCGTTTGCTGTTGAGACCAATGTAGTGCAGCCGCTGCCAGTGTATTAGTCGGCCTTTTTGTGAATAATTGTTCCATCAATGGAATAATCGCTAGAATGCTCCATGAATCGAGATCTCAATGACACTTTGGTGTTCGTCAAGGTTGTGGAGTTGGGCAGCTTCACGGCTGCCGCGAACACGCTGCACATGCCCAAGGCGACCGTGAGTCGTAAGGTGCGGGAGCTGGAAGAGCGACTGGGTGCGCAGCTATTGCATCGCACAACCCGCAAGCTCGGCTTGACCGAGGCGGGCAACATCTATTTCGCGCATTGCCAGCGCATTGCGCGCGACCTGGACGAGGCGGAGAGCGCCGTCAGTGAGTTGCAGAGCGGGCCGCGAGGCTGGCTGCGCGTGACTGCATCTCATCCGGTGGGCAACACTTGGGTCGCGCCCTTACTCAGCGAATTCCACGCACGCCATCCGGACGTTCGCGTGGAACTGCTGCTGAGCAACGACCAGGTCGACATCATCGCCGGCGAAATCGACGTGGCGGCGCGCAAGCTCGCCGTGTTCCGTACCGCGATCTACGCCACCCCCGGTTACATCGAGCGTTTCGGCGAGCCGCTGCATCCCGACGATTTGATTAACCACCGGGCAACCGTGCAGACCAATCACCGAAGCGCCCACGGCTTCGCCTGGACCCTCGATGATGGAAACGGCAAGCTGCGCGAGTTCCCGGTCGACCCCGTCGTGATCGCCAGCGATCCGAGCGCCCTTCGCACTGTGATGATGGATGGAGAAGGCCTGATGCTGACCAGTGACGTCTTTGTGCGGGCGTTCGTCGAGCAGGGTCTGGTGCAGCGCGTGCTCACCGGCTGGCGTGGCACGGACCTCGACCTGCATGCACTGTTCCCGCGCGGTCAGGTGCAGTCACCGAAAGTGCGTGCCTTCGTCGACTTTCTAGTCGAGCGGCTGAATATCGAGGAGGGCTACCTGGAGGTGTTGAACGGCGATACCGCGCACGGTCCGCCCTGCGGCCGCGATGGAAGCCCAGCGACGGCAGCGGCAGATAGGCACCGGATGCAATCTCAGTCAGCGCCCGAGTCAGGGCCGGCAGCCGCACGCGGTCAGGGCGAGAGATCGCGCACGACCGTCTAGCTGTATGAGCCCAGCACGTTGTTCAGTCGTATCCGCGAGATAGCTAAGAGGTCGTGGAAGCTGGCGTGAGGCCGATTCCAGTTACCCTGCGCGAGGAACGCATTCGACGTCGCGTATGGGTTGCCTGCCGTGGGAGACCAGCGAATCTGATTCCTCAGCAAACGACACTGCTGGACAACGCCGCGACGAGGGTCGACGAATTGGTCATCGGAGTCTGCGACGCGGTGGGATCGAGAGGCCGCTATGGGTCGAAAGCTGTCTGTGAGGAGGGCCCCATGGCTCCGCTGTGTTTGGTCTTTATCGCGTTGCTTGAGGCCGATCGCGGCCCGGCAGTCTCGGGCTTCGATGCTTTCCGTGCGTGTCCAAGCGCCTGAAGCAACACGGTTTGCGCAATGGGTACCTGGAGCTGGAAATTACCCAGTCGTTTCTGTAGTACCTCTTAGAAGCCCTTCAGAACGATCTTGCCTTTCGCCTTGCCGCTTTCCAGTAGAGCATGGGCACGACGAAGACTTTCTGTGCTGAGGCGTCCGTAGTTATCGCCGAGAGTGGTGCGCAAGAGACCCGAATCAACGTGCCGCGCAATTTCGTTGAGGATGTTGTGCTGCTCCTGCATGTCCTCGGTTTCGTAAAGCGAGCGGGTATACATCAGCTCCCAGTGCAACGACAGGCTCTTACGCTTCAGCGGTACAGCGTCAAGCGTGGCCGGATCATCGATCAGGCCCAGCTTGCCCTGAGGCTTCAGTGATTCGATGATTTGCTCGTAGTGCCGATCAGTCTGGGTCAAGCTTGCGACATAGCTGACTTGTCCAATGCCAATGCGCTTGAGCTCTTCGCTGAGTGGCTTGGTATGGTCGATGACGTGATGCGCACCCAGCTCGGCGACCCAAGCCTGGGTTTCCGGGCGCGAAGCCGTGCCGATGATTGTTAGTCCGGTCAGTTGACGCGCCAACTGAGTCAGGATCGAACCCACCCCGCCCGCAGCGCCGACGATGAGCAGCGTTTCGCCCCGGTCGGTGGTATCACTTGCAACACCGAGGCGATCGAAGAGTAACTCCCAGGCGGTCAGGGAAGTCAGTGGCAATGCCGCAGCCTGGCTGAAATCCAGCGACTGGGGCATTGAACCGACGATACGCTCGTCCACCAGTTGCAGCTCACTGTTGCTGCCCGGGCGGATCAACGATCCGGCGTACCAGACCCTGTCACCAGGCTTGAACAGCGTCACGTCGCTGCCGACCGACTTGACCACACCGGTAGCGTCCCATCCGAGGATACGGGGCTGGCTTTCGTCTTCGTGCGGTACGTAGCCCTGTCGCACCTTGGTATCGACAGGATTGACCGATACGGCCTTTACCTCTACGAGCAGGTCGCGCGGCTTCGTCACTGGCTCGGGTATATCGATCTCCACCAAAGCGTTGGGATGTTCGATAGGCAGGCATTTGAAGTGTGCAATGGCTTTCATTCGAAGAACCTCAGGAGATGCGATACATTTTCGTGATGGTGAGTTTTTCAGCAGCACGCTCGATGAAAGGGAGCGCGGCCTGAAAATGCGGTGTCGCTTCGTGAGCAGTCAGCGCCGCTTCAGTGCGCCACTGTTCGATCATGTGGAAAGTGCGAGCCTGCTCGGCATCACGATGGAAATCGTACTGGATGCAATCCGCTTCGGCTCGGCTCGGGCCTTGCAGGCGCTGCAGCGTCTCCTCGAGTTCGGATTCAAACCCGGCCTTGGCGGTCAAAGTGGCAATCAGTGTCAAAGGGGTGGTCATCAAACCTCCTGCTTGTGGGCGTTATAAAGAGAGAGCGCATTGGCTGGCACGGGTGTATCGAAGATATCCATGCCGTCGGCCGTGCGACCAACAATTTGAATCCGCGGTGCTGCGAGATGGCGGCCTGGTCGAGATCCAGGTTATCGGCACGACACACATGAACTCGTCGCAGGGGAAGACTGAGTCACTGTCTTCTAGGCCCGGTGCACACGATCCTGTGTCGGCGTGACTAAGCCTTTCGCTCAATGACGACTTTGCCAATGGCACGACCTGACTCTAGGCGATCATGTGCCGCACTGACGCCCGCAGCAGTGAAATCATGGCGCTCATCGATCAGTGGCTTGACCAAGCCGCGATCAACCAGGGCAGCCAGTCTTTGCAGGATCTCGCCATGGTGCTTGCGGTCTTGGTTATGAATGATCGAAACAGCCATAAATACCAGGTCGAGTCTCAATGCCTTGAAGTGCATTTCGGTCAGATCGTAGGTGTCGTAACCGATGATCGAGACGACGTGGCCCTTGAGCTTCGCGGCTTTCAGCGAGTTCTGTAAGACCTCGCCGCCCAAGGTATCGAAGACCGTATCGAATCCCTTTCCTCCAGTGATTCGCTGACTGTATTCCTCAGGCGTCTCGCCGTTATAAAAAATAATTTCATCGGCGCCCAACCGACGGGCAATTTCCGCTTTTTCCGGTGTGGAAACCGTCGTCGATACCTTGGCTCCCAGAACCTTGGCCAATTGAATCCCTATGTGCCCTACACCGCCGGTGCCACCATGTACAAGGACATTGTCATTGGGTTTGATCGAAGCACGGTCGATCAGCGCCTCCCATGCAGTAATCGCCACGAGCGGCAAGCTTGCTGCTTCGCCAAAAGAGAGTGACGTGGGTTTTAGCGCCAGCATATTGGCATCGACCTCCATCTGATCTGCCAGCGCACCGGGAATCCCCACGATGCCGCCGAAACAGCCATAGACTTCATCGCCTGGGTTGAAGCGAGTCACGCCAGTACCGACGGAGCTGACCACCCCTGAAACATCAATGTGAAGAGTGGCCGGGAAAGTCAGACCAGCCGTACCTTCGCTGCCACGGCGAATTTTCGTGTCCACTGGATTCACGCTTGTCGCCCGCACATCGACAATCACATGACCTGCTCGCGCGCGGGGATTGTCCGTCTGAATTTCGACAAAAAGGTCTGAGCTACCATGCTGATTTATCACAATGGCTTTCAAGGGTTTAACTCCGAGGAACTATAGGCCACCAAATTATCATCAATAAAATTGGATAAGTACGTTAGAGTTGTTGAATCTTTCGGTCCTGTTGGTTGGTAATAAGTGCTGGATTCCATCGATGAATTGCGTTTGTTTGTTGCCGTTTTTGAAGAGGGATCCATCCGTGCGGCTTCCGAACGGCTGGGGATGACAGCTGCGGGTGGAAGTAAGCGTCTTCTGGCCCTTGAAGACAGCGTGGGCCGGAGACTTTTTAACCGAACCACCCGTAAACTCAGCCCCACTTCTGACGGTGAGAAGCTTTATCAGCATGCCCTGAGCATCCTCGAAAGCGTCGAGAAGGCCGAGGGAGGATTTTTCCAGAAGACCGAGATTACCGGTCATCTGCGCATAACCGCTTCCGCGACATTTGCCCAAGGTTATTTATCGAGCGTCGTAAGCAGTTATCTCAAACGCTACCCTGGCGTCATCGTCGATCTTCATCCAACGGATCAACTGGTTGATCTGGCCGCCCATGGTACCGATCTTGCGATTCGGCACGGCGTGATGGCCGATTCGTCCCTGATCGCGCAAAGAGTTGCTGCCTCTCGACGTCTGATATGCGCCGCCCCCCAGTATTGGGAAAAACAGGGCATGCCTATCTCTCCAAAAGAACTGGCCATGCTGGACGGGCTGATCGTTGGTAAGGATTCCAGCTGGGCCATGTCCCGGGGAGGCATCAAAAAAACCTGCAAAATACGCAAACGGTTTTCATCCAGTCTTGGGGAAGTGGTTCGCCAGATGGTGATAGATGGACATGGAATAGCGCTGCTCATGGACTGGCATGTACGAGATGATCTTGATTCAGGCGCTCTGGTGGAGGCATTGTCCGACTGGGCCATTGAGCCGCCGGTGGGAATTTATGCGGTCTACCCTTCAAGAGAAAACATTGCTCCGACTGTCCTGAGCTTTGTTGCTCATCTCAAAGAGTGGGTCGCGGCCCACCCCGTTTGAAGAAAGCGACAGTGCCGCCACGATAAATCCTGCCGGATGGAGTAAGAAGACCAGATGGACCCTCGCCCTCACTGTTCTGATTACGCTCGTCGGTATATGCCTAGCACTCATCGCTAGCAAAAAAACACCCAACCTCAATGGCACCTCTTTCGCACAGGGCCATTGTCGCTCATTACACTGCAACGCCATTGTTTGACATGCGCAAACGTGGTTCCTCCCGTTGGACACACTGCTCTCGCCACGTCCTTGATCGGCGTATGGATCATCGAGATAGCGATGAATACACCCAGCCGAAATCGCGCAACCAAAGCTATCAAGAACATGCAATTGTCAGTGGCGCGCAGAGAAAACAACTTCGTTGTCATCGGCCCGTACAAAAACGGGAGGGACGCAGTGCGCGTCGTAAGAGACCTGAATGACAGTTATAGCATTAGAGGTTGGATTATGAAGGGTAATTGATTTCTGACACTGACAAATTTGGGGATCAGAGATACGCGCGTGCATCAGAACATACAGGAGTTTCCGAACGACCCAGTGCATCCTGATTATTTGAGCCCATACGCCGCCATTTTAATGCGGCGTTTTCGGCGAAGTTGATATTTTTATCGGCAGTCAGGGTGCTGTTTTAAAGCGGTAGGATTCGTTACCGGCTTGAAGATGTGGCAGTGGAGGATCAGTTTATTCAATGATGCACCTAAAACTTCAAGCCTCATGCAAATGAGGTGTTGAGTGGATATATGGTAATGATCCTTATCGCGCGATCGCGGCGCTCGCTCAGTCGAATTGCGTACCTTTTTGAATCAGCTCAACCTTATATCCATTGGGGTCCTCAATGAACGCGATGACCGTACGCCCATGTTTCATAACACCTGCTGGTCGCGGAACGCGATATCCCATGATCGCAGCACGGCTGCATAATGCGTCTGCATCTTCAACCTCGATAGCGACATGCCCGTAAGCATCACCAAGCTCATAGCTGTTTTGTCCCCAATTATGCGTCAGCTCCAGGGCGACCGCCTCGGTCTCCGGACCATAACCAAGGAAAGCCAGTGTGAACTCGCCCTCTGGGTAGTCTTTGCGTCTTAAGAGGCTCATGCCAAGCAGCCTCGTGTAGAAGTGAATGGATTTGTCCAGGTTCACTACACGCAACATGGTATGCAGTATGCGCATCTACTTCTCCGCGGCAGCGTCGGCCATTGCATAGCCAACATCTCTAAAAATACTTTCATCGTAAGCCCGATTTCAGCTCTGGTGCTCAGCCAATAGCCAGTCTGTTTAAGGCTGGATGCATTTGACGGGACAATGTTAAGCTGCAAAGCCAATCACTAAAAGTGATCAGAAGTGAGCCAGGCCATCACAAAAGGAGATTCTCTTGAAACTTTCGCAGCTGGGCTTTTTTTGCGCTGTCGTCGACCACGGCACGATAGCCGCAGCCGCCGCATCGCTGCATTGTGTACCGTCGAACATCACGGCCAGACTGCGAGAGCTCGAAATTCAACTCGGCGTCGTTTTGTTCAATCGCGAAAATAACCGATTGCTGGTCACTCCCGAGGGCAGGTTGGTATACCGAAAAGCCAAACAGCTCATTGACCTGGCAGCTGAAACGCGCTCGTTGTTCTCAAACGATTCCATGCAGGGAGTGCTTCGCGTCGGAGCGCTAGATGTAGCGCTGGCCAATCATCTACCGGAGCGCCTCGTACGTTATCGCCTTGAGGCGCCGGGGGTAGAACTTCACATTCGCCCGGAGCACTCGCTATTCCTTGAGCGACTTTTGATGGATGGCGAGCTTGATTTGATTCTTACTGACGGCCCGATCCAGCATCCTTTGCTGGATAGCCGACTAGCGTTTCGTGAGCGCTTGATCAGAGTAGTGCCCAAAGCTCTTTCCTCGCCCACTCCCCAAGATTTGTCGGGGCTCGAACTATATGTATTCGGTCGCACGTGTCACTACAGACAACAGGTCGATAACTGGTTGGAAAGCAGCGGTATCCAGCCTCGGGCTATTCTGGAAATCGAATCGTATCCGAGTATCTTCGCCTGTATCGCGCAAGGGATAGGTTTCGCCTGCATACCAGAGAGTTACGTGGATCGTTTTGCCAGTCAGGCGCACACGTTTCAGGCTGACCAGGTGCCCAGTCTGGATTCAAGCGATATCTATTTCGTCTGGAGAAAGAACCAGCAATCACCCCTGATCAGAAACTTCATCGAGGTCATCGACAGTCTGGGTGTTTAATTGCAACCACGTCTAAACGATTCGAACTCGTCAAACCCCGACGGCGTCTCTTGGTGGGACGTGGTCGTAATCCCCAACGAAATAGGGCTGGGCCTTTTATTCCTCAGGCAATCTGCCGCGTTTTGTGAACGACCAATAGATGATCCCCAAGACCAGCGTTGCAAACCCCAATGCAGCGATAGTGGCGGCGGGCGTTGAAGCGGAATCAAGAATCACGAATTTGCGACTCAGGGCCAGGAGCGAGATAAGAATCACTGTTCGCAGCTGCACGATGCTCCCGTGCCTGAACGCCGGACGAATGATGGAGTGCTTGAACTCCAAGGCGATCAATACAGTGAAGATCGAACCGAACAGTAACTGGAAATCGCCGTGATCCAAGGGATCAATCGCGCCGCCTACCACCAGCGGCAGCACTCGTCTATAGAGCTGGAACAAAGCAATGACGATGACGCACGAGATCATCACGCCAAGCGCCAGCACGATGATCTGCTCGAATCGCTCATAGGCGTTCATCAGTGACCACTGGACACGAAGGCTTTTCAACGTCGATCTCGGAGGCAGTGGGGCTGAGGGGTCCGGATTCTTCATTAGGTTTTTGCTCCAGCACGTGTGGTTTCAGCTGTCGGCATGGCTCGCCTGTAGCCGCTGATCCAGCGCGCCAGATAGTTGAGTGAAGCAGAGTTTCGGGGGTACGGCCGAATCATTCCCAGTGCTCTCGATGCGCTACCCGCATCGGAGTCTGCCCGACCGCCTCGGCAACAGTGAACCCAGGCTGTTGACGTGAGCTGGTCTGGGTTCTAGTTGCTGATAATGGAGATCTTGTCGTTGCGCTCGATGATTGCGAGCGTGATCTGTTCAACTCGCTCAATCCCCTGCGCCAGTATCGCCGCCAGCGATCGCGGCTGGTTCATCGACGCGTAGCAATCATCGTCACAACCCGCATGGCGATTCATTGCAAACCCGCCTACGCTTGTTGGATGACCCCACGCCTTTACTCAGTTGAGGCAAAGGCTGGGGCAATCAGATTCCCTTCTGACTGTCCGCTTGCCGCGATCTGGACCTGCCCGCGTGTATCACCAGCCACTGGCTCCTTAATACGTCCCGCCCGACCAACATTTACCGCACAACGGGTAAACGTTTTACGCACTCCCCCACCTGTCGTTCTCAAGCGACCGATGCCGCAGCACCTCTGGAAATGAGGCCGCTGTTCACGTTCTCCCATTGAGGAAAATCAGTATGTATCGGCCGAGCACCATTACTTATCAGCAGCATCGAGGGTTCAGCCGGACCTTCACTCAGGGTCATTTGAGCCTTGGATTGTTTTTCCCTTTGGAGGCTTTCGATGGGGACATGCCCAGCATGCTCAACCAGGTCGCTTTGGCCAAACGAGCGGAGGCGTTGGGTTTCTGCGCGCTCTGGTTTCGTGATGTGCCTCTTCGGGATCCCGGTTTCGGCGATGTTGGCCAACTGTTCGACCCTTGGGTTTATCTGGGCTACATGGCCGCGCATACGTCTGAGATTGCGCTTGGCACTGCGTCCATTGCCATACCGTTGCGCCATCCGCTGCATACCGCCAAGGCATCTGCCAGCGTCGATCAACTGAGCGCAGGTCGCTTGATTCTGGGGGTGGCTTCCGGCGATCGTCCGGTGGAGTTTTTAGCTTTCGGCGTCGATCCCGAAAGGCGTGGAGAGCTCTTTCGGGAGCACTACGAGGTTATTAGGAAAGCCCACAGCACCAGCTTCGAACCCATCCGCTGGAGCGGTGGTGAGATGCAGGGCGCTGACTTGATTCCCAAACCCACAACCCAATCCATTCCAATGCTGGTGACTGGAAACAGTCGCCAGTCGCTGGACTGGATCGCGCGCGAAAGCCTCGGATGGATCAACTATCCACGCATACCGAACATGCAGCGGCTGATCGTTGAAGACTGGCGACGTGAGGTCATGAAGCAATGTGGCGCCGTCTATAAGCCCTTCGCTCAGTCGCTTTATATCGACCTCGACGAGACTCCATCCACGCCGCCCACCCGCATTCATTTAGGGTTCAAACTGGGACGCTACCATCTGCGGTTTTTGCTGGAGTCGCTTGAGGAGATCGGGGTGGACCACGTTATCCTGAATCTCAAATACGGAAAGCGCCCTGCTGAGGATGTCATTGAGGAGCTGGGTACTCACATTGTTCCGGAATTCGCAGTACAGCCGCGTCCTGAAGTGGACTGATACACGCAACCATCGCCACGCCCGGCCGATGTGATCTACGGCTGGGTGACCATGAGTTGCTTTCACCCGAAAGCGAAGCCTGCCAGGCTGGCGCTGTTCCAGCGCCATGGATAGCACCACGGTAGCCGTCATGTTGGCGTTGACTTCGGTACTGATGACTCTGAGTTTGAGCGCTTCGCAATGGCACAAACGCAAATTCGCCGCCCTGTGCCATCAATGGAGGGATGCAGTGCGTCGCTGTGGCTGCTTTTAGCGAAGCGCGACGCCATATACACAACGCCTTGACCGCCATCAGCGACAGCACGCCGGAGGTGATGAGCGTCCAGTTTCTGGCCATCACTTGCAGATCCAGCGTCATGTCGACGCCGAGAAAGAACAGCGCCAGCAGCAGGCCACGAAACGATTCTATGGCGGCCTCCAACTGGGGGGCGGACACGTCAGGACCGGTAATGCAGAGAGGAAGATAAGTGGTCAGTCCCGAAAAAAGCTTCAGCATCAGGCACCTCCTGAGCCTGCATCAAGAACGCATCTTCGTCTGCCGGGCTCGTCCAGGCATCCGAGGATCCAGTGCTTCATTGCACGACGTCATCAACAGTCCTGCTACCCAATGACGGGAGCACGTTGAGCTAAGTCCCTGTCCCCGCGATAGACACGCGATCATCAGGCTGGTCGGGCGGACTCATGTTTGCCGAGGCGTTTGGCGCATCCAGCTTATTGAAGAGCACTTCGTTACGCGCTTTGTCGTAACCCAGCTCAACGCTGTCGCCGGCCTGTAGCTTGCCAGCGAGCATTTCCTTCGCAAGCCACGTTTCGACGGTCTGGCGAATCTGACGTTTCAACTCGCGCGCGCCAAACTCGGGCTGATAACCAACATCCGCCAGATGATCAATGAGGGTGTCAGCCACTTTCACCGTGATGTTCTGGGCAGCCGCAGTTCGAATGACCCGATCAAGCTGAATGCCTACAATCGATCTGATGTTGTCACGGGTAAGGGCATGGAACACGATGATGTCATCAATACGGTTCAGGAATTCGGGACGAAAATGCCCTTTCAAGACTCCCATTAATTCATCACGTAACGCTTTATCCGTAAGGCGTTCATCTTCCGGGCGCTCAAGATTCTCCATGATAACGGGTGAGCCCAGATTGCTGGTGGCGATGATGATCGTATTGCTGAAGTCGACAATACGTCCCTTGCCGTCCGTGAGACGACCATCGTCGAACACCTGCAGCAATACGTTGCTCACATCGGGATGCGCCTTCTCGATCTCGTCGAGCAGAATCACACTGTAGGGCTTGCGGCGGACACGCTCTGTCAACTGACCACCTTCTTCGTATCCCACATAACCGGGTGGCGCACCGATCAACCGGGCAACCGCATGACGCTCCATGTACTCCGACATATCGATGCGAATGATCGATTGATCGTCGCCAAACACCGTCTCTGCCAACGCTTTGGCCAATTCGGTTTTGCCCACGCCGGTTGGACCAAGAAAGAGAAACGTGGCAATAGGTCTGTTGGCCTGTCCAAGGCCGGCGCGGGACAAACGAACCGCATCGCTGACCGCAAGCACGGCGTCTTCCTGCCCGACCAGCCGATCACGCAAAGTGTCTTCCATGTTCAGCAGCTTCTGACGCTCTTCCTGGGTGAGTTCGGTTACCGGAATACCGGTCAGACGGGAGAGTACTTCGGCAATCGACTCAAGGGTCACCTCGAGGGTTTCGGAACCCGTCTTGCGCTCCCAGGCTTCTGTCTCCTCTCCCAACTGGGCTTGTTTTTGACCGATGCGCTCTTGGAAGCCTTTGGATTCATCAAAGCGTTTTCGCGACGATGAATAGTCCTGTTCGCGTTTGAGCTGGGTGATTTCTGCTTCCAGCTCCTGAATGCCAGCGGGCCTTGACGAGGCGCTGATGCGCACGCGGGCCGCAGCCTGGTCGATCAGGTCAATGGCCTTGTCCGGCAGAAAGCGCGAGGTAATGTAACGATCCGACAGCTCCGCCGCTGCCACGAATGCTTCGTCGGCGAACGTCACCTGATGGTGCGCCTCAAGCTTATCGCGCAGCCCACGCAGGATAATGATGGTCTGTTCTACAGTGGGCTCGGATATCAGGACGGGCTGAAAACGTCTTTCGAGCGCCGCATCCTTTTCGATGTGCTTTTGGTACTCATTGAGCGTCGTCGCACCGATCAGACTGAGCTCCCCGCGTGCCAGTGCGGGTTTCAATACGTTGGCAATGTCCAAGCCGCCCTCTTCACCTCCCTGCCCCGCGCCAACGATCGTATGCAGCTCATCGATGAACAGAATCAGCTCCGAGCTCTTTGCAGCCACTTCATCGAGCAGTTGCTTGGCGCGCTCCTCAAATTCACCACGGTATTTGGAGCCCGCGACCATTGAGTTCAGATTGACTTCAACTAGCCGTCTGCCACGCAGAATTTCCGGGACATCGCCCTTTACTATGCGCTGTGCAAGCCCCTCAACGATGGCTGTCTTGCCAACCCCGGGTTCGCCGATCAGGACCGGATTGTTCTTCCTCCGGCGGGCCAGCACCTCAATGGTGTTTTCGATTTCCAGCGCGCGGCCCAATACGGGATCCAGCTTGCCCTCACGAGCCAATGACGTCAGGTCGCGACCGAACTTGTCGAGTGTCGGTGTTCCCGTGGGGGTCTCGACTCTCCCGTCCTCAGCCCCCTTACCCACCACTTTGACCACCTTCTGCCGCAAAGCTTCAGGGGTCACGCCGTATTTTTTGAGCAGCGTTCCGGCAATGCTTTCGGGCACCGAGGAAAGCCCGATCAACAGATGCTCGGGGCCAACATACGAGTGCCCTAAATCACGAGATGCCTGGAACGCAAAATTGAACACTTTCTTCAGTCGAGGCGAGATGCTCATCTGATCCACCGGAGCCTGCGCCTCCGCTGCGCCCCTTTGAGCGTGTTGATCGATGTAGCCTTTGATGTCGTCCGCAGAAAGCTTCAATTCTTTGAGCAACGCTGTGCCTACGTCGGTATCGGCAAGCACATACAACAGATGCTCAGTATCGAGCTCGCTGCGGTTGAACTCATGGGCTTTGTCTCCAGCGCGTTGCAGGATTTCCAGCGTCTGGGAGCTGAATGCATCAGTTGCATCGACAGATTCGCGAGGCACATGCGCAGAGAGCCTTAAGTCATCCCCCCCCTGTTCCGCCGCTCCGCCAATGCTGTCGAAAAAGCGGGACACGCCACCGCCCAGCAAAGAGTCGAAGGGGTTCAACATGCTTTGATGGCGTAAAAGTTGACGGTAATCGTGGTCGCAAACTGACATGGTTCTGGCCTGACCATTTTGCGACACGGTCACTCGCGCGACAGCGGGTCTGGCGTTACATATTTCACAGAGAGTAGCCATGATGAGTTGTCTCCAAAAATGGATAACACGGACTCATACAGATGGATCTACGTGCCCTCAACGATGCTCAGGAAACAGGGGCATGAGACCAGCAATACGCTGAGCTTGGTCGCCAAGACGATGAGGTGGGAGGGAATGGCAGCCTTGGGAAACGATGCCACCCGTTCAACATAGTCGCGATCTCATGAAAGCGCGCCACGGCTACTTGATTACCGACGAACGACGACCAGACATTTCGTGTAAATAAACAGCCTGTCGTTAGCTATCAACCCAGGCGCTAGCTAGCGATTGAGTCCACGCATCGAGGAAAGCTCAATCGCCTGACTCATCTCGGTGACCTCGGGAGGCCCGTCATAGCGAAGCCCGTCGATGTAGAACGCGGGCGTGCCGTTTACCCCGCTACGTACGCCGCCATTGAAATCGGATTGTATTTTGGGCAGATAGATATCGGTTTGCATGGCAACAACGAGTTCATCGCTGGAAAGGCCGTGTCTCAGTGCGATGGCGCCATACAGCGGCACGCCCAATCGATCCTGATTTTCATACAACTCGTCGTGGGCCTCCCAGAAGAATCCTCGACTCCCGGCATATTCAGCGGTGACAGCTGCACCCAGCGCATGCGGGTGAGCAGTGGTTAGTGGAAAGTTGCGGAAAACAAGCAACAGATCCTCGCCAAAATGCTGCTGCAGCTTCTTGACGACCCAGTACGCCAAACCGCAATAGGGGCATTCGTAGTCGCCATATTCCACCAGTGTGACCTTGGCATGCGCCCTTCCCTGGCGATGGTCGTTTGCAGTTACCGGGACTTTGAGAGTGGCCATGTGATCACCTACTGGTTTTTGGAGGGCGTGCTGTGTGGGGAATCCGCCAGAGCATCCAGCGCATCCAGAATGCCGTCCGCTCCAGGATTGATTGCCATCGGTGAAACGTAACTCCAGGCGACCACCCCCTCCTTGTCAATCACGAACAACGCCCGCTTACAAACTCCAAGGTGGGATTCGTACGCGCCATACTGTCGCGCCACCGCTCCTTTGGGCTCGAAATCGGCAAGCAGGCTGAAGTGAAAACCACGGTCTTTGACGAAGGCCTGATGACACCAAGCGCTGTCCACGGAAATACCCAGCAGCGTCGCGCCGTACTCTCTGAATGTGGGGAGCACCTGGTTGTACAAGGTCAGTTGGTCGCCACACACCGAGCTCCAGTCAGCGGGATAGAACGCCAATATTACGGGACTTCCCTTTAGCTCGTGCAGGGACAGCCGCTGATCGGGGGTCGCGTACAGGGAGAAATCGGGGGCGACAGTGCCGGCTGGAAGTGGTTCTTGAACCGGGCCGTCGGTCGTTTCTTTTGCATCATCCAATGCTGAAGTGTTCATTGCTTGAGCCCTGATAGATGGGGGTGGGTTCTGCTCAGCCGGATACAACTCGCCCGGCGGGATAACTCCATCCACCGTCAAGGGATTCAGAGTGGCGAAGAGGCCTCGATACAAGCCTGAGTGTCTTCGGCTGCGAGGGTTATGGTCCGCATCAACGAGCACGAGGCGATCCGCCGTGCTTTCTCGGAATGGGGTTGAGGCCAGGTTGGCAGCACAACGGCTGATTTGATCTGACGCACCAATGACTATAGTCGCTGTTGGCACCTCCCCCGCGAAAAGAGACCCGCGGTAACGTCCAGACTCAGCCGCGTCCCTGACGCGGCAAACGGCGGCAGGGACGGGTTGGAATGCCTCGTCGGGCTTGCCTAGCCGGGCAGCTTTGCCGCAAGGACGTCAACCTTCTCGATTGACGGCGGTTCGGCAAACAGCTCGGCAGCCTTTGCCATAAGCGCGGCGGCGACCTTGCCCGAAAGATGAGCCTGTCGGCCTGCTTCATCCGGGAAGGCGTCAAAGATGCCAAAGGTGGAAGGTCCCAAGCGGATGGCGAACCAGGCCGTGGTGGCTGGCTCCTCCGCCACGATTGCAAGACCACTCACTAAAAAGCTCTCAACCTCTTTCTCTTTCCCGGGTTTTGCTTCGAGACGAACGAACAACGCTACGTTGACCATGACGTGTGTCCTCTTGTTATGACCTGGTCATCATGCGCCATGCTTTCCAGTAAGCCCAACGGGATATTTGCCGACTTGGCAGCAAGCTCCAGCGTCGTGGGGATGGGAGATAGCGTCGAGTCATTCCGCCGGCAGAGCAAACGGCCAGAAGCAGACGCCGGACTGCCTCGCACCCGTCATTAGCTGCACCCAGCCCATTTACTCGACAGCGGCGCCCTTTCCCTCAGCATCCGATGTTCAAGACGCTGACAACCGAACGGCCGGTCAGCGATGAAACTCTGGATGGCTCAGGAACTCTTCGAGGGCGGCAAACGGCATCGGTCTGGCGAAGTGATAACCCTGAAAAATATCGCAGCGACTGCCTTTCAGGAATTCCATTTGGGACGCCGTTTCAACGCCTTCGGCGACTACAATGAGGCTGAGGTGGTGGGCCATGGAAATAATGCCCTGGGTGATCGCCGCATCGTGATGATCGGTAGCGATTTCCCGGATGAACGAACGGTCGATCTTGATTTTGTCGATCGGCAAACGCTTGAGGTAGCTGAGGCTGGAAAAACCGGTGCCGAAGTCATCGAGTGCAATCCGCACCCCCAATGCCTTGAGCCGGTGCAACGTCTCGATCGCCTGTTCAGCGTTGTGCAACAGCAGCGACTCGGTGATCTCCAGCTCCAGTTGTTCACCTCGCAGACCATGTTTGTCCAGCGTGGCCTGGACATACTGCACGAAATGGCCACGCTGAAAATGCATCGGTGAGATATTGACGGCCATCGAGATGCCCGTGATGCCCTGCTCGTCCAGCAGGCGCAACTGAGCGCAGGCCGTATCGAGCACCCAAAGGCTAAGCGCGATGATCTGACCGCTGTCCTCGGCCACCGGTACAAATACCGCTGGGGGGATAAATCCCTTTTCCGGATGCTCCCAGCGCAGCAACGCTTCGATCCCGACCACACGCCCGGTGCGTGCGTCGATCTGCGGTTGATAATGCAGCTGTAACGACTGAGTCTCGATAGCCTTTTGCAGGTCATTGCGCAGCGTGGCGTGCTCGCAAACTCGCTGATTCAGGTCGCTGGTGTACCACTGAAAGTTGTTACGCCCTTGTTGTTTGGCTTTGTACATAGCCATGTCAGCCTGCTGGATCAACTGCATCGGCTGCTCAAGGTGACCATCGCTCAGAGTGATGCCGACACTTGCGCTTACGTGCAGGTCGATGCCCTGGATGCAGTAGGGTCTGGCAATGCTGGCCATCAATCGCTCGGCCACCGGCACGACGTCTTCATCACGCAGCAGGTCCGGCAACAGAACGATGAATTCGTCACCGCCCATGCGCACGATCGTATCCCCGGGCCTAACCTGCTCGGCCATGCGTCGCGCTACCTCGACCAGCACCTGATCGCCAAAGTAGTGGCCGATCGAATCATTGATGGATTTGAAACCATCCAAATCTATGCACATCACCGCCAACAGCCGCTTACGCCGACGACTGAGGTGACAATCCAGAATAAGCTGGTCTTCAAGCGACACACGGTTAAGCAAGCCGGTCAGTTGGTCATGGCTGGCGTTGAAACTCAACTGGCGCTCGAAATGCTTCTGATCGCTGATGTCACGGGCAATGCCAAACACACCAACGATCTCGCCGTTGACCATGATGGGCAGGTTCGAAATGTCCATGGTCAACAGTTTTTCATTCTCGTCTCGAAGCCGTGCCTCGAAGCGTTGAGGGGCTCCGGCGCGCGCTGCGGAAAAATGCCGACTGACCCGCATCAGGTCTTCCTCAGGCACCAGACGGGAAAAGTGATGGCCAATGAACTGGGTTGCAGTCTGCGGCTTAAGCTTCAGGCCTGCGGGATTCACACTCTGGATGTTGCCGAGCAGATCGAGCGCGAACACCGGGTTGGGGTTATAGGTGAACAGTGAACGAAAGCGTTGCTCGCTCTCCTCCAGACGCTGACCGTCACGCTCATGGCGGATTGCGATGACTGCCAGTTGGGCCGCGCACGCAAGTTGTTGAATCTGTACTTCGTCTGGCGTATGGGTGCGATTCTGATACAGGGCAAATGTGCCCAGAACGCTGCCTTCATGGGAGAGCAAAGGAACCGACCAGCACGAATGCAAGTTATGCCCAAGCGCCAGGCTGCGGAAACGCTCCCAATTCGGATCTTGAGCGATGTCTTCAGTGACCACCATTTCGCGCCGGAAAGCTGCCGTGCCGCAGGTGCCTTCCGTTGGACCGATCGCCATTCCATGAATCGCCTCACTGTATTTGGCCGGCAGGCCGGGCGCTGCGCCGCTGAGCAAGTGCTTACCCTCGGCGTCAGTGAGGAGAATGGAACAGAACGTATCGGGGCTTAGGGCGTTTTGCATCTGGCAAATAGCGGAAAGTATTTCGTCCAGATGCTGGTCGCTTGCGATCATGCCGAGAATGTCACGTTGCGACTCGGGGAACGTATTGCTGTGAAAATCGGGACGAGTATTCATGGTGGTTCCTGAAGACTCTCGAGGTCGTCCGCTCTACAAAGAGCCAGAAATAATGGGCGGCCGATCAGTGTCCACTAGTGCGTCGGTCGCGCACTGTAGGCAGCGGCGCCCCGCTGAAGAAAGGCTCAGAGGTGACATAAAAAGCAGTGTCAGATTGACGCCGTTTGGCGGTGAACGGACCACGACCATTCGGCCGATGTGATCGCCCTCTGCCCGAACGATCATCATGAAGCGCACTATCGAATGAACAAGGCAGAGGTGCGCGAATTTCCTCACCTTGGCCCAGGGTTTTTACCTGATCGTCACACGTTCGAGACGTGGCTCTGGTCAATTTCTGGGTGCCGTAACGGGCAGCGATTGTCCTTCAGAATGCAGAAGTACCCTCGACTTAGGTAGCTAAACAGCTGCAAAAACCATCGACTGAAAAAAGTCGCCTAAAACTGCAGCGAGAAAAGTGCGCGAACTGCTGGTGGTATCGGATGCCGAAAATTCGTTCTACGGCTACGGTAGGTGCCAAACACGACTATAGTCACTGGTGAGTCAAGGGGCATCCAACCGTTCTGCTACACACTTGGCCCTCAATCCAATACCGCGAAGACACGGAGGATTACCTCATGCTTCTTCCCGCGAAACTTGAACGTCTGGCTGCCTAAAACACTCAGGCTCAGGCTGAGATTAGGGCCCGTTTCTTTTGTGAATCCACTGATAGTGGATTGAGTGATCCCGCCGGGCACGTTGTATCCCGCTAAGCATGCCCTAATCACCCATCTATCAAGGTTCAGGCAATGGACTCTTCTAGATGCACGCGGAGCCAGCAGCGAATGAAATCTTTAAAGTATCATGAACAAAATCGACACGCCACCTGGTTAGAGTTGTTTTTTGACCTGATTTTTGTCGTGACTATTGGCAAGGTGACTCATACGCTCGGGCATCTACATCAAGGCCACTTTGAACCTGAGCAGATATGGAGTTTCTTACTGCTTTTCGTTCCATTATGGTGGATCTGGTCAAGCCACACTATTTACTCCAACAGGTTTGACACGGACAGTAATCTTCACCGTCTGTCAACATTATTTATAATGCTGTTGCTCATTGTGCTGTCCGCACGGATTGGGGAAGAACTGGAAGTATACTACCCGCTTGTTATCGTCTGCTATGTGGGTATACGTGCCATCATCAGCATCATGTACATCTCGACCATCAATACGGTCGACGGCCGTAGCGAATACGCCTCCAGGCTTGGCTTCGCCCTTTTGGTAAGCTCAGCGATCAGTCTTTCATCCCTTATTTTTGACCCTCCGATTCGATACATTGTAGCTTACATTGGAATTTTTCTTGATATTCTGCTTCCTGTTTTCCCCTGGAGCAAACTAAAACCCCTGCCAGCGCATACAGACCATTTGGTTGAACGACTAGGCTTGCTTACCCTTATCTTATTGGGCGAGTCAGTGATCAGCCTTGCTGGAGGGTTATCTGACATTCAATGGAATCCTTATAATGTAATGGCGGCAATTACCGGATTTGTCATGACATGTAGTATATGGTGGATCTATTTTGATAGCTTTTACCTGCTGAGCAGAAATGAAAGCAGCATGAGTGGGCATTCCTTGATCTACTCGCACCTTTTCCTGTTTTTAGGGCTGGCCCTACTCGCTAACTTGATCAGACATGCGATCTTGAACGACATTGCGATACACGATTTTCAAATTATGTCAGTCATCGGCATGGTCTTATTTTTCGTAGGCAAGCAATATGGCTACTTCATAGCCGTACCTAAGATCAGGAAATACATACTTCAAAACACGTTGATCGTATTTTCTTTAGGTGGCTCATTTATATGGCTGCCTCGTGTCGAATACATATTGATCGGTCTAACGTTAACCATGATCAGTTATGTTTTGCTGAATTTCAGGTATCGTTGAGTGATTCTTGTTGACCAGAGATTTGGGAGAGTTCCGCGACACCCCGCAGAGGGGATTGAACTTCCAAGCGGCTAAACTGATGTCTTTGGCGCGTTGTTCAATCCCTACTCCTGAACCCAGTTCACCCGCTGGCGATCGATTCCTTTGCCAGAAAGCGTTCTACCACACAGACCGAGCCTATTCGAACGAATCTAATCGGTTGCATCAGGGGACCACTGCCTGCCGAAAAGCTAGCGGCGATGAGCCCCGCCACCGTACCACCGAGATGCGCCATGAGGACAATCTGCACCGGCTCATCGAATAAATTTATCCAATGAGCGGTACCCGCAAAGGATCGTGAGTGGCAGCTGTATAGATTTCTGGGCCCGCAAGCAATAGGCGGCAATGCGGTGCGCATCATCTGACATCTCCACAATGCCGCTAAATTGTCGGCTCAAGCCATGAGGATGGCCATCACGCTGCCGGCTTCAGAATGACCTTAGTCCAACCCTCATCCCGCGCATCAAAATGCTTGTACGCATCAGGCCCTTCAGCCAGTTTCAGGCTGTGGGAAATGATTTGCGAAGGTTTGGCGCGGTCATGGTGAATAAGCTCCGCGAGCCGACGATTATAGGCCTTCACATTGGCTTGCCCGGTGCGAATCTGCTGACCCTTGAACCAGAACGCACCGAAGTCGAACGCCATCTTCCCTTCTTTGGCGAGTTCATTCTGTGCACCTGGATCCTGAGGCACGAACACCCCGACGACGCCAATACCACCAGTGGCCTTGGTCGAAGCCACCAAGTTGTTCATGGTCAGATGATTGGCTTCATGACCGTGTTTGTCACAGCATTGATACCCAACACATTCACAGCCCCGATCAGTACCTTTGCCGTGAGTCAGGTTGAGAATCTGGTCGACCGCTTCCCTTTCCAGCGAGTTGATCGGCGTGGCACCAATCTGCGCCGCCAGCTTCAATCGATCCGGATGATTATCGACTACGAACACCTGCGAAGCGCCTTTGATCATCGCGGCATGTGCAGCCATGAGTCCCACCGGCCCCGCGCCGTAAATAGCAATGCTTTCGCCCGGCATCAGGCCGGCCAGCTCCGTTGCATGCCAACCGGTAGGAAAAATGTCCGACAGCATCACGTAGTCGTTTTCTTTTTCCTGCGCATCTTCTGGCAGAACCAGACAGTTGAAGTCGGCATAGGGCACCCGGAGCAGCTCAGCCTGGCCGCCCTGATAAGAGCCCATGTCGGCAAAACCATAAGCAGCACCGGCAGTGCCGGGATTGGCCGTGAGGCAAAAACCGGTCAGTCCTTTTTCGCAGTTCTCGCAGAATCCGCAGCCGATGTTAAAAGGCAGGCAGACACGATCACCCACCTTGACGCGATCTACGCCGACACCGACCTCAATGACTTCTCCGAGATTCTCGTGACCAAAGACTCGACCGGTTTCCATGGAGGTGCGGCCCTCGTACATATGCAAGTCGGAGCCGCAGATATTGGTGGTGGTAACGCGCACTACTGCGTCGGTAGGCTTTTCGATCTTGGCGTCGGGGACGTTTTGCACGCTGACGTCGCGTGGCCCGTTGTACACGATGGCTTTCATTATATTCTCCCGTTCAAACTGAATTGGATTCGTCTGCTACGAGATATCTGGCTGGTCGGTACCTGCGTTCGATCAAAGATTCGGGTGACTACCGGACCGGCGGCGATCCGGACCACCGGCGATCACAAGCACTGCATCTACAGCTCCACGTTAAGTCAGAGCCTTCCATTTATACGATATATATAATGTGCAGTGCACCCACCCTGCGAAACGTTTTGCGATAGCCGCACGCGATCGTAGACGGAGTCAAACGAACGGGTAGCGTGGGACTCCATGCCTACCGCATCAATGCATTTCTCCAGCCCTTTACCGCCCGTAAGCTCGGCTAAGCGGTCTAGCACACTTTCTTCATCAAAATTTATTGCGATGGCGCCACCGGCCGTGGCCATTGCAAGGCGCTCGGGCACATTGTCGATGCACACCACCTGCTTAGCTCCGAGGATCACCGCGCTGCGCACCGTGAACTGGCCTACAGGGCCTGCACCCCAGATAGCCACGGTGTCGGTTGGTTGAATATCGCATTGCACGGCGGCCTGCCAGCCGGTGGGGAAAATATCTCCGAGGAAAAGTACTTGTTCATCGGTAAGGCCGTCCGGGATTAGAACCGGCGTGAAGTCCGCATAAGGCACGCGCACGTATTCGGCTTGGCCACCAGGATAGCCGCCGGTCAGATGGGTATATCCGAACAACCAGCAGTGGTGTGGCCGAAGGCCTTAGCGGCGAGGTCCTTATTTCGGTTGCTGCGCTCGCATACAGAAAAATTACCCCGGCGGCATTGATCGCATTCACCGCAGCAAATCGTAAAGGGCACGACCACGCGATCGCCAATCTTTAGCTTCTTGTTGGCAGACCCCACCTCGACCACTTCGCCCATGAACTCGTGGCCCATGATATCTCCATGCTTCATGCCGGGCATGAAACCGCCATAAAGATGCAGGTCCGAGCCGCAAATGGCGCATGACGTGACTTTGATAATTGCGTCACGTGGGTCCTCTATCGCAGGGTCAGGTAAATGGTCATCACATCGGATGTCTTTCTTTCCATGCCAGCGTAACGCTTTCATAGTAGCCCTCCTATGGGGCCGTGCAGCAATTAAGAGATAACCTCATTGCACGAGCCGTCCCCGCATAAAAATAGTCGTAACAGTTGCAAGTTCCAGTTGTATACGTGGTGATCTCCCAAAAACGTGACAAACGGCTGCGTGATTACTTTAGTTATTTCTCATCGTAATTAATAAGCGGAGTGCTTAGCTTCTTAATGGAATATGTGCAGCACATGCTGGCACATTATGCCGAGCCAATAACGGCTACGACACAATCTACTTTGCCCAAGTGGTTATCCCGGGCACGCATCCGCACCTAAACATAAGTACCCGTTATGCGTAACGCATCAACGGCTTAGTCCCTCGTTAGCCTTGGCCAGGGCGGCCGCTGAGATATTTGGGGCGGGCTTGGGCTTTTTGCGGCCAGCACACAGCAGGCCACCGGGCCATCATCGGCGGCATTAGGCATCACCTGGGACACCACCGCAACAATCTTCCAGCCCTTTGCCCAGGGTTCACGTCCTTGACCAAAAACACTTCCATGGGTGAAAGGGCCGTGATTGACTTCTTGCATACCTTTGGCGAGAGCCAATGCCACCCACGTTCTACACATCACGTTTAGAGTGTGCTGCCCGGCAAACGTATCGGCCGTCCATGGCCAATACCGCCTAAGAATACCGAGGCGAGTGATGGGGGTAATTAATCAGTCGGTCACCCACTACCATTTCTCCAACCCACGCGGTGAGGATCGAGCTATAGGCTTTTTGAGCGGCATCGGTGCTCAGCGCGTGGTCGGCGCCGTCGATGATGCGATGAGTTAACGAATGCGCGTTAACGAAGGCTGAGCGAAAGTTCATCAGGGTGGCGTGCGGCACGTAGTCATCTTGGTCGGATTCAACCAGCAACACATCTCCCGCAAACTCTGAACATGCGGCCAGCGCGCGGTTATCCGTGGGCGTCAGACTGGTGCGACGGTAGCGTGCCAAGCCCTCGCGATCGAGGGCATGCTTGGGCACGTTCCACTCGGCGTCCCAATACAGAGCAGGCACTCGCAACGCCAACCAGCGGATAGCACGCAGTCGCGTTAGCAGCGTGGCCAGATAACCTCCATAGCTGCTGCCAATCACGGCAATGGCGGCAGTGTCCACCAAAGGATGGCTGGCAAGGCGATCATAGGCCGCAAGCAGGTCGTTGAGGTTCTGCTCTCGCGTGACGCTCTGGCGCTGATTGAAGGTTTTTTCGTGGCCTCGCAAGTCGAATGTCAGGCACACGCAACCCAAACCGGTGATATTTCTAGCCCTCGCCAGGTCGCGTTCCTGACTGCCGCCCCAGCCATGTACAAAAAGGATGCCCGGCACGTGCGCGCTGGGGGTCAGAACGGTACCGGAAATGCTGACATCATCGACCTGAATGTCGATTGGTTCACTTTGAATACCCATTGTCATGGATCCGTGCGTATTTGCTGATCTGTCCAACTTCACGATCATCGCTCTGATAAAACAGCACCGCGTCGTCGGGAATCGGCAGGTTATCGAAAACTTCGTGGGTACTGGCGTACACCTGATGCAACGATGGGTCTTCCGCAAATGCCTGCAATGCCAGGACCTCGGCGCTGCTGGCGCCACCCACCCGCCAGGACTGCTCAAGCACACCCGTGCGCCATTGGCCCTGAACATCACGTCCGTGCACCACGTCATAATTGCGTCGGGATGCGATAAAACCAATGAATGCCTGGAAGGCGGCGGCCTCGTAGCGTTGTGCCAGATCAATCGCAGTACGGACCACTGGGTCGATGTCGATGGCGAGGAGATGCCTATAACCGCCGCGCACCACTGTCAGCTGCGAACCGCCATAGACCTCTTCGCCAGCGTGGTCGTGGGTCAGTTGTTGAGTCCCGAAGTAGCTGGCCGTAAGCCCTGCAATCGTTACCTGACCCACGCTATAAGTCGTGACCGAGCTCAGATTCTGTTCCAGCACGAGGCCCCACACGGCGAGCTCTCTGCTGTCGAGATTGTCCAATGCTTCTGCTAGTTGCGTTGGCGAACTCACCACGCGCTGGCCGCGGCCTGCCGTGGCGCGTACGGGTTTTATCCGAAGCGGACCGTCTTCCAGCAGCCGTCTGCCGGCGCGTAAGGCATCGTCAACGCTGAAGACAGTAAAACCCCTGAGCAGCGCATCGCGTGCCAGCCGAGCGAAATCGGCTGCCCAGCCTGGCGGGGCCGTTGCGCCATCAAGCAGCTGGTGGGAGATGGCTTTAGTGGCCATGTAGGGCTGACTCACCAGACCGCCAAAAAAGTCGTCGGGTGTGTAAATACCCAGCTCGCGCTGGCGGTCATCGCCGATAAGGGTGCGGGCAGGAAGGTAATAAAGCGCGAGGGGGTCAATCATGGCCGCTTCGTCGATTTCCAAGAAGCGAATCCCCATCACCTGGGCAATCCGTTCCCCAAGCTTTCGATGAACTTGGCGCTCATGCTCAGGGGGAGCCTGTTCAT
This sequence comes from Pseudomonas sp. GW821-FHT02H06, assembly GCF_059421525.1. Lineage (NCBI taxonomy): Bacteria > Pseudomonadati > Pseudomonadota > Gammaproteobacteria > Pseudomonadales > Pseudomonadaceae > Pseudomonas > Pseudomonas sp. GW821-FHT02H06. The sequence continues at coordinate 253,796 of NZ_JBWKVD010000001.1, forward strand.
CCTCAAGCAGGACTACGGCCGCTTTGCTGCATCGTGTCATCAGGATTCTCCGGTCGCTGGTCAGGCAAGCTGCCTGAGCAATGGCGGTTTGAGGTCACGTTGCACGTTGGAATGACCACCAAAGCAGTGGTTCAGTGCTGCTGATCAACGGCCGATACGTGAAGGTCACCAACGGTTACTTGGGCAGGTGCGCCTTCCTCGAACAAAAAGCTGATCCCTATGGCGGGCGACCAGCCGATTGTCTACCGACGATACGCCCACCGAAGGGCTGCTTTCGACCCTAAGCGGTCACTCAGGCGGTCAGCCCTCGGCCGATTTTGGGGCTACGGAGCCTGGTGGCTGGTGCCGAGGGCTATTAAAGCTGCGCAGAAATGGCGATGATGCCTGCTTCCGGTAAAACAGAGAACTTTGGTATGACGGACCGCTTTCTCCTTTATATAGATGTTTTGGGGTTTACCGATATGGTGCGCAAGGAACCAAGGAAGGTAGCGCGTATTTATTCGATTCTAGATAGTCTCAATGTACACACACATAACAGCTTCAAGACCATAGTCTTCTCAGACACAGTTCTGGTCTACAATATTAAGCCAGCCTCCAACGACGCCGACAGAGAGTATCTCGTCTGGTATCTCACCGAGTTCGCCGAGGACTTACATCACCGACTTACCGGTCAAAATATCTACTTCCGTGCGGCCCTTGTGGCCGGCGATTTCTCCCACTACGATCTGAAACACGTTGAGTGTTTTTATGGTACTGCCTTGATATCAGCATATCTCGCTGAAAAGGATATCCCATCACTTGGCTTGTTCATGGACCAGGAGTGCGCAAGGCACAATCGGTTTTTCCGGTTGGCGCCTTTCAACGCAGATTTCTCTTTTGTCTATCTCAACCGTTCATTAGAGAAACTGAATGAACATGCTGGCGGCCGCTTCCCTGTCGAAAATTACCAGATGCATATGGGGGATATTGCGCCCCATGTCACATGGGAGGTTCGTTTTCTCCAAGATATATACATCCAGATGCGTAATCATCCAGCGCCGCATGTCCGCACTAAGTTCTTATCTGCATGGGACTTCTACAAACAGCGCTATCCTGAAATGCTGGGATTGCTAGAGGAGAACGATTTCTCCGCGCGCTCATTAGGTAGTGCGCCTGACTGGGATGTTTTGGATAAACACATGAATCGGGATATCAGTTACTTCAAACGAATCGGTAGCGGCACGGAGCTGTCCAAAGCTATCACTAGTCCTAGCAAGTACAAAACTAAGTTTTTGAAAAGCTTTAAAGGATAATAACTTGGTGAGCTGAAGTTCTACCGATAAAAAACAGAATTGTGTATTGTCCTTAGCAATGTTCGCCACCGACTGTAAGCAACTACAAATGGATTTTCAAAGATTCAGCAGCGATCCTAGGATCGATTCTTCGGTAGATTGATGCTAAATTTCTAATATGATCTTGGGTGATGAATGGAAGGTGAGGAATTTAGTATCTGGAAGCCATACGAGGCGTTCTATATTCAGTCGATGCTCTTCAATACCACGTCTGCCTTCCAGTCGTGCAGTATCGCAGAAAAGATCATCGAAAAAATCTTGATTGAGGAGATTGACCCGCAAGAGAAGACGAACTTATTGCTGGACTGCTTGCAGAACCTCATCAATCAATCTGGAGCGATATCGCGATACTTTTCCCCTTCGCGTGATGGTGTCAAGGGAGCGGAAGGAAAGACCATTCACAGAGATCGCGGGCAGTATCTGTCAAAGATCTTTGGTGTGAAAGGCGATAGCCCCCTAATGAATAGGGCGTTAAGAAATTCGATTGAGCACTTTGACGAGCGGCTTGATCTTTATCTTCAAGAGGGGATAGTTGGATTCATCTTCCCTAGCCTCATTCTTGCTGAGCCTGAAGACTCAGGCGTGCCCCATCATATATTCAGGGCTTACTACTTGAAGGAAGGAATTTTTCAAGTGCTAGGTGAACGATACGAGATCCAGCCAATAGTTGATGAGTTAGCTAGAATTCATGATCTCTTAGTAAGATTCGATGGCAGTGGCGGAGTATTTCGCTCATAAAAGCCGGCTGTTCCGCACCTTTTTATTTTTCTGATGCAATAATAAATCATCCACCTGACGACTTCTGTAGCCCCTGACAAATGTCCACTTTTGGCCGTTAGCTGCCCTAACAGTAATCGTCCGGCCAAGTCACCTACCGAACCCCAGTATTAAGGGCGATGGTGTCCGCGTTTTTTTTAAGCGGACACCATCGCCCTTATCGCTAGGATTTTCATGCGCCAACGAAGCTATAACCCAAGGGCCGCAACCAATGCGCTAGAGCATGATGCCGATATCGCCAAGGTGACTGGGGCCACGCACAGACGTAGCAGGGTTATGAGCAGCGATCTGTCCCACCCCCCAGCCGGTCGAACAAATGCCGCATCGGGGCTAGGCGTTGTTTCACCGAAGGCGGAGCTAGCGCTTGCGTCTGCAGCTTGATCCAAGTCGCCACATGCAACGGCGTCACAGCGCGCAGATCTAAACCCCCGCGCTTATGCACCAGCTTCGGAATTCGTTGGTTGCCCGCACATAGGCCCGCCGCGTATTGGGATTGCGGATGTTGGCCGTGAAAAACTCGACAAACCGGGTTTCTGCTGACTTACCTACTACTGCAATCAACGCGGGTAAATCAGCCTGGAACAGCAACGACCTTGTTCACTGCCAAAATCTGTTGGCATCAAAGTCCAGTTTCGCGGCCTTGAGCTCACCCACTAGTTTGGCTTTCCATCCATCCGCAGGATCCATGTCGGAATAAATGACCCCATACAGGTCTGAAGGTATTTCCACATGACCTTTGCGCAACAGGCACACACGGCCTCGGCCGAGCTTTGCAGCAAAGTAGCCCAGCTCAAAGATGACGTTCTGCCGCGCTCGTGCGTCCGGGGTCTCAGCCTTCACTGACGCACCTAGATCGTCTGGCGTTAACAACACCACCGCAAAACCAATATCGTCAGCGGTTCCCTCAAACTTCTCGATAATGGTGCGGCCCTGATCAGGTTGCTCCTTAAGAATAATGGCTTCCAATCCTAGCTTTTCGAGGAACCGCGCAAGGCCCTGGAGTGCAGCCTCATCATGGCCATGCACGACGAAAACGCGATTAGAGGGTAGTACCGCCGCTTTCTCGGCTGAGGAGCCGATTTCAATCGACTGCCCACGCTCAGCAAGATCTTCTTTCAATGCTCGCTGAGCTTGTTTGAGTAGCGCTACCGCCTCGGAAATGTTGCGACGCACGGGGGTTACATAATCCACTGGCGGAGCGTGCCCTCCTCCTATCGCCCAGACCATCGGGAAATGGCCCAGCACCGTAGCGCCCGAATACAGCTTGTAAGCCGACGTATCCTCACCAAAATAGCGAACCAAAGTGCTCTGGATACTGACCTCCAACGCCTTCAATTCAGGGCAGCTGCCGTTTCCCAAGGTTTGAATATCAAAAGCCTCTAGCTCGCTGATGCATTCATCCAGCCGAGTGATGCCCCGCTCTATGCCCTGCGGAGGGAGTTGTAATTTTGGGGCGTTTGTATTGGCTGGGGGCTTGGCTCGAGCCATTTCGGCAGATCCTTTTATATTTGATAAAGGACATTATCAGATATAGGAAAAGGCCACAGCTGGCATATCGCGGTCCTCGGCCTAGCTGAAGCAAAGCATTCGCCACACGGGCGCTTTCGAGCGATCAGAAACGTTGGGGAATATTTTTCATCGGTTACCACCGGCCGCTTTGGGTCGATGGCGGACGCTGGTGACAACCCACTATTGGCCGCCAGCGCACACCAACGCTCTAGCCTGGTTGGACTCAGTGCGGTTTCGTCTTCATCATGAAATCACAAGGTTCGCAGGACGCAGCCTCTTTGGAATGGGCGTTAGTGAGCCAGAGAAGCGGTCAGGAAAGTAGGAAACGAGGAGCTGTTATGGAAACATCAGACGTCAAGCTCGCCCGGGTAACGCGCACCGATCTCGACGAGCTCCTACACGCAAATCAAGAAAGCCGGGACTACCACGGCCGCTGGGTACAGCCGTTCACAACCGCCACAGGTTTCGAGGAGTGGTACTCCGCTCAAATCACAGGCGCGAGCGTTGGCCTACTGGCTCGCGATACAGAATCGGGTCAGATCGTTGGAGTGACCAACCTAAGCCAGATTTTCTATAAAGGATTTCAGAACGCGTATCTCAGCTACTGGGGCATGGTCTCGTTTGCCGGGACGGGAAGGATGTCACAGGCGGTGGAACTGACGACGAGGTATGCCTTTGAAGAGTTGGGTCTTCACCGTCTCGAGGCCAATATTCAACCTGAAAATGTGCGTTCAATCGCGCTGGTCAAACGTCTCGGATTTCGGAAAGAGGGGTTCTCCCCGAAATACCTGCAGATCGCCGGGGTCTGGTGCGATCACGAGCGCTGGGCACTTCTGGCCGATGAGCGTTAATCAGCGAGCAATGCCGTTGCGCAATTAAGCTGACCGCCCATGATCTGCCTCAGCCCTTCCCTTTCAACTCCGTCAGCTTCTGCATCACCCCTGCCGCGGTCTGTTCGCCCATCAATTGCTCACGCACTTTGCCCTTGTCGTCGATGATGTAGGTTACCGGCAGGGCTTCGCTTTTCGGCAGGTCGAATTGTTCGGCCGGGTCTTGGGCCAGTACGGTGAATGTGATGCCCAGCGCCTTGCTGGCGCTCTTCAGGTCTTCGCCCTGGAGGTTGTCGAAATTGACGCCGAACACGCTGACGTTCTGCCCTTTCACCTGCTCGGACAGCGTGTTGAGTTCGGGGATTTCGGTCCGGCAAGGGCCGCACCATTCGGCCCAGTAATTGACCACCAGCCAGTGCTTGTCGACGCGGCTGCTGGCGACTTTCTCGCCATTCTGGTCGGTGCCGAGGTCCACGCCGCACCCGCTGAGCAACAGACTTCCAATCAGTGCTGCCGCCGCTGCCAATCGCCTTGCCATGATGCTGTTTCCTTCTAGGTGCTCTTTCTTTCCAGATGCACGCTGCGCCGATTGCGCATCGCTCGCCGCGTGTTACCGGTCGTTACCGTGACGCAGGTAGAATAGCCGCCACCTCAGGCAAGATGCGACCCGCAAATGACCGATCTCACGCTTTATCACAACCCGCGTTGCACCAAATCCCGCGGCACGCTGGAATTGCTTGAAGCCCGCGGCCTGACGCCGACCATCATTCATTACCTCGAAACCCCGCCCGACGCCGCGCAACTGCGCGACCTGCTGGGCAAGCTCGGCATCGGTGCTCGCGGGCTGCTGCGCACCGGTGAGGATGAGTACAAAACCCTGAACCTGGCTGACGCCAGCCTGAGCGACGAGCAACTGATCGCCGCCATGGCGGCCCATCCCAAGTTGATCGAACGCCCCATTCTCGTCGTCGGCGACAAGGCCGTGATTGGCCGTCCGCCGGAAAACATTCTGGAGATCCTGCCGTGAGCGCGCCCTACATTCTGGTTCTGTTTTACAGCCGTAACGGCGCAACCGCGGAGATGGCGCGGAAGATCGCCCGTGGTGTCGAGATGACCGGCGTGGAAGCGCGTCTGCGCACGGTGCCGGCGGTGTCCACTGACTGCGAAGCCGTGGCGCCGAGCATTCCGGACGCAGGCGCGTTGTACGCCACTCTGGATGACCTGAAAAACTGTGCGGGCCTGGCCTTGGGCAGCCCGACCCGCTTCGGGAATATGGCCGCGCCGCTGAAGTACTTTCTCGACGGCACCAGCAACCTGTGGCTGACCGGCGCACTGGTGGGCAAACCCGCCAGCGTGTTCACCTCCACCGCCAGCCTGCACGGCGGTCAGGAAACCACGTTGCTGTCGATGCTGTTGCCCCTGCTGCACCACGGCATGCTGATCAGCGGCCTGCCCTACAGCGAAGCGGCGTTGATCGAAACCCGTGGCGGCGGCACGCCTTATGGCGCCAGTCATCACGCCGGTGCCGATGGCAAACGCGCGCTGGATGAGCACGAAACCGCGCTGTGCCGCTCGCTCGGTCAGCGGCTGGCGAAAACCGCGCTGTTGCTTAACCCGCCGCAGGGCTAGACAGCTCAAGGCGTTGCTCACGCTCGATTGCTGGAACCCCTTGCTCAAACCGGGTCAAACACAGAGCCCCTGCCGGGGTTCTGCGTCGGCGCTCGGAAATGCGCTACGTCAGCGATCGCGCACATGAATTTTGTTTTGGAGAGGGCATGCAAGACTACAAATGGCTCCATGAATACTGTCTCAACCGCTTTGGTTCCGTCGCCGCCCTCGAGGCGCATCTGCCGCCCCCCGCTACGACTAAAAAACTCAAAGCCCTCAGCGACGACCGTTACCTGTCGACCATGGCGCTGCGGGTCTTTCGTGCCGGCCTCAAACACAGCCTGGTGGACGCCAAATGGCCGGCCTTCGAGCAAGCGTTCTTTGGCTTCGATCCGGAAAAGGTCACGCTGATGGGCGGCGATCACCTGGAACGCCTGATGCAGGACGCGCGGATCATCCGTCACCTGGGCAAGCTCAAGAGCGTGCCGCGCAACGCCCAGTTGATCCTCGACATCGCCCACGAACACGGCAGCTTCGGCAATTTCATCGCTGAATGGCCGGTGACCGATATCGTCGGGCTGTGGCGTTACCTGTTCAAACACGGCAATCAGATGGGCGGGCTGTCGTCGCCGCGCTTCCTGCGCATGGTCGGCAAGGACACCTTCATCCCCAGCCATGACGTGGTCGCTGCGCTGAATGCGCAGAAGATCGTCGACCGCGTGCCCAGCAGCCAGCGCGATCAGGCAGCGGTGCAAGCGGCGTTCAACCAATGGCATGCCGAGAGCGGACGGCCGATGTGTCAGTTGTCGATGATGTTGTCTTACACCGCCAACCATTGATCGTTTTGCCGGTGGAGTGAAAAGACACAGCGCGTAACAAATCGGAGGTCGTATACAATATTCGCCGCCCCCTACTGCTGAGTCATTCGCGTGCCCTTCCTTCTTCCTGACGCCCCCAACCTCGGTGTCGCGCCCTCCGCGTCCGAGGTGATTGCCAAATACCTGCGCGAGTCGATCATCTCAGGCCAGTTCGCCGAGGACGAGCCGATTCGTCAGGACGACATTGCCCGCGTGTTCAACGTCAGCAAGATCCCGGTGCGTGAAGCGCTCAAACGTCTGGAAGCCGAAGGGCTGGTGCAGTTCCAGCGCAACAAGGGCGCCGTGGTCACGCGGATTTCCGAGCCGGAGCTGGCTCAGATCTTTGAAGTGCGGGTGCTGCTGGAGGTGCAGGCCATCCGCCTCGCGGTGCCGAGAATGACCGCCGCTCAGCTGGATCGGGCCCGGGCCATCTGTGACGAATTCATGCGCGATGACGACATCGGGCGCTGGGCCGAGCTGAACTGGGCATTTCACACCTGTCTGTATGAAGCGGCGCAACGGCCGTTTTTGCTGAACATGATTCGCTCGATCCACGACAAGGTCGAACGCTATCTGCGGGTGCAGATGAGCTTTGAAGAAGGCAAAGAGCGCGCCGACCTGGAACACCGCGAGATCCTCAAGGCCTGTGCCGATCGTGACGTGGACAAAGCCGCCGAACTGATCGAACACCACATCATCGGCGTCTGCCGAACCCTCTACGCCCACCTCCCCCACGCGGTGCTCAGCGAGATCTGATCGACTGGCGGCTGTGCCGATTTCGTCATTGCGGCGGGTGAAATCGGTCAAGACCTTGGCCGTCGTTCCCGGCACTCTTGCCTCAATAGTGAAGTTGCTCCGCGCCGCGATCTGTAGGACCGGCTTTAGCCGGGAAGAGGCCAGTGTGAACACCATAAATCTCCGATGTGGCGACCGACGCCTTCCCGGCTGAAGCCGGTCCCACAAGGATCGTGATCGCCAGTTACGTCGGGGTGTACGCAATGCTTTTAGTGGGACCGGCTTTAGCCGGGAAGCGGCCAGTGTGAACACCATAAATCTCGAGTGCGACGACCGACGCCTTCCCGGCTGAAGCCGGTCCCACTAGGGATCGTTGTAGCCAGTTCCATTGGGTGTACGCAGTCTTGTGGGACCGGCTTTAGCCGGGAAGAGACCAGCGTCAACACCATAAATCTTGCAGCGTGACGACCAACGCTTTCCCTGCTGAAGCCGGTCCCACTAGAGATCGTTGTAGCCAGTTCCATCGGGTGCACGCGGTCCCAGCAGGGATCGTCGAAGCCAGTTCCAGACTCAGTCCGACAGGGGAATACATGAAACGCATCCAGATTCTCGATTCTCACACCGGCGGCGAGCCGACGCGTTTGGTGCTCGACGGGTTTCCCGAGCTTGGCCGGGGGAGCATGGCCGAGCGGCGGCAGCTTCTCGCGGATGAGTTCGATGACTGGCGGGCGGCGACGGTGCTTGAACCCCGCGGCAGCGATGTGCTGGTCGGCGCGCTGCTGTGTGAGCCGGTGGATCCCGAATCCTGCGCCGGGGTGATCTTTTTCAACAACAGCGGCTACCTGGGCATGTGCGGCCACGGCACCATCGGGCTGGTGGTGTCGCTGGCGCATCTGGGCAAGATCGGCCCCGGCGTGCACCGCATTGAAACCCCGGTCGGCACGGTTCAGGCCACGCTCCACGACGACCGCTCGGTCAGCGTCGACAATGTGCCCTCGTACCGCTACCGCAAGGACTTCGTCGTCGAGGTGCCCGAACTGGGCAGCGTGACCGGTGACATCGCCTGGGGCGGCAACTGGTTTTTCCTGATCGCCGACCACGGCCTGAGCGTCGCCGCCGACAACCTCGACGCCCTTACCGATTACACCTGGAAGGTCCGTCAGGCGCTGGAAAGCCAGGGCATTCGCGGTGAAGACGGCGGCGTCATCGACCACATCGAGCTGTTCGCCGACGACGACCACGCCGACAGCCGCAACTTTGTGCTCTGTCCCGGCAAAGCCTACGACCGCTCGCCCTGCGGCACTGGCACCAGCGCCAAACTGGCGTGCCTGGCGGCGGACGGCACACTTCAACCCGGCACCCTTTGGCAGCAGGCCAGCGTGATTGGCAGCCAGTTCGAAGGCCATTTCGTCTGGGAGCACGGTGAACGGCAGACGGGCGACCGCATCGTGCCGACCATTCGTGGCCGCGCTTACATCAGCGCCGAAGCCACTTTGTTGCTGGACGACGAAGACCCGTTCGCCTGGGGCATTCGCTCGTGACCGATGCGCCCACGCTGCAAGGCCATGCCGCGGATGTGATCGTCATTGGCGGCGGCATTGTCGGCGCGGCGTGCGCGGATGAGCTGGCGTCCCAGGGTTTGCACGTGCTGGTGCTGGATTGTCAGCGCCCCGCCGCGACCGCTGCGGGGATGGGTCACTTGGTTGTTCTCGATCACAGTGCTGCCGAGTTGGCGCTGGGGGAATATTCCGTCAGGGCCTGGCGCGAGCTGGCTTCGCAGATGCCAGACGACTGCGCGATGCGCACCAACGGCACCCTTTGGCTGGCCTGCAACGAAGAAGAAATGGCCGAAGCCGAACGCAAACAGGCCGCGCTGAGCGAATACGGTCTGGCCTGCGAGTTGCTGTCCGGCGCCGAACTGGCAGAAGCCGAGCCGTCGTTGCGATCCGGCCTGCTCGGCGCCTTGAAGGTCAGCGGCGACGGCATTCTGTACGCGCCTAATGCCGCGCGCTGGCTGTTGCAGCGCCAGTCTTCCCGAGTGGTTCAGCGTCAGGCCGAAGTCGTGGAAGTCCAGGGCAACCGTGTCCGGCTGGCGAATGGTGAATGGCTGCAAGCCCCCGCCGTTGTGCTTGCCAGCGGCATCTACGCCCGCGAGCTGTGCCCTGACCTGCCGCTGCAGGCGAAGAAAGGCCACCTGTTGATCACCGACCGTTACCCCGCGCAGATCACCCACACGCTGGTCGAGCTGGGCTACGTCACCAGCGCCCACAAGGGCAACGGCCCCTCGGTGGCGTTCAATGTGCAGCAGCGCCCGACCGGCCAATTGTTCATCGGCTCATCACGGCAGTTCGACAACCATAATCCAGAGGTCGACGCGGCCATGCTCGGGCAGATGCTGCGCCGGGCGATGGATTTCCTCCCAGGCCTCGGCGACATGAACGGCCTTCGCAGTTGGACCGGCTTTCGCTCCGCCAGCCCCGACGGTCAGCCGCTGATCGGCCAGCACCCGCATCAGCCCGGCCTGTGGCTGGCGGTCGGGCACGAAGGCCTCGGCGTCACCACGGCAACCGGTACCGCCCGCCTGCTCGCCGCGCAAATGCTGCGCACACCGCCGCCCCTCGCCGTTGAACCGTATTTGCCCCATCGTTTTATCGGAGCCCGCGCCCATGCCTGAGTTGAGCATCGACGGTCAGCCCTTTCGCTTCGCCCAAGGCACCACGGTGGCCGCTGCACTAATGTCCAGCGGCGATCGCTGCAGCCGCACGTCGGTCAGCGGCCAGCGTCGCGCGCCCTTGTGCGGCATGGGGATTTGCCAGGAATGCCGGGTGAGCATCGACGGCCTGCGCCGATTGGCCTGCCAGACGATCTGCCGCGACGGCATGCGCGTCGAGACTCAGCCATGACCGTGGCCGTGAACGCGACAACGACCGAGCATGTCGATCTGCTGATCATCGGCGCAGGTCCGGCCGGCATGGCGGCGGCCCTGGCTGCGGCGCCTCGCGGGCTGAGCATCGCCCTGCTCGACGACAACCCGCTGCCGGGCGGGCAGATCTGGCGCGACGGCCCGAACGCTGAGGTGCCGAAACAGGCTCACGATATGCGCGGGCAGTTGCAGGGTTTCAGCAACGTTCGCCTGCACAGCGGCTGCAAAGTGGTTGCGCTGGCGGGGCCGAAGCGCTTGCTGCTGGAAGACGCCGAGCGCGGCTGGGCGTTGAGTTACGACCGGCTGATTCTGTGCACCGGCGCGCGGGAGCTGTTGCTGCCCTTCCCGGGCTGGACGCTGCCGGGGGTCACCGGCGCCGGCGGCTTGCAGGCGCTGATCAAAGGCGGCCTGCAGGTGACAGACGAACGCATCGTGATTGCCGGGACTGGCCCGCTGTTGCTGGCATCGGCGGCGACCGCGCAAAAGCGTGGCGCCCAGGTCGTGCGCGTTGCCGAGCAGGCGCCTTTGAGCGCTGTCGCCGGATTTGCCGCCGGGTTGTGGCGCTGGCCGAACAAGGCGATTCAAGCGATTACGCTGGCCAGTGCCGCCTACCGAACCTCGGCCCATGTGCTGGCGGCGCTGGGCACGGATCGGCTGGAAGGCGTTCGCGTTCAGCTGGGCGACACCATTGAAGAGCTGGCCTGCGAGCGTCTGGCCTGCGGTTTCAGTCTGGTGCCCAATACCGAGATCGCCCAGGCACTGGGCTGCACCGTGCGGGATCAGGCCATTGTGGTCGACGACTGGCAGGTGAGCAGTCTGGCTGATCACTTCGCAGCGGGTGAATGCACCGGTTTCGGCGGCAGCGAATTGGCACTGGTCAAAGGCCGTATTGCCGGGCTGGTGGCGGTCGGTGAACGGGAAAAAGCGCGAGGCTTGTGGGCTGAGCGGCAGCGCTGGCAGGGCTTTGCGGACCGGTTGAACACCGCGTTCCGCCTCAATCCTGCGCTGAAACACCTGGCGATGCCGGAAACGCTGGTCTGCCGTTGCGAAGACGTGCGATACGCGGACCTGGCGGATCATGGCAGTTGGACCGGGGCCAAACTCGCCACCCGTTGCGGGATGGGCGCGTGTCAGGGGCGGATCTGTGGGACGGCGGCGCAGACGTTGTTCGGCTGGGAACCTCCGTTGTTGCGCCCGCCGTTCAGCCCGGCGCGGATCTCGACGCTGGCGTGTCTGGACGAGGGTGCCCCTGTTTAAAGCGCCTGATTTATTAAATTGCGTGAGTGAACGGGGTGGCGCTCCACATTGCTCACAAAGACGGTGTTTCGAACGCGGAATATCCAGCGGATGTCTCGGCCCCTTCGCGAGCAAGCTCGCTCCCACAGTTTTTTCGTCTGCAGGGATCTCGGCACTCAGAGCGCTGTTCCAAGAGGACTGATTTATTGTTACGGCGGCTCCAGTCGCCCCTCGACTAGCCGCCGCATCCAACATCCCGCATCATCGATCCCATCTCCCGCCCGGCCGTCCTGCCCGTGAACATGATCGACCTCATCCCCGCCGCGCCCTTGCACGATCTCGAACAACTGCTCGCCAGCCTGGCGTTGGTCGCGCCGCTGTTCGATGCGATTCCGGGTGTCGTGTTCTTCGTCAAGGACGCCCAGGCGCGCTATGCGCTGGTCAACCAGACGCTCGTGCAGCGTTGTGGTTTCAAGGAGAAAAGCCAGATCGTCGGGCTGACCGCTGAAGAAGTGTTCCCTGCCCGCTTCGGCCCGCTGTACACCGCCCAGGACCGCCGCGTGCTGGCCGATGGCAGGCAACTGAGCGATCAACTGGAGCTGCACCTTTATTACGGCAATCAGCCGATTTGGTGTCTGACCCACAAGATCGCTTTGCGGGACCGTCAGGGCGCGATCATCGGGCTGGCGGGTATCTCCCGGGATCTGCAAATTCTGCAGACGACCCACCCGGCGTATCAGAAGCTGGTCGAGGTCGACGCGTACATTCGCGAGCACTTCGCGCGGCCCATCACCCTTGAGCAACTGACGGCCATTGCCGGGCTGTCCATTGCCCAGCTGGAGCGGCACTGCAAACGCATCTTCCAGCTGACGCCCCGGCAGATGATCCACAAGGCGCGGCTGGGTGAAGCGTCGCGGTTGTTGCAGGAAGACCTGTCGATCACCGAGATCGCCCTGCGCTGTGGGTATACGGATCACAGTGCGTTTAGTCGCCAGTTCAAGGCGATGACCGGGGCTTCGCCGAGTGAGTATCGGGATTCGCAACGGCGCATATGAATCCACCGCCATCCTCCCTGGATGATCGCGGTGCTTCTGTAGGACTGGCTTTAGCCGGGAAGAGGCCGGGGTGTGCACCGTTGATTTTGCAGTGTTCCGAATGACGCGTTCCCGGCTAAAGCCGGTCCTACGGTGATTGCAGTGCGGCGCAATCTGCATCTTTGCCGCACGGCAACGTGCATCAATGAAGCACGCCGCGCATTCTTGCTCCTTTATGTAACACCGCCCCACGCGCTTAAAAACACTCATCTAAACCCCGGCCCGCTGATCCAAAGCCCTGCACGCCGTACTGGCAAAACAGGCACGCTGCGTGCATATCAAATATCGTATACGAAATTACTTATCCGGCCGTTTCCCCCTTTGCACGCACCGAGGCTTCTATGAAAAACCAAGCTGTCGCCGTCGCCCTCCTCGCCGTCATGAGCTCTTCTTTTATCAACACCGCGCTGGCCGACAAGCTCGATGACATCATCGACTCCGGCAAACTGCGCTGCGCCGTGACCCTGGACTTCCCGCCGATGGGGTCCCGTGATGACAAGAATAACCCGGTCGGGTTTGACGTCGATTACTGCAACGACCTTGCGAAGGTGCTGGGCGTGACTGCCGAGGTGGTGGAAACGCCGTTTCCGGACCGCATTCCTGCACTGGTTTCAGGGCGAGCTGACGTGATCGTGGCGTCGACTTCGGACACCTTGGAGCGGGCAAAAACGGTGGCGATGACCATCCCGTATTTCGCCTTCCAGATGGTGGTGCTGACCCGCGACGACGCCGGCATCAACAGCTACGACGACCTCAAGGGCAAGGATGTCGGCAACACCAGCGGCACGTTCGAGGCGATCGCGCTGGAGAAGGATCAGAAGAAATGGGGCAGCGGCAGTTTCCGCGCCTACCAGACCCAGAACGACACCATCCTCGCCGTCGCCCAGGGCCACATCAAAGCGTCCGTGGTCACCAACACCGTCGCCGCCGCCTCGATCAAATCCGGCAAATACAAAGGCCTGAAGATTGCCGGTAACGCGCCCTACACCATCGACTACGTTTCTCTTGCGGCCAAGCGTAACGAGTACGGGCTGATCCATTACCTGAACCTGTTTGTGAACCAGCAAGTGCGCTCGGGACGCTATGCCGAGCTGTATGAAAAGTGGGTGGGCGGCAAGCCGGTCGACCTGACCGTGCCGGGCGTCTATTACTGAGATTGCTTGATCGTTAATACGCCTCACGATGATCGTTCCCTCGCTCCGCGTGGGAATGCAGCCCCAGACGCTCCGCGTCAAAAAGCCAAAACGCGGAGCGTCGCAAGCGGCGTTACCACGCGGAGCATGGGAACGATCACCGGAAACGATCGAATCCCGGAACCGGGTCATTCATTCAGGAGCCCACGATGTCTGAAGTCTCGTTGAACGGGCGCTGTCTCGTTTCCGGCAGCGCTCAGGGCGAATTGCTGTACGCCGACGTGGGCCTGAGTTTCTGGGGCGGGGTCGAGCCGTTTACCGGTGAAGTGATCGACCGCCATCACCCCCTCAGCGGCCGGTTCATCAACGGTCGCGTGCTGGCCATTCCCAGCGGGCGCGGTTCGTGTACCGGCAGCAGCGTGTTGCTGGAACTGATCCTCAACGGCCACGCCCCCGCCGCGCTGGTCTTCGAGCGCGTCGAAGACATCCTCACCCTCGGCGTGTTGATCGCCGAGCAGATGTTTGGCCATTCGATTCCGGTGATCAGCCTCGGCGAAGCGGGTTTTGCGGCACTGCGGGACGTCGCTTTCGTGCGGGTCGAAGATGACCGCGTGAGCGGCTTTTCCAGCCCTCCGCCTCCACTTTTTCGCGATCACCCACTTCAGGCGGACCGCCGCGCCATCAGCACCATCGCCCTGACCGAAACCGACCAGGGCTTTCTCGATGGCGCTTACGGCAAAGCCGCGCAGGTGGCGATGGGCATCATCCTGCGCATGGCCGAACTGCAAGGCGCGACCGAACTGCTGGACATCACCCAGGCGCACATCGACGGCTGCATCTACACCGGCCCGGCCAGCCTGCGTTTCGCCCGGCAACTGGTGGCCTGGGGCGGCAAAGTCCGCGTGCCCACCACCCTCAATTCCATCTCCGTGGACAAGCGCCGCTGGCGGGAACTGGGCGTCGATCCGGCCCTCGGCGAGCCGGCCAGTCAGCTGGGCGATGCCTATCTGGAGATGGGCGCGCGGGTGAGTTTTACCTGCGCGCCGTACCTGCTGGACAGCGCCCCGGAGCTCGGCGAGCAAATCGTCTGGGCCGAATCCAACGCCGTGGTCTACGCCAACAGCGTAATCGGCGCGCGTACCCTGAAGTACCCCGATTACCTCGACATCTGCATCGCCCTCACCGGCCGCGCGCCGAAGATCGGCTGCCACCTGACCCAACAACGGCTGGCCACCCTGCGCATCGACGTCCCCGCACTGGACGGCCTCGACGACAGTTTCTACCCGCTGCTCGGCTATCACGTCGGGCTGCAGTGCGGCGCCACGATCCCGGTAATCTGCGGCCTCGAACACAAGGCGCCCACGCTGGATGACCTCAAGGCCTTCGGCGCGGCGTTCGCCACCACGTCCGCTGCGCCGATGTTTCATATCGCCGGCGTGACCCCCGAAGCCACCACCGCCGAGCTGGCGCTGGACGGGCATGCGCCGGAGAAAACCCTGAGGGTCAGCCCGGCGGACCTGCTGCACAGCTGGCGCGAGCTGAACAGCGCGCAAACACCGGAAGTGGACGCCGTGACGCTGGGCAACCCGCATTTTTCCCTGAGCGAATGCGCGACGCTGGCGCACCTGTGTGGCAGCCGGCGCAAGCATGAAAACGTGGCGATCGTGATCACCTGCGGCCGCGCCACCCTGGAACGCGCGCAGCAGGCCGGCTATGTCGAGACGCTCGAAAACTTCGGCGTGCAGTTCGTCACCGACACCTGCTGGTGCATGCTCGGCGAGCCGGTGATTCCGCCGACCGCGCGCAACCTGATGACCAACTCCGGCAAATACGCGCACTACGCACCGGGCCTTGTGGGGCGTCGCGTACATTTCGCCAGCCTGGCCGAGTGCGTCGACAGCGCGATCACCGGTGTCGCCAGTGGGCGCCTGCCGGTCTGGTTGATGGCGGCGCACCAGGCGGAGGTCAGCGCAGATGTTTGATTACAACTTCCACTGGCGCGCGGCGTTCAAGGCCCTGCCCGACATGCTCAGCGGCGCGTGGGTCACCTTCGAAACCGCGGCGCTGTCGATGATCCTCGGCGTGACCATCGCGCTGTTTCTGGTGTTTATGCGCCAGGGCAAGAACCCTCTGTTCCGCGGTTTCGCCGCGACCTGGATTTCCATTGCTCGCAACACGCCGTCGCTGTTTCAGGTGTACATCCTGTATTTCGGACTGGGCTCGTTCGGCCTGCACATCAGTTCGTGGGCCGCGTTGCTCGCCGGCATCACGATCAACAACGCGGGCTATCTGGCGGAGAACTTCCGCGGTGGTCTGAAGGCCGTGCCCGACACGCAATTGCGCGCCGCCCGTTCGCTGGGCATGAGCGCGCCACAGGCGTACCGGTTGATCGTCATTCCGCAGTTGCTGCGCATCGTTTTCTATCCGCTGACCAACCAGATGGTGTGGGCCGTGCTGATGACCTCGATGGGGGTGATCGTCGGCCTGAACAACGACCTCACCGGCGTGACCCAGGACTACAACGTCAAGACCTTCCGCACCTTCGAATTCTTCGCCATTGCGGCGGTGCTCTATTACCTGATCGCCAAGCTGATCGTGGCCGTTGCCCGGCTGCTGTCCTGGCGGCTGTTCCGGTACTGAGGAGATGGGCATGTTCGAGAGCACGTTCACCTGGAACGACCTGCAATTCATGCTTCAGGGCGCCTGGGTCACGATTTTGCTGACCGTGGTGTCGATGTTCATCGGCACGCTGGCGGGGGTGGTCTGCGGCATGGCCCGCGCCCTCCTGCCGCGCAGCACGATTCCGCTGGCATGGGTGCTGGACGTGTTCCGCAGCGTGCCGTTGCTGATTCAGTTCGTGCTGTTCAACGCGCTGAAAAGCATCGTCGGCCTGAACTGGAGCGCCTTCGCCGTGGCCTGCGTGGTGCTGGGGCTGTATGTCACCGCTTATTGCACAGAGATCGTGCGCAGCGGCGTGCTGTCGGTGCCGCTTACGTTGCGCCGCGCCAGCCGCTCCCTGGGCCTGACGTACTGGCAGGACCTGCGCCAGATCGTCATGCCGATGGCCACCCGCGTGGCGTTTCCCGGCTGGATCAACCTGCTGCTCGGGGTGATGAAAGACACCGCGCTGGTGATGTGGATCGGCATCGTCGAACTGCTGCGCGCCTCGCAAACCATCGTCACGCGCATTCAGGAGCCGCTGCTGGTGCTGTGCATCGCCGGCCTGATTTATTACGTCATGAGTCTGGTGGTCGCCCGGTTGGGCGCCCGGCTGGAAACGAGGTGGCAGGAAAATGATTGAGATCGACAACGTGCACAAGTCATTCGGCGAGCTTGAGGTCATCAAGGGCGTGAGCCTGCAGGTGAACAAGGGCGAAGTGGTGTCGATCATCGGCGGTTCGGGCTCGGGCAAGTCGACGCTGCTGATGTGCATCAACGGGCTGGAATCGATCAAGAGCGGCAGCATTCGCGTCGATGGCACCGAGGTGCATGCCCGGGGCACGGACATCAACAAGCTGCGGCAGAAAATCGGCATCGTCTTTCAGCAGTGGAACGCGTTTCCCCATCTGACAGTGCTGGAAAACGTCATGCTCGCCCCGCGCACCGTGCTGGGCAAAAGCAAGGCCGAAGCCGAAGCGCTGGCGGTCAAGCAACTGACCCATGTGGGCCTGGGCGACAAGCTCAAGGTGTTTCCCGGCAAGTTGTCGGGTGGGCAGCAACAGCGCATGGCGATAGCCCGGGCGCTGGCGATGTCGCCGGATTACATGCTGTTCGACGAAGCGACGTCGGCCCTCGATCCGCAACTGGTGGGCGAGGTGCTGGACACCATGCGCATGCTGGCCGAGGACGGCATGACGATGATTCTGGTGACCCACGAAATCCGCTTCGCCCGGGACGTGTCCGACCGCGTGGCGTTTTTCCGCAACGGGCTGGTGCACGAGATCGGCACGCCGGACCAAGTGATCGGCAACCCGCAGCGGCCGGAGACGGCGGATTTTTTGCGATCAATCAATTAGGGGGTTGGCTTAAAGAGGGCGTGCATGGAAACCACCACCTGTAGGAGGAGCTTGCTCGCGAGGACTGCATTGCAGGCGCCAGAGAGGTTGCGACTGTACCGGCCCCTTCGTGAGCAAGCTCACTCCCACACGTCATCCAGCGTGAGTGAGATCGAAGGCTCGCCTCATTTTCTGATGAGCCCAAGCAAATCGATACGTATTTTTTTACAGGAGGGCCTTAGGTCATGCGCTCAACGAAAGTGATTCATGTGGTCAGTTGTCACGCCGAAGGTGAGGTGGGCGATGTGATTGTCGGCGGGGTTGCGCCGCCGCCGGGGGAGACGATATGGGAGCAGTCGCGCTGGATCGAGAAGGACAACGTGCTGCGCAATTTCATGCTCAACGAGCCGCGCGGCGGGGTGTTCCGTCACGTCAATCTGCTGGTGCCGCCCAAGCACCCGAAAGCGCAGATGGGCTGGATCATCATGGAACCGGCCGACGTGCCGCCGATGTCTGGCTCCAACTCCCTGTGCGTGGCGACGGTGCTGCTGGACAGCGGGATTCTGCCGATGACCGAGCCGGAAACACGTCTGATCCTGGAGGCGCCGGGCGGTTTGATCGAAGCGATTGCCCAGTGCCGCGACGGCAAAGTGATGAGCGTCGAGGTGCACAACCACCCGTCGTTCGCCGATCAGCTGGACGTGTGGATCGAGGTGCCAGGGCTGGGGTCTATTCAGGTGGATACCGCCTATGGCGGCGACAGTTTTGCCATCGTCGATTCGGTGAAGCTGGGCTTTTCGTTGACCGCTGATGAGGCGAAGGACCTGGTAGACACCGGCCTGAAAATCACTAAGGCCGCCAACGAGCAGCTGGGTTTCAGCCATCCGTTGAACAAGGACTGGAATCACATTTCGTTTTGCCAGATCGCAGCGCCGGTGAGTTTTGACGGCGGCGTGGCCCATGCGGCCAACGCGGTGGTGATTCGTCCCGGCAAAATAGACCGCTCGCCGTGCGGCACCGGGTGTTCGGCACGGCTGGCGGTGTTGCATGCAAAGGGTCAGCTGAAGGTGGGCGACCGGTTTATCGGGCGTTCAATTATTGGCTCGGAGTTTCACTGCAGGATTCAGAGCGAGACCGAGGTGGCCGGGCGCAAGGCGATCATCCCGAGCCTGTCCGGGCGGGCGTGGATCACCGGCACGCACCAGCACATGCTCGACCCGAGCGATCCGTGGCCAGAGGGGTACAAGTTGAGTGATACCTGGCCGGTGGGGTTGAAGCTGTAGATGCTGCGTCGGTTTGCGAATGATTGCACAGCCGATTTGGCTGGACGCATGCAAATCCTGTGGGAGCGAGCTTGCTCGCGAATGCGGTACGTCTGCGATGGATGTGGTGACAAATACACCGCATTCGCGAGCAAGCTCACTCCTACAGGGGACCGAGGCAGTCTGAGATGCCGTCGAAACACCCAATACCCGGGCGTTCTCCGCGGAAACAATAACGTATACGAAATACCTTTATCCAATCAGGAGTCAATCATGAGCCAGTCCGTGTCCTGGAGCGGGGTCTTCCCTGCCGTTACTACGCAATTCAACGACGATTTCTCCCTCAATCTGGAGGCCACCCATAAGGTCATTTCCAATTTGGTGCGCGATGGCGTGTCGGGGCTGGTGATCTGCGGGACCGTGGGGGAAAACACCTCGTTGAGCGTCGCCGAAAAGATCAGCCTGATGGAAGCCGCCAAAGACGCCTCGGCCGGGCGCGTGCCGGTGATTTCCGGCATTGCCGAGTTCACCAGCGCCAATGCCAGTGCCGTCGCCAAAGAGGTGCAGAAAGCCGGTGCCGACGGGATCATGCTGATGCCGGCGCTGGTGTACTCGGCCAAGCCCTTCGAGACCGCCACCCACTTCCGCACCGTGGCCGCCGCCACCGACCTGCCGATGATGGTTTACAACAACCCGCCGATCTACAAGAACGACGTGACCCCGGACATCCTCATCTCTCTGGCGGACTGCGACACCATCGTGTGTTTCAAGGATTCGTCGGGCAACACCAACCGCTTTATCGACGTGCGCAACGAAGTCGGCGATCGCTTCGTGCTGTTTGCCGGGCTTGATGATGTGTTGGTGGAAAGCGTTGCGGTGGGCGCGGTGGGCTGGGTGTCGGGGATGTCCAACGCCTTCCCGAAAGAGGGCGAGACGTTGTTCCGTCTGGCCAAGGCCGGGCGCTTTGCCGAGGCGATGGCGCTGTATGAGTGGTTCATGCCGCTGCTGCACCTGGATGCGCGTCCGGACCTGGTGCAATGCATCAAGCTGTGCGAAGCGATCATGGAACGCGGCAGCGCCCTCACCCGCCCACCGCGTCTGGCGCTGCCGGACAGTGATCGGGAATATGTGGAGAAGTTGATGAAGACCGCGTTGGCGAACAAGCCGGTGTTGCCGGATGTGGGGTTGTAATCGGTCGTTTTTTGGGTGAGCCGATCCGCGTGTTTTGGCGTATATCTGGGGTGTTCAAACCGGCCTCTTCCCGGCTGAAGCCGGTCCCACAGGGTCGTGCATTCGGCCGGGGACCGGGTTTCAGCCGGGAAGGCGATTCCACGGTTTCAACGCGGTTTAGTGGGACCGGCTTTAGCCGGGAATGCGATTTCACTGGCTCAATGCGGACTGAGCTCTACACATTCACCACATTCACAAACCGCGAGGCAGCGGTTTCGTCGATGCGCAGGTTGGTGAAATCGAACAGGTTGCGGTCCGCCAGTTGCGAGGGCTGGACGTTCTGCAGGCTGCGGAAAATCATGTCGGAGCGGCCGGGGGTTTTGCGGTCCCATTCCTGCAGCATCTCCTTGACCACCTGACGCTGCAGGTTTTCCTGGGAGCCGCACAGGTTGCACGGGATGATCGGGAATTGCTTGAAGTCCGAATAGGCCTGAATGTCCTTCTCGGCGCAATACGCCAGCGGACGAATCACCACGTTGCGGCCATCGTCGGCGCGCAGCTTGGGCGGCATGGCCTTGATGCTGCCCTGGAAAAACATGTTCAGGAAAAACGTCTCGACGATGTCGTCACGGTGGTGACCGAGGGCCATCTTGGTCGCGCCGATTTCATCCGCAAACGTATAGAGCGTGCCGCGACGCAGGCGCGAACACAGCGAGCACGTGGTCCGGCCCTCTGGCACCAGCTCCTTGACCACCGAATAGGTGTCTTTCTCGACGATGTGGTACTCGACGCCCAATTGCTCCAGGTACGCCGGCAGGACGTGCTCGGGGAAACCCGGCTGTTTCTGGTCCATGTTCACCGCGACGATGTCGAACTTGATCGGCGCGACTTTCTGCAAATGCAGCAACACATCCAGCAGCGTGTAACTGTCTTTGCCGCCGGACAGGCAGACCATCACCTTGTCGCCCTCTTCAATCATGTTGTAGTCGGCCACCGCTTCGCCCGCGAGCCGACGCAGACGCTTCTGCAGTTTGTTCTGATTGACTGAAAGGGTGCCCATGGCGCTGGTATCCGCTCGCTGTGGTGGGAAGAGACGTGGGGAAAGGGTCGGCATTTTACGCAAAAAGACCGGCTCGGGTAATGGCTGTCGCGGGTGGAACCACCGTCGATTTCTAGGGCCCTTGATCGCCAACCGCTATTAACAGCGCCCTTGAACGCCTCAATCGCTCTAACGCCTCCGGTTTACGGGTGCTCAGCTTTCTATACTGACCTGAGAGGTCCCAGCCATTTCCCTTGATCGATTGTGACCTTGTTTTGACGGCATCTGCAGTCGGGCTTCGTGGGAAGCGGCGGCACACATCACGGGAGTAACGGATATGATCCATCACGTCTTGGGGCTGTTCACCCACCCCGATCAGGAATGGCAACAGATACGCGGCGAAGGTGAAGAAAGCATCGGCCATATGTACTTCACCCACACGCTGATCCTGGCGGCGATCCCGGCGGTATCGGCGTACATCGGCACGACGCAGGTGGGGTGGCAGATCGGCGACCGGCCGCCGGTCATGCTGACCAGCGACAGCGCAGTGTGGATGGCGCTGATGTCGTACATCGCCATGCTCGCCGGCGTCGGCATCATGGGCGGCTTCATCCATTGGATGGCGCGCACCTATGATGCGACACCCAGCCTGGCGCGCTGCGTGGCCTTCGCGACCTACACGGCGACGCCGTTGTTCCTCGGCGGGCTGGCCGCGCTGTACCCGCACATGTGGCTGGGGATGATGGTCGGGCTGGCGGCGGTCTGCTACACGGTGTACCTGCTGTACGTCGGTTTGCCGGTGTTCATGGGCGTGCACCCGGACGAAGGCTTCATGTTCTCAAGCTCGGTGCTCGCGGTCGGGCTGGTGGTGTTGGTGGCGATCATGGCGTTTACCGTGGTGCTGTGGGGCGTAGGGATCGGTCCGGAATTCACCAGTTAGTACCCGGTGACCATTCGGCGCTTTGGGTTTTGGCGGCACAGAAGCTTTGCGGCATACTCGCCTCCTCTGGAGACCGATGAAGCATGCTCGAACCACTCAACACCCGCGTCGAATCCTGCTACCAGCAAGCCGAAGACTTCTTCAAACGCCCTTTCAAGCGTCCGGTCGTGAGCGTCAAACTGCGCGGTCAGAAGGCCGGCGTGGCACATCTGCACGAGAACATGCTGCGCTTCAATCCGCAGCTGTACCTGGAAAACCGCGAGGACTTCCTGCGCCAGACCGTCCCCCACGAGGTCGCGCACCTCGTTGCTCATCAACTGTTCGGTGACACCATTCAGCCCCACGGCGAGGAATGGCAGCTGATCATGCGCGGCGTCTACGAACTCCCGCCCAACCGCTGTCACACCTACGAAATCCAGCGCCGCAGCGTGACCCGCTACATCTACCGATGCCCGTGCCCGGAGAGCGATTTCCCGTTCACCGCCCAGCGCCACAAGCTGGTGCGCAAAGGCCGGCGCTACCTGTGCAAACGCTGCCGGGAGATTCTGGTGTTCAGCGGCGAGACGCGGGTGGAGTGACTCCCCGCTTTCTCAAGTGGCTGCAAGTAAGTCTTCGCGAGCAAGCTCGCTCCCACAGGGTTGCAGTGAACTCGGGACCTTGTTAAAGCCACTGAGGTTGCGCACGAGTGACCGGGGTGGACTCGGGACCTTGGTAACGCCGCTGGACTTGTGGGAGTGAGCTTGCTCACGAAGGGGCCAGGGCAGTCAGCAATTTCTCAAGGAGCTGCAAGCAAGTCGTCGCGAGCAAGCTTGCTCCCACAGGATTGGAGTGGACTCGGGACGTTGTTAAAGCCACTGAGGTTGCGCACGAGAGGCCGGGGCATTCGATTGACCCGGCCTTCAGATTTCACCCAAACACCCCCGCCTCACCCATCGACTCAATCTCCTGCGCGCTGAACCCCGCTTCAGCCAGCACCTGCGCGGAATGCGCGCCGACGGCCACGCCGATGTGCCGGGGCGCGGGCAGTCCTTCTGAAAACTTCACCGGGCAGGCCATCTGCAGTTGAGCGCTGCCGTCACCGCGGGGCACCTGCGCCAGCATCTCGCGCGCCTGGATGTGCGGGTGCTGCGTGGCTTCGGAGAAACTCAGCACCGGCTCGACACAGGCATCGATGCCGGCGAACAGTTCTTGCAGCTCATCGGAACTGCGGCGCTCGAACTCGATTTCCAGCTCACGCTTGAGCACGGCCTGTTCGTCGGGCAAAAACGAGAGCCCAAGCCTCGCCAGTTCCGGTCGTCCCAGCGCGGCACACATCCCGTGGAGAAAACCGGGCTCCAGGCCCCCCACCGAAAACCACCTGCCGTCGCGGCTGCGGTAGTAATCGTAGAAGCTGCCGCCGTTGAGCATCTGCGTCTCCCGATCGGGCTCAACGCCGGCCGCCAGATACCCCGCGCCGGCCAGGGCATTCAGGCTGAACGCGCAATCGGTCATGCTGACGTCGACGTACTGGCCCTGCCCGGTTTGATGGCGCGCGACCACCGCCGCGAGCAAACCGATGACCCCATGCAACGAACCACCGGCGACATCCGCGACCTGCACGCCCAAGGGCAACGGCCCGCCGTCCTGGCGCCCGGTGTGGCTGGCCAGCCCTGCCACGGCCATGTAATTGATGTCGTGGCCGGCGCGATTACGGTAGGGCCCGGTCTGGCCGTAACCGGTGATGGCGACGTAGATCAGCCGCGGATTGATCGCCTTCAACGCCTCATAGCCAATCCCCAGCCGCTCCATCACGCCCGGCCGAAACTGCTCCAGCACGATGTCGTAATCCGCCACCAGTCGCTTGATCACCTCGATGGCCTGAGGCTGTTTGAGGTCCAGCGCCAGGCTGCGTTTGTTGCGGTTGAGGTAGGCGTGGCTGGCTGAAACGCCGTGGTCATGGGGCGGCAATTCCCGCAGCAGATCCGGGCGGGTCGGTGATTCGATGCGCAACACCTCAGCGCCCATGTCCGCCAGCAGCAGCGAAGCGAATGGTCCGGGCAGCAATGTCGAGAAATCGAGGACTTTGAGCGATGACAGCGGACCGTGCATGGGGCGTTCTCTGATGGCCGGCAAGGGGCTCAGAGTAGGTGCGATTCGCCCATAAAAAAAGCCTGTCCGAAGACAGGCTTTTTCAACAACCCTTACCGCTGACGCGTGTTACGAACGCAGCTTACGAACGTACAACAGGGGTAGGCGCAGTTTCGGCCACACCCAGGTCGTCGGTAGGAGCGGTGTTGTCGATGGCACGACCGCCGGAGGCCAGCTCGGACTGCATCTGCGGAACGTCCAGCTCACCGACCCACTTGGCGACAACCAGGGTTGCCACAGCGTTACCGCACAGGTTGGTCAGGGCGCGGGCTTCGGACATGAAGCGGTCGATGCCCAGGATCAGCGCCAGACCGGCGACCGGCAGCGTGCCGACGGCAGACAGGGTGGCGGCCAGTACGATGAAGCCGGAACCGGTCACGCCTGCCGCACCTTTGGACGACAGCAGCAGCACCAGCAACAGGGTGATCTGATGGGTGATGTCCATGTGGGTGTTGGTGGCCTGAGCGATGAACACCGCAGCCATGGTCAGGTAGATCGAGGTACCGTCGAGGTTGAACGAGTAACCGGTCGGGATCACCAGACCCACAACGGATTTCTTCGCGCCCAGACGCTCCATCTTGATCAGCATGCGTGGCAGTGCCGACTCGGACGACGAGGTACCCAGCACGATCAACAGTTCTTCGCGGATGTACTTGATCAGCTTGAGGATGCTGAAGCCGTGAGCGCGAGCGATGGCACCGAGCACCACCAGCACGAACAGCAGGCAGGTGATGTAGAAGCACAGCATCAGTTGGCCGAGCTGCACCAGCGAACTGACGCCATAGGCACCGATGGTGAACGCCATGGCACCCAGCGCGCCCAGCGGGGCGAGCTTCATGATCATGTTGATGATGTTGAACATGATGTGGGCGAAGCGATCGATGAAGTCCAGGATCGGCTTGCCGTAGGCGCCGAGGCGGTGCAGGGCGAAACCGAAAATCACTGAGAACATCAGCACTTGCAGGATGTCTCCGTTGGCGAACGCGCCGACGATGGTGTTCGGGATGACGTTGAGGATGAAGCCGACGATGCTCTGGTCTTTACCGGCGGTCACGTAGGCCGCGACCTTGGAAGCGTCGAGGGTGGACACGTCGATGTTCATGCCGGCGCCCGGCTGGACGACGTTGACCACGATCAGGCCGATGATCAGCGAGATGGTCGAAACGATTTCGAAGTAGAGCAGCGCGTAGCCGCCGGTCTTGCCCACGGATTTCATGCTCTGCATGCCAGCGATGCCGCTGACGACGGTGCAGAAGATGATCGGTGCAATGACCATTTTGATCAGTTTGATGAACCCGTCACCCAGCGGTTTGAGCGTTACGGCAGTTTCGGGGTACCAGTGACCGAGGGCGATACCGACGATGATCGCGACGATCACCTGGGCGTACAGGGATTTATAGATGGGCTGACGAGTCGTCATTGCAGTTTCCTCAAGAGCATCGGTCTGCAACATTCCGGTTGCAGAGACGCCTAAAGTGCGAACCCTCCTGCTCGGAGGGATTTGTTTTTGTCGAGCTGCGCGCGGCAGACCTCTGCCCAGTGCATCGCAAGCACCGTGCCAGAGTTGTTAAATCGTGTGACAGGCCCGGATTCCGTGAACCGGCTGGTTAACGATAGACCCGTTGGCCGAAAGAGGGTGGCGGTTTTCCGCCGTTTGCCGGCAAATCGTCCGCCACACTGGCGGGTATCCGCCTTGATGGGAGTGCCATTGGCGGAAATTAAATGGCGAACTGGATGCGGAACGCCGCGCCGCCCAGTTCCGAATCGCCCAGGGTGAGCCGCGCGCCGTAGCTTTCGATGATGTCCTTGACCACCGCCAGACCGATGCCCTGCCCCGGGTTTTGCGTGTCCAGCCGCTCGCCGCGTTCGAGAATCCGTGCGCGCTGATCTTCCGGCACGCCGGGGCCGTCGTCTTCGATGCACAGCTCGTCGCCCATCATCGATGACCGCCAGCTCACGCGCACTTCGCCGAGACACAGGCGGTAGGCGTTTTCCAGCAGGTTGCCGAGCATCTCCAGCAAGGCGCCCTCTTCCATCTGCACCTGGCAATTGTCCGGCAGGTCGAGCACCACGTTGACGCGCTTGTCGCGGTAGACCTTTTCCAGCGTGTTGCACAGGCTCTGCACCACGGGTTTGAGGGCCACGTGATAGCGCACCAGCCCGCTTTTTCGCAGGCTGGCGCGTTGCAACTGATAGCTGATCTGCTGGCTCATGCGCTCGATCTGCGATTGCAGAATCCGCGCCTGCTCCAGGTCCTCCGGCCGTTTGGCGATCTGCTCGCTGACGCCTTGCAGCACCGCGAGCGGGGTTTTCAGGCTGTGGGCGAGATCGTCGAGGGAGTCGCGGTAACGAATGCGCTGCTCACGTTCGCTGCGCAGCAGGCGGTTGAGGGAGTCGGTCAGGCGCAGCAGTTCGCTGGGGTGTTCTTCGCTGAGACTTTCCCGCGAGCCCGCCTCGACCTGATCCAGTTCCTGACTCATGCCCCGCAGCGCACGCAGACCCCAGGTCAGCCCGCCCCACAGCAGAATCAACAGGACCAGCAGCGCGCCGCCGAAACCCAGGTAGAGTTTTTCGCGCAGGCCGGAGATGGTTTCCTGGTATTCCCGCACCGGTTGCAGGGCGACGATGCTGTAGGCGGCGTTGCGTCCGCCGAGCAGTTTGATTTCGACGTCGTAGACGAAGAACTCTTCGCCGTTGGGTTGGCGGATCTTGGCGAATTCGTTGCCGCGGCCGTCGTAGCGGGGCTGGTAGTCGATGGCCTCGTCTTCGGTGGCCCGGGAGCGCCACACCAGTTTGCCGGCGCGGTTATAGATGTAGCCGAGCAAGCGGCTGTCGGGCAGGGCGAACTGCTCGCCGGGCAGTAACGACGGCATCAGCAGGTGGTCGTCTTCGACACGGGCGGCGGAGATCAGCGTGGTGACGTCGGACGCCAGACGTTTTTCGATGGAGCTTTCCAGCGCCAGGCTGAAAGCGCTTTGCAGCGCCGGCAGCATGAGGAGCATGAAGATGACGGCCAAGGTCGCGGCGCCCAGCATCAGACGCAGGCGCAGCGAACGGATCATGTACAGCGCTCGGTAAACAGGTAGCCCAGGCCGCGCACGGTGTCGATCGGTTTAAAACCGGCAGGCCCATCGAGCTTGCGGCGCAGCCGACCAACCAGCACTTCGATCACGTTCGGATCGCGCTCGTCGTCATCGGGGTACAGCTGTTCCATCAGGCGTTCCTTGGGCACCACTTGCTGGTGGTGGCGCATGAGGTATTCGAGAATCCGGTATTCGTAGGCGGTCAGCGCCAGCGGTTGTTCGTCCAGGGACGCCTGCTTGCGGTTGAGGTCCAGGCTCAGCGGGCCGGCAACGATGGTGGAGTGGGTGAAACCGCTGGAACGGCGCAGCAGGGCGTTGAGGCGCGCTTCGAGTTCTTCGAACTGGAACGGCTTGACCACGTAGTCGTCGGCGCCGGCGGCCAGGCCTTCGACTTTGTCTTGCCAGTTGCCGCGCGCGGTCAGGATGAGGATCGGGAACGCCTTGTTCTGCACGCGCAGTTGACGGATCAGGTCGAGACCGCCGACACCCGGCAGGCCCAGGTCGATGACCGCCAGATCGTGGTTGAACTGGCCCGCCTGATACAACGCTTCCTCGGCGTTGCCCACCGCTTCGACGACGTGACCGCTTTCGGTCAAACGGGTCTGCAGGTGGTGACGCAGCAGGGCTTCATCTTCGACAACCAGCAATTTCATGACGCTCTCCCAGGCAAAGGCAACCCTCTTTTTTCAAGAGTTTCAACGACGCTGCCGAGCGCGTGCAGTGTGACGAGCCCGGCAGCGATTGTGCAATCCAGACACCGCGAAAAACAGGCTGGCGGCTTAAAAAATTGGCTTATAAAACGTGGTGGACGGGTAAATAGGTGTGCTGACTCTCGCTCAGACTCAGCGAAGGCGGTTGCTGCACGGTGCGGACCGGTAAGCGGGTGTCGAACAGTCTAGTTGTGCCTGGCAAGGACGCCTGTGGATGGTAAGCGGTCGGAAGATTGGCCGTTTGCAGGCTCACGCCGTTGACGCGTGCGGCGAGATTTCCGTAGCCGGTGGCGTAGGGGTGATCCACAGGTTGCTGGCTGAACGCCTGGCTCCAGCTGCCGACCTGGGTGCTGTTGGCAAGGCTGCGGCGCAGGCCGTTGATGCGGTCAGCGCGTTCGGTGTTTTTGCCGAAATCGGTGCGGGACACGTCCGCGTTGCCATCAGCCGCTTGCGCCGCCGCGCTGCTGCCAAGAAACGCCAGCGCCAGAAAGAGCTTGTTGAACGTCAGCATGAGCAGGTCCTCCGGCGCCAGGCGCCTTGTTGGGTACGGTTTGGAGAATACGCAGCCAGCGCTGAACCCCTCCTGAACATGTACTGGACCAGAGCATTCGTCAGCAAGCTGACTCCCACAGGTTTTGTGCATGACGCTGAAACCCCGGCCAACGCCGATCCACTGTAGGAGTGAGCTTGCTCGCGAATGCGGTCTGCCTGTGCCATCCACTCCGCCTGACCCACCGCATTCGTCAGCAAGCTGACTCCCACAGGTTCTGTGCATGACGCTGAAGTCTCGGGGCAACACACATCTCCTGTAGGAGTGAGCTTGCTCGCGAATGCTTTATGCCTGTGCCATCACCTCGCCTGACCCACCGCATTCGTCAGCAAGCTGACTCCCACAGGTTCTGTGCTCGCCTTGGATTTTGCATTCACTGGAATGCAGTTTTTTGCGTGACGCTGAAACCCCGGCCAACGCCGATCCACTGTAGGAGTGAGCTTGCTCGCGAATGCTTCCTGCCTGTGCCATCACCTCGCCTGACCCACCGCATTCGTCAGCAAGCTGACTCCCACAGGTTCTATGCATGACGCTGAAGTCTCGGGGCAACACACATCTCCTGTGGGAGTGAGCTTGCTCGCGAATGCGGTCTGCCTGTGCCATCCACTCCGCCTGACCCACCTCATTCGTCAGCAAGCTGACTCCCACAGGTTTTGTGCTCGCCTTTGATTTTGCATTCACTGGAATGCAGTTCTGCGCATGACGCTGAAATCCCGGGCAACGCAGGCCATTGTGGGAGCGAGCTTGCTCGCGAAGACGGTTTGCCTGCCCGCAAACCGGTTTTGCGCCCAACACCGCGGTTCCGGCAGAATGCCGGGCATGACTCGATCCCCGACACTGCCCGACTGTTGCCCTGCCCTCACCGCTCACTGGCCCTTGCCGCACAGCTTGGCGGAGGTGGTGTTGGTGAGCGGTCGGTTCGATCCGCAAAAGCTCATCGACGGCGATTTTCAGCGCTGTCTCATCGAGCCGCCCGCTTCCATTCAGCGCTCGGTGGCCAAGCGAAAGACGGAATTCCTCGCCGGTCGTCTGTGCGCGCGGGAGGCGATGCGCCAGTTGGACGGCCGCACCCACGTCCCCCTGATTGGCGAAGACCGCGCGCCGATCTGGCCGCAGGACATCACCGGTTCGATCACACACAGCACCGGCTGGGCCGCCGCGATCGTCGCGCGCAAAACGGACTGGCGCGGATTGGGCCTGGACGTCGAACAGCTGATGAGCAACGAGCGCGCCGTGCGCCTGGCTGGAGAGATTCTGACGCCTGCGGAAATGCAGCGCCTGAACGCCGGGCCCGAACATCAAGCAGCCAAGGTCGTCACCCTGACCTTTTCCCTGAAAGAAAGCCTGTTCAAGGCGCTCTACCCCATCGTGCTCAAGCGCTTCTATTTCGAGGACGCCGAGTTGCTGGATTGGTCAGACGACGGTAACGCGCGGCTGCGGCTGAAAATTGATCTGTCGGCGGAATGGCATAACGGCAAGGAGCTGGACGCGCAGTTCAGCGTGCAGGACGGGCAGCTGTTGAGTCTGGTGGCGATTCGGGGCTGACGGCCGCGCCCAACGGACAATGCTCACACCGCCCCACCCATTCCACCCGATAACTCCAGCAGCACGTGCGCCGCTGCCGAACCGTCTGCCCATCCCTTTCTATATAGCTAACTGATTGGAACAGCGGATTGCGCCGCCCATCCGGCCTCAGCCTTTCACGCAACAAGCCATACCCCGCAACTACGGAAACGTCGCTCGCCGCGCACAACTGCCGCAAGCAGGTTTCCAGATAATCCCCGGCGTTGCCCCACAGCACGGCCGCCGGCACGTCACCGTAGGCACTCAAGCGGTCGATCACCTCTTGAAGATTCCCCAACAGCGGCGCAAAACGCTCGAACGGGTTATCCGAAGACGGCACCTGCATCACGGCCCCGTCAAACCTCACCCCATCCAGAAACCCCCGTTCATGCAGGGCGAAACTCAGCCGGTCCAGCCCCAGCGGCCACCCCATGCCATGGGCCAGACTCGCCACCACCACCGGCGGAATCAGCTGCATCGCGTAGTACTTCATCCACTGCGACACCAGCACCGGCAACTGCTCCCTTACCAACTCCGGCCCATACACCTTCAGCAGCAAGCGATCCAGAGCCTTATCCCGCAACAGCTCGGTCAACGGCAGCACAGCCCGTGTTTCATCGACCACCACCGTGCGAGCAAACCCGGCCAGCGCCCCGTCGAACATCACGCCTCCCCCTGCTGGCGGGGCCACGCCAGGCTGAAACACGCGCCGCCGAGGGTTTGACTGCGCCCGATCAGCGCGCGCCCGCCGTGCCAATGAATGATGCGGCGCACAATCGACAACCCTAAACCGTGCCCGCCCGACGCCCGGGTGCGGCTGTCGTCCAGGCGCATGAACGGCGTGAAGATCCGCTCCCAGGCACTTTCCGGCACGCCGGGGCCGTCATCTTCGACGTCGATGCGACAGCGCTCCTCACCCAGTTCATAACCAATCCGCACCTCCGACTCCGCGTGGCGCATGGCGTTGCTCAGCAGATTCTGCAGCGCCCGGTGCAAGTAACGCGGCTCGGCCTCCACCCAATGCTCGCAGTCCGATCCGACACGATGCAGCGCATCAACGCACTCCCCACGCCTGACACTGATGTGCGGCCGCAGCGGCGCCAGTTCGGCAATCACCTGCTCGATCAGGGCGTCAAGGTCGATGCGCTGGAAATTCAGGGTCGGCGCGCCCTGCTCCAGGCGCGCGTAGGTGAGCATCTCGTCAACCAGCTTGTCGAGGTCCTGGATATCGCTGTCCATGCCGACCATGTATTTATGCCGCGCTTCGGGGGTCGTGGCGTCGTTGATCATTTCCAGCCCGAAACGCAACCGCGCCACCGGCGTGCGCAGCTCATGGGACACCGCGCGGACCAGTTCGCGCTGGATCATCAGCGAACGCTGCAGGTGTTCGGCCATGCCGTTAAACGCCAACGCCAGCCGTCCGACCGAATCCGCGCCCGCTGCGGGCACGCGGGTTTCCAGGCTGCCCTGGGCGATCTGCGTGGCCGCCGCTTCCAGCCCGCGCAGCCGATGTTCAAGCCGACGCACCAGCAAATAAACCACCAGGCCGATCAGGCACAGACCGAGAAAGGCGATGAGGATCAGCAGCTCCGGCGGATAGGGGTTCATCTGAAACAGCGGGCCGATCTCCAGCACCCACGGGGTCTCTCCGACGCCGGACAGTACGCGGATCGAATCGCCGCCCTTGCCCAGCGCCATCACCGTGTCACCCTCGTCGATGCGCCGACGCTGGTCATCGTCGACATCCAGCTTCTCCAGCCGGATCAGCTGCATGTCGAAGCCGAAACCCTTGCTCTGGCGCAACGCTTCCAGCCGCGCCGGCTGCTCATCGACAGGCAGACGCACCAGCTCGTCCAGCAACAGAAAGATCGTGGCGCGGGCCAGTTGCTCGCTGATCTGCCGCACCTCGCCCGTCAGCAGCAAGCCGCTGGACGGATTGCCCGACATCGCCGGCTCGACCTCCCGAAACACCTGCGCGGCATGGGGTCCGGTCTGTTCGACCACCACCTGCCCGCGACTCAGACGGCTGCGCGCGCTGCCGTCCAGATGCGCGTGCTCGGCGGTTTCCAGTGTCAGCGGGATGCCGAGCAGACGTTCCCACACCGCGAGGGCTCGGGTGCGTTCGATGCTGTCCATGCCGCGCAGGTTGTCGGCCATCAATGTGAAGGTGCCGTGGGCCAACTGCTCGCGGTACTGCTCGGCGCGCACGGCGTTGACCAGATGCAGGGTCAGCACGCCCAGCAACGCCACCAGCACCAGAACGCCGAGCATGCCGCCATAAATGCGCAGGAAGATGGAATTCATCGGTCAGCCGTCGCGCTTGAGGGATTGCAGTTGCGCGGCGGCGTGGGGCACGAACAGATAACCTTTGTTGCGCACGGTCTTGATCAGGCGCGGGTGATCGGGGTCGTCGCCGATGCGCGGGCGGATTTTCGAGATGCGCACGTCGATGGAGCGGTCCTGGCCGTCGTAGCCGACGCCGCGCAGGGCCGTGAAAATTTCCTCGCGAGAGAGAATGCGCCCGGCGTTGGCGACCAACAGCCACAACAGGTCGAATTCGGCGCTGGTCAGCTCGACGCTCTGGTCGTTGAGCCAGGCCTCGCGCAGGGCGTTGTCCACCACCAGCGCGCCGAATTCCAGCCGGTGCGGTTCCTCGGCGGGGCTTTCGGGCGCCTCGCTGCGCCGCAACAACGCATGAATGCGCGCAAGCAAAACCCGGGGATGCACCGGCTTACCCACGTAATCGTCGGCGCCCATGTCCAGGCCCTGGATCTGATCACTGTCGTCGGTGCGCGCGGTGAGCATCAGGATCGGGCCGTCGTAGTGGCTGCGAACCTTGCGGCAGATGCTCAGGCCGTCTTCGCCGGGGAGCATGAGGTCGAGGATCACCAGATCCGGCTGCTCGTCGATGATGCGCCGGGCCGCCCGCGCGCCGTCCCCTTCCACGCTCACGCGCAGGCCGTTGTTTTCGAGGTAGTCGCGGGTGAGCTCGGCCAGCCGCTGGTCATCCTCGACGATCAGCACCTGCCAGGGTTGTGGCTGCACGGTGAGGCTCCTTGTTTTTTCTTATTGATAGTGCTTGCGCATCGGGCTTTTGCGACAGCGTTAACGCCCGCTGAAATCCGCAAAAAATGATTTTGGTCGCCGACAAAGCGCTCATGCCAGACGCCATGCGGCCTACACGGGATTTCCCTGTTTCACACACAAATTACACACAGCTTTATCCACAGGTCATGCGTTGCAGTAAGTGTCCGAAACGCATATCTTGTAGCCCTTCGACGGCGGAGACCCTACATGTAGCGTTTTCGCCGAAATCACAAACACAAGTCGTGGCGCGATTTCAAGGTTTTTTTCTCGCGCGTTACCTGTGTACGAAGGGCTGAATAACCCCCGAATCTACCGCGCTACCCCGCCAGCGCGAATGGCAGACCACCCAGCCTTGGGATCTGCGCGCAGCGGTACACGAGTTGCAACATCACATGCGCATTCTGCAACAGTTTTTCGGTTGACGGGCTCAAGTCCGGCACCCTTTTCGACTTCAACGCCAGGGAGGGTAAATCCACCTTCCCATTCGTCCTGAAGTCATGGCCTGACGTTTGTCAGTTCACTGCCGCAAGACGAAACGGTGGGCGTGCACTTGGCGCCCAAACAAACTTAGAGAACGTGGAGACACCCATGCAAACCGACACAACTCGCGAGAATCCGCAGGCCACCGCGCCGCAGACAGGTGCGACCCAGCAGGACCTGTCCGCCACCGCGCCGGGTCAGCTGCGTGTGATCAAGCGTAACGGCACCGTCGTTGCGTACACCGATGACAAGATCACCGTCGCCATCACCAAGGCCTTTCTCGCAGTTGAAGGCGGCACCGCTGCCGCTTCGTCGCGTATCCACGACACCGTTGCGCGCCTGACCGAACAGGTCTCCGCGACCTTCAAGCGCCGCATGCCGTCGGGCGGCACCATCCACATCGAAGAAATCCAGGATCAGGTCGAACTGGCGCTGATGCGCGCCGGCGAGCAGAAAGTTGCCCGCGACTACGTGATCTACCGCAACGAGCGCTCCAAGGAGCGTGCCGGTCGCACCGCTGGCGAAACCCCAGTGCAAGCGCACCCGTCGATTCGCATCACCGCCAAAGACGGCAGCCTCGCGCCGCTGGACATGGGCCGCCTGAACACCATCGTCACCGAAGCGTGCGAAGGCCTGGCCGAGGTCGATGCCGACCTGATCCAGAGCGAAACCCTGAAGAACCTGTACGACGGCGTTGCGCTGACCGACGTCAACACCGCACTGGTGATGACCGCGCGTACCTTGGTCGAGCGTGAGCCGAACTACTCGTTCGTCACCGCCCGCCTGTTGATGGACACCCTGCGTGCCGAAGGCCTGGGTTTCCTCGGTGTCGCCGAAAGCGCCACCCACCACGAAATGGTTGACCTGTACGCCAAGGCGCTGCCGGCCTACGTCGAGAAAGGCATCCAGTTCGAACTGCTGAACCCTGTGCTGGCCGAATTTGACCTGGAAAAACTGGGCAAGGCGATCAACCACGAGCGCGATCAGCAGTTCACCTACCTGGGCCTGCAGACCCTGTACGACCGTTACTTCATCCATAAAGACGGTATCCGTTTCGAACTGCCGCAGATCTTCTTCATGCGTGTGGCCATGGGCCTGGCGATCGAAGAGAAAGCCCGTGAAGACCGCGCCATCGAGTTCTACAACCTGTTGTCGTCCTTCGACTACATGGCCTCGACCCCGACGCTGTTCAACGCCGGCACCCTGCGTCCACAGCTGTCGAGCTGCTACCTGACCACCGTTCCGGATGACCTGTCGGGCATTTACCACGCCATCCACGACAACGCCATGCTGTCCAAATTCGCAGGCGGTCTGGGCAACGACTGGACTCCGGTTCGCGCGCTGGGCTCTTACATCAAGGGCACCAACGGCAAATCCCAGGGCGTCGTGCCGTTCCTGAAAGTCGTGAACGACACCGCCGTAGCAGTGAACCAGGGCGGCAAGCGCAAAGGCGCTGTCTGTGCGTACCTGGAAACCTGGCACATGGACATCGAAGAGTTCATCGAGCTGCGCAAGAACACCGGTGATGATCGTCGTCGTACCCACGACATGAACACCGCCAACTGGATCCCTGACCTGTTCATGAAGCGTGTCTTCGACGACGGCAAATGGACCCTGTTCTCGCCGTCCGAAGTCCCGGATCTGCACGACCTGACCGGTAAAGCCTTTGAAGAGCGCTACGAGTACTACGAAGCGCTGACCGAGTACCCGGGCAAGGTCAAGCTGTTCAAGACCATCCAGGCCAAAGACCTGTGGCGCAAAATGCTGTCCATGCTGTTCGAAACCGGCCACCCATGGCTGACGTTCAAGGACCCGTGCAACCTGCGCAGCCCGCAGCAGCACGTCGGCGTGGTTCACAGCTCGAACCTGTGCACCGAGATCACCCTGAACACCAACAAGGACGAGATCGCGGTCTGCAACCTGGGCTCGATCAACCTGCCGAACCACATCGTCGACGGCAAGCTGGACACCGACAAGCTCAAGCGCACCATCGACGTTGCCGTGCGCATGCTCGATAACGTGATCGACATCAACTACTACTCGGTGCCGCAAGCGAAGAACTCCAACTTCCGTCACCGTCCGGTCGGTCTGGGCATCATGGGCTTCCAGGACGCGCTGTACCTGCAGCACATTCCTTACGGTTCCGATGCGGCCGTGGAATTTGCCGACCGCTCGATGGAAGCCGTCAGCTACTACGCGATCCAGGCCTCCTGCGATCTGGCGGACGAGCGCGGTGCCTACGAGACGTTCCAGGGTTCGCTGTGGTCCAAGGGCATCCTGCCGCTGGATTCGCAACAGATCCTGATCGAGCAGCGTGGCCAGAAGTACATCGACGTCGACCTGAACGAAAGCCTGGACTGGGCGCCTGTGCGTGCTCGCGTTCAGAAAGGCATTCGTAACTCGAACATCATGGCCATCGCACCGACCGCGACCATCGCCAACATCACCGGCGTGTCGCAGTCGATCGAACCGACTTACCAGAACCTGTACGTGAAATCGAACCTCTCGGGCGAATTCACCGTGATCAACCCGTACCTGGTTCGCGACCTGAAAGCCCGCGACCTGTGGGACTCGGTCATGATCAACGACCTGAAGTACTACGACGGTTCGGTGCAGCAGATCGAGCGCATCCCGCAGGAGTTGAAAGACCTCTACGCGACCGCCTTCGAAGTGGACACCAAGTGGATCGTTGACGCGGCCAGCCGTCGTCAGAAGTGGATCGACCAGGCCCAGTCGCTGAACCTGTACATCGCCGGCGCCTCGGGCAAGAAGCTGGACGTGACCTACCGCATGGCCTGGTACCGTGGTCTGAAAACCACTTACTACCTCCGTGCCCTGGCCGCGACCAGCACCGAGAAGTCGACCATCAACACCGGCAAGCTGAACGCCGTTTCCAGCGGTGGCCACGGCCCGGACGACTCGGCGATCACCGCCCCGCGTCCAGCCGAAGCCGCACCGGCCGGTCCAGCGCCAGTGCCGAAAGCCTGCGCGATCGACGAGCCGGACTGCGAAGCCTGCCAGTAACACCCGCTGGCAAGCGCGCCTCTCTGTAGGCGCGCTTGCCCGTGAACAGCTCGCTCAATTGTAGGAGTGAGCTTGCTCGCGAAGCGGTTCTAGCAACACCGCGCCCCGGGAGCCCAAACACTCCCGGCCCTCGCTGCCCCTCCCCGGTTTCAGCTACACTCCCCTCTTGCCAAGCCAGGAGATCGCCCCATGCCAACTGCCTCGCTAGAGTCCAAAAAAGCCTACTGCGCCAAAACGCGCCGCTCCAACTACGCCGCCAGCCTGCGTCTGGAAGGTTACGAGAGCTCGCCCGCCGACTCCGAACGCCGCCTGCCCTCTCGGGAAGAGCTGCTCAACAGCTACCGCAAAAAACAGGCCTGATGGTCGACAAATACGGCGTCGGACAAGACCCTTACTGTCCGCCCGGCAGCACCGTGCTGCGCAACCGTCTCGACCTCACCGACGCAAAACCCCTGGCGCAAGCCGAGCGCGACCTGTCCGAAGTCGCCGCTGAATCCATCGACTTCTCCCCTCCTCCCTACGACCTGCCCTACCTTCAAGCCATCCACCGCCAACTGTTCGCTGATCTCTACGATTGGGCGGGCGAATTGCGCACCGTCGACATCTCCAAAGACCAGACCCACTTCTGCGTGACCCACCGCATCGAGCCCGAGGCCAATAAGCTGTTCAAGGTGCTGGCCGACGCGAACTGGTTTCAGGAGCTGGATCGTGGAGCCTTGATTGCGGCGAGTGCGGAGCTGTTTGGGGATTTGAACGTGGTTCATCCGTTTCGAGAGGGGAATGGGCGGGCTCAGCGGATTCTGTTCGAGCACATCATTGTGAATGCGGGGTTCGAGATCAGTTGGTGGCCGGTGGAGGCGGAGGAATGGATACGGGCGAATGTGGATGCGGTGGGGTGTGATTACGAGGGGATGGTGCGGGTGTTTGAGCGGTGTGTTGGGGGGACGATTGGGGCTGATTGCAATTGATTGCAAAGAAGCTCGATTGGCGTGAACGAGCACGTGCGGAACGCCACTCGTCGCGATTAGGCCCCAATTTTTGCATCAACATTGCAGGCCGTTAAATGCCGATGCAATGGCGGCTGAAGCTGCGGCCCTTTGAATCCGCAACGATTACCGTCTGAAAGCAAAACAACCGCTTCTTTCGCCGCATTCGTAGCGACACATTGACGCCTGTCAACCGATTGCCGAGCGATCTGACGCACTATATGATGTGTCTCGCAACACGAAGACACACTAGATACGTGATCCAACCTGATTCAGTGGCCGTTTTCTCCAACGCACGAATCGGGAGTTAACGCAAAGGAAAATGACGGCAAATCGTCCCTCAAATTCCGTCACGGACGAACCTGCGCCGGGCAAAATCTGTATAATCCCGCGCTCATCCAGGGTACTCAAAATGACCGCTTGCACTCGCAAAACCGTCACTCTGAAATCAGCTTCCGTTGACTTGTTTCGCAGGCGCATCGCAGGCAACCCTCGCAGTATGTTCGTCGATCGATCCGAAGCAGCGTTTAGCGCCTTTGTCGATCAATCACAGTAAGCACTAAGAACCGCCCAACCTATTCCCGTTGCCAGCCCCGCTATCAGCAACGCTGGCAACGCATACTTTGAAATCCACAGGCCGCGTAAAACCGGTCCTCTAGCAGGAGCCTCCTCACCATGCTGAGCTGGGACGAATTCGACAAAGAAGACGCCGCTGAACCCGCCAAAGGCGCCAACGCCGGCCACGCTTCCGAAGCCGCGATGGACAAACTCGACAGCGCCGGTGGTGCTGCTGCGCTTGAAGCCCGCGCCGTCAGCGCAAACGACTCCGACGCCATTGCCCGCGCCAAAGCCGCGCTGGACAAGCTGGACGTCGCTGAAGGTCTTGCCGAACTCGAAGGCTCCGCCGCCCGCGTCGCGGTCGACGAAAAACGCATGATCAACTGCCGCGCCGACCTTAACCAACTCGTGCCTTTCAAGTACGACTGGGCCTGGCAGAAATACCTCGACGGCTGCGCCAACCACTGGATGCCGCAAGAGGTCAACATGACCACGGACATCGCTCTCTGGAAAGATCCGGAAGGCCTGACCGACGACGAGCGCCGCATCGTCCTGCGCAACCTGGGCTTTTTCTCCACCGCCGACTCCCTGGTTGCCAACAACCTCGTGCTGGCCGTGTATCGCCTCATCACCAACCCTGAATGCCGCCAGTACATCCTGCGCCAGGCCTTCGAGGAAGCGATCCACACCCACGCCTACCAGTACTGCATCGAATCGCTGGGCATGGACGAAGGCGAGATCTTCAACATGTACCACGAGATCCCGTCGGTCGCCAAAAAGGCAGCCTGGGGTCTCAAATACACCCGTTCTATCTCCGATCCGAAGTTCGAAACCGGCACCGTCGAAACCGACAAAGAACTGCTGCGCAACCTGATTGCCTACTACTGCGTCCTGGAAGGCATCTTCTTCTACTGCGGCTTCACCCAGATCCTCTCCATGGGTCGCCGCAACAAAATGACCGGCGTCGCAGAACAGTTCCAGTACATCCTGCGTGACGAGTCCATGCACCTGAACTTCGGCATCGACGTGATCAACCAGATCAAAATCGAAAACCCACACCTGTGGGACGCAGAAATGAAGGAAGAAGCAACCCAGATGATCCTGCAAGGGACCCAACTGGAAATCGAATACGCCCGCGACACCATGCCCCGCGGCGTACTCGGCATGAACGCCGCGATGATGGAGGACTACCTCAAGTTCATCGCGAACCGTCGTCTGAGCCAGATTGGGTTGAAGGAAGAGTATCCAGGGACGACAAATCCGTTCCCGTGGATGAGCGAGATCATGGACTTGAAGAAAGAGAAGAACTTCTTTGAGACGCGGGTTATTGAGTATCAGACGGGTGGGGCGTTGAGCTGGGATTGATTTGGTTAGCTTGCAGCTGTGTGAACCCGCCTCATCAGAAATGAGCGAAATCTATCGAGAGGGTAACCTAAGGGCTATCCTCTCGATAGAGATGCCGCTCATCTCCAGCACTGATGTTCCCCTCTCGAATAACGTCTTAGTCAAGCCTGTACCATTGCGTTATCAAAACCTCAAAAAGTGTCATTGCAGCAAACTTACAATGCGTAAAGACAACTCGAAGCCCAAGGGAAGGCAAGACGTGGTTGGGACTATGGAAGGAAGTATTCGACAACCCGGCTTCGGTCAGAGGCGTCGTCGGGCTATCTGGCAAGTTAGATGAGTTCAGTAACGGAAATCTAAGGTCTGTTTCGAAATTGCTAGATCTCACCTGAAGGCGCTAGAGGCGGCGGGTTTGCGAAGAGTTCTATGAAATTCACCCAGCGTGGATAAGGCTGAGTACATTAGTCGCATAACGCTACCGCAAATGCATACCGAGCTCAACCAGGCACGTTTCTAGCTAGTGTCCAGATGCAACCACTTCGAGCGTAAAACCATCACCTAGCAAATTAAGGTGCAGCGGACGGCGTGTGAGTTGCCACAGAACCGGCGCTGTGGCAGAACGCGATCCTGTGCATCCAACGCACGTTAGCTTTGTCAGATATAAAGTACAGGCGCGCGCAGCTAATGACGCAGCGCGTCAGAAAATCATTTTTCTGCGTGAAAAAATGACGTAGCGCGGGTAAAATGACGCACGCTCTGACTCACCCGCTGGATCAAAATGAAAATCCTTGACGCTGACTATTGTTATTCGTTCCCAGCTGTACGCGGGATGCAGGCAGGACGGCCGTTTTATATCGCCACCTGTCCCATGAGAATTATCCCGAAGATCTTCAGCTTCGATGAGACCGAGGTCCCCCCCGAGCTTCGGGCGCAGAGATCTCTCAATAAAATGCGGATACCCGAAATGGTTCGGTACCTTCTGGATAATCCGGAAGACTATGTATTTTCGGCGCTGACGGCATCCATCGCGGTGGAAATCGCATTTGAAGAATATCCAGAGTCGCATAACTTAGGAACGTTACGGGTGCCCATGGATGCGCAAATCCTAATCAATGATGGCCAGCACCGCCGGAAGGCGATTGAACAAGCACTGCAGGAGCGTCCTGAGCTAGGACAAGACAACATTCCGGTCCTTTTTTTCGTGGACGAGGGCTTGAAAAGAAGCCAGCAGATGTTTGCAGACCTTAACAAACATGCCATAAAGCCAAGTCCTTCTCTTGCTGCTTTGTATGACCTCCGGGACCCGTCCTCAGAGCTAGCACGCCATCTTTCCAAAAACTCGGTTCCTTTCGTTGGTCTGACCGAAATGGAGCGCTCGAGCGTTTCCGCCCTATCTAGCAAACTATTCACATTAAGCAGTATCAAGCAGGCTACAAGGGCGCTGTTGGGCAAAGGACCTAAAGACGGATATAGCAGCGAGGATGCAGCCCTCGCGGTGTCATTCTGGGAAAACCTTTATGATCATATGCCCGACTGGCAGATGGCGAGATCAAAGGACATCTCACCAGCACACCTTCGGCAAGAATATGTACACGCCCATGCCGTGGGATTACATGCTCTAGGCTTATTTGGACGGAGTCTAATCGCTGAAAAGCCAGACAGTTGGCGAATGGAGCTAGAAAAACTCCGAGACGTTGATTGGCGAAAGACTAATCCTGAATGGCTTCGCAGGACGATGTCCCACGGGAAACTCAGCAAATCAATATCGGCAATCCGTTTAACATGCAACGCGCTAAAAAATATAGTTCAAATTCCACTTACAGAAGAAGAAGCTGAATTAGAACGGCAACTACCGGAACTATGAATACAATGTTAACACTATCACATGACCTCGAAGATTACATAGAATTCATCAATGGTGAAGTCGTCGCTGGACGTCCCCTCTCTGAATATGTCGCTGAGGTTCAAAGAATCTACTGCGCTGATAGTCGTCCTTGGATAATTGGTTACAGCGGGGGAAAGGATTCTACAGCGGTTGCGACGCTGGTTTATCTGGCACTACTTGGCCTTCCACCTGAGTCCAGGTCCAAAAATGTATTCCTGGTTACATCAGACACCCTGGTAGAGACGCCAGTAGTAGTAGATCTGATTAAAAACAGTATGAAGCTGATCGAGCAATCTGCAAAACGTGACAGACTACCGATATCGCAGCACACGGTGATGCCTAAAACCAGTGAAACATTTTGGGTGAACCTATTAGGTAAGGGTTATCCAGCTCCAAGCCGAAGCTTTCGTTGGTGTACAGAACGAATGAAGATCGACCCAGTGAGCGAGTTTATTAAAGAAAAAATCAGTCATTATGACGAGGTTGTTATTCTATTGGGCGCTCGCAGCGATGAAAGTGCGTCGCGTGCGCAAGTTATAGCGAAACATAAAATCGACGGATCAAGACTGGCTAGACACACCTCACTCGCCAATGCTTTCATCTACACTCCCATAGACACGTGGAGTACTGAAGAGGTCTGGGGGCTATTGAGAGGTGCTTTCAAATATGCCAAAAATGATATCGAAGAATGGGAGACTCCCTGGGGAGGAAACAACCGCCCTCTCTGGACTCTATATATGCACTCTTCCAGTCAAGGTGAATGTCCACTGGTGATTGATGAAAGCACTCCCTCATGTGGAAATTCACGTTTTGGCTGTTGGACCTGCACAGTAGTTACAAAAGATAAGGCGATGGAAAACCTCATCCAAAATGGTGAGGACTGGATGCTTCCTTTGCTCTCATTTCGAGACGTTTTAGCGAAAACGACAGAGCCAGAGCAGAAAGACACCTATCGTAATTATAAACGACGAAATGGTCGTGTGACTTATCAGTATGCGAAAGATGGGGATGATTTGTCTGCTGAAAGAAAGCATATTCCCGGTCCATACTGGTTGAAATACAGGAAAGAGTGGCTAACAGAACTGCTCTTTCTTGAAAAAAAATTAAATGAAAGTGGGCATCCAATTTCCCTAATTACAGAACCCGAGCTACATGCAATCAGGCAGCATTGGCTCAGAGACCCTAACGAGCCTGACTGGGCCGATGAATTACCAAATATCTTTTTTAGCATCTACAACAAAAATCTGGCTTGGGTTGTAGATGATCAATCGCAGTTTGATCATCATGACGCTGAGCTGTTGAAAGAGGTATCTGTAGAAAATGGTACTCCTGCTGAAATGGTGATGAAGCTTATAGAGCTAGAAGTCTCTGTGGAAGGGCTGAGCCGTCGACACGGTATCTTTGAAAAAATTGAGCGGATTTTGTCCAAAGATTGGGGCTCCCTTGCCGAAATCCGCGAAGGCCAAGCTCAGCTTCAACAAAAGCATGAGAGGGATATACATAAACTTGAAATCGATAAAATAGAAAAGGAGCTTCAAGTGGTTTCGGCCCAGCTGCTGGTCGCGAATCAAAAGCTCCAACCAAAACAAGCGGGACGGCAAGATGATTATTAAAAAGGTGAGTTTTAGTAATTTCAGAGTATTCCAAGGGATACATGAAATTTTGCTTGAACCGAAATCTGGGAATGACAGACCTATTGTTCTGCTCGGCGGACTAAACGGATCAGGTAAAACTTCAATTCTGACCGCCATCAGGTTAGCGCTATATGGTCGCCTTGCCTTTCCCGAATGTAACAGTACTCAGGATTATATCGGAATACTGTCGTCACTAATTCACCGGAGTGATTCCTCCACACTACTGGAACATGCATCAGTTGAGTTAACCTTTTCTTACAACAAATCCGGAATCCAATCCGAATTTTTTGTCAGCAGGCATTGGAGAAAAGGTCAGAAAGATGAACTTTCGCTACATCAAGATGGCGCTTTATTAAGCGAGCTGAATTACGATCAATGCCAGGGTTTTTTAAATGAATTGATACCCAACGGCATCGCTGATTTATTCTTCTTTGATGGAGAAAAGATTTCGGAACTAGCAGAGGATCGTACCGGAAAAGCTCTGCAGTCAGCAGTTCGTCGCTTATTCGGCCTAGATATAATTGAAAAATTAAAAAACGATTTGGTTATATACCTGAAACGAAATGCCGCGCGAGGCGGTGATGCAGATTTTATAAGAGAATTATTAGAACTGGAAGACAAGGTAGACAGGTTTTCTAAGAGTGCAGAAAACTTTAGGTATGCTGCCGACCTAGCAAAGATGTCAGTC
Organism: Pseudomonas sp. GW821-FHT02H06; assembly: GCF_059421525.1. Taxonomy (NCBI): domain Bacteria; kingdom Pseudomonadati; phylum Pseudomonadota; class Gammaproteobacteria; order Pseudomonadales; family Pseudomonadaceae; genus Pseudomonas; species Pseudomonas sp. GW821-FHT02H06. The sequence continues at coordinate 297,954 of NZ_JBWKVD010000001.1, forward strand.
GGATTGCTGGATAGTGAAATAAAGAAAAAGGAAGGAAATCTCGCTATCCAAGGAGGGGCCTTCGCAGCATCACGGGCGCAAGAGCAGTCAAACGTGGATATTCTTATTCGGGATAAAGCGCAGTTTGAACGATTAATCAGATCAGAACTGGAAAGCGTATTTCCAGTAAATTTGGCTCCTAAGGCTGTGTCGCGTCTAATTGACCAATTAAAGATAGAAGCTGAGATCAAACAAGCATCAGCGTTCAGCACTCACTTTTCGCGATTCTTGCATCGCCTTGAAGGAGGTGAGGGCTTCGATTCAATCGAGGTTAGGACCAACACTATTAGCACTTTAAAAAGCCAGCTTTTGAGCTATATGGCTGAGCACATTCAAGGAGATGTGAAGCTCGACGTTTCTGAACGAGAACTCGGCGTGCTTACTAGCTTAACTGGAGCGGAAGCCTCTCGTGGTAAGTCGCGTTTCGAGCAAGCACGCAAGGGCTTGTTTGAAACAGAATTCGCTTTAGAGCAAGCCGCGGCAAATATCGAGCGCGCCCCTGACGATGAACAACTTTTCGCTATTGTCGCATCCATTCGGGAGTTAGATACAAAACGTCAAACTGCACTGGCGGAATATTGCTCTTTACTGCTGAAAGCGAAAACATCTCTTAATGATCAGCTGGAATGTAGTAAAAAACTGCAACGACTACATGACAGTCGACGATCGCAACATGACGCGTCATCAGCAGTTAAAAATGCTGAAGCCGCCCTCGAGATGCTAGATCGTTATGAAAAGAAATTAGCTGAAGCGCGGGTAGATAAACTGGTAGCTAATTTTACTAATGCTTATCAACGCCTAGCACGAAAAAAAGACTTGCAAATTTCAGCCCAAATAAACGCGGAGACATTCGAAGTCGAATTACTAGATGAGACTGGGACCCTGATTGATAGAGCAAGCCTCTCCGCCGGTGAAAAACAAATCTATGCGCTAGCGGTCTTGGACGCTTTAGCCAAGACATCAGGTCGCCAGCTACCTGTGATTATTGATACTCCTTTAGGAAGGCTAGATTCTAGCCACCGTGATACGCTAATTGACAACTACCTCCCAAGCGCTAGTCATCAGGTTATTATTCTTTCGACAGACACTGAAGTGCATGAGCACTATACTAAGAACTTAGCTACCTCAATATCCCATGCTTACCTTATCGAATTCGATGAGTCCAGCAGGTCCTCACGTGTGATAGACGGATATTTCTGGAAGCCTGCAACTGAGGAGCGATTCAATGCTGCCTAACAGGATGCAGCTTTCCCTTGATACGGAAGACCAGCTTAAGAAACTCAAGGCATATACGGGAATTACTCCCAATGTTGCTGCGCGTATCGCATTCTTTAAGTCCATAGAGTCGGGATTTGTTTACACACTCGACGACAAAAAACTGGATGGAGCGCTGGTACTAGATAAGGTGACATGGCTCGGCGAGACATCTTCAGTTATTGAGTTGTTGCTGAAACTTCATTACGACTCTTATGACCCTAAAGAAATGGCCAAGGCATGGGCAGCGCACGTGCATGATGGGTTAGCTTCACTTCGAAATCACAGATCTCTAAAGGACTTCCTGTACGCCATATACTGATGGCTTAAAAAAGCCGCTGTGGATATCCATAGCGGCCTGACAATGTCCGTAGTAGAAAGATTCAATCCGTCTCGACCTGTGAGCATGTAAAAGCGCAGCTGAGAGCCTCGCGGAATGATCTGTTTGGAATTCAGCTCACGTCAAAGCCCCATACTTCTAATACGTATTTTTCTGCCATATATTTTTGACGCTTTACTATGCTATCAAACACCCATTCACCATCTGTAAGCCAGCTGTTCGTATTCTTAGAAACAGCAACAGGTAGCTTTAGCCCGCTATGCAAGTAATCAAACTCCGCAGAGTTTTCGCACTTCACGGTAAACGCTTGGTTTTTTATAGTCTGAGTAATTTTCGGCGGCAGGACTAACAAATTTCCTATTCTATTTATGTAACCAGCATACTCATCGCTAGTTTCAATTCCGTTCCATTCAGGGCCTGGCTTGCGAGGCATAATGTAGTCAACGCATTGAGATGCGGTGTCATTCCTTGGTCGCATCTTTGTGCATTGCTCAAGGTGATTTTCAATTTTCCATATAGTGTAAAACGCTTGCCTGACATTGTTCACAGCCGCCTTGGCAAAATTCTCTTTGAATAGATCGTCTGAGCTCTTTTTGGAGAAATATTTCGCGATGTCTATTATCGAAGCGTCTGCTCGAACAAGCGCGGCAGCTTCAGAAAAAAACTCTTGCATAGACCCCACAGAGTCTTTGCCTATAAACCCCTGCCTGAACAAGTAGCTTTCAGTCAAGTGCAGACATTTTTTTAGAGATGGTATATCGTTCCCAAACTTGTCCATAGAGGCAATAATAAATGAAGCACAGTGCGACTTCCAGAGAGGATCCACAATGGCATACTGTACATCGCTCAGTTCGTTGTCCCATCCCTCCAGGTCGCTGAGTAGGAATGCACGCCAACTTGCGGCATCGTGAGTTAGCTCACTTGCCAGATCAATGGCTTGGTAAAGCTCTAGCTTTTTCGATACTTCTTCAAAGATCATCTCTTTTTTCACCCGAGAGTGACGGTAAGTAAATGAGAATTGAATTAGCTGTGGAAGATCTAATTTCTTGGGGGATTGATCTTCATAATTATCTATGAATCTTGCCCAAAGGGATGTAACTTTATCGACTACCCCACCGCCCGCAACTTGCGCATATTGTAACAACACGTTTTTGATCAAATCAGCCTGAGATAAATCTAAACCTCGTTCGTTAAGTGTTTCAAAGAGTCTGTAAGCCAAACTTAGCTTAGCGGTCCTAACGACGAGGACATAGAATGAGTCCGTTAGAGCTTCGGCTAGATTCCTTATTAATGCTTCTCGATCGTCCGCATCAAGACCTTCCAAACAGCTATCGATCATAGAGTAGAAGTAATCGAACGCGCCTTTTATATTTGACTGCACCTCGGATTGCTTGTCAAAAGCGGTCGCCCAATATGATAATTTTTCAGCCTTAGATTCATTTTCAAAAAGGCTATTTGCATAAAAATCATTCTCTCTGTTGAGCTTCAACCGCGGAACATAATTGGCATGTGGAGCAACCACGCAATCAAGCAGTACATGCTCTAATTTTTTTCTAAGTTTATTATCTTTAATTTCATCTAGATACCCTCTCAGGCACTCCGATAGAATTGTGATTGTGGTCAGCCTCTGTTGACCGTCAATTATTTCCCATCGATCATTATCATGGGATTGCTCCTGCCCAATAACAACAATAGCCCCAAGAAAATGTCCTATTGCCTCCTCGCCAGGCTCGTCATTTTTTACGGCAACCAATAGATCCTCCCATAGCTTTTGGGTTTGATCTTTACCCCACCTATACTCCCGCTGATTCGACGGCACCTCAAAATAGGTCGCCTTCATAAGTTCACTGATGTTTGATGATTTGGTTACGAGCTGCTGACTAGGATTCATTACTTGTCACTCGATTTATTAGTCAAGGATTGATGGCTTTTTTCGTTGAAAAGCGACCTACTTGGCAGCTTTTCATAAAATCCATACTTGTTAAGGTTTTCAATCGCTAGCAATCCTGAGCATCTCAAGGAGTGATAGAACAACAAAATTAATTCATTCTGAGAAAGTTGAGCACATACGATCAAATAGTACTGCTCCCGGTCCGCGGGGCTCCGCAGCTCAATAAATTCAATGACTCTTTCCAGGCCGTTCAGATAATGACCTATAAATCCGTCATTTGTTGAAGAAAACACCTGATAAGCCGCAGCTATAACTTCTCGCTCATCTTTACCATTTGAATTTTTTTTGCTCGCAAGCTCATAAGCAGTTTTAAGTCTCGAGACTAGAAAACGGAACGCCCCTCGTCCCGGATTGTATCCTTCGCTTTTTTCAGTGTCCTCGAGATCTAGGCTTCGAGCATTTTCGGAATTTATTTGAAGCATAGCAAAAAACGTATTTTCAAACGCCTGCAGACTTAGGTGATCACTTTGCTCCCTTAACGCTGCGGTAGAATGCGAAAGCTCTCTAGACTGAATTATCAATGCGCCCAATATCGCGAAGAGCGAAAGCATTGCTAATATGGGATTTAAGGTCCCCCCAAAGAAATCACCAAATTGCCCCCAGGCCTCATGCGTCGCAATGACGTCCCCGGGGAAATTTTTTCTATACTCGTAAGCGACCCCAATGCAACAAGCTACGGCCAACAGCAGCATTAACCCGGCAATCCTGTTGACTGTCGAATCAAATACAGTTTCTACCTTTCCTTTGACCTCCATACGCTACCCCATCCCTAGTTAGAAAGTAGAGAATATACGAAAAACCTTGCTAAAAATCAAACAAAAAAATGTCGATTGTTATCTAGCCAAAATTCGAAATTTAGCTTCGCCTAAAAATATCATCAGCAGCTTAGGATGGATTAATAATTCGGCTATACCTAGTCCAACTGAATTTTTTATTTTTGTCGGCATCGCTAGTAGGATATTCAAACTTAATTGGCTCAGTCGCGCCATTTTTAAATGCCGGCGCGCAGCCAGAATCTCATATCTTAGGACCTTCTAATCAAAGACCGTCATAATAGGCATTAAACCAAATTCACGTTATATGCTGACGCCAACGGGCAGAAACCATCTCCGATGACAAGCAATCTTTGCGAACTTTCTTTGCATAGTGATTAAAGAATCTAAGTATTACAATCATTCGTTACCCAGCTGCTAAGGCCCGGCTGGACTATTGTCGAAAAGCCCGATTGTAAAACTCGCCTAATTTAAGTCACACAGCGTCGCACTGTCGCAAATCCATGATGATACGTGTCGCCAGAACCGGCGCCAACGCTGGAGGGAATTTCTGGGGTTGCGTCGCTTATCCGAAATGCCGTGGAATCCGGGCGATTTTCGCGCCGATGACGGTGAAGTAACACCGCCAGACCAAATGAGCACGTCAGCCAACCCCTGACGTGCTCCGCACAAACCTCGCACCAAGCCCCAGCCGCGCAAACACGCTAGCGGCGTGATGAGATGGCAGTGTGTCAGTGACGAATCAGGTGCTGACACGATTTTCGCGGGCAAGCGCGCTCCTACAGTGGATGTGTGCTTGGCAGGGACTGTTTGGCGGCCCTCATACAAAGCGCCGTGCCGCGAAGCACTACGAAACCGAGAAAGCCCCCCCCACCCCCTCCCCGCACATAACATTTTCGCTAACAAATAGTTACCCGGGTTTCATTTGCCCCCGCCCCCCCATCGTTCCTAAAGTGGCTTCACCCCATCGAACCCGCCCAGCGCGGGAACAATGGAAATCCACACCCAAGCCGGAGAACGTCAAACGCCTGATCAGCTTTTAGCATTTTGTTTCTGTCGTTTCGCTGCGTCGTTGCTCCCGACGTGGTGCCTCCAAGCTCCAAACTTCAGCCGCTCCCCAGCGGCTTTTTTTTGCTCAGCATTTGCTGAATCCGACCTGTCATCTGCGCGCTATCAGCGACCGGCCGAGCATGCAGCCGCCCGCACACGCCGACGCGCAAAGCATTCCCCAGCAAAAGCGCCACATCCTCCATATCCCGCGCGTTCATCCCCTGCCGCGTGATGAACTGCGTCCCCAACCGCAGCGCCTGATGCCCGGCGCGGGAAGGATCGACGCAGGTGCCGATCAGAATCCCCTGCGCCTCCAACGCGTGCATCACAGCCCGCGGATCAGCATCAAGTGACAGCGGCAGTAAGAGTTGATGGGTGTGCACCTCGCCGTCATTCGCCCCTATGACAGGCAAACCCGCATCGACCAGCGCGCGATGCAGCGCCGCGCTGTTGCCGACAATACTGGTGGCATATTCGCGGCCAGTGGCCTGGGCTTCAGTGAGGGTGACCGCCAGGGAGGGCAGCCGGCCGGCGTCGTAGTTGGCGAGCAGGCGGGTGTCGAGCAACTCGCGCAGGGCCATCGCGTCTTCGGGGTCGCGGCCAAGCACCAGCCCTTGCGGGCGTCCGGGCAGGGTTTTGTAAGTGGAACTGCTGATGAGGTCGACGCCGGCGTCAAACGGATTGGGGTACGCGCCGCCACCGATCAGGCCCAGCACGTGGGAGGCGTCGAACAGTGTTCTGGCGCCGACCGCGCGCGCTGCGCTGACCACGGGGGCGATGTCGTCGGCCTTGATCATGACGCTGCGTCCGAGCACGACGAGCCTGGGCCGCGTTTGGGTGATCATTTCCGCCGCGCGCTCCGCGTCGAGCTGGCAGTTGCGGCGGTCGAACGGCAAGTCTTCAACGATGAGACCTGCCAATTCTGCAGTCCCGCCACGGCGTTGGCTCAGATGCCCACCGTGCTCGGCAGCGGGTGCGAGCACTTTGTCGCCCGGTCGGCAGTAGGCGTGGAAGATGGCCAGGTTGGCCAAGGTGCAGCTGGCCAGGCGGACTTCGGCCCATGCTGCGCCGAACAGGGTCATGGCGGCCTGACGGGTGAAGGTTTCAAGCTCGCTGACCAGCTCGGTGTCGGGCTGTTCTTTGTGACCGGTCGGGCCCATCGCCGGGTAGGCGCTGAGCGCGGGGGTGTAGGCGGCCATGGCGCGGGCGCTGGGGAGGTTGGCGCCGGCGTAGAGCATCAGGCGCTGGGTTTCCAGTTGCGGCAATCGGTCGGCGCAGGCGGCGAGCAATGCATCGAGATCACGGGGCATGGTCGGCAGCTTCCTTAATCACGAATCAACGACGGATCGAATCCGGGTGCTCGGATTCATCCCTGACCAGCAACATCAGGGCGTCGCGTTTTTCCAGCAGGTGGTGGCGCAGGATGCTGCTCAGGCGCTTGCCGTCCCGGGTTTGCAGGGCCTCGATCATTTCTTCGTGATCGTGCAACGCGCGGTCCCACTTCGGGGCCTGGTGGTTGGAGAGAAAGCGTAATGCGTGGATGCGCCGGTTCAGCGACAGGTAGACCTGACGCAGTGCCGAGTTGCGCGCGGCAAGGTTGATCAGGTCGTGGATGGCGCGGTTGCGCTGGTAGTAACCCGGCAGGTCGTTCTGGTTTTTGCTGACCACCATGGCGTAGTGCAGCGCTTTGATGTCGTCGATTTCCTGGGCGGTGATGCGCTCACAGGCCAGCTCTCCGGCGAAGGCTTCGATGCCGCTCATCAGTTCGAAGGTTTCGCGGATCTCCAGCTCCGACATGCGCGCGACGCTCGCGCCCCGGTTCGGGTTGATTTCGATCAGCCCTTCCACGGCCAGCACTTTCAGTGCTTCACGCAATGGCGTGCGGGAGATGCCGAGGGTTTCGCACAGCTCGCGCTCGTTGAGCTTGGTGCCTGGGGCGAGCACGCCTTCGGTGATAAAGCCGCGCAGGTGATCGATGACGATGTCGTGGAGGCGTTGGCGTTCGACTTTGGGCATTGGCCGGGCGTCGGGTTGAACGCTCATTTCTTTAGTATTTTGCATTCAATACATCCTTCCTGGACCCGCTCTAGCGCCGAGTCCTTATTCGAAAATGCTCCAGTTCGCTGGGGAGATTAGCGTAATTAAGCCGTTTGACACAGCATTGCCCTGTGCTAAGTTAATTTTGAATGCAAAATACAAAATTATAAAAAGACAAGGAGACACCGATGCTGAAGCTCGATTTCCACCCTGCCGGTCGCCACTTCCTTCAGATTCCGGGGCCTAGTCCGGTGCCGGATCGCATCCTGCGCGCGATGAGTTACCCCACCATTGACCACCGCGGCCCGGAGTTCGGCGCGCTGGGGCTCAAGGTGCTGGAAGGCATCAAGAAGATTTTCAAGACCGTGCATCCGGTGGTGATTTATCCCGCGTCGGGCACTGGTGCATGGGAAGCGGCGCTGTGCAACACCCTGAGTTCGGGCGACGAAGTGTTGATGTTCGAGACCGGCCACTTCGCGACGCTGTGGCAGAAGATGGCGCTGAGTCTCGGCCTCAAGCCGCAGTTCATTGGTCGGCCCGGCATTGAGGGCTGGCGCGGTGGCGTCGATGCGCAAATGATCGAAGACCACCTGCGCGCTGACGGCGGGCATCGCATCAAGGCTGTCTGCGTCGTGCACAACGAGACCAGCACCGGCGTCACCTCGGACATCGCTTCCGTGCGCAAGGCCATTGATGCGGCGGGCCACCCTGCCCTGCTGCTGGTCGACACCATCTCCGGCCTGGCCTCCGCCGACTATCGTCATGATGAGTGGGGCGTGGACGTGACCGTTTCCGGCTCGCAGAAGGGCCTGATGCTGCCGCCCGGCATCAGCTTCAACGCGCTCTCGCCCAAAGCCATCGAGGCCAGCAAAAGTGCCGGTCTGCCCCGCAGTTTCTGGGCGTGGGACGAGATCATCGAGATGAACAAGACCGGTTACTGGCCCTACACGCCGAACACCAACTTGTTGTACGGATTATCGGAAGCGCTGGACATGATCCTCGGCGAAGGCCTGGACAACGTGTTCATCCGTCACAACCGTCTGGCAAAAGCCTGCCGCACCGCCGTGACCGCCTGGGGCCTGGAAATCCAGTGCGCCGACCCGAGCGTCTACAGCCCCGTGCTCACCGGCGTGATGACGCCCGACGGCATCGACGCCGACCAGGTGCGCAAGACCATTTACGAGCGCTTCGACATGTCCCTGGGCACCGGCCTGGGCAAGATGAAAGGCCGCATGTTCCGTATCGGCCACCTGGGCGACTGCAACGACCTGATGCTGATGGCGACCCTCACCGGCTGCGAAATGGGCCTGCAAATGGCCGGCGTAAAACTGCAGTCCAGCGGCGTTCTGGCCGCCATGGATTACCTGGGAGGGCAATCGGTGCCGCTGCGACGCGAATAACGCGCCGCTCCGTCTCCACCCCGCTCCGCCCGGCTGCGGCACACCCGCAGCTTTTTTGACACATCTCACTATCCCGAATCATCGCGTTGTCAGCGAACACAATAAGAAACTGGAGATAGCACATGAAGTTTTTACGTCTGCGCCCCACCACGGTGGTGCTGTTCATGCTGTGCGCCATGTATTTCATTACCTACCTGGACCGCGTCAACGTCAGCACCGCCGCGGTCGGTTTCGGTAAAGAGTTCAACCTGAGCAAAACCGAGATCGGCATCGTCTTCTCGGCCTTCGCGTATCCCTACCTGATCTTCCAAATCATCGGCGGCTGGGTCAGCGACCGCTTCGGCGCCAAGCGAACGCTGGTGGTGTGCGGGCTGATCTGGGCCAGCGCCACGGTGCTGACCGGCCTGGCCGGCGGTTTCGTCTCGCTGATCGTCGCGCGGATACTCCTCGGCCTCGGTGAAGGCGCGACGTTCCCCGCAGCAACGGCGGCAATGTCCCGCTGGATCCCCAAGGAAAAACGCGGCTTCGCCCAAGGCATCACCCACGCCTTCGCCCGCCTCGGTAATGCGCTGGCGCCAGCAGCAATGATCGCGGTGATGGCCACGTATGGCTGGCGCGAATCGTTTTATGTCTGCGCGGCCACCAGCTTCGTCTGGGTCATCCTGTGGATGGCGGTGTTCACCGAGCATCCGAAAGACCATCCGCGCATCTCCAAACAGGAACTGGACACGCTGCCGCCGCCGAAAGTGAAATCCAGCGTCGTGCTACCGTGGGGTCGCCTGTTCAAGCGTATGGCCCCGGTCACGATCGTTTACTTCTGCTACGGCTGGACGCTGTGGCTGCTGCTCAGCTGGGTGCCGATGTACTTCATGAACATGGGCCTGGATTTGAAGGGCACGGCTATTTTCGCGTCGACGGTGTTCTTCGGCGGCGTGGTCGGCGATACGTTGGGCGGCATTGTCAGCGACCGCATTTATACGCGGACCAAGGACCTGAACAAAGCGCGCAGCCTGATGGTCGCCGTTTGCCTTGGCCTGACGCTGCTGTCGCTGGTGCCATTGATGTTCACCAAGGACATGCACATTTCCCTGGCCTGCCTGGCCATCGGTTTTTTCTTCTCGGAGATGACCATCGGCCCGATGTGGGCGATTCCGATGGACATCGCGCCGGACCACTGCGGTACCGCGAGCGGCATGATGAACACCGGATCGGCCATGGCCGCCATCGTCAGCCCGGTGGCCGCCGGTCTGTTGATCGACAAGTTTGGCAACTGGCAGCTGCCGTTTCTGGTCAGCATTGTTCTACTGGCGATTGGCGTCGTGCTGTCATTCCGAATGAAGCCGCAGAACCGGTTTGACTACGGGCAGCCGGCTGCGCCGCTGACGCCGAATGCGGAACCTGCTTCAGTGATCAGTAAATAAAGCGACACCGGAAGCCGCCTTCGGGCGGCGATCTGATCCATGAAGCTTCAGCCCCGCACGCTGCAATCGAACCCCTTCACTGGAGAACGCTTTTGGACACTGACACCCAACCTTCGCGCCTGGCGCAGCTGATCGTCGATGCGCAGAACAAGCGCAGCCTGTTAGGCGAGCTGGAATTCGACCTGAACCCGACAGACCGCGACGCGGCGTACCTCACGCAACAGAAAATCCTGCGCTTGCGTGGCGTTGAGGCCGGCGGCTGGAAGATCGGCTCGAAATCTCCGGACGGGCCGATTCAGGGCTCGCCCCTGCCCCGCGACTGCCTGTTCCCGTCGACCGGCACACTGGACCGCAGCGTCTATCCGCCGGTGGGTCTGGAGCTGGAAATCGCCTTCCGTTTCAACCGCACCTTCAGCCCCCAGGATGAGGCATACAGCGACGAGGAAGTCATGGCCGGCATTGGCGAGATGGCGGCGTCCATTGAGGTGGTGTCCAGTCGGTTTGCGGCGTGGCCGAAGATCGAGCCGCTGACGCAATTGGCCGATCTGCTTAACCACGGCGCCTTGGTGGTGGGTGATTTCGTACCCTACGACGCGTCCTTTCCCTTCGTTGAACCGACGCTTTCATTCACGCTGAATGGCGAGAGCGTTGTGCCGTCGACGGTCGCCAATCCTGCTGGCGATCCGCGCCGGTTGCTGCCGTGGCTGGTCAACCATCACACCCTCAATGGTCTGCCGTTGCCCGAGGATTTCGTGATCACCACGGGTTCTTATACCGGCATGCACTTCGCCCAGGGCATGGCTGAGGTGCTGGGACAGATCGACGGGTTGCCACCGGTTTCATTGACGCTGGCCTGACGCTTTACCTCGCTGCGATAAAAAAACCCGCCGATGTGGCGGGTTCTTTTTGCTGTGCAGCGTTTAGTCAGGGCGGCGGACATACGACCGGTAAACGGGCTGCCAGAAGTCTTTCTCAATCGCTGCTGACAATTCATCTTCCGATTGCGGTGGCGCCACACTGTCGCGCTGGGCCGCCATGCCGACGGCGAACGCGATGCGCTTGCTGACCGCTTGAACATCCCGCAACGGCGGCAGCATCTGTCCTGCCGCTGCGCACTCAGCCAGCGCCTGGGCCGACGCCATCAGCATGCCGTCGGTGACGCGTGTGGCCTTGCTCGCGATGGCGCCGAGGCCGATGCCGGGGAAGATGTAGGAGTTATTGCACTGGGCGATGGGAAAGGTTTTGCCCAGCACCTCGATGGGCAGAAACGGACTGCCCGTCGCCACCAGCGCCTGTCCGTCGGTCCATTGCAGAATGTCCTTGGGGTGCGCTTCGATCTGCGAGGTCGGGTTGGACAGCGGCATGATGATCGGCTGCGGGCAGTGGCTGTGCATGGTCTCGACGATCTGCTGGGTGAACAGTCCGGCCTTGCCCGACACGCCAATCAGCACGGTGGGTTTGGCGTTGCTGACCACATCAAGCAGCGAGGGCCAGTCGGCGCTGAAATCCCAGTCGCTGAGTGAATCGCTGGAGTGGGCCAGTCGCTGTTGGAAGTCGTAGAGGTCCGGCTGGCGATCGGTCAGCAGCCCTTTGCTGTTAAGCAGAAAGACCTGACTGCGGGACTGGGCTTCGGACAAGCCTTCGAGCTGCATGGCGGCGATGATCTGCTCGGCGATCCCACAACCCGCTGACCCGGCGCCTACAAAGGCGACGGTCTGATCGGACAAGCGCTGGCCCTTCATCTTGCAGGCGGCCAGCAAGGTGCCGACGGTGACGGCGGCTGTGCCCTGGATGTCATCGTTGAAGCAGCAGAGTTGATCGCGAAAGCGCGCGAGCAACGGCATGGCATTGGTCAGCGCGAAGTCTTCGAACTGCAGAATGGCTTCCGGCCAACGCCGCTGAACGCCTTCGACGAATGCCTGTACGAACGCGTCATATTCGGCGCCGCGAACACGCTCCTGGCCACGGCCGAAATACAGCGGATCCGCCAGCAGCGCCGGGTTGTTGGTGCCCACGTCGAGCACCACCGGCAGCGTGTAGGCCGGGCTGATGCCGCCGCACGCCGTGTACAACGACAGCTTGCCGATGGGGATGCCCATGCCGCCGACACCCTGATCACCAAGGCCGAGAATGCGCTCGCAATCACTGACGACGATGACTTTGACGTTGTCTTTGGTGACGTTGTTGAGGATCTCGTCGATGCGGTCCTTGTCGGCGATGCTGATGAACAAGCCGCGATGGCTGCGGTAGATGCGGGAAAATTCCTGGCAGACCTTGCCGACGGTGGGGGTGTAGATGATCGGCAGCATCTCGTCGAGGTGGTCGTCGACGACGCGGTAGAAGAGTGTTTCGTTGGAATCCTGGATCGAGCGCAGAAGTATGTGTTTGTCCAGATCGGTCGCGCAGGCCTGGTACTGGTGATAGGCGCGGCTCGCCTGTTGTTCGATGGTCTCGACGCGTTCGGGCAGCAGACCCTGCAGGGCCAGCGCTTCACGCTCGTCGAGGCTGAACGCGGTGCCTTTGTTGAGAAGTGGAGTACCCAACAACGTGGGACCGGCGAAAGGGACTTGCAAGGTGCGATCAGTGGCATGGGTCATGTCTGTCTCCTGTGCTTATTGTATTTTGAATTCAATGTACACCTTTGGCCTGGAAAGCCAATGCACGAATGGAAATCTGCGGTGCTTGAACTGGCCTCTTCCCGGCTGAAGCCGGTCCTACGTAGATACCCGTTCGCGCCATCGGACCGGCATTAAGGATTGCCGCTGACACCCTCACCCTCACCCTCACCCTCACGACTATCAACCTGCCATCACCCTCAGGCAAAATGCCGGACCTATGTAGGAATCATCCCCAGGAGTGGTCGGAATGCGCTTGTTCAGTTTAAGAACCCTGCTGGTCTGCACCGCGTTGGCTTCATGCCTGGGCATGGTCGGCGCGCAGGCCGCGACCAAAGCCAAACCCGCGCCGAAACCTTCCGGGCAAAAAGTCGCGATGCTCGGCGGCAAATTTGCCTTCACCCTGCCGAAGGACTACGTCAAAGGCCCCATGGAAGAGATCGACGCCAAGGCCAGAGCTGCAGGCGTCACCGGCTCGCTGTACATGAACAAGCCGGCCAAGCGCGTGGTGATCATCACCGAAGCGCCGCTGCCCAATGACCAGAAGGTCGGCGCCAACGACAAGCCAACCCTCGACGGCATCATCGCCGACACGCTGCAACAGCAGCAGTCCAGCTACAAGGACTTCAAGAAGCTGGGCGAGAAGAAGATCGTACGAAAAGGCCTCGGCATGCGTCAGCTGGATATCTCAGGGAGCGTAGACGGCGGTCGGGTGCTGAGCACGACGATTACCGCGGCCTACGGCAAACGCACGGCGATGGTGAACGTGATCTCCCTGGCGAAGGATGCCAAGGCCCACGCCGAGGTGGTCAAGGGTGTGACCGGCGGGAAGTGAGGGTTGCTGCTTTTGCGGCAGCGGTTGCAGCCGAAAAAGCAGCGATGTCAGATCATCAATCTGATCACGTGGGCTTGATCATTCCGGCAACGTCAGTTTGGTCCCGCCCGGATGCGCCTTGATCACGCTGTAAGGCACGGTCGACCATTCGGGACTTTCACACGCGCGCATGACGCGAGCGAAAGAGGGGCCGAACACGATGCCTTTTTCAGTGAAATACCACGACGGAAACTCCCAGACCGACGGGTCTGTGTAGTCGCAGCCGTCTTCGGTAGCAGGCTTCACCATGTCTGCAGGGTGCGCCGCTTTTAACTGCTCAACGAGCCAGGGGGCGAAGGCTTTGCCGCGGTAGTCCGAATACGTGTCGAAACTCACACCACCTTCTTCATCACGTTCGTAATGAAACGGCGCGCCTTTGCCGACCCACACCACATCTTCCAGCGTCAACTCCTTCCCCATGCTGGCATCCAGATTCAGCGGCGAGTCGCCGAAGTCCGGGTGCGCGCCGCCGCAATCATAATCGGTGAAGACGCTTAGGCTCACGATGCCAGGCGTCAGCAAGCGCGGCGTGACCGTCTGCGCAAAATCACCACCGTTGCGACTGGCATTGAGCATGCACTGGTTGTAGCTGACAACCTCCTGCCACAAGCGCGAGCGCAACTGCTGATTGATTCCTGCGGCCTGCTCCGGCGCGTAACCCGACGTGATTTCAAACATCGAGACGCCCGACTCCGGCTCGACCCACCATTGCAGCCCGTGGCCCATGAACGTGGCTTTTTTGTCTGCCTTGAGCGGCAGGTGTGTGAGCCGCAGGTAGTCATAGGTCGACTGTTTGTAAATGTCCTGCCAACCCGGTTCGGCGGAAGCATCCGGCGCGGTGACGGCGCGCTCGGCCAGTTGCACCTTGTATGACTTGCCCTTGCTGCTCCAGTCCCCGGTCCAGGTCGCGTCCGGATTTTTATGAAGGACCAGCTTCGGCAACTTGGCTTCGTCGTCGTAGCTCAAGCCCTCAGTGAGCGTCAGATCATTGCCTTTGGAAGTGCCGGAAAGCGGCAGGTCCTTGTGGTACTTCTCGTAGAAATAGCGGCCCGTCACGTCTTCAGCGCTGGTGAGGTCCAGCTCGACGACGATGGGTGATTTACCCAAGGTGCCTGTCAGCACATGGACCGCATTCTCGGCGTGCAGGGTAAATGGCGCGATCAGCGCGGCGAGGCAGGTGATACGCAAAACGGAAAGAGAAACAGGCATCAGACGTCCCTTGTGATGATGCTAACGAGTCGGGCCAGTAATCTCCCGAATCGCGGAGCGTCTGGCAAGGGCCAGCCGTAATTCCTCGAAGCGTGACAGCGCGGTTACCGCCTGCCCTCCGCCGCCATCCGCACCGCGAACCCGAACAACACCGTGCCCATCAGCCAACGCTGCACGGTCGCCCACCCGGGCTTCTGGGTCAGAAAAACGGCGATGGAGCCCGCCGCCATGGCGACCGTCGCATTCACACTCAGGCTCACCAGAATCTGCGCGCTGCCCAAGATCAGCGACTGGCTGAGCACGCTGGTGCCGTTGTCGACGGTGATGAACTGCGGCAGCAGCGACAGGTAAAGCACCGCCACTTTGGGGTTGAACAGGTTGGTCATCAGGCCCATCAGGAACAGCTGTCGGTTACTGTCCTGAGGCAAATCCCTCACCTGAAAAGGCGAGCGACCGCCCGGTTTCACGGCCTGCCAGGCGAGGTACAGCAAATACACGACACCCGCCATGCGCAGTGTGTCGTAGGCATACGGGACCGCCATGACCAGGCCGGTGATGCCAAAGGCCGCGCAGAGCATGTAGAAGATAAAGCCGACTGCCACGCCGCCGAGGGAGATCAGCCCCGCCTTGCGCCCTTGTGAGATGGATCGCGAAATGACGTAAATCATGTTCGGCCCTGGCGTCAGCACCATACCGAGGGCTATCAGTGAAAAAGCGATGAGGTTCGAGAGTTCGGGCATCGTGGGCTCCTGCCGGCGTGACGGAATATGCATCCGGACCGCGCCGAATTGCCGCCCCATTTCAGCCAACCTTTGTAGAACGGTCTATACACAGATGCCCGGAAAACACGCCATGACAGACGACACCCAACGCTGAGCCAAACGACACATGCATCACCTCACCCTGTGGCGACAGCCGGCGTGAATTATTTGCTCAATAGTGGCAAAGGGCTCTTCCCAGCGTCCCGTTGGCGAGGGACACTCGGAGTCGTTGGTCGTGACCGATGTGGCAGTCGGGATGCAGCGTCACAACCCGGTGAAGCGCTATGAACACTTCGGTCCCAAAAGGTCTCTCCTTCGCCAGACGCATGTACCTGCCGCGCAGTATCGGTCTGGGTATTGGGTTCTTCGCGGTGGCTGCAGCGCTGTACCCTTCCCATCCGCCGGCCTGGGTGTGGATCGCCATGATCGCCCACGGTTACGGCTGGCCGCACCTGGCTTACCTGCTCGCCAAGCGTTCACGTCACCCGTACGCCGCCGAACGCCGCAACATGATTTATGACTCGCTGGGCGGCGGCTTCTGGGCGGGGGCGATGGGGATCAGTCCGTTGCCCACCGTGACGGTGCTGTCGATGATGGCGATGAACAACATCGCGTCCGGTGGTTTGCGTCTGTTTGTATTGGGTTCGCTGGCGCAGGTAGCAGGCGCACTGGTGGCGTACAAGATATTCCTGCCGGCGTTGTTTCCGCATGTCACTCAGCTGCAGGTATTCGCCTGCCTGCCCATGCTGGTGATCTACCCGATGGCCATCGGGCTGGTCTGTTATCGCGTGGCCGTGCAGCTGTCCAGAAGCAAGAAAGCGCTGGAAAAGCTCAGCACCACCGACAGCCTCACAGGCCTCATGAACCACGGCGCGTGGAAGGATCGACTGGCGCTGGAGTTCGATAAATGCCAGACGCTCAATCGCCAGCACAGCGTGGCGCTGATCGACATCGACCACTTCAAGACCATCAACGACACCTACGGCCACATCACCGGCGACAATGTGCTCAAGCAACTGAGCAACGCGCTGTCCGCCAGCCTGCGGCAGACCGATCTGGCCGGCCGTTACGGCGGCGACGAGTTCTGCGTCATTTTGCCCGACACCCCCCTGACCCAGGCGATCGAGATACTCGAACGCCTGCGCCGCACGGTCCACGAGCACGCCCACTCGGCGCTGCCCGATCTCAAGCTGAGCCTGAGTATCGGCGTCGCGGCGTACGGCGCGCACCAGAACGACGCCGGCATGTGGCTCCACGAAGCCGACATGGCGCTGTACGACGCAAAAAGCGCCGGGCGCAATCGGGTCACACCAGCGCAGCCGTCCAGCAAAGCGGGGGCGCGCGAGGGTGCTGCGCTGGGGTGAGTCAGCGACGTAATTGAGGTCCGAAAGATTCGCTATTCACTGCAGGCCATGGCATCGGTCGGTGCCTTGACCTGCTTGAGCAGCTCAAGCGGTGTCATGCGTGACAGCAGATTGTGCAGGCTGTCGCCCAATATCAACGGCCCATATAACCCTTCTTCCCGATCCAGATGCGTTTGCTGCACGTCGCGGTAGGCCTCGGGGTAGATGCTTTTTTCGATCGGCAGCAGGCGGTCGTAATGTTCGAGCAGGCCGCGAAAGACGATGCGCCGCTCGGTGACGCCGCGGGTGGTGGCGATGAGTTTGATGAAGAAATCCGAGTCGCTCTGACGCATGGCTTCGTACGCGGCGTATCGCTCCGCCAAGGTGTATGCGTCGGTCTCGTTGAACACCACGCAGCACAGGTCCTGACGCGAGCGTGAGCCGAACGGGTTGTTCACCGCGCGCCGGCGATTGCTCTGCGCCAGCGCGAAGGCCACCGCCCGTTCGGCCTCGTTCATACGCTCTGCGCTGCCAAGGCTGGAGAGATCATCCAGCGCAGGAGCCTGACGCCCCAGTCGCTCGACCTCTGCGCTGAAGGTGGCAAACACGCCATGGGGCCCGAGCCATCGCTTGTGCAGCTCGCTCAGTTGGTCTCGGGACAGCCGGCTTTGCTCATCGACCAATTGCTGAAACGCGGACGAGGCGTCCACATTAAAGTCTGCATCGATGCACGCTTGCTTCAAGGGCTCAGAGGTTGCGATTTGAAGGGTCATCGATTCCATCCTTATTATTGGTTGTTATTTTGGGTGCGCCATGGCGAGCACTTTTATTGAAAAAACAAAAAAGCACTGGCAGCGAAGTAGTAACGCAGAAAACCGCGCATCGCGAAATCAACTTCACCGTAGCAAATCACGCTGCCGACGGATTGGAAGTTTGGTTATCAAATTGGGTTAATTATGCACTTACCGTTCAACGGAACAATCCGTCAGATGTAGGGGTGGGAGTAGTTTTTTCTTTCGAGACGCCGTGATGTGCAGTGCAATGAGCTGTGCGCGGTTCTTCACCTCGTTCTTTCGCAGCAACGCTGAAACGTGGTCGCGGGCCGTGTAATCACTGATCCCCAGCCGCTGCGCGATGTCTTTGTTGGTATGCCCCTGCAGCAATAGAAGCAGGACTTCCTGCTCTCGGGGAGTGGCTTTGTTCAACCGTTTGCGCTTGCGTTCTTCTTCCAACATTGGCCCTCAACCGTCTCCGCGACTTGCCGGCCATGGCATTACATCTGCCAGGGCCGTGACATTGTTTTTATTGATATTCAGGTTTTTAGCGCTTTAATCATTTACACGGTCAAGCCCGGTTAATAACCGAACAATAACAAGTAAATTTTCCTACAGATATTTGCGAAGCATCCCTACTTAAACACGCAGACAAGGTATTCGAACACGCCCCAAATGCAGGCCGTGTGGATATATAAAAGCGGGTCAGTTGTATAGACGGGGACAATAAACGCTGCAAATGATAATTACAATCATCTGTTACAAATCAGCGGGTCAATCTGAGCTGTAATGGCACGGATTTGAAATCCGCACCATCGAGTCGACACGGGCGCCATTGCGACGCCCTCGCTCTTTCAGTTTCCAGCCTGCACTACCCGCGGATCATCGACCTGCATGCCCTTGCGCAGGCCGAAGAACATGGCCGTCACCAGACCGACCGCGCCCATGATCACGCAATAGCCCACGCACACCCACGGACTCCACGGCATCAAGGCGATCAGCGCCAGCGGCGTGGTGCTTGCCCACAGCGCGTAGCTGATGTTGTAGGTCAGCGAGATGCCGGAGACGCGAATATTCGCAGGGAACAGTCCGACCATGACCGAAGGGACGACGCCGACAATGCCGCAGGCCAGACCGGCCACTGCGTAGGCGAGGCTCAACGGCAGCCAGTGACTGACCAGACTAGCGTAGAGCACGCCAACACCGATGGGCAGCAACAGGCTGTACAGCACCACGCCGCGCCAGGCGCCAATGCGATCGACCAGCATGCCGGCCAGCACGCAGCCGATGTTGAGGAAGACGATGCCGACGCTGCTCAGGGCGAAGGTGTCGCTGGGGCTCATGCCGAAGCGCTGCTGCATCACCGTAGGCGTGATGACCACCAGGGTGACAACAGCGGACGTCAGCACGCAGGTCAGCAACGCAGCCGGCAGCAGAGATTGCCGGTGCTGGCGTAGGACAGCGCGCAGCGGCAGTTCAGTCATGCCCTCGCGCTGGGCGTGCATCGCCATGAACACCGGCGTCTCGCTGAGCCAGCGTCGCAGCCATACGCCAATGACGCCGAAGACGCCGCCCAGCAGAAACGGGATGCGCCAGGCGTAATCGAGGATTTCGGCGTGGCTGAACACTTTCGCCAACCAGGTCGCCGTCAGCGCCCCGATCAGGTAACCGAAAGTCAGACCGGCTTGCAGAACACCCAGCGCATAACCGCGATGGCCCTTCGGTGCGTGCTCGGCGACGAACACCCAGGCGCTCGGCACTTCGCCGCCAACGGCCGCGCCCTGAAGGATGCGCAGCGCCAGCAGGATCAGCGGTGCCCAGTAGCCGATTTCAGCGTACGTCGGCATCACGCCGATCAGCAGACAGGGCAGCGCCATCATCAGAATGCTGAGGCTGAACACGCGCTTGCGACCCAGTTTGTCGGCGAAGTGCGCCATCAGAATGCCGCCCAGCGGCCGCGCCAGGTAGCCGGTGACGAAGATGCCAAAGCTTTGTAGCAGGCGCAGCCACTCGGGCATTTCCGGCGGGAAGAACAGCTGACTGAGCGTCAGGGCGAAAAACACGAAGATGATGAAATCGTAGATTTCCAGCGCCCCGCCCAGTGCCGCCAGGCCAAGAGTTTTGTAGTCTCCCCGGCTGATGGGTTGTGGGCGCGGTCGAAGAATGGCTGTCATGAAAGACCCCAAATCACAGGTTGAAACGCACTTGGGTGCGACAAAGGCGCGCAGGATAACAAAGCTGACGGCTTGCGGGCGGATCGCTGACGGCTGACGCGTTTCAGCGGCTGATTTAAAAATTCACCGTCGCCGAAACCCGCGCCGTACGCGGTGCGCCGAGGAACAGGTAATCGTCCCCCAGGTATTCGCCCGCGTCGCGCCAGTAGCGCTTGTCGAACAGGTTGTCGACGGTCAGGCGCAAGACCGTGTCGTAGCCCTCGATTTTTGTGGTGTAGCGGCTGCCCGCGTTGAACACCGCGTAGTCATCGACTTTCACCGAGCCTTCGCGGTTGGCGAACTTGCTGGAGCTGTATTGCACGCCGCCCAGCAGCGCCAAGCCTTGAATCGGCAGTGCGTAATCCGCTGACAAACTGCTGCGGAATTTCGGCACGTTGATCGCCTGATCTTCGTAAGCCGCTGTTCCGCTGTCTTCAACCCGCGCGCGAATGGCCGCGACGCTGGCCGACATCTGCAGCTGGGAGGTCACGTAGCCGTTGGCGCTCAGCTCGACGCCGGTGTTCTTCTGCTGGCCCTGCTGGACGAAAGTCAGGCTGCCGTCGTCCTGGGGTTTCGAATACTGATAGGCCTGACGCGTTTGAAACACCGCTGCGGTGAAGCTCATGCGGCGCCAGTCGTATTTGACCCCGGCTTCCAGTTGGCGAGAGATCGTCGGCGCGAGGATTTCCCCGACATTGCTGTCGAACACCGACGCCGTGCCGCCCAGGGACAAGCCTTTGCTGTAGCTGGTGTACAGCGAAACGTTGTCGATCGGTTTGTAGATCAGCGCAGCCTGGGGCAGGAAGATCGAGCGCTCGGTGTGACGGTTCTCGCTGCCATCCTCGTTGTAGGCTTTTTCGTCGAGCTTCACTTCACGCCCGCCGATCACCATTTGCCAGTGTTTGTTAAAGCTGATGCGGTCGGTGGCGAAAAGCCCGTACTGACGGCTGTCCAGGCGCCGTTCGGTGTGGCCCACGGACAGCTCCGACGGCGCGAAGGTTTCCGGCGTCCCGTGGATGTTGCCGGAGCCGACGTATTCGCTGAAATATGGCCGAGTGTCGACCGTGCGCCGGAACGCGCTGCTGCCGAACGTCAGCTCATGCTTGAGCCAGCCGGTGTCGAACAGGCCGGTCATCGACGCTTCAACTTCATCGTTGCGCCGCGTGTCGTCCGGGCTGCGGAAATCGTAGATGTCGTAGCCGCCGCTCGGCGTAAAGTGCCCGGTCAGCGGCTCGGCAGGGCAGTCGCTCTGGTAATAGCAGCCGTAGGCGAAAGCGCTGTAGTCGTCGATGACCACGCGGCTGCGAGATGCGATGAGGCTGGCTTTCCAGTCGTCGCTGAGGCGGTATTCGTAGCGGCCGGTCATGTTCAGCGAGTCGATGCCCACCGGATTCGAGCCGCTTTGATAGCCCAACAGTTTGCGCGGTGAGGCGTCGTGGGGCAGCTCGGTGCCGCCCAGCAACTGATAGCCCGGCACCGAGCGCTGTTCTTTGGTCTGGTATTCGACGTCGAGCTGCAGGGTGGACTGGTCGTTGATGTTCCAGTCGAAGGCCAGCGAGGCGAAATCCCGTTGGCCATTGGCGTGCTCGACGTAAGAGCGAATGTCCTCGTGGGCGACGTTGGCGCGCAGGCCGAATTGTTTCTCGCTGCCGAACCAGCCGCCGACGTCCGTGGCGATGTAGCGCTCGCCGTGCTCGTTGGTCGAGACCGTCACCGAGCGCACGTCTTCCGGGCGCTTGGTCTTGTAATTGATCACGCCCGCAGGCTCGGACACGCCACTCTGCAGGCCCGACAGCCCCTTGAGCAGCTCGACCTGTTCCTTGTTTTCCAGTGCCACGTTCTGCTCACCGGTGATGCTCCGCCCGTTGATGCGGTAGCTGTTGGCCGCATTGAGCGAGAAACCGCGCACGACGAAATTCTCGTAGTAACCCACCGGCGCATAGCTGTCGCCCACCGACGCGTCGTTGCGCAGGACATCGCTGAGCAGCTTGGCCTGCTGGTCCTTCAGCCGCTCGGCGGTGAACACCGATATCGAGGCCGGCGTATCGCGCAGCGGCGCTTCGCTGAACCCGCCAACCGACGCGCTGCTCGCCTGATAGATCGACTCCTGCTCCCCCGTCACCCGCAGCGCATCCAGCGTCACCGGCTCGGCTTCCTGAGCCGCCAGCCACGGCGAAGCGAAAGCGATACTCAGCGGCAACAGCCGACGGGTGAAACCGGCAGCGGGACGGGACGAGGTGATCATCGGCGGGTGAGTTCCTGGTGATGGACAGTCGGGCAGGGAGAAACGCAAGCCAGTTCGGCGGCGCCTCTTTTACGTTCTGCGCGGCGTTTTTACAACCGGGATTGACTTGGAATTCGGTGTGCAGGTGATTTTTGCAGGACCCGCTTCAGCCTGGAGGGCTGCGGTACTGATGAGAGAGATATGTCGAATGTACTGGCCCCTTCCCGGCTAAAGCCGGTCCCACAGTCCATTACTGGCTGGAATAGAGATGGTGAGCAGGACGAGCTTTTGTAGGACCGGCTTCAGCCGGGAAGACTACGGCATTGGCGAAACAAATGCGTTGAACGTACCGCCCCCTTCCCGGCTAAAGCCGGTCCTACAGTCCACTTCTGGCCGACATAGCAATTTCGAATGGGACGAGCTTTTGTAGGACCGGCTTCAGCCGGGAAGACTGCGGCATTGGCGGAAAAAATGCGTCGAATGTACTGGCCCCTTCCCGGCTTAAGGGGGTCCTACTAGATGCAGTTAATCAGGCGCTTGGGCGATAATTTCAAGGTAGGGCTATTGCTCCACCTTCAACCCAACCTTCAGCAACTTTCCGTCATCCTCGTCCGTCAGCACATACACGTACCCGTCCGGCCCTTGCCGCACGTCGCGGATGCGGGACTTGAGCTCACCGAGCAAACGCTCTTCGTGCACCACCTTGTCGTCCTTGAGCTCCAGACGAATCAGCTCCTCGGACGCCAGCGCGCCAATGAAGACGTTGTGGTCCCACGCCTTGAACGTGCTTGAGTCGTAAAACGCCATGCCACTCACGCCCGGGGACTTCTCCCACACGTGGAAGGGATTTTTCACGCCCTCGACGATCTTGCCTTTGGACTCGGCAATCGGCTGGCCGCTGTAGTCGATGCCGAAGGTCGAGATCGGCCAGCCGTAGTTGGCGGCGCGTTCGATGATGTTGATTTCGTCGCCGCCACGGGGGCCGTGCTCGTTGGTCCACAGCGTGCCGGTCCAGGGGTTGAGCGCGGCCCCCTGCTGGTTGCGATGGCCGTAGCTCCAGATTTCCGGCCGCACGTTTTGCTGGCCGACAAAGGGGTTGTCCTTGGGCACGGTGCCGTCGGGGTACAGACGCACGACCTTGCCCTGAAGCTTGTCGAGATCCTGAGCCGTGGCTTTGTCGTTGTTTTCGCCCAGCGCGATGAACATATAACCGTCGCGATCAAAGACGATGCGCGAGCCGAAGTGGTTGCCCACCGATAGTTTCGGCTGTTGCTGGAAGATACGGGTGAAGCCTTCCAGTTGGGTCATGTCTTCCGAGAGTCTTGCGCGCCCCGCCGCCGTGCCGCCGGTTTTACCATCGCTCGCGGCCTCGGAGTAGGTCAGGTACACCATGCGGTCCTTGGCAAAATCCGGCGACAGCTCGACGTCCAGCAAACCGCCCTGCCCTTGCACCCAGACCTTCGGCACGCCGGAGATCGGCGCCGACAGTTTGCCGTCAGGCGTCACCCGACGCAGGTTGCCCGTACGCTCGGTGACCAACATGCCCTGGGCGTTCGGCAAAAACGCCACGGCCCACGGATGCTGCAACCCGCCGACGACCTCATCGACGGTCAGCGTGCCAGTCTCGCTCTGGTAGGTCGCGGCAGTGGCCTGCACGGAGAGGCCCAGTAATGCGGAGGCGCATAAGGTCGCTAGCAAGGTTTTGCGGAGAGATGTGGTACGCAACATAGGCGATTCCTTCGAAATGGAAGAGATGCTGGCAGTGGTTTCAGTTGCTGCGGTGTTCGGCATCGCCGCTGGGCCGAGCGGGTTGCTGCCGGGTTGGATAACCGTTGCCGACGCCACCGTTTTCAAGGGTGGGCGGACGGGTTTGAGTGGGCCCTGGATTAGGCCCTCCGACACGTGGTGCGATGGATTCGGTGCCCTGACGGCTGTTGGGGTTGGCGCGGCGGACGGCGCCGTTGTCGGGAACGTTGATCGAGCGGCTCGGATACCCTGCGGCCGCCAGAAGCGGCGGCGAGTGCGCGGTGTGATCATCAGCCTGCGCCAGGCCAGCGGATAACAGCCCGCCGAGCAAGACGACGGCGAGGCGTCGCGGAAAAGGGTTCATCATTTACCTTCTGTGGGATGGGTAACGATTCCGGTCTTTGATGGCGATCGAGCGCGTAGGTTCGCGCTGTCACGGTGGATGAGCAACGTGTAGGACCTTTCGCTTTGTAACAAGAGTAGTCGGCGACCCGCCGGACCTTCACGCGCGCCGACACTTCGTCGCCCGCTGCACGATTCTTCCAGACCTGCCGCAAGCGGCGCGGTAACGTATTCAGGATTGACTGTTCCCCTATCAAAACCAGCCCCTTCTGAGGCCTCGCAATGTCCGACCGTAACTGGATCGAGCTCAAGCAGGACGCTACGTCCGGCATCGAGACAGTGCGCGCGCATTTCGAGGGCCATGCCTACGATCCGCACTGGCACGACAGTTATCTGGTGGGCATCACCGAACAGGGTCTGCAGCAATTCAATTGCCGTCGACAGCAGCACAACAGCACGCCGGGCAAGGTGTTTCTGCTCGAACCGGGCGACATCCACGACGGCACGGCTCCGGAAGCGGGCGGCTTCACCTACCGCACGTTGTACCTGGATCCGCGCTGGCTGGACCGGGAATTGCGCGCGCAGTTTGAAGAAGCGCCGGACAACGCCCAACTGACCTTCGCAGCGACGCTGGCTGAAGACCCGCGCCTCGCCATCGCCACCGCCGACGCATTCGAAGCGATGCACCATGATGAACTGCGCATCGTTCGCCAGACCGCGCTGGATCACCTGCTCGCCAACCTGACCAGTCACTTGCGCTGGCGCACCCTGATCGACCCCGATCCGCGCCTGCCATTGGTGGCCCAGCGAGCGCGTGATTATCTGCACAGCCACTTGCATCAGGACATCGGCCTGGACGATCTGGCGCAGGTGACAGGCGTTGACCGCTTCCGCCTGAGCCGCGCGTTCAAGGCCGCATTCGGCCTGGCGCCCCACGCCTACCTGATCCAACTGCGCCTGACCCGCGCCCGGCATCTGCTGGCGCGGGGCGAGGCGCCTGTCAGCGTCGCGGCTGCGTTGGGTTTCGCGGATCAAAGCCATCTGGGCCGCTGGTTCCAGCGCGCCTATCGCATGACCCCGGCCGACTACCGCCGACGCTGCTCAAACGTTCCAGACTGACCGCCGACTGCGCGCCGATCATTGCTCCACGATCAATGACCGCCGAGTGGCCTTATGCAAACCCTCCTGCCCTTTCTGCTGTTCGCCTTCGTCGCTTCCATCACGCCCGGCCCGACGAACATCCTCGTACTGACCAACAGCTCGCGCTACGGCCTGCTCCGCACGTTGCCGATTGTCCTCGGGGCCTGCGCCGGTGCGGCATTGCTGGTGCTGATGGTCGGCACTGGGCTGGGGGATGTGCTGGTCCGTCATCGACAGGTGCAAACGCTGATGTCATGGGTCGGCATTGGCTGGCTGACCTGGCTGGCGTGGCAGATTTTCACCGCGCCCGCCGAAGCAGTCGACACGACGCAAACCCGCAGCGGTCCGACTCTGGGCTTGTGGGGCGCGGCGAGCCTGCAACTGGTCAACCCGAAAACCTGGATGATGGCGCTGGCCGTGGTCAGCGTCTTTGCGGGCACCGACGCCGACCGCATGCTGCGGGTGATGTGGCTGTCGCTGGCGTTCTTCCTGGTGTCGATCCTGTGCATGAGCGCCTGGGCCTACCTGGGCGTCAGCGCCGCTAAATTCTGCCGCTCGGCGCAGAGCATGAAGCGCTTCAATCAAGTAATGGCGGTGTTGTTGCTGGTATCGGCGTGGTTGACGTTGGTGGTGTGAAGGGCGGGCAGCAACGCGCGGGTCGGCGTGATTTAATGCGCGCTGACTCCCTGATCCGGACTGACCATGGCTCGTTTCTACGACGCTCGCGGCAATATCTACGCGGTGATTGCTCCCGATGCCCTGCGCACCCTCGGAGTTCTCCTTCCTCACTCACCGACGGAAGCCGCCACTCGCCGCCACGCCTGGACGGCTCAAGCCGTCGCAGTGATCTGTGACTGGCCTGCTGGCCAGCGCCCACCCGGCAGCAAATCTCATCGCTCGGACGGTCTTCTGGTCGGCCCGTTTCAGGACGCGGCGCCGTTCGACCTGTTGATCGTCAACACCGACGGCACCCTCGCCGAACGCAGCGGCAACGGCCTGACCATCTTCGCCCAGTCACTGACCGACGCAGGCCTTATCACCGGCAGCGCGCCGTTCACCCTGCGCGTTCATCACGACAATGCTGACTCGCCCAGCCCCGTTGCAACCCAAGCTGTCCCGGCAACGGTCGAAGGCGTGAATGGCTTCTGGCTGGACATCGGCGCGCCCGGTTTCGGCCCGCAGGCAGTGGGCGCGACAGGAACCGGTGTCGGCAGAGCGATGCTCAATGAGCGGGAGGTCAACCGGGTCGAGCGCGTGGCGGAATTGCACCCGGCATGGCAGACCAGCGTGTTCGTCAGGGTGGGCAACCCGCATTGCGTCACGCTGGTGGCGGATGTGGATGATCTGCCCAGCTTCGAAAACCTTCACCAAACCGAGTTGAACGCTGCCCTGACCCGCATCGCTTTCGTCGCTGGGGAATCAGGAAGCGGCGATCCCTGCGCTGGCGGGGTCAATCTGCAATGGGCCGCGCGCCTGGGAGCGAATCGAATCGCAGCGCGCGTGTTCGAACGGGGCGAAGGCCCGACGGCGTCATCCGGCACCAGCGCCAGCGCGGTTGCATCGGCGGCGTGGCTCTGCGGTTGGGTTGAAGCAGGCCTGGTAGAAGTGGTGATGCCCGGCGGCACTGCGCCGTTGCGCCTGATCGAGCGCGACGGGCAGTTGCAGCAGGTGCAGTTGTTCGGGACGGCGCGAGTCAAAGCCTGACGCTGACTACTCGCCAATGTCCTCAGTCCATAGTTCAGGCTTGTCGGCAATGAACTGCTTCATCAGTCCGACGCAGGTCTCGTCGTGCAGCACATTCACCTCCACGCCACGGGACTTGAGCAGCTCTTCTTCACCCATGAACGTCTCATGTTCGCCGACGATGATTTTGCGGATGCCGTACAGCAGGATCGCGCCGCTGCACATCGCGCAGGGCGACAGGGTGGTGTAGAGCGTGGCTTCGCGGTAGACGCGGGCGGGCTGGCGGCCGGCGTTTTCGAAGGCGTCCATTTCGCCGTGCTTGATAGCGCTGCCTTCCTGGACGCGACGATTGTGGCCACGGCCGATGATCTTGCCGTCGTGGACGATGACCGAGCCGATCGGAATACCGCCCTCGTCCAGGCCCTTCTGCGCTTCATCAATGGCCGCTTGCATGAACGGGTCCATGGTCTCTCCTTTCCTTCGTGACGGGGGATGATCGAAAAAACGCTTTAGAACAAGCGCGCGCTCAAGGCTTGGCTTTTTTCAGCGCGTTGTCCAGCGCGGTGGACACGTAAACCTTGAGCAGCTCGCTGGAACGGTCCTTCATGTCAGCGCCAACGTCGCGCTGCTTGTTGCGGAATTTGTTGGCGACGTCTGGCGCGGGGTCTGCGGCGTCCAGTGCTTGCAGCTCTTCGGGGCTGAACGATGCGGCGTAGGCGGCCGCAAGGTTGCGGTCCCATTCCTGCTGATACTGCGGCTGCAGGCTTTGCAGTTCGTCCTGCACGATTTCCTGCGCCTTGGTGCGGCCGACGGTTTCGACGATCGTGGCGAAGGTCACCGTGTGGGAAGCGACTTGGTAACCCAGCCAGCCCAGGCTTTCGCCCAGATGCTTATCCTGCACGAAGCTCAGCGCGGAATCTGCGGCCACGGGGGCAGGTGCGGTTTCGCCGGCCAGCGTCACGTTCTGCAGGGCCATCAGGCCCATCAACGTCAGTCCGAGTGACGCCTTCATCATCGTCAACGCTGTCGATCTGCAATATCCCATGTCCTCTCCCGGCGACTTTTTATCGGTGATCAACGCTTTGATTGTCAGCTGGACGCTAACAGTTGAGGGGCGAGATATCCATCCCGGCTGCGCAGGGAAACGTGTAGGACTGGCTTTAGCCGGGAAGGCGCCGGATGTCACGCCACACAATCAAGAGTGCCTGCGCTGGCCTCTTCCCGGCTAAAGTCGGTCCTGCGGGGTCTTGAAAAAGCCGGCCCTACGGGGATCGCGTACTTTGTGGGACCGGCTTTAGCTGGGAAGGCTCAAGCCAATTCTGCTGAGCCACCCAGCGCCCACTGCTGTGCGGTCATGCGGTAAATCCTCACGCCCTGGCGATGATACTGGCTGTGGACGAACCCACCGAACCCGAGTTTTTTGATCACATTGACCGATGCAAAATTAGTCGGCTGGACGATGGCGATCAGCGATGACAAGCCCAGCTGTTCAAAGCCATAAGCCAGAGCACCGCGCGCCGCTTCGGTGCCAAAACCCCTCCCCTAGAACCCGGTTGCGAGCCGGTAGCCAATCTCGATCTCGTGCTGCTCATCCACCAGCTCGGCGTTGAGACCGCAGAAACCAGCCAGGGTTGAGGTGGATTTTTCCACCACCGCCCAGGGACCAAAGCCACGTTCACGGTAGGAAAACCGACACCAGTCGATGAACTCGCCGGTGGCCTTTTCCGACAACGCGCCCGCCACCGAATGCCGCATCACCTCGGCATCGCCCAGGATTTGCGCCAGCGCCGGGGTGTCGTCAGGGGCGAGTTCACGCAGGATCAGGCGTTCGGTATGCAGAGGAATGAATGAGGGGTTCAAGAAGTGTCACTCGTGCATGGACGGGATTGCCTGTGGGACAAGCGGCGGCCCGCTTGTCCCACAGTTTGAAGAGAAAGCGCTTACAGGCCCGCCTTCACCTTGCTGACAACCTCAGCCGGCACCCAGGCGGTCCAGACGTCCGGGTGATCCTTCAGGAAGCTTTTCGCCACAACGCTTGGCTCCAAGCGCTTCTCACTCATCTCGCCCAGGGTTTTGTTCAGCTGGTCGATGGGCAGGTCCACCTTCTCGAAGAAGCTCACCAGATCCGGGTACTGCTGACGGAACGGTTCAGACACGCCAATGGCCAAGTGCGCAGCGAGGGAGCTGGAGCCGATCGGGTTGGGATTGCTGGCGTCGGTGAGGGTTTTCCAGGCGGCTTCGTTGAACGGTGGCTCTTCCAGCTTGATCAGCTTGAAGCGACCCAGCAGCGGCGTCGGCGACCAGTAGTAGAACAACACCGGCTTGCCACGGCGGATGGACGATGCGACTTCAGCATCCAGCGCCGCGCCCGAACCGGTGCGGAAGTTCACGTAGCTGTCGTTGAGCTTGTAGGCCTTGAGCTTCTGGGTGTTGACGATCTCGGACGTCCAGCCGGTCGGACTGTTGAGGAAGCGGCCCTTGTCCGGGGATTCCGGGTCCTTGAAGACGTCTTTGTATTTGGGCAGGTCCGACACCGATTTCAAGTCCGGCGCCAGCGGCTTGATGCCGCGTTCCGGGTCGCCCTTGATGACAAACTCCGGCACCCACCAGCCTTCGGTTGCGCCTTTGACGATGTTGCCGAGGCCGTGGACCTTGCCTTCAGCCTCCGCCTTGACCCACGCAGGGCTGCGTCCGGCCCACTCTTCGCCGATCACCTGAATGTCGTTCTTCGCCAGCGCCGCTTCCAGACTCACCGTGCTGCCGGGCAGTTTGTCGGTGGGATAGCCGTAGCCTTTTTCCACGATGGTGCGCAGGATTTCGGTGATCAGGCTGCCGCTCTCCCAAGTGATGTCACCGAAATGAATCGGCGCGGTTTTTTCTGCGCCGTACGCCGAGCCCGTCAGGGCAGCCAGTGCCAGCAGCGAGCCGCCCAGCAATTTTTTGATTGGTGTCATGGATGTCTCTCGTCGCTCGGGGATGGGAGGAGCTCAATCGGTTTGGCACAGTTGGCCGGGCACAGCACACGCTTTATTCCAGACAAGCGCGACGGCAACAGGTTTCAGCCTTATCCATGTAGTCGCTCACCGAACGCTGCGAAATGCCCAGACGCGCGGCGATCTCAGGATAGGTCAGACCGCCGCGGCGGGAGAGCACAAAGGTTGATTTGATCTTTGCAGGCAGGCGGTCAAGGCGGCGATCCAGACGGTCAAGGATTTGCAGCGTAGCGGCGTGGCTTTCTGGGGACGCAAAAGGAACAGCGTCTTCCAGGGCCAATCCCTCCAGATAATCGCGCTCCTGATCGCGCCGCCGCCAGCGCTCATAGACCAGTCGCTGGGCGATGGTAGTCAGCAACGCCCGCGGGTCGCGAATCGGCACAACGTTGGGCGAGGCCAGCAATTGCAGGAAGGTTTCGGACGCGACGTCTTCGGCGCTCTGCTCGGAGTCGAGCAGCCGACGCAAGCGCAGGCACAGCCACGCATGGTGCTGCACAAAGAGTTCGCTGAGGTAGTGGCGATGCATAACGTCGGCGCCCGCCATAAGACATCCCCTGCCCTGAATTTTTTTCATCGGGACTTTCCGAGAGGCCATGCTAGCAAGGGCGGTTATGCAGTAAAAATACTTAAAAGTGATTCTTATAGATCATCAAGGAATAACTAGAGTGACGGAAACCCTAGGGATTCAGCTTGCTGCTGGTAGTCGAGCAGCACTTGGTAATCCGCCTCGCTCGCCGGTAACACGTCGCTGATCGCCAACACGTGGGCAACATCGGGGAGTTCCCTCAGCGCCTGATTCATGGCCGCGCGGATGGCATCAGCATCGGCGCCGAGGCGGGTGATGTAGGGCAGGCACGGCCCCTCCGCCGTACGCGCAATCACCTTTACCCCGGCGACCTCCTCGCTGGCGTCGCGGGCCAGGTAGTCGAAGGTCACGCTGTCGATGGCCGCCAGGTCACCATTGCCCGCTTTGATCGCAGCGAGGCTGGCGCGATGACCGCCGGTGAGCGTGATGTCGGCGAAGAACCTGCCATCCTGTTGAAGTGGGGCTAATGCGTGGCGGAACAGGTTCATGCCCGAATTGGAATCCCGTGAATTGAGCAGGCCATGACTGCCCTTGAACTCGACCAGCGCCTGACGCGGATCGTCCTCACGGGCGACCAACAGGCTGCAGTGATTGCCGTTGGCGCTGTGGGGCAATTGATACACAGGACGCCCGACCACCTGCACCTTGCCACGCAATTCAGTCATCAACGGATAGCCGCAGGTTTGCGTCAGCAGCAAGTGCGGCGACAGCCACAGCGCTTTCAGGTCCAGATCCGCAGCATCGAGACGCTGCACGCCAAGGATTTCCATTGTTCGTTTCAGCCACTGCCCTTGCGCCTGCTGAACGCGCGGCGGCGAGACGTACATCAACAGTTCGGCGAAGCCTTGGGGCATGTTCGATATTCCTGATCAGACGTAGGGATGTTGCGGGCTGTCGATAGGATTGAAGCTGTGGCGACGAAAGAGTTCCGCGTAACCGGCCACCAGAAATCCGCCGCTGCGTGCCAGCCACGCCTCACGCCGCGCCCGATAGACGACGGGCATGTGATACCACGACAAGCCGGGCAAATCGTGGTGCACGAGGTGCAGATTCAGATTCAGGAACAGCCAGGCCCACGGCCATGAGGCTTCGTTGATCACCGTGCGCTCCTGGGGTTGCTCGCCCGGGCGATGCTCGTAATAGGAGCGAACCATCGACACCGCCAGCGCCGGGACGCCGCAGAAGAACACGTAATGCAAGACCGAGATCGCGCTGTAATGCTCGATGAACCAAAACATCAGCACCAACAATCCACCATGGGTCGACCACATCGCCCAGGCCTGGCGCTCGCCACGCAGCAATCGCCGGGTTTCGCCAATGATCAGACTGCTCAGCGCCAACGGCACGCCAAACACCAGACGCCCCGGCGGGGTCTTGTCGAGCCAGCGCAAGAAACGCATCACTTTGCCAGTCTGCTTCCAGTGCGACCGGCTCAGGTAGCGGCTCTCAGGGTCACGACCGGGGACGGTCAGGTCTTCGTCGCAGTGGTGCTGCATATGGGTGTCGCGATACAAGGTGTACGGGTACCACACCGCAAATGGCGCGTAACCGAGCACCTTGTTCAATCGCAACGAACGGGTCGGATGGCCATGGAGCACCTCGTGTTGCACGGACATCCACAGCACCAGCAGCGGGATCATCAACAGCGTTGTCGGCCACACGCCCAGGTGCGGACTGGCAACCAGCAACGTCGGCCAGCCTGTGTACAGACCGATCAGCAGCAACCAGGTCGGCCATTCCGTGCGGCCCGTAAAGCTTGCGCGCAAACGCTTGATCTCTTCGCGCTGCGCGTCGTCCAGGTAGTGGGGCATTGCCGGTTCCTGCATTCGGGCTGATAACCGGTTGTGCAACGACGCAGGAAAAACTTGTAGATCGATTGGTTATGACGGTAGAACCATGCGCCCAATCGATCCTTTATCCGACGCCCGCAGCCCATGCCCGACATCCAGTTTTCGCCCCTTCCCGACGTGCAGCGCCCGTTGCTGGAGAAGTTCTACCGCGCCCATCGCTCGCCCATGCGCGCCAGGGGCGAGGCGCAGATGTGGGTGGCGCGCAGGTCGGAGATTATTGGCGGTATGTGCCTGACGCCTGTTGCGGGCGGGCACTGGTTAACCGGGCTGTTCGTTGCGCCCACCGAGCGCGGGCGGGGTGTCGCGGCGGGGCTGATCGCCGCAGCGCTGACGTCGGTTGAAGGAAACGTCTGGTTGTTCTGTGAACCTGAGCTGAGCGGGTTTTATCAGCGACTCGGTTTCGTAGAAACATTGCAGCTGCCCCAGGAACTGGCCTCACGCCTGGAGCGTTATCGCCAGACCAAGCGATTGGTGGCACTGGCTCATTTGACTGGCCAGTAACCCAATAGCGGCTTAGAACCTTTCCTGCGGTGGACCAAACCAAACGTGCCATCGGAGGCCCTGCCTCGCGTGCTAGCCTCGCCGATCATTTCTTGGTCAGGCAGGACGCACATGAAGCTGGCGCTTATGGTTTTCTCTCTCGCGGCACTTTCGGCGACGGGCTTGGCAGTGGCGGCGATTGCTGCGCCAGAATCCACCGTCAGCCATGAGCAATTCGCGACCCTGCTAGGTGGCGACTGGCGAGTGCCGCAAAATGCGGCCCGTGATCAATACCGTCACCCCGAGCAAACGCTGAAATTCTTCGGCCTGCGCCCTGATCAGACGGTCATTGAAATCACGCCGGGCAATGGCTGGTACAGCGAACTGTTGGCGCCGCTGCTTAGGGATAAAGGCCATTACGTGGCCGCCATCGTCGACCCCGCCATCAGCGATTACGCGAAGAAATCCGCCGACAGCCTGAAGCAGAAATACGCCGCTGACCCTGCCCATTACGGCAAGGTCGAGGTCGTGCCCTATGCGCCTCAGGCGCCGGTGTTCGGCACGCCAGGCTCGGCCGACACGGTGCTGACCTTCCGCAACGTGCACAACTGGGTCGACGCCGGCAACGAAGCGGCCACATTCAAGGCGTTTTACGAGGTATTGAAACCGGGCGGGACGCTGGGCGTGGTCGATCACCGGGCCAAACCCGGCACCACCGCCAAGGAGAACGAAAAGAACGGTTACCTGCCGACGGACTACGTCGTGAAACTGGCGCAGCAGGCGGGTTTCAAGCTGGCTGGCGAGAGCGAAATCAACGCCAACCTCAAAGACACCAAGGACTACCCCGACGGCGTCTGGACACTGCCGCCGGCGCTGGTCAAGGGTGAGCAGGACAAGGCGAATTATCTGGCAATCGGCGAGTCCGACCGCATGACCCTGCGGTTCATCAAGCCAGATAAATAATATGAGCTGCAGATAGTCCAGGCGGAATGTGTTCGCCTTTGATAACGCTGAAAAGCCTGTGGGAGCGAAGTTGTTTACGATGCCGCTGCAAAACTTGTGGGAGTGAGCTTGCTCACGAAAGCGGTGGCTCAGCCGCCGAATGTTTAGCGGATGTACCTGCCTCTTCGCGAGCAAGCTCACTCCCACAGGGTTACTCGTATGCCGACAAGTTTCGTTGCACAACGAAGCCGTTATTCGTCCGCGTTCGGGTCCATCCCCGGGAACAGCACTTCGATGAAGCCGAAGCGGCTGAAGTCGGTAATGCGTGACGGGTACAACCGGCCGATCAGGTGATCGCATTCATGCTGGACGACCCGCGCATGAAAACCGCGGGCTTCACGCTGGATAAGCTTGCCGTCCGGGTCGAAACCCTCGTAGCGGATGTGCTCGTAGCGATCAACCACACCGCGCAGGCCCGGCACGGACAGACAGCCTTCCCAGCCCTCTTCCAGGGTTTGCTCAAGCGGCGTAATCAACGGATTGAGCAGGATGGTCTGGGGAACGGCCTCCGCATCCGGATAACGATCGCTGCTCTCGAAACCGAAGATCACCAGTTGCAGATCAATGCCAATCTGCGGCGCAGCCAGGCCGACACCGCCGACGCTTTCCATGGTTTCGAACATGTCCTCGATAAGTGTCTTCAGCTCTTGCGAACCGAACATCGACTCGGGGACAGGCGGCGCGATGCGCAGCAAGCGCTCGTCGCCCATTTTCAGAATTTCGCGAATCATTGCGGACCCTCTGCAACGGGCAGAGGCCCCACAAGCGGGCGCCGTCTGCCTAGAGCGTGATCAGAATTTGTCGGTCTTCAGCACCGGCGGCGTTGGGGTGTAATCGTGGTCATGGCTGTGATCGCGGCCGAGACCCGAGACGTGCTGCTTGAGGTGCACCGTATTGAAATCGGCCGTGCCATCGCGCTCACCTTCTTCCTTCTCGCCTTTCTCTTTGCCCTCGGCTGACATGTGCTCGATCACCGCGTTCATCTCGGCGCCCAGCAACAACACCGCTGCCGAGATGTAGAAATACAGCAACAGCACGATGATCGCGCCGATGCTGCCGTACATCGCATTGTAGTCAGCGAAGGTTTTCACGTAGTAGGCAAAGCCCAGCGAAGCAACAATCCACACCACGACCGCAAGCACTGAGCCTGGGGTAATGAAGCGGAAGCTCTGTTTAACGTCGGGCATGACGTAGTACATGATCGCCACCGCCACCATGAGCAGGATGATGATCAGCGGCCAGCGCAGAACCGTCCACAAGGTGACGATGAAATCTTCCATGCCAATCTGCGCGGCGAGCCAGTTCATGACCACCGGGCCGGTGACCATCAGCGCGGCAACCGTTAACAGCATGCCAGCGATACCGATGGTGTAGAACACCGACAGCGGAATGCGTTTCCAGGCCGGGCGCGCTTCGACTACGTCGTACGCGGCGTTCATGGCGCTCATCATCAGGCGCACGCCAGCCGAGGCGGTCCAGAGTGCGATGACGATACCGATCGACAGCAAGCCGCCTTTGGATTGTTGCAACTGGTCAATGACCGGATTGACCTGGTCGAGGGCCTGGGGCGGCAGGACCAGTTCGGATTGCAGCCGCAACCAGCTGAAAAAGTCCGGCAGGTGCAGGAAGCCGATGAGGGCAATCAGGAAGAGCAGGAACGGGAACAGCGAAAACAGCATCTGGTAGGCCAGTGCCGAGGCATAGGTCGACATCTCGTCATCGAGAAACTCTTTGACCGTTCTGACCAACACTGTCTTGATGCTGAGCTGGCGCAAGTCCGGGAATATCATGGCGTCTCCTTCGCGACACAGATGTAGCCGAAGCACGGTTATTGATTCAGGCGTTTCTACAAGCGGTATGCATACGAGCGGGCAATTGCGTTGAAATTCCGTCAGTTGCCCGAACGGGCTGGCTTTTTACAGGGCGCCCGGGGTATTGGCTACATTTGATGTGTTTCAGGCGGTCGAGGGCGCAAACGATAACGGCCATCGAAGGATGGCCGTTACGGTGATGCAAATCAGGTCGCCGGGAGCATGGCAGCCCCGAGCGCAAGGGATTTAGACCTTGTCGACGCCTTTTTTCACAGCGTCTTTTGCGTCGCCAACGGTTTGTTGCGCTTCGCCTTTGATTTCCTGCGCTTTGCCTTCGGCACGCAGTTTGTCATTGTCGGTCACTTTGCCGACGCCCTGCTTGACGTTGCCTACCGCTTCGTTGGCCAAGCCTTTGACTTTATCGCCGGTGCTGCTCATAGGGTTAACTCCAGGGTGAGAATAGGTTGTCATTACCTCGACACTAGAACTGACCGGAGCGGTGAATCAGAGGTTCAATTATTTCGCGAATGGATTGAAATGGCGCCTTGAGTTTGGGTTTTCCATGCACCTGGAGGGATCGGAATCCATCCTAATAACCAGCGGTAGGCACATCAAAAGCTTCCCGGCTGAAGCCGGTCCTACGCGAGGCGCCTCCGGTCGCACTGACGGCACGCGGTGCTTTTTAGTGGGACCGGCTTTAGCCGGGAAGAGGCCAGTCCAGGCGCTGACATTTGATCGTTCCCACGCTCCGCGTGGAAATGCAGCCCGGGACGCTCCGCGTCCCCATGAAAGCCCGCGAATCGCGCCAGCCAATTTTGCCTTTATGTTTCCCCGAGAACCCCGGAGAATGCGCGACCGAACCGGCGGCGCTCAGGGCGTCGGGCCAGGTTGACGAGACCGTGATCCAGGAATGTTATGAAACTCGATAAGCAGCAGGCCATTGCGCGCCGTAATGAACAGCTCGGCGGCGCCGTGCTCGGCACCAATAACACGCACTTCGCCGTGCTCGACCCCAAGCGCAATATCTGGTGGTTTGATTTGCCCATGAGCCGTCTGGCGGTGGGTCAGTACGAGTGGCTGCATCTGCTGTTGCACACGCCGAGCACGGATGAGTTGATTCACCTGAAGGTGACCACCAAGTTCCTGCGCGATCAGAAAGACGCGGTGGTGGTTCGCAACGAAGGCAAGCGCAAGTCCACCGTGAGCCTGGAGCTCTCGGCTGACAAGGATTCGTACTTGAAGGACATGCGCCCGAACGGCGCAAACCTGAGCTTCGCCAGTTTCATACAGAAGTGATCTGGCAAGACTAATCAGACGACCGCAGCGCAGGCCATCCCGCGCTGCAGCCGAGTGTCACGTCAGACCAGTTCGATACGGTCGGCGTGGATGACGATCTGGCCCTGTTTGTACAGTGCGCCGATCGCTTTCTTGAAGTTGCCTTTGCTGACGCCGAACAGGTTGCTGATGACCTGCGGATCGCTCTTGTCGCTGACGGGCAATACGCCGTTGTTGTCACGCAACTTGCCGAGGATCTGCGCGTTGAGGCTGCTGGCAAGCTGCTCGCCCACCGGTTGCAGGCTCAGGCTGATGTTGCCGTCGCTGCGCACTTCCTTGATGAAGCCTTTTTCCTGTTTGCCCGAACGCAGGAACTTGAACACCTCGTTCTTGTGAATCAGGCCCCAGTGCTTGTTGTTGATGATCGCCTTGAAACCCATCGCGGTTTCTTCCGCCACCAGCAAGTCCACTTCCTGCCCGACGGTGTAGTTGGCCGGCACCTTGTCCAGATAACGATCCAGACGCGTGGTAGCAGTGATGCGGCGGGTGTGCTTGTCGAGGTAGACATGCACAACGCAGTAATCACCGGCCTTTAGCGGCTGCTTCTCTTCCGAGTACGGCAGCAGCAAATCCTTGGGCAGACCCCAATCCAGAAAGATGCCAATGCTGTTGACTTCAACCACTTTGAGGCTGGCAAATTCACCCACTTGAACCTTAGGTTTCTCGGTGGTGGCGATTAACTTGTCATCGCTGTCCAGATAAATAAAGACGTTGAGCCAGTCTTCATCTTCGCTGGGAATATCTTTGGGAATATATCGGTTGGGCAGCAAAATTTCGCCGTCTTGTGCCCCGTCCAGATATAAACCGAAGTTAGTGTGTTTAACCACTTGCAAACTGTTGTAGCGCCCGACTAAAGCCATGTGCAGATACCCTCGTTACGTGGGCGGCATTCTACCCGAATTCGGGCGGGCATTCCGGTGGCCATTTCGGATCGACATCTGCCGCCGGCATCGCCGCCCTGGAAATCAACGCCTGGATGAACCACGCAACGCAAGCGGTGCCGAGCTAAAGCCATTCGTCAGGTCGTCGAGCCGTTCGGCCGCCTTGAACGCCGGGCATAATCGACGGAACGCCAGATTAAACATCGCAATTAAAACAGTCATTTAGCCGCTGCTTTCGGAAAATAATTGCGCTCATCCTTGCGACCGTGACGCCTCCCCCCGTCCGATAATACCCAAGCAATTTCCGGTCAATTCCGATAGGATGGCCGGCCGTATTAAATTTATATAGGTCAATAGCAGCCATGCGTGTAAAAGCATCCAATTCGAAAGCCAAGCCAGCTCCTGCCGTTGAGACCAGCGATTCGATCAACGCACAAATTGCAGCTTTCCTGAAATCCGGTGGCGAGATCCAACAGATCGCCAAAGGTGTCAGCGGCCAGACCTTCGGCCCATCCAAACAGATCTCCCTCGGCAAAAAGTAAATTTTCTCCCGCCTCCGCGGTCGACATCCAGGCGCTTTGATCACAAAGCGCCAGGTCTATCGCTCCCTCGCTGTACAAAGCTCTGCTTTACTCTCGTCACATGACTGCTCCTCGATGCTGTTACCCATGGGTCATGGAAAAGAGCGGACGATGCCCTGATCTGCTGACGTCTCTGCGGAAACCGATATGAACAAACGGATGATCATTGGCGCCCTGCTCAGCCTCGGGCTCACCGGCTGTGTGACCCACGGATGTGACACCTCGATACCGGGCAGCGCCTGCCGTGCCGACTACCTGCTGTACCAGAACGACATGCTCCAGGCCAAGCTACTGACCAACGAACGTCGCGCCGAAAACGACGAACTCGCCAGCGCGCTTCTTGAACGGGCAGCACGCGAAGACACAACCGGCGAAGCCGAGTTTTACCAGGCCATACTGCTTCTGCGTCAGAACGCCGAGCCGAAGCTGATCGATGCCAGGCTCAATGATTCTGCAGATCGCAACTACCCGCTGGCCATCGCCCTGCTTGCGCAAAGGGCCGGAATGGACGATCAGGAAAAGGCACAGAAGTACCGCACCCAGTACGAAAAACTGGACGTAGCCACCAGCGGTTATCCGTCTTTTCCTCAAGCCTTGATCGTCGTCAATCAGCTGATTTCCCCCGCGAACTGATCGCAAAGTTCTGCGCATCTGCCTCGAATCGACCAATGGTCGTGAGATGGCGCCAATCGGCGGTATCCTTGCACCGCTCTAGCTCGCGGTTCTTGCCAGGCCATTCGGCTTTCGGATAGAAACCTTCGACCCACTCCTCTGAAACCTGAAAGGAGTGAAGCATGCCTTATGCTCGCTGTTTCAACCGTTGGACCGGTGCGGTGTTTACCTGCGCCGCCCTCATGCATCACGCCGCCAGCGCTCAAGTCATCGAGCGGGAACTGGGCGACTTCAGCCTGAAGCTCGGCACGACGCCCAGCCGCACCATGGCCCAGGGCCTGGTGACACCGAGCGGTGCCGATACCAAGTTCCACGGCGGACTCGATCTGACCCACGACAGCGGTTTCTACTTCGGGCAATGGTCCCCCAGCGCAGGGCTGACCCCCGACACCGCGCTGGAAGTCGACTCCTACATGGGCTTCAAGAAGCCCTTCGACAAAACCCTCGGTTACGAGCTTGGCGTCATTCGCTACAGCTACCCGAATACCGACCAGCTCGACAGCCACGAGCTTTATGCCGGTTTCCGCATCTTCGACAGCCGCATCGGCACTGCCTTCAGCACCGACGCCGGTCGCCAGGACAGCACCGTGTTTCTCGACCTGGGCAGCATGATTCCCCTGGGCCTGGACCTGCGCATGCAGTACGGCAACCACCAGCTCGATTCGCCCACGATCATCGACGGCGGCGGCGTGGTCAACGCCTACAGCGACTGGTCGTTCAACGTGTCGCGCCCTGTTCTGGGCATGGACATGAACCTGATGTACAGCGGCTCGAGCCTGACCGGCGCCGATTGCAGCGCCTACAGCGGCCACAACACCCAGTGCGAAAGCACCGTTACCCTTAAGGTCGTGCGCTCGTTTTTCTGATGGGTTGAACCGCCATGACCTGACTTGCTCTATAACGGTGAGACGAACCGGCAAGGAGCTGTCATGGGCATTGTGTTGAAGACCTTTATTTCGCTGTGGCTGAGCCTGACGCTGTTGGCGGGGTGCAGTCAGATTGGTCTGACGTATCGACATCTGGACTTCATCATTCCCTGGTCGCTCAACGACTACCTGGACATGAACGCTTCGCAGAAAGACTGGCTCGATGAGCGCTTGAAAGAGCACTTGAGCTGGCACTGCACCACTCAGATTCCCGGTTACCTCGACTGGCTGGACCGTCTGCAAGGGATGGTCGAAAACAACCAGGTCAATCAGGAGCAGCTCAAGGCACGCACCGCCGAAGCGCGGCAAGCCATCGCCACCCTCTCCAAAGAAATCACGCCCTCGGCGGTCGAGCTGCTTCGTCAGCTGGACGATCAGCAGGTGGCCGAGATGGAAGCCGCATTCGCCAAGGACCTGCGCAAGCATGAGGACGAGTACGTCGACCAGCCGCTGGACAAGCAGATCAGTGAACGCGCTCAACGGATGGAGAAACGTCTGACGCCCTGGATGGGCAAGCTGAATGCAGGCCAACAGGCTCGCGTGATGCAGTGGTCGACCTCGCTAGGCGAGCAGAACCGGCTGTGGATCGACAACCGCGCGCACTGGCAGTCGCTGCTGCTGGCGGCGGTGAAACAGCGCAAGGCCGGGGATTTTGATCAGAAGATTGCCAGTCTGTTGCAGGATCGCCAGACCTTCTGGACGCCCGAATATCGCGCCACCTACGACCATACCGAGCAGGCAGCGATTTCTCTGATTGCGGACCTGATGGCGCAAAGCACGGCTGATCAACGGCAGAAGTTGCTGGCGAAAATCGCCGATGTGCGCAAGGACTTCACAGACTTGAGTTGCTACAAGAGCATAAAAAAAGCGTCCTGATCAGGACGCTTTCAGCATCAGGCGATTTGCGCCTTTGAGGCCACCTCATCAAAGGTCGCCTTATCCAGCGCATCGGCCTGTTCATCCAGCACCTGACGCGGATGGTCGTTGCCTGGAATGCTGCTGTCGATCATCGCCAGCAAGCTCGCGCCTCGAGGCGTAAGGGTCGCGCCTTCGCTATTCCCGCCATCACCACTCGTGTGGGCGGCAATGAACCCACGTTCGAGCAACAACGCTCTCAATTCTGCGGCAGACGCCTCTGATGCATCGGCGATTGCGACGCTGTTTTGTACGTGGTGCAACAGACGCTCGATCAGGTCCCAGTCGTATCGTTTAGACATGTTTCATCCTCCAGTGGGCCAACAGGGCAATACCCGTGACGTCCGGTCATCGGGCTTGATGCTCAGGTGTTGTGACCCAGTGGAGGGCCAGCCGTTCAGCGGGCTGGCCGGGAGGCAGAATGGGGTTATTCAGCGACTGGAGGACGCGTGACGCGCTTTTTCAGCGGCGCCATCCCGTCCTGGCTGACCAAAGGCTCGGCCTTCGGACGATTTACCGATTTGCGCTTGGTTGGACCCTTGGCGACGGCTTTCTTTTTGTCGCCCTTCTTGTCACCT
This sequence comes from Pseudomonas sp. GW821-FHT02H06, assembly GCF_059421525.1. Lineage (NCBI taxonomy): Bacteria > Pseudomonadati > Pseudomonadota > Gammaproteobacteria > Pseudomonadales > Pseudomonadaceae > Pseudomonas > Pseudomonas sp. GW821-FHT02H06. The sequence goes on from NZ_JBWKVD010000001.1 coordinate 339,752, forward strand.
TTGCCATCGGTTTTTTTCTTCTTCACGCCGACCGCCTTGCCCGACGCCTTGACCTTCTTCGGCCCGGTGTAGGTGCCTTTGACTTCCTTAATCGTGCGGCGCTCGAACTTCTGCTTCAGGTATCGCTCGATGCTGGACATCAGGTTCCAGTCACCGTGGGTGATCAGCGAGATCGCCAGACCTTCGCCGCCGGCACGGCCGGTGCGGCCAATGCGGTGAACGTAGTCGTCGCCGGTGCGCGGCATGTCGAAGTTGATGACCATGTCCAGGCCGTCGACGTCCAGACCACGGGCCGCGACATCGGTCGCCACCAGGATCTTCACGCCGCCCTGCTTCAGACGGTCGATCGCCAGCTTGCGATCCTTCTGGTCTTTATCGCCGTGCAGCACGAACGCCTTGTACTCGAGCGCCACAAGGCGACCGTAGATGCGGTCGGCCATGGCGCGCGTGTTGGTGAAGATGATTGCTTTCTGGTAGGTCTCGTTGGCCAGCAGCCAGTTGAGGACCTGCTCTTTGTGCACGTTGTGGTCGGCAGTGATGATCTGCTGACGGGTGCCCGGAGCCAGTTCGCTGACACTGTTGACCTGCAGGTGCTGCGGGTCTTTCAGGACTTTGCCGATCATTTCGCGCAGGCCCGAACCACCGGTAGTGGCCGAGAACAGCATGGTCTGCTGACGGTTGGCGCATTCGCCGGCCAGACGCTCGACGTCTTCGGCAAAACCCATGTCGAGCATGCGGTCGGCTTCGTCGAGGACCAACAGTTCAACCTGCTTGAGGTCGAGGTTGCCCGCGTTGAGTTGCTCCAGCAGACGGCCCGGCGTACCGATCAGGATGTCCGGCACTTTGCGCAGCATCGCGGCCTGGACCTTGAAGTCTTCGCCGCCGGTGATCAGCCCGGCCTTGATGAACGTGAACTGGGAGAAACGCTCCACTTCCTTGAGCGTCTGCTGGGCCAGCTCGCGGGTCGGCAGCAGGATCACCGCGCGGATGTCGACGCGAACCTTGGCCGGGCCCATCAGGCGATTGAGCATCGGTAACACGAACGCGGCAGTCTTGCCGCTGCCGGTCTGCGCCGTCACCCGTAGATCGTGTCCTTCCAGCGCCAGCGGAATGGCCGCTGTTTGCACAGGCGTAGGCTCGACGAAATTGAGTTCGGCCACGGCTTTTAGCAGGCGTTCGTGCAGGGCGAATTGGGAGAACACGGGTGTTACCTCGGCGTAATACAAAAAAACAGTCGCATAGGGTACCGGTTTAAGCCGGATTCGCCGAGCCTCTTTAGCTCAAAGGGCCTATTTTGTTACCGGATTTGGCCTACCCTGCCCTCGCTTCCCTATCAATGCTCTAATCGCGCCCCCCATTTTGATCAGGAGATCCAGCGCCCATGGACACCCATTCGCTTTGGCTACGCGCCCAGGAAATCTGGACGCTGCTGGAAAACCAGCCAATGCTGCGCACGATCACCGGCTTGCTGTTACTGCTCATCGCCGCCTTCATGCTCGGGCGGCTGGCGCGATGGATGATCCTCTACGCCATGAAAGCCCTGAGCCGCCAGCCGTCGCTGTTCTGGCTCAATGACTTTCTCCATAACAAAGTCTTCCACCGACTGGCCCAGGTCACGCCCTCGGTGGTGATCCAGTTCGGTCTCAATCTGGTCCCGAACCTCAGCAACGCTGCCAACCACGTACTCGGCAACATCGCGCTGGCGTTCACCATCCTCTTCCTCATGCTCACCGTCGGCGCGCTGCTCAACGCGTTGCTGGACATCTATGCGCGCACCGAGCACGCCCGCACCCGCTCGATCAAAGGCTACGTGCAGCTGACGAAAATGATCCTGTACGTGTTCGCCGGGATCATCATCGTCGCCACGTTGATTGATCGATCGCCGTTGCTGCTGCTTTCCGGACTGGGCGCGATGTCAGCGGTGATTCTGCTGGTCTACAAAGACACCCTGCTGTCCTTCGTCGCCAGCGTGCAACTGACCAGCAACGACATGCTGCGCGTCGGCGACTGGATCGAAATGCCACAAGTTGGCGCCGACGGCGACGTGGTGGACATCACCCTGCACACCGTCAAGGTGCAGAACTACTCGTGAGTGAAAGACGAAACCAAAGATCTGTGAGTTCTGGTTTCTAGACAGACATCAAAGACAGCTTCCCAGAAACCAACGCCCTGACATGCCCCTCGTGGCTCGCCCTTTCCTAGGCAGGCCTAATCGATCCGCGTCCGAACAAAAGCTTTAAAGACACCAGGATTTCTGCACGTCCGCCCCTCCCTACCAAACACAACCAAGTCCTGATCGCAGCTAGGTGGAAAGGGAGTGGATTGGCATAGGCAAACGGAACCGTATGTGGGCAGGTGCGCATTCTTAGCTAGGAAAGACAAATCCGAGTCCCCCGTAAGTGTCACCCCCTCCACGATTCACAAATGCACTAGCTAGTCGACACGTACAGCTCCAGTGATCACGAAAAAATCGTAACGCTCCGCCCCCTAGCACGGCTTGGAATGCTGATGCAGGGGGACGAGCATTCGGCCGCTGCGTTCACTTGGCATCCCCTTCCGATACGACTCAAAGCTAATGTGGCTGGTTGAACTCGTAGAGGGGTCGTGTAACGCGACGATAAGCCCCATCATGGTTCGGCTCCCACCCTGGGTTTTGACTAAATGCGCGCCAGTCGCCATTATCCCGCAACTCCGCCCATGCCACAGGACTCTTAGCCCTCACTTTTCGCGGATCCGAGCTGGGCGAAACACCTCATCTGTTAACTACGGCACCCACTGCCCGGATCAAGCTGAATCAAATCCGACACCAACGTTTTTGGACGAACCTTGTGTAGGGATGATTCACCATTCCCGGACAACCCAAGAAAGAGCCCCTTGAGTCGCCACAGCCCCAACCTAAGGTAATACCCCAGTACTTGGACGACTACAGGTAGAGAGTCGCGATTATCGGATGTCTATGAGTCCGGGAATGCCGTCCTCACTTGTCACTGCCACACGCCCTCTCCTTCGAACAATCATCAACCGCGCGCCTTTTGCACAGTGGTCGCGGCATGTCGGCCAGCAGCGATGCGAGCATGCGGACAGCTCATCATGGATCTACAGTGGCCCTTCCCCAATCCCACACAACCCATCTGAAGCGATGGGATATGCATGATCGAACAGATTAACCGTAAGCAATTCAGCCGGTTAGAACGTTGATACAGAAATTGCGGCACTACTTATCCCACCTCGCCAGCCTACATATAAATTAATATAAATATCAATAACGTCAACTAAGCTGACAACTAACGTACGGTGAAAAAATCGCTTGCCAACTCCACTTTTGTGAGAATAGGATTGCCCTACGAGTGAGTTAAATCAAACACGTCAGGCACCAACTAACCATAGTCGATCGTTCTCCGAGGCATTATGTCTTCCACAATAGAAGCCCCAGTAAATGGCGGATACAGTAAAGTGCTGCTCAAGAACTTGGTTCTCTGGCGGAAGTGCACGGCTGCGGAAAGCGAAAATGCGGCTGAATGGAGCAGCGATCATGGGACGCAGCTCGCAGACAGTATTCCCTACCCTGTAATGCCACTCCCTGCCCAATCTGATCTGTTTCGTTTTCATGTAATTCTTGGTCCAGACGGTAATATCTGGAAAGAAGGAAGCCTCTATTTACTCGAAAGCGCTCTGAATGGTGCTCAACATCAGACAATCGCTGGGATGGCAGGTGACCTGTGCAGCTTTGCGAATGCCCTGTCACTTGGTGGTAAGAACATGTGGGATTTCAGCGGCCCCAAAGCTACCAGGCCGACTTATTTCATTAAAAGCATATTCAAAAAAAGAGTTATGGAAAACCCTGATTGCAGGGATACCGAGAACAGAAAAATTACTAGGATGGTAGCTTTTTACAAACACCATGTCGAGCGAGGGTTCAAGCCCGAGCAAGAAATGTGGAAGCCGCGAAAAACACGTATCAAATACGAAGACAAATATGGGTTTTCTCAACTAAGAGAAGTAGAAGGTACAGACTTAACTTTCAAGACAGCAAAAGAAAATTACAATGTGCCTAATGGCAGGTACGTTGTGGATGGGGGGAAGCTTTACCCCATTGGCAAGGAAAATCAGGATGCATTGATAGACGCGCTTGCAGCATCTGGAAACGAGGAGATGCTGCTCGCACACATCGTAGCATTGACGGGTGGGCCCCGCATGCAGACTATCTTCACCATGCGCCAGAGCTGCATTAAAAAAGACGCCGAAGATCTAATGGTTCTCCATGGGTTCGATGCGGGCGGTGACACAATGGTCGATACTAAGCATAACAAAAGGGAAAGAATTCACCTCCCTGAATGGGTACATATGTTGATAGCAGAGTACCTTGAATCTAATCGATATAAAAGTCGAGCAGCTAAATCCAACATTGGCACGACCGAAGACCAATATATTTTTCTTACTGAAACCGGAAGGCCGTACTACGTTGGAAAGAAAGACCAGGCTATCTTCAGCAGTACTGAGTCTGGCTCAGCAATTAGAAAATTCCAGAAAGAAACGCTTGAAAAAATCCTGAAAAGGTCTGGTAATTTTTTCAAGTATCGATTTCACGACCTGAGAGCGACATTCGGCATGAACCTATTAGAAGAGTTGAAGAAGATTGGCATGAGCGAGCTTGCTGCATTAGACACACTCAAAAACCGGCTTAACCACGCTTCCGTTGAAACCACCAAACGGTACGCAAACTTCATGCCCACGAAAGAACAACGGGCGGCAGCCCAGTCGGAATATGAGGATCACATTAGGTCAACTATAGCTATCGAAAGGTTACGTAATGGTACTACTAGAGCGCACGACACGTGAAATTGACATACGTGATTACGACCTAAGCTCCATCGCTCAGGCAATACGATCTATTCCGGTTGAAGATCTAGCAATTCGATTTACCGATAATCGTCGCTACGATGTGGGATCTCTATGTTACACAGCGCGATTTTTCGCCATCAGAAAACAGTCCCGGCCAGTGGAAGCCAGCTCTGTCTTAGATTATCGCCTTCCTAAAATCCAAGAGTGGATAATCGCGATAGTTTCTGAGTCGTACATAAATTTAAGTGGAATGTCATGTTACGCCAATGCGGCTAATTTTGCAAAATTTGCTAATTGGTCAGATCAAAATGGACACCAGCACTTCCTTGCCACAGCGGAGAACTATCACGCGGCTTATGGCGAGTACACAGCAGTTTTGATGGAAAGATTAGCGACAGGCCAGATCATAGCTTTCACTGGAAATAGAGACCAGGTGGGAGCTTATGAGTCCGCCTCACTGTTCTTCCCTGACGATAACTACGACTTTCGCCGCGACGTTCCCCTAATATCTAACCCAAAACCTACAGCAAATCCGACGCAACCTCCGTCAGCTGATGCAGTTGGCGCTTATACAAGCGTTTGTGATCACCTATTCAACGGTCTAACTGACTTTCTTCTCGGCTACAAAAGCTTCCCAGCTCGACTAGAACTAGGCGTTGACAGGCCTTGGTTGTTAATCGGTGAACTTCCATTCGCTACGAAAGCTGTATTGGCATCGTCTTCTAAGCCGAAAGATTATCTCTATTGGGACTATGAGAACGGTAGGCTGAGATCGGTAAAAGAAGCCTGTTCTTACTCAATCAGTTCGATTGACAGTGTTAAAAATCGCCACAAGGTCCAGGCCGAGTTACTTCTGGCGGCAAATAATGAGCCTCGTCATGAAAGAAGACTGCGATTGGGCAAGCTGGGCCATGATGCATTCCTCGCTTTGTTTTTTGCTAACACGGGTCTTAATGAAGCTCCACTCAGAAAAATCCCTTGGGATGAAAACTACAAGATTGCCACGAGCACGAGAGCAGGGTTCAAGACGATTAAATTTCGTGCCGACAATCGAATCGTAGAGGTCGATATCGAATCCACTTTTGTGAAAGACTTCCACAAGTTTGTCAAGCTCCGCAAATATTTGCTAGGAAGCAGCGAATCGAAATTTTTATTTTTGGGGATGACCGTTTACAACCCTGAAAAAATCACCGAACTTAGACCAAACGAGCTTTTTAATTTTAATCAGCGACTCAAGCACTACTACGACCAAAACTTTAACGGATTGAACGTTCAAGAGCTTAGAGCCTATAAAGCAGCTTATTTGCACAAGACCGGGAAGTCGACTGAGCAAATTGCCCAAACGATCAGCAACACTCCAAGTACTACGCGGAAGCACTACACCACCCCCGATGAAGCAGGAGCAGTGAGTGAAATAGCTGCGATGCTTAATCGTCTTATTCAATTACTTGATGATTACACTGATGAGGACATACCTGCGGGTGGGTGTGATAAACCTGGCGACGCTGAAGATGAAATCGAAGCACCCCAAGGATATAAGCCAGATTGCAAAAAACTCGAAGGCTGCATTTATTGCGTCCATTTCAGATTGCATCCGAATGAAGCAGACGTCAGAAAATTGCTCAGCATGCGCTTCGTCATCAAGCAGCGAATTACCAAGTGCAAAAACATGGACCAGTTTCTGGCGGTTCACCAACCTGCGATCGACCATATTGACTTGCTATTAAACACACTCAGCTCGAAGCGCCCAGAATCCGTCAAGCTGATTGCTAAAGTATCACTTGACATTACTGAAAACTTTGAACTGACAGATTACTGGGAACGTCAGTACTCGCGTTTGATTAACCTTGGAGTAGCCTAATGAAAACGACAAAATCTACAGAAAAATTGCAGTCAAAACTCGTGTCAGGGCATCGCGTGCTCAAGCATCAACACGAAACTGATGCCTACCGAGGAATGTCTTTTGATCGAATAGGAGCCAGTTTAGTTGTGTCACGCGAACTAGACGGTAGCATTGCAAGCTTATTCACACATAATTATTGGCGCTTTCCTGGACTGATGCATGCATCGACGGATCGACCTGATTTTTATTTCAACATCCCTAGGCCATTTAGTGCACATGCCTGTCAAAATGATTTGTTTGTGAAAAAAATTTTTATTGCCACAATGTTTTCCCCGCACACTAAAACAGGCGCCATTAGGCGGCTTGGAGGGATGCATATGATACACAATGCGCTTAATCACATTGTGTATCATGCGGAGCTGAACGATATATTGGCTAAAGACTTGTTCAACTCCAAGACTCTAATGCAATCGTACATATCGAAATGCACCGCCCCCCAGCTTAAGGCACTGAAAAACATCGCTCTCGCCATTGCCACCAATGATCTGTCAATGCATGACATAACGATTGACTCCCGTGTATATTCTTACATCGCCGACAATGCATGTACTGCTCGCAGTTTGCACGAATCTGAACAAACACCCGTCATACCGAGCCGGATTTTGGCAAAAAAATACATACAATACAAAACATGCATAAAGGAATATAACTATAACGAGTCCAACCTACTTGCTCTGATCACAGAGTTTTCTAAAAACAAAAATTATGGCAGAAACGGCCCTAGATACGGGCGAAGCCGAACGAACCATCCCAGTTTCGAAGAAGCTGTGGCGAAGCATGGGCTGACTGATCTAGCTAAAAAATACAACTGGCGTAACGTTAGAAGCTTGACGAAGCACCTCAGAAGAGTCCAATGCTGCGCTAAGAATCTCATACATTTGCTTACGCTTATGCGTGACCATGAGGCGCTCAATCTGAAGCCTAACTGTATCGAATATGCGCCTGGGTGGAACGGTACAGCGCTCTACGTTAATTCCGTAACGACCAAACTATCGGGAGAGCCAGAGCATTTAAAGTGGATTACAATAAACGCGGTTAAAGAGCCTTTTGAAGTGCTCGAATCCATTCATCGCTTTATTTGTCCATATATCCCGAATGAGGAGATGAAGCAATGGCTCATGGTCTCCCCCTCTTTTGTGCCTTCCTCTGGGACTTCGCCGAGTGAAGACAAGGTTCAGCGATACTTTGATAAAGACCTAATGCCTCCCGTGTACATTACCGATCAGGACATAATGGAGTTAGAAAGCATTGACCCGACCCGAAACTGGCGGGCTGAAAAAAAATTTGGGATAGGTAAGCCATGGATTCTCAATTCGCACCAATTCCGTCGGTCGATTGCAGTATACGCCGGGCAGTCGGGATTGGTGACTATCCAATCCTTGAAACGACTTCTTCAGCACCTCACTGAGACCATGTCCATCCATTATCAAAGAGGCTGCGCCGCAGAAAACTATATCATTGGGTTCCAGGATCCGGAATTGGCAAAAATTATGATGGAAGCCAAAGCAGACGCAGATAATGCACTCTACCTTCGCAATGTTCTTCTTACCAAAGAAGTACTTGGTGGTTTTCACGGAAAAAGGATCCAGCAGCAGCAAAAAGTCGAAGATGTCTGGATCTATAACAAAGATCTGTTTAATCGTCGAATAAAACAGGGCCTCCAGTCATTTGAGCCAAATTGTTTTGGTGGATGCGTTTCCCCTGGTCCGTGTGACAAACGAGCGCATTCAGACATTACCTCATGCTCTGGCTGCGAACACTGCGTCGTGATTCCCTCTACGATCGACTCTACGATTGCTGAGCTGAAATTCGATCTGGGGCAGTTGAAGCCAGGGACTGTTGAATACAGAGCAGAAGAGCAAAATCTTAAAGACTTTGAGCTGATGCGTGATCGACTCATCGCGGTACGTTAGCGGGAGCTTCTCTGGCGAAGGTGGATTGCCAGTTCTGGACCTCCACCTTATACACCAGAGGTCTCTCTGCCGCCGCCACCTAATGGTCACGCACGACACTGATCCAATTCGGTCCTCGCGAGGCCACGACCTTAATTTCGGTTCACACAAGGAGCGATCCCCATGTATCACTACGATGATAAGCCCGCGTTACGCGATTACTACGATGCACTGGAGCGCATGATCAGGGGCGAGACACTCATCGTTCAACCAGGCACTCGTATATCGCGTAAAACGGTTGCCCTTGAAGCAAGCAGAAGCGAGAGCGCGATCAAACGAAACCGTGCGGTATTCAACAATCTGAACGCCGCAATTGATAGTGCAGCAAAGAAGCAAGCTGAGAAGCGGGCGCCCGGAGCGAGGAAAGTATCTGACGCTAACGAACGCCTCCGTGCAGCCAAGGCCAAGACTGAAGGCTTTAAGGAGCTGTGGGAACAAGCACTGGCACGGGAGCTGATGCTACTACTTCGCATTGATGAATTGGAGCGATTACTCGGGAACAGAGCCAATGTCATCCCGTTCGATTCTGGTCGCAATCGGTGAATCAGGCTTGGGCATCAGCATGCCGATCCAACCGTTTTGCTCAGCCAAAACCTGCTCAACCGAAAGGTCTAGAAGGTAGGAGATCGGCAGAACCGGTAAGCAGGCCGAGCCGCTCACCTAACATCCAATAGCTGGTCCAGTTTCGTGGTAAAGCTCTGGCTCTTGAGTTCTCGACGCATGGCCAAAGTTGGATCGGACGTCACCAGCAGATCTCGGTCAGAAAAGCCGTTCGTGCGTCAGCTTTCGATGCGTAACTGCCCTAACGCAGACCTCTAGATGCGCCTGGCAGCGACATACAGCAGACAGCGAAACTGGCGAAGGAGGCATTAATAGCGTCTGGCTTAACGAATCAGGCCGTCGGAGACCAACCTACGTCGTAGGTACTCCTCATCCGCATACTTATTTGGATCCTTGAGTAATCCTTCGATGTGTCGCTGAGTCGCAACAAGCTGGGTTCTGAGCGGAGGGATTTTGGATAGCGACAGTTGCATTGATGCCGCCATAGACATGTTTATGGCCTCGCCGATAACGCCCGAGACTGGCAAAACCTGCCGACCGATCTGAATATGATTTTCGGTTACTACAATTTGATCGATACCAACACCCCAATTGCGCTACGGAAGGTGAGTCATGTACAAATGGTCGACCAAGCCACATTGCTTAGTTATGAGAATGCCCCTTTCGAGAATCCACTCTTATAAGGACGATTGGCTATCGGCAGCAGAATACTCCATGCCTCGACCCTCGCTGGGCATGCTTTCCAGATATAGCGATTTACGCCCCACGATCAGCCCAAGCACAGGGCGCTTATCTTTGCGCTTAAAGGCGAGCTTCCTCCATTCGGTCAGATCGGTTCCGGACGGCGTAGGGTGATCTTGCGGGTGCGTGTGCCACTCCCCGATATATCTGACCAACCCATCGCTATCGATCCAGCGCTTCTGTGCGATGTGCTCATGCATATCTTTCATCCGTTCAAAAAACGCCCGAAATCGACGGTCGAATTTTGTGGGGACTGTTGCCTCGACGATCTCAAGATGAGAGCCACGAACATAGCCCAGAAGCAGCCCTCCTCCTTCTAGATCTGCTGGCCCGGCTTGAACGTGACGTTGAAAAACATCGAGCACAACAGGATGGATATAGATCAGATTGCGGCCTTCATTGGCTGACCACTCTGCTACGAACTGCATGCTGGACACGCCTCAATCTTGGGTGGGTCGCAGTCGGATGTAGCGGATGCGAATGCGTAATCGGTGATCTTTGTTCGAAGCGATGGTGAGTTCTTCCCATTCGCCCATGCCAGTGCCATCTCTGCTCCAAGAGCTGCGGCTTGGACCGATACCGTCGCGGGAAAAGGAACATACAGACCTTCGCAGCCGTGTCCTGCCATGACATAAGGGACCCCTCCCTCGACGGTCAGGAATTGTCCCAGGCGGGTGTGGGTTGAGAGGCAGCGGTAACAAGCTCCGCCTCCAGCCGTCTTGAGAAGCGCACGAACCGCTGTCCCCGGGCCCTCTACCCACACCGACAACATTGGGGTGGCCGGCACGTAATTGGCGGTTAACCAGTGACCGAGAGCCTCTTCTCCCGTGGCATCGATCAGCAGGTCAATCTCGCCTAAATGCGCTTGACGCACATCGACTTCTAAAGCACGCGTAGATATCCCCGGGGCGTCGAACTCAAGCATTATGCTAGTGCTGAGGGCCTTATTGGCGTTGAAATACCGAAGCCCCAAGCAGTGCCTACCTACGTTCTCAGGCATCAACATATCGAAATCGACCAGCGTCAACTGGCCTCCGCCTGTGCCTGCACCAGCCTTTGAAAGAAGACTCGCAAGATACCCACCGATGGTTCCACACCCTACTAATGCGATCTTCAGCCCAGCCAGCGTCTTCATAGATGGGGTGCTGCGCTGAGCAATGTAGTGATCGTCGATTCGAATGGGTGCAAGCCTGGTTATACGGAAGCTGAAGAGCCTCTGCGTTCCTCTGGAGCGCGCGAGCTTTTCGTCGTCTAGGACGGACTGCTCAAAATGCACCTGAAAGCCGTAGTTGAGCTTCGGCGATTGAATAACAATCACCGCGTCAGTCTGCTTGTGTCGGTAAGCATCTGCGATTCGCTGCTGGATTTTACGAGCGCAGCTTGAGTCCAGCTCTCGCTGCCAGCTCAGGATGTCAGCAACGGTCTCTGGCGGCCAAGCGGTTTGACTGGGACGAGGCTGGGCGATCGAGCCAACAACGTATGCCACTGTCATTTGCCTCTTAGGCAAAAAATGAAGCGCGTCGATCTTATGAACAGTGCGTTCTAAGTCATCTGTGAGCACTGGTGTTCTCACGCCGCGTTGCGAGACAACGCAAAAAGCGGGGATCGCGCCGCGCTGCAAGTTCTGTACATCGAAAACGCACAGCTGGCTAAACCAGTGGACGAGAAACTCCTCGGTAAGATCCTCGACCATTTCCCCTCTGATGATGCATCCAAGAACACGCTCTGCTTCCGTCAAACATCTGAGCGTCTGGCCGATCAGGTCGAAGATATCCAGCACTACTGAGCTTGGTGTCAGGTAACAGAGCCACCCACTGGCCCCTAGGTGAGGCGTCACTGGGGCCAGCTTAGGAGGAAGCTCTTTTAGCCGCACAATCGGCAACGAAAAGAAGGTCGGGTCGACTGCGAAATCACACTGAAATTCGCCTTCAGTTGTCTTGAGGGGACCTTCAAATCGTATCCAGCGATCAGGTGTTCTCCCAATGTGTTTAAAACCTCGGGATCGCATTTCTGAAACCAGCTCAGGTAGGACCTCTCCCATCTGCTAGCCAGCCTTAGTACGACCGACCAGTTCACTGGCAGCGGCCTGGGCTGGTACTGATGCAATAGTCGCGGCGACACTGACCTGTTTGACTCTATTAGGGCGATTGGGGAAGCGCGGCCCGAACATGCGAATCATCCAGTTGCACGCGGTGGTTTCGTCAGAGGCGTTCACAGCGCCGTTCAGATACTGCTCAAACGTCTCGAACTTTTTGGCCGCCTCTTCCAGTTCATCAGCCGGGAGACGATCACTCAGGCTTTCGTCGGTATCCACTGGGTTAGCCACACCATCTCGAAGCGCTGCGGGAAGTCCTTTCAATACTTCGAGCAACGCTAGGTCATCTCTGCGATCCATTTTTGTGAACAAAGGGGCAGCGGCTGCCATCAACAAAATCGAGGAAGGGCCACCCTTTTTCCATTGCCAATCACGGAAGGCTTTGAGGTAGCGGACAACCCGGCGAAGCTGTTCACCCTTCGACTCAACCTCATCCACGAACCAGTCTTTCACCGGCCTAGGGTCCGAAGTGATCCAGTCTTCTTCGCGGTGTGCCAGAAGCACCTCACCCACTGGAAGCGTGGTCCAAGAATCTGCGCGCCGCACATTTACAGCCTCCATGAGACTGTCGTAACCATACCTGTTTGCGGCCCTCTCAAGGGTCACGTACTCATCATCAGGAATGGAGTACAACGGAATGTCGATATGAGCAGTGGCCGATATCTCAATCCGAATGCAGGTTGGTTTGTCGGTCACAAGCTTCCAATTCTCGTGTCGTTTAGTCGCTACAAGTCGAGCCAAGGCCTCTTCAGCCGCTGCGAAGAAAATGGCGCTCGCAGTGCTAGGTCGTCTGCTGTTTTTAAGGAAACTGATAGGCAGGTATGCGCCGTCATCAACATCCGATTGCTGAGGAGGCAGATGAGCCGGACTATTGATTGTCTTGTACGCCCATGATCCTTGGGTAAAAAAACGAGGCTGGGGGATATTCCCGTTGTAGCCTTGCTCAATCAGTACCTTGGGAATGCCATGTCTAAGGCACTGCCTGACCTCATTCTTAGCGGACGTGATTTGGAGCCGTTGCGCTGCCGTCAACTCAAGCGCCTGAAGCAAGCACGGCTCATCCTCGGAGGTGTTAAAAAGCGGTGAAAGGTTCAGCATTTAGATATCCCCCGAGTTTTTGTTTGGGCCGTGGTAGAAGGTAGGACGTGAAGGTTGGTGTGCTCGAAAAGGGGCGAATCGACGATCGCCTAAAGCGCGTTGGGCAGCTGCGCTTCCTCGATCGCGGAGTGTGTTGGTCGACGCCTCAGAGACGTCGTCTAATGCCTTCACGTCGCCGCTTTGCTGGGGAGTAACTTGATCGTCAATTTTGAAATAGCTGTCACCCAAGGACTGGGTAAGCATGTAGTCGACGGAAGATTCTTGAGCTGAGATGACAAGGTCGAAAATGCTTCCTCCCCAACCGATTATCCCTTGATCCAAATCCCGACCGCCGCTCACGGTCGCACCCACAGTCATGGTGCCGATAGCAAGCACACGCACTCGCACGTCTTGGTTGGGAGCGAGAAAGGTCCGAACCTCATGCAGTCCGAAAAGACCAGGAGCGTTACCCACTAGTCCGCCGTCGACGAATACTCCTCTTTCGTTTCGGACCGACGGGAAATACACAGGAGCTGCCGATGTAGCTAACGCAACATCGACCAGACTCATGCGGTGATCTAGCTCGAACGATTGGTGATGGGGAGTTTTGAAGAACTGCCCTCGCCCTGTGGTGTAATTAACCGCAGGTATGAGAACTCGATGCCTTAGGTCACCAATCTTTGCTTCACCAAACCGTTGCTCAAGCACCGCGCGTAAGCCTGCATTAGAATGCTTCGCTCTGGTCAAAAAACCCAGCCGTTTCCGCATAAAATCGCGAGCACCGAAAATCTGCCTACCTTGGTCCTCGAACAAGGACTTCAGCTCACCCGCCGGGATCTCACTGGCGAGACCAAGTGCCAGGAGCCCACCAGCAGAGGTGCCGCAAACCAAGTCGAAGTGAGAGGCAATCGGCCGACCAAGCACCTGCTCAAACTCCTTGAGGATCGTAGCCGTATAAAGGGCGCGGTACCCTCCGCCAGACAGCGCGAGCACGTGGTACGTAGGAACATCTTCGTCAGTCATCACGTCCTTCTGGCCCCTCAAAATCAAACCGCCATCACCACATGTAGTGCCAAAGCCAGCTCGGTAGCACGATATATAGGTTACAGTATTTTCAGAATGGATCCAACCGACCTAGGAGAGCAATTGTCGGGGCTTTCTCTACACGCGGACGTCGCGCGAACCTATTTCCGGCTGCGCGAAACCGAGGTAGACCTGACAACCCTGAATGAGACCGCGCGCTGGCGTGAACAGACCGTTCACGTCACGCAGAGCCGATTCGATCTGGGGATGTAGGCGAGTTCGACTCTTCGCGAGCCAAGACAGAATTGTAAACGGCGCGCGCTGAGGCGGTCGCCCTGCAACAGCAAAGAAGGACCAATGAGCGTGCGCTCGCCGTTCCGTTGGGCAAGCCAGCGTCGAATTTCTCCGCCAGCAGTCGGCCGCTCAAAGACATTGCCTCGCTGCCGCAGATCCCGACATGCATGCCTGCGACGCTGCTACAGCGTCGCGCAGACATCGTTATCGCGCAGCATAAAATGGAAGCAGCGAACTCCCACATCGGCGTTGCACGGGCCGCGATGCTCCCGGCAGTCAACGTCAACGGGGGCATTGGAGGCGTCGGTACCTCGATAGCTGTCACCGCCAATGTAAAACTGACCCCCTAACGCCAACTCAATTGACCCCCTGGGCGATCATGGTGGCTTTGAGCTGCCGAGATGTTGACCCAGGAGCAGTCAGTGGAAATCAAGGTATTGGCCCGTCAGGGCATGGGTATCAAAACCATCGCGCGCACGCTCGGGCTGTCGCGCAACACCGTGCGCAGGTATCTGCGCGGCGAAGCCGATCAGCCGTGTTATCCGGCAAGGCCGACCCGGCCGGCCAAGCTCGCCCCCTTCAAGGCCTACCTGCAAGAGCGCATAGATGCAGCCCGGCCGCATTGGATTCCCGCGACAGTGCTGCTTCGCGAAATTCAGGCGCAAGGCTATGCCGGTGGGGTCAGCCGGCTCAAATCCTGGCTGGCGCCCTTCAAGCGTCCGGTGTACGACCCGGTTGTGCGCTTTGAGACATTGCCTGGCCAGCAACTTCAGGTCGACTTCACCACCATTCGCAGGGGCCGCGACCCACTCAAGGCCTTTGTCGCCACGCTTGGCTACAGCCGCGCCACCTTCGTCTGCTTCGGCGCTCGCGAGGACAGCGATGCGTGGCTAAACGGTTTGCGCGAGGCCTTCGCCTTTTTCGGTGGAGTGCCGGAAGAGGCGCTGTTCGACAACGCCGGCGCGATCATCCTTGAGCGCGATGCGTATGGTGCTGGCCAGCATCGCTGGCATCCTCGACTGCTGGCACTGCCCGACGAATACGGTTTTCGGCCGCGCGTTTGCCGGCCCTACCGCGCAAAAACCAAGGGTAAGGTCGAGCGTTTCAACGGCTACCTCAAAGGCAGTTTCATCACGCCACTGGCGGCCACACTCAAGAGCGCGGGTTTGCCGTTGGACGTCGCAACCGCCAATGCCCACATCGGGCGCTGGCTCGATGAAGTCGCGCATCAGCGGATTCATGGCACCACAGGGGTTAAGCCGGCAGCGCGTCTGGCCGAAGAGCGCGACGTCTTGTTACCGCTACCGGCCAGCAGGGTGAGCACTCTGGCGCTACCTCTTTTGCGGCCAGGCCGCGTGCTACCGCACGAGAGCTTGCAGCACCCGCTCTCGGTTTACGATGAGTTGCTGGAGACACGTCGATGAACCTTCAGCACGCGCGCATCATCGAAATGTGCCAGCAGCTCAAGCTGGAGCGGATGGCCGCAGACTGGGCTGGCTTGGCGCAGCAAGCCGCCGCTCAGGAGCAGAGCTTCGCCGACTTCCTGGAGCATTTGCTGCGCGTAGAGGCTGAGGCACGCACCGAGCGATCACGCCAAACCCTACTGAAGATGGCGACACTGCCCGCTCTCAAAACGCTGGAGCAATACGATTTTGCCTTCGCCAGCGGCGCGCCACGCGCGCAGCTGCAAGAACTGGCGGGACTGAGCTTCATCGAGCGCGCCGAGAACATCGTTTTGCTCGGCCCCAGCGGTGTGGGCAAAACGCATCTGGCCTGCGCATTGGCCTATCGTGCCACGTTGGCTGGCATCAAAACTCGCTTCATCACCGCTGCTGACCTGATGCTGCAACTCGCCGCCGCACACCGGCAGGATCGCCTAAAGGAATACTTCAACCGTGCGGTGATGGGGCCACGACTGTTGGTGATCGACGAGATCGGATACCTGCCTTTCGGACGTGATGAAGCCAATCTGTTCTTCAACGTCGTTGCCCGCCGATACGAGCGCGGCAGCATGATCCTCACCAGCAACCTGCCGTTCACCCAGTGGGCGGGCACTTTCGCCGATGATCAGACGTTGACGGCCGCGATGCTGGATCGGTTGTTACATCACGCGCACATCGTGCAGATATCCGGCGATAGCTACCGGCTCAAGGATAAACGCAAGGCGGGTACCAGCCCTGCGCGAGCGGTGAAGAGCGTTTAAAAGCAGGCCGAGGGGGTCAGTTTTGGGTTGGCGTTGACATATAACCGCAGAGCATCAATCGTGCGCGACAACGTAACCGATCTCCTGGCCCTCCTTCGGGTCGCCCGTGAAGGCAGTTTTACCAAAGCGGCGGCGCAGCTTGGCGTTTCCCAGCCTGCGCTGAGCCGCACCATCACCAAACTGGAATCGCGCCTGGGTGTGCAATTGCTGACCCGCAGTACCCGCAGCGTCGCGCCGACCGAAGCCGGCGCGCGCCTGATCGACAGCATCGGGCCGCATTTTGACGGGATCGAGTCAGGGCTCAACGAGCTGAGCGAATTGAGCGGCATGCCGGCGGGTAGCCTGCGCATCACCTCCATGGAGCACGCAACCCATCTCGTCCTTGCCCCGGCTGCGCTGCAATTGATGACTGACTATCCGGGCATAAAGGTCGAAATCAACGACAGCTACGCATTGGTCGATATCTTTGCAGAGCGCTTCGATGCCGGTATCCGCCCGGGGCCGCAGCTGGCTCAGGACATGATCAGCATGCCCATCGGCCGGGATTTTCGCCTGGCACTAGTGGCCGCCCCCGCCTATCTGGAACACCGCGCTAAACCACTGACGCCACAGGATCTGACCGAGCACGCCTGTATCAACCTGCGCCAGCCCACCTCAGGAGGATTGTGGGCTTGGCCTTTCGCAAAAAACGGGAGAGAAATCAAAGTACGCGCCGACGGGCATCTGGTGAGTAACAACATCTGGCTCATGCGTGATTTTGTCAGGGCGGGCGCCGGACTGGGCTACTTCCCGGAGCATCTGGTGGAGCAGGATCTGGCACAAGGTCGCCTGGTGCGGCTGATGGAGGACTGGACTGGCACCGTCACCGGGTATCACCTCTACTACCCAAGCCGGCGCCAGCACAAACCGGCTTTTCGTTTGCTTCTGGATGCGCTGCGTGATCAGTCAGGGCGCTGAGTGTTTTCTTCTGGCCGATATCTGCCGTTTGGCAAGAATTGACCAGATCAACACGCCTCCACCCCTGGCTACGAAGCGGTCTATGGCGTACGAAACCCGCTAAGCAGAATTGCCCCATAGGCTACTAATTAAAAAGTTGATCTGACCACATTAACTAATCGCCTCTGGGGTCCGAGCAAATCGACACATGCTCTGTAGACGCTTGCCGTAGACGAACAGTTTATGGAGTAAGCTAATAAACAAGCGCCCAAGCTTTACGTCATATCTCTCGCAGGGTCTGCGGCCAGTTCGTCGAGCACAGAGTAAACTTGTTCGAGATCGTCGCTGTATGAGGCCATGTAATTAATCGTGTACACGTATCTCTCTTGCACAAGCGCATTCGCTTGTCGAATGACTGCTTGGTGACGAGCCCAGTAGCTCCCCAGGGCCCGCGCATTAAACCCTCCCACCAATCCTGACCTGGTCGGAATAAAACCAACTTGATCGCTGTCTGTGAAGAACGAATTGCTCAGATTGGCCAGGCAATGATCAGTGAAGTGATATGCGTTTTCCTGCTGAAGCTCTGGGTTGAAGCAGAATTCAAATACGTAGTCATTCATCAATCTGGCTATCTCTGCTGCATCGCCTGTCCCTTGAGCGTCGTAGAACCCGCAACCAATTCCTGACCCGGTAGGACCAAAGGTGTTGCTGAGTTGGTAAATCACGAAAGATTTGATACTGGAGCGTATTGATGCAACACGCTCCGCCAGGGAGCGCGATTGAGTTTCTTCAGCGTTTGGAGAATCACCTGCGGCTACCAAGCTCCCGGTTGTTCCAAGGAAATCTCTGTCAGGGGTATCGTTGGCATTGTCATAAAAATTACGCTCTTGATCGATGTAAGTGGACTTAAACAGCGCAAACACCTGTTGAGACAATGCACGCATACCTAGTCGCGCAAGTGCATCCACGTAGCCGGTAGTGGGCGCGGTAGGATCCTCATGTTGCACGAGTGCTGACTGAAGGTTGTGCAGTTGCCCTTGTCGATCGGCAGAGCATTGAAGCCGAAAGAGCATCAGATCGTTCCAGCCAAGCACTCCGCGTTCAGTGCTTGCGAGTCTGCCAATTATGTCTTTTCCCTCATAGCCGTGATCGCCAAAAATCCGAGATGCAATTTCTCGAATATTTTCCGGAATGTTGTGACGCCGAACTGCGGATCTGCCCCATCCAGCTCGGTCGAGAAGGTGTAATAGGGAGTAAATTGATCGTTGACGGAGAGAGGCCATGCTGTCCGTCACCGATGAATACTTAGGAATGAAATCGATCAACATATTGATCGCATCGTCGGCGACAGCTTGGCTAAGATCATAGGATTTATTGATCAGCAGCCTCCAAAATTGATCATGGGGATGCTCGCCTTGCTGTAGATTAAAATCAGACGACGCTAGGAGGGCAGCGATGCTCTCGCCATTTCGAACTTTGTCTACTGCTTGGGAATACAAAATGTAGGTTTTTTGGGGTTCGGGTGCAGCGAATCGAACGATAAGTTTTAGGTAATTTTCCAAATTCCTATATAAGCCACTGTTGAAGCAGGCACGTGTAGCCAATGTCGCTTCATCGACATCCATGTGCACTGAAAGCTCTAAAGTCCTGACGTTGAAAAGCTGATTCAGGAGTAACTGGGCAGGGCTTGGCTGGCTGTTAACCACGCTCGAAAACGCCTCTGAGTTTTGAAACTCCCGTTCTCCAGGTGCTTTGTGGAGAGAAAAGACTCCTGAGCGTCGCTCAGTTTCTTCTGCATAGATCGTTCTGAAGAGCCCTGGATAATGGAGGTGGATCAGTATGAGGTTGATAAGATCGCGTTTGTTAAAGTCTGTCCGCGCAAGGTCGCTGCGTTCAAGCTGCATGAGCAGCATGGCGTTGAAAAAACGTTTTACTTTACGCAAATTTCCAACGAGCGGCAGATAGGCTGGTGCCAAGCTTCCGTCAAGAATTTTCCCCAGCTCTCCGAGTACTGCTCCAAGTTTGAACATGGTGTCAGCAGGGATCGAGCCCAGCTCGCTTCCCTCGCCCTGCCAGTCGCGCTCTAAGTAATTTTTGATGCTTGAGCTGTCGACAAAAAGGCTCAGCTTGACAGTGACAAATTTCTCAAGAAACTCCCTTGCTCTCGTTCCTTCCTCCTGCGCACCGGCTAGTATTTCAGTGTCGTAGCACAAGATATATGTAGCCCGCGACAGTCTAAAAGTTCGCCTTGTAGCAAATAACACAGAGTTGACGGTTCTCGCGTCAAGTCGATCGAGGTCATCGATCACGATGATTACCCGTCTATCGATGCGACGAAGAACCTCATCTATGTCCTCCAGCAGCTCATCCAAGGTTTCTTGCGACGGTTCAAGAGAAAGCTTGAAGCCAAGGAAGGAAAAGTCGGCTTTGCCTTTGAGCAAGCGGGAGTATCGGGAGGCAGCTGGTCGAAATTCAGGGGCGAATACTTCCCGCTGAATTGCGGCTGAGAGGTCTTTTATCAGCCGATCCGCAAGGTCTGGTTCCGAGGCATAGCGCAACGGTTCAAATCGGCAGACTATCACTTTATCTGGAGCTTGCGTCCAGTAGCGCTCAGCGAGATTGATGAAGCTGGTTTTGCCTACGCCCCATGGGCCGTCCACTCCAAAGACTAGTCCCGTGTGAGCACCGCTGGCGAGCACTGTCCTTGCAAAAGATTCAGCTTGTGGTTCGGTTGTGAGCGAGTCCTCTTCCTTACGATTTACCTCTGTATCAGAAAGGAAGTACAGCTGGGGTAGCGCCCTAGCTCTAGGCCGGTATTGTTGCACCAGTGGAGACAGCAGCATTGCACTGAAAAAAAGGAGCAAGGTCGGCGCCCAGTTTGGGTCCGCCGCAGCAACAGCCGTGTGAATTTTTGTGAGCCAGGGCGATACGAGTTCATCAACCCAAACTCCAAGGATGACCGTAAGTAAGAGGTCTACTCGGGCGCTGCTTACCATCCGTGTTACAAGGCTGCACGCCCCACGAGCGAAGATGTAGATCAGACATAGCGTCAATCCCGCAGCGATACCTGTAATCACGAAGCAAGAGGCTATGCCTTGCATTTTAGGTGCGAAATTTTTCCCAAGAGAAAATGCAACACGCCAGACCTCTGCCGCCATAAAACCAGCAGCTAGAAACCTCCCAAACACCAGTAACTCAGGCGTCTTCATCACAGTTTTTGCAGATGGCACTTCTCATTCCCCATGCTAGGTTTTCGCTCGCCGATGTGCCGTCTCTTCATGCTCATGCTTCTATGGAGCGGTTTTCAGAAACGAGAGTGTCATCCTGCCATGCCAGTTGGCTCCTCCGTCTGAGTTGGAATGAGAATCCGGCTCCCTTTCTTGATCGGTGCGTCCACCTGAATGCCTAACTCGCCACCGAAGGCTCGGTCTACTGACACGCCGTCTAGCTGAAGACTTAAGACATTCCGAGTTTCGTATACGTCGTTTTTTAGGATATACAGCTTGCTGCCAACAGACACCGTTGCTTCATATAGTTGCAAAATAACCACGCGGCCGTTTTGGAAAACTTCGTCGACGACGCCGATCTCGGTCAGCTCCGGCGGTGCGATTTTTACATGTCCGAACCCCAGCAACTGGTTTCGAACATCGTCCTTGGTAATCAATCCGCGAAGGATATCGAAATAGGCGTTGTAGAGTTGATACGTCGTAATCAGCCCCCGCTTGTCCAGCAGCGCGTCTTTTATCTGGTTTGGAGTAAAAGGCGGGTTTATCCGCAGCTTGGGAGAAACGTATCGTTGGTGGTTCACGATGTACAGAGCTGATACGTCCCACGCTTTTCTTTCCTCTTGGCGTCGATTCTTAATCTTGGAGATCTGAGCGCATTCCTTGTCTTTGGACGTTCCGCCGATGCCTTTGACCTCTACCACCAAGAGGCCAGGCTCCAGTTCAATTTGAATATCTTCTTCCAGCGTATCCTCGCTGTGCTCATCCATGGCTTTTGCGGAGGAGTAGCCCAGCCAGACAAAATATTCGCGTACAGCTTCTACTAACTCGTCTCCCGTTCCTGAAAGCATTACACGAAGGAAGCTGAATTCACTTTTCAGATTTGCAATAGCGGTATCATTCTCAGCGACATCAGTTATGTACTTTGCTTCAATCGCTGCACGTTGTTCACGAATCTCCTCTTCGCCGGGGAGTGGATGAGAGCTGTCGTCCAGCCATGCAAACATGCCGTTGTACGGAAAAACGTCTGGAAACACCCCCGCAAGGTTGTCAAAGAATTCAACCAGAAATTCTGCTTTGCGCGCCAACTGCGGAAGGACGAAGACGGCACCTTCATCAACAAACATCGCGTACCCAACGATTTCACCCCCTGCATTGGCCAGAATAGGAACGAATCGTTCATCCGGCTTGCTGTTCCCGTTCCTCCAGACCATGGGATGGGGAAAAATTACTTCGTAGTGAGCGTCTTTGAGGTACTTGCCGATAAATGAGTGGAATCGTGTCTCTTCTTTATGCAGTTCAACTGTTTTTCCAAATTTGTTCTTGAACTCTTTTATTCCACTGCAAAGGCGTAAGGTTTCGCAGTTGAATTGATCAACTACGTTTGCGCCATGTATTCCAATCTCAGCAACGTCGTAATGGATTTTTTCATTTTCAGCTGCGAAAATTACAATAACGGATTGCTTCTTGAGAACTTCCTCGATTTCAGTAGAAAATCTGGTTGCTCCGAATCCCTTCGAGTTGAAAACTTGCTCTGGATAGGAACTAATCAGCGCATATACTATTTTACCGGTGGTGTTTTTCAACTCGGCGCGTGCTTCAGACTCGTCTATGCTGTCGGTCTTCGCCAAGTCAACCACGACCACGTGAAATTCGTGCAGGTTGGAAGGCAGCATTACCAATGGGCGGAGGTAAGTCTGCATACCCTCTCTGTTTTTGGGGGTCTTTACATCGCCGCCTAGAGTGGCTGTCGTGCAATCGTAGAGTTTCTGGGTTAGCAGAGCTGAGACGTCGGGTGCGGTGTCAACCAGGCAGACTTTCGGAACAGCGTTCAATGTAGGTTGTGTCGGTGGCAGCGAGGTGACATCTGGCATGGGCTGGGTACCTTGCGTAGCGTTTCTTTTGGCCATCCTTTTTAATCTTCCAGGAAATTTAAGCATTTAGTCGTCCGTATGGCATCAAATACGGAAAGGCAACTCGCCATTGCCACAGCACTCAACCCAAGGGTAATGCGAGTTTGACATCAATCGCAATGGCCATTCTCCCAGCCGATGGCGCTCAAAAAAAGCCAGCCGACCGCTTCTGGCCGATAGCTGCCACTCAGTGAAGGTGGAAAAGCCTCGAGATCAAGCCCGAAGCTTTCTCACCGTTGGCCTCGTATAGACCGTGCAATCGGGCCTGATCGGTGAGTTTGTGTAGATTGAAGTGGTTGTAGAACGCTTGACCCAGTCGCTGATGCTCGAAGCTCCCTTGGCCCCAGAGCCGGATAAACTCCTCATAAGCAGCGCGTTCGATCTGTAGCGAGGAATCAGTTCCCATGTCAGGCTCCCACCAGTAGAGGTTCCCAAACGTACCAACTGCCTATCAACCCTTCAAGCTCGGCCTTTTCAATCAGATAGTCAGCTTTCGGCCAAAAGCGGTCACTAGACTGTCGCAGTGTTCATATTCCGCCGAAGAAGGTTTTCAGCGCGTGAGCCAATTCCACGGGGGCTTCTTCAGCCATGTGATGCGCGCAGTCGATTCCTGCGCCAGTTACTGCCTTTTCCGCCCAAGGCTGCCAAACGGATAGAACGTCGCCATAGAGGTCTTCCAAGTCGTCCTTCAAAGACCAGATGACGTGGAGCGGGCATTTGATTATGCGGCCCGCCTCACGGTCTTCCCTATCATGTACCTGGTCAACCGCGATCCCTGCGCGATAATCACCGAGCATGCCGACAACAGTTTCAGGGTCGTGGATGGCGGATTGAAAATCCTCATAATTCTCCCTTCCCATCGATTCAACGTTACCCTGATACCAATCCGCAGGATCAGAGAGAATTGCTCGTTCTGGTTTGTCACGCTGGGCGTAGAAGAACCAGTGCCACCATTTGGAGGCGAACTTCGCGTCACACCGTTCGAGCGCTTCCAAGATTGGGACTCCATCGAGGATGGCTAATTTCAGCACTCTTGCGGGATGGTCAAGTGCTGCGCGGAAAGCAACGTAGCTTCCACGGTCATGGCCCGCTAAGTAAAACTCTTCAAATCCAAGGCGATCCATAAGGGCAACGCAGTCACGCGCTTTTGCTCTTTTTGAAGAAGCCTCGTAATCATGATGATTGACTGGCTTGCTGGACTTGCCAAAGCCTCTCAGATCAGGGCAAATCACTGTGAAGGAAGTTGCGAGCAGAGGTGCCACCGCATGCCACGTCGTATGGGTACGGGGATGACCATGAAGCAGTAGCAACGGAGGACCTGAACCGCCGTAGCGAACACGTAAGGTTGCCTCGGGCAACTCCATCATCTCAAGCTGAAAACCATCGAACATAATCACGTCCTGGTGAGCGCTGGTGAGCTCGCATATTATATCAAGCGTAGCCGGGAGCGTCCGCTTTGGGTCGAAACCAGCCTCATGACTTCGCATCAACTTCACGGATTGGCTTTAGGACCAGAGATCCATCGGCCAACTCAATGCTCAACGAATCACCGAGACCGATGTTCAGTGCTTTGAGGAAGTCCGGATGGAGATCGATGATGACATCACCGCTGCCATCCCCTGGATCCTGGCAAACCACAGTTGTTTGCATTGCCTCACTCATCGGACGCTCGCTCCATTCTCGGCTGCCGTACTCAGACAATATTCTACGCGCAGGACCTGCGACTGGCTCCTAATCTCCGAAAGCGACGGGGTGCTCCCCGTCGCCGATCCCAGGTCACACTTCAGTCTGCTCCGCCATCTCAAGCGCGTCATCTACTTCGATGCCAAGATATCTGACTGTGCTTTCCAGCTTGGTGTGGCCGAGAAGTACCTGGACTGCTCTGATATTTTTGGTTCTCCGATAGATCAGCGAGGCCTTGGTCCGACGCATCGTATGGGTACCATATGGAACGGGGTCGAGGCCGATGGAAGTTACCCAAGTCTTAACGATGCGTGAGTATTGACGCGTGGATAGGTGCTCCGAGGTTTTCAGGCGACTTGGAAACAAGAAGTCTTCACTTCCCAGTCGTGCCTGTTTAACCCATCCTTCCACTGCGAGCCGCGTCTGCGCGGTGATTTCGAACTGTACGGGCCGTTGTGTCTTTTGCTGCATGACGATGGCCCGTGCCGCAACGTGACTCCCGTGAGCGACATCACGAACACGTAGCTTCGTTAGATCACAGGCTCGGAGCTTGCTGTCTATCGCTAAATCGAAAAGCGCTAAATCTCTGACGTTTCGGGCAAGCTCCAGTCTGATCCTGATGCCCCAGATGTCGCGCAGGCGGAGCGGCGCTTTTTGCCCAACCAATTTGCCTTTATTCCAGACCTGGTGTGCAGAGTCGCATGGTACGTTCATGTCATAACCTCCATCTTGAGAGGCTTGAGGATGAGCGTTATCGTGACTGGCCGCAGTCGGCCAGGAGCGGTCACTCCTTTCTTACTCAAAGCGGCTCGCCCCTACACTCAGCCCGCTGCTAGCATCCACTTATTGATAACCTGAGATCTTTCCATGCGACGGATTGCAATCCTCTTTGTTTTCACGGCCATCTTTTCCCTGCCAGCGTCGGCACAGGAGCGATTCCAGTGTGCTGGGGCAACCGTCACTATTGCGGTAGATGAGACCAGGCCATTGCGTTCAACAGAGGGCGCAGACGTTATTCTCCGAGTAGAACGAGGCCCACGCTCCACCATCTTGCGGTACAGCAATGTGGATTTCGTTGGCGGCGAATGCGACACCGATGCAAACCACGCTAGCCGGGTGATCTATCAGGCCGTCTGCGGCGGCAGCGGGTGCCATGATTTATCGAACTGGGGAGTAATCGACCCTGTAAGCCTGCAAGCCCTGCTGGTACCTTCGGACGACAGCCTTGAGCCGGCAATCGCCCTGCTAGGGCATAAGCCGATGCTGAAAGACAAACCGATGAGTGTGAGCGCGGAAGCACACCGCCTCGGATTACCCACCCCGTAGCATTTGAGCGATATGTCCGCTATGGGTCGATAGCAGACTCCAGCAGTCGCCATGGCTACAGCCGCAGAATGAGCTGTATTGAGAGTGGATTTCGGGGCCCTCATCCGCTGGAGTTGATATCACCGTTGCGATGCTCGTCACAATGGCCAGTCTGCGGCCTGGAAATCGTTTTCTGCTCACTCGAAACAATGAAAGATGCCCCCCGGCTGACTTTGATGCGCGGCTATACCTGCCAGCTCGCGAGCGGGGTAAGCACATCGCCTTTTCGTCTGATCACTGTTGATACATCCAGTACCCACCGATATCCTGCCGAGAGTACAAATGTTCTCTTGGTGGACAACCCATGAAAGATGACCTTATCGACTGCTCTGGATTTGAAGACTTGGGCATCCCCACTCCGCTAGAGTGCTGGAAGCAACAGGCCCATCTGCTGGCCTGCGAGGTCGGTGACTTGCAAAGGGACCTATCCGATGCACGTCGCAGCATTCAGAAGCTTTTAGCCATGCATTCACAGGCAGCAAAGCAGCGAGACGCGCTAGCACTTGAAGTCACCAGGCTAGGGTGGGAACTGGGCGACTCACTTAGAGAAAATAGTAGAACCACGGCGAGACAGATCGGCAATTCTCGTGCGGGATGACTGTGGCGAAATAAGCGACAGCAACTGGGCAAATGCGCCGCGAAGCAGGCGCTATTTTATGTCTGAGGGTAAGGGGATACCAATGGATCACGATATCTCGATTGATGACGATTTATGGCGGCAGGCACGAGAATGTGTTCTGGATGAGATGACTGATAGTGAGGTCGTTGCACTCGCGCTCGCTATGTTCGTGCGGTTAAAAGCCGTCAAATCTCGTATAGATTTGACCCATACGGCAGAATCTCAGCGGGTTGCTCGCACTACCAGGTAGCGAGCCCACCTTGGTTGGAAATATCGCCCCCGAAGACCGATCAGTGCCAACCCTGCCGCGTCGAGCCGCACATATTGCACCGGCTGTATTGGCTCCAACGTCCATCCCTGTGCTGCATCACCCCGCCGCATCTTGTGCAGCTGCCGATCAGCTCGCCGCTTTCCCATCGCCATAACAGCCAGGTATTTCGAGCCAACAATGAGGCTCCTATCAGAGCGAGGGCCAACGCTGGCCAAAACGCGATCTGTAGGACTGCGGTCATCATTGCTGCCAACGGCGTAACCTGGTCATCGTGACCAGCGCAAATCAGCATTCCGATCAGGCCGATAGTGCTGAGGAGGATCGGCACAGCAAACAGCCGGATGTTCCGTTGGATCGCAGTCAGATCTAAGTTCATGGCATTTGCTCCCTGCTTGTTAAGCATTCCTCGCCGCCGTTTTGCGGAAGGTATTGCCGCCGAGGCCGGATTTACGAATACGGCCGGAATCTTTAAAACGCGCTTGGCGCAGTCCTGAAATGTCCTACGAGACAAAGAACCTATTCGTGGATGCCATTCAGCGTTTTGTATCTATCCCAAGGGATCTCAAGCTGCCTTGCAACTTGGCGATGTCGCTCCAAAGCGCACATTCGGGCTTGGTGGGGCGACGCAGCTTCATCGTAGGAGCATTCCCAACTGTCACAGTCTGCCGCTAACGGAGGCATCTCAACAGGCTTGTTCATTGCTTTGAACCTTCACATCACCAATATCCAAATGGATAGCCGGGAGGGCTAACCTAACGACTGTCCTATACCGAATGCAGAGTAATCCGTCTCACTCATCCAAGGCTGCCAGTGGGGCATCAAGGTCAATCTCGACACCCTTGACCAGATCACGGACTCGCTGCACCAATGCAGTATCAAGTGGCGTGACGCGCTCCGGATAAGCTGCCATGTCCTCTAGGATCGACTTCAGGGATCCGGGCACATCCTCATGTGAGAGGTCACCAACCCTAAGCAAGTAAGTCATACGAAGACCTCGGTAGTGAGCACAAAAGACGTCAGACGCAAACAGAGCGAGTGCGTAGACGGATCCCTCACTCTGCGCGACCATCGTGAACGGCTGAATATGCTAGCCCACCACCCAACAAGCATCCAGATAAACAGCTGGTAATTGAGGCAAGCCGGTAGTGCTGGCACCGCAAGGATTGGCATACCTTGGGGCCATTGATCGCGAAGCGATCATCGTCAGATGGTTTTGACCGAAACCACTTCGAAGTATTTGAATTTTTTCTTGCGAGCAGCCGCTTTGGCATCAATCTCAGCGGTCAGCGTGCTGAGAGTGTCAGCCTCATAAACAAACAGCTCAGTTGCCCCCTCATAGACCTTAGAGACCTTCAATGTCACCCTAATTTTTGGTGACAGCGATTTGGCCTTCGGCTTGGGCGAAACAGGACGATCAGTTGGCGAGTGTGTCGCAGCCTCACCCACGGGGCCGAAAAGCGCGCGCCGCATTTCTTCTTCAAGATCACTCATGTGTAGTCTCTTTGTAGCCGTTCACCCAGCAGTGTTATCAGTGGCGTCGCTGATGCGGGCAGGATAAGCACCCTACCCGCCCTGCCTCAACCCATTCGCGTCGACTTACGATACCCAGGACTCGACGACATCGCTGCCGTATTCGCCTTTCCATTGCTTCAGGGTCTTATGGTTGCCACCCTTAGTCTCAACCACTTCGCCGTTGTGAGGGTTCTTGTAAACCTTGACGGAGCGCGCACGCCGGACAGCTTTCGTGCTGACTGGAGCCGCTTTGGACCCAGCTTTCGGATCGATGATGGAAACTACGTCTTTCAAGCTCTTGCCGTATTGGGCAAGCAGATCGCGAAGTTTGGTCTCAAATTCAATTTCCTGCTGAAGACCTGCATCCACCTTCAAGGCTTCGAGGGCAGCCAGCTGCGCTGCAAGGTGTTGCTCAAGCTGACGGAACTCGGCGAGCTTCGACATGTGTCTCCCCTGATCATAAGAAGCGATATTTACATGATAATCATATTAGCAGCCGCTCCATCAGTGGGGTGCGAGCACTGCGTAAATTATCAGCATAAAAATCGACAACTGCAAGATGAGCGAGCGCTCAAATTTTGCAATTTATTTAGTATTTTACCGTGACCAATTTTTCGTTAGTCTCACAACTTCTTTATGACGGTGAGATCAAGTATCACGGAGAAAACGATAGTCGCTGAAGGTGATCGGGTTAATCACAAAATTTCGGCTTGGAGCCGTAAGAGGGGTATCAGGCCCTGTGCACCCAACATCTCAAAAACTTGGAGAACAGGGGAGTGTCGAGGTCGCTTGGGATGACGCAAGCCATAATGATTCCTCTGTCATGAGCTGGGCACTGTCTAGAATGTCGTCTGTTGAAGTACGGCCGCCAAACTATTGGAACAGAAGGAGTTGAAACCGCTTTCCCTGCTCGCTGGCCGAAGGCGCAGGCTTGATTCCGAGGCAGAGAGGCTTTAAGCGGGCCCTCAGTCATCTTCCGCATCTATGCTTTCGATTCATGCGAGACGATAGAAATGGTAACGGCGGCCGCGATAAAAATCCGGCTATCACCACCATAACCGGCAGGTACATGCTCGGTAAATACTTGTGCTCCGCAGTCCTTCGCACACGTGATTCCCAAACCTCCATCTCTTGGAACTCCGCCGACCCGACAGACACGACGCCATCGTCGTTTACGATGGCAAGCTCGCGAATGCTTTATGTACGGCCTCACCTCGCCCACCCTAAGATTGGCTCACATGATCGTGCACGCAAACTCCGATAACGCGGCGCGAAGATCCAAAAATAATAATTCGACACTCATGAGGTTGCGCCCATGAAAAATTTGGCTGCTGGACCTGTTACTGTCCCAGTTTCAACCATGACTGGCGCTCAACTGAGCGTCGGCCAACGCTACGTGACGTTGGGTGGCTCTTGGGCCGCCTGGCTGTTTGATGCCCTTGATGCAACCGTCTTTGGGTTTGTGTTGCTGGCAATCGCGAACACTTTCTCAGTCGGGCTAGCCGACGTTGTGTCGACAGTTGCTTGGTTCCTCTTGGCCACCGGCATCGGAGGCTTTTTTCTTGGAAACATCTCCGACAGAATCGGCCGTAAAAAGACGATGCTCCTGTCGGTATTTGTGTATGGCACCGGCACGCTACTTTGTGGGTTCGCCGATAGCCTGTGGGAACTCAACCTGTTCCGCTTTTGCGTGGGTATCGCCGTAGGTGGGCTTTGGAAGGCCGGGCGAAAGCATTTTCCGTTATGCAAACCGGATGGTCTGGGGGTGGCCTGCTTGCAGCAATTTTCGCCTGGAGCTTCCTAGACAGCGACAATCCAGAATCCTGGCGCACGCTGTTCATCTACGCCTCAATCCCAGCCTACTTCACTTTTGCGTTTATCTGGCTGTTCGTAAAGGAGTCGCCAATCTGGCTGGCTAATCGGGAGTTCATGCGTCGAAATAGTGACAAGGGCAGACTGTTAGAAATCTTCAGCCCCCAGTATTTGAAAGTAACCCTGCTCGGCCTGAGCATTTCTGTTTTGGGCATGTACGGCTACTGGATCATCACGACGTTCATGCCCTCTTACCTGCAAAACATCTTGAATGTGCGAATCGACCAAGCTCCAGTGTTTGTGATCTGGATTGGTATCGGAGCCACCATCGGCTACTTGGCTTATGGATTTCTGGCCGAGCAGTTAGGTCGTCGCATGTCATTCGCGATCTTTTTTAGCGGTATGGCGATCATGGTGCCCGTATTTGCATACTCGGCGACGCTCATGCCACTGACCGACGGCAAGCTGATGTTCACCACACAGAACGTCATCACGCTAGGATCCCTAGCTGCGCTTCTGGGCTTTTTCACCGGTTATTTCAGTGGATTCGGCGCCTGGTATTCCGAGCTATTCCCTACCAGTATTCGCTCCACCGCATCAGGATTTTGTTTCAACTTCGGGAGAGTCGGTGCAATCGCAGGAATTAAACTGGTTCCAGTCTTGATCCCACTAGTAGGCTTTACCGCAACCATCTCACTCGCATCCGTTTCGTATGCGTTGGCTGCCGTCATGGTGTTTACGCTCCAAGAAACAAAAGGCGTCGAACTCACCAGCGGCAACTGACAGAGATTTGTGATCGAGTCCAGATGAGCGTACAGGGGTGGAAAGTTACCATGCCCTGTTATTCCAGCAAGCGGTGTAGAGCTTTGAACCTCGACACATAGCGAACGGATCTGCGGCTTGCTCGAAGATTGAACGCTATCCACCTTTCG
The DNA here is from genome assembly GCF_059421525.1 of Pseudomonas sp. GW821-FHT02H06. Classification (NCBI taxonomy): domain Bacteria; kingdom Pseudomonadati; phylum Pseudomonadota; class Gammaproteobacteria; order Pseudomonadales; family Pseudomonadaceae; genus Pseudomonas; species Pseudomonas sp. GW821-FHT02H06. The sequence continues at coordinate 370,710 of NZ_JBWKVD010000001.1, forward strand.
CTAATCGTACCGACCGGTCAATGATCTGCAATACCGCCAGCTGCACCGGAATAACAGAGGCGAGCATGGACAGTTTTGCGTTGAGGCTCCGGCAAGGAGCGCCTCCGCTTAGGCCTAATTCTAACCGCCTTTAGCAAGATGGGTAGGGTGGAGAAAAACGCGCAAATACACTACGAGCGCGGCGCCCGGGTTCCCAGCGTTGAGCACCTTTCGAACATCGCTCAAGCAGGTGTTGATGTTGCGTTTGTCCTGATGGGCCCGCAGCGCTTGCCCGCCCCCGAGCCCGCTCCCGATTACGCTTTGGCTCCCGCGACGATTGCCTGCTTCCCGCTGATGTAATCATGAACACGATGGACGGCCTGCGTCTAATGCTCTGGAAGACAGCCGCTGCTATCGCTGAGATTGAAGGGCTGATTCATCCTGCTCAACCCCAGTCTAAAGCAGCGACAGATCAGCAAAGATCCTCAACGTAGATTGCACCACCTTCGGAGTGAATGACTTTGAAAGATGCGCCTGACATCACAATAACTTCCCTCTCCGGCGGCGTGGTCGTAAGTGAACCGAGATAACGCACTTGAGATGACGCTTGGAAAAAAATACGCGGGTCCTTTGCATGAACAAAGCTTGAACCTTGGGCTGCGCATCCCATGAAGCTTTTAATCTCTAATGTACTGCCAACTGGATAGCGGCCTACCCAGCTCGAATCTTTAGAATAATGCACGAACCCAAATGGGTAACTTGGTAAAAGACGCATATCTTCCAAAAAGTCTTTTAATAATTCGGATGTCTCTCCACTTTCCTGACATTCTCGAATCGCCTTAAAATGGCCACCCGTCCAGCTCGCGATAAACTTATGCAATCGAGGTCTGATACACCTTAGTAGCCCCATGCAGTTAACTTCCTTCCACGCTTCATCAGTATTCACGAGCGCGTAGATCATGCGCTGCGCCTCTTCATCTGAAGCGGAACGCAGCGATTGCTCTCCCGCGCCGTTGTCATAAACCTTCCACAGACTCTCGTATGTGTAGAACGATTGGGTCATAAAAACGGCACTCTCTGACGAAGCAATCATAACCACATCGCGTTACAGCTAAAATTTGGCATATTCACCCGCCCTTCCCCCCCGGTTCTTGGTTTGCGGTTTGATTACAAGACATACTCGCCTGATATTCATCATCTGGCACGTTCGCTGAGCGATCTTGACTTTTCTTGTCAGTGCCACCTATTTTTCGATCGCGGCCGGAGGAGCCTGTACATACACCACCTGTTTATCACGACCGGTCAACAGCCCAACAATGATCAGGATGACCCCGAGGAAGAACCCAATGAACCCTAGTGTTCCACTGACTAGCGCCCCTCCGATCGTTGCGCCAGCCGTTTCAGCCGCGGCATGAGCGCTCGTATGATCCACTTTCGTCGCGACATAGCTGCCAGTGAATATGATCCCCGACAAGGGGAGCATAAAAGCCATGAGCCCTGAGATGATTAATAATCGGCGCCAGGCCTTCCCTGCTCTTGGTGCAGTCAAGGCGATTACGAATGCGATGACCCACGCTCCAAAGAATACGCCTGCACTGCCTGCCCCGCTTCCAGAAGCCGCGCCAGCAAGCCCCACAACCGTGGTGGCAAGCACCGCAAGAATTAGCCCGCCAATCAAACCAGCTACAAATTTCATACAGTGCTCCGCTTAATATTTTTACGTCACAAGTGATAAACCGCCCAGTACCTGCGCGGTAGAATTGACTAGAATTTTTCGACTGGCTTTTTGACCTCACTCAGAACTTTATTAGCTTCCAGCTTGGGGAGCGTGAAGCGGATCATCAAGCTATTCTCGCTGCCTTCACTGAGCAGCATTAGCTCGGCAGCCCTGATATTGTTGGGCGCGGCAGCAGGTGCACTGACAAAGCTTTTACGCCCTGCCGTCTCAGCGCCTTTCTCGATAAAGGTATAAGTCAAGCTTCCGGAATTGATCCCAACCGACTCGTAATTCGCCAAGGTCGTCGCATAATCGGACTTGCTGGCGCTCTTGCTCGCGAGTTCGAGCACATCCAATTGGGATTTATTATCAGCCAATGTCGCGAGAGTGAAAGACTGGGCAAGGGCCCCAATCGCTTTACCGTAGAGGGTTTGGTCGAAACCTGCGACTAAAGATACCGATACCAGCTTATCAGCTGAAAAGACCAGGATGGCGGTGAAGCTGTTGTCTATAAATTTCACATCATCTAGACACAGGGCTTTGGCGCCAATATCGTCCGAGCAATCGTAGTAGCCTTGAGCCGAGGTGTAGCTAGCGATGGGTGAGTCGTGGGCGTACGTTTTGAAAAGGATGTCCTCCGCACTGGCGTAACTCGATGCCGAAGCGCATAGGGCGAATAGACACAAACGGATATTTTTTAGCACGACTTCTTCCCTGAAAATCTGAATGACATCATAAGGCTATCACCACACACGATCCCGCCACAAGCTCAACCGCTGTCGCCGCTCATGGCTGACCCAGACGGCTTGACACTTACAAACCGGCAGCACGAAACGTTGCTGATTCCGATTGCGAGTGCACCGCGTCTATCAATTTCCGGATCATATACCTGTATGGCATAGTGCCTCCTTTATTTCGAGAGTGCTCTGATGAAGTTCAAAGAACACCGTGAAGCCTATTCCTACCCTTTTGTTGCGCTAGCCGGCACCGTCGGCCAGCACAGCCATGCAGAGTTCAAGACCTCGTCAGAGCTGGACGCATATCACCACCAATTGTTGCGCTCCACGCAGGACGAGCAATCTGTGCTCGGCTGAGTGGCCACCGGCAGAAATCGGCCAGAAGCAGTCTGTTTGCCTTATACCTTTTGGAGAGATGTGATCCAAGGGTGTAGTGACTGGTATAGAAGGGCACCCAAAGCCATCCCTTCGGTTCTAACCATCGGCGATGAGAAAGGTCAGGTGAGTCAGGTAAGGCTTCAGGACGCTACGGTTGTGGGGGCTTGGTGAATGGGCTCTAAAGACTACGTACGGAATCAGCCACGCCGCATGGCACCCGTTGGGCATTTCTTAGGCGAGCCTGAGCTTCTGCTCCTGTCTTGAACCAGACCGGAGCTGCCCGCAGATCATGACGGCTGGATCTGCGCTGCCTGTGAAAGCACCCTGCTCACTCCGCTCACAGGAAGCGGCCAGTGAGGTTCGCCTTTGTTCAGCCATCTAATCTCTCAGACACTAATGGTAGAATGGCTACATACCTTAATCAGGTCCGACCATGACTCGCTCCCCTAGGCATCAAGCTCGACGAGCGCACCCGAGCACGCATAAGTGCAGCTTCGGAAGGACTGGAACGGACACCTCATTGGCTCATGAAGCTGGCCATCCCACGCTTGCTGAAAGAAGTTGAGGCAGCCGCACAAGTGGCCGATTTACTTGGCAGCGAAGCCCTGCTCGCCGATCAAGAGCGCTACAGCACCATCCCGACGGTGAACCCAAGGGCTATGCGCTAGACCGCACCTCCTCAGTCGCCTATCGTTAACCAGCAGCATCAATGCCAAAGATCCCGCAGCACCTTGCTGGAGCGTCCGGCTTCGTCCTTTCCACCCAGGGCAAAGCTCCCGGTAGGAGCAATGGACATTTCTAAGGCTAAGTGATGCCGCGATTGATAAAACAAGCTTTTAATTCGTAACATCCTGACAGTTAACCATCAGCGCCAAGGAGCTAGGGCAGTGGAGCTACAGTCACGAATCGTATTCATCGATACCAATATCTACATCTCGAAAAACTATCAATTTTTAACCCACGCATTGGGCTCACTCAAACAGCTCCGAGAAGCAGATGAGATACGTATTCTCATCCCCGACGCTACCGATAGGGAAGTTAGGTCCCATATCCGCGCGGAATCAGTCGCCACTGCCGCAGCCCTCAAAAAGGTTAAAAAAGAAGCGATGCTGCTTCGAAACCTACCTGATGTACCTGCACACGGGATTTTTACCGACATTTCTGCGGAGGAAATCGAGGAAAGGCTATTACAAAATTGGAAATTATTCATAACGGGCGAAGGAATTGAGCAAATCAGCGTTGACGGTATTGCGCCCGGCAGGGTGTTCGAACGTTATTTTTCAGTAACACCGCCCTTCGCCACCGGGGCAAAAGAGAAGGAATTTGCAGACGCTTTTGTGTTAGAAAGACTAGCCGACTTCTCAGTTGAAAGAACCCACTCAATCCATGTAATTAGCAACGATGCGGACATGGAGAAGTATTGCGCCGACAACCCGAGATTAGTATTCAGCAAATCCATCGATGAATTCATTAGCGCAGTAAACCTCAGAGTTTCTGTAGAACCATCTGCATTTGCAACTGAAGCGCTGAACAAAGTAGCCGACGAGATTTTGGACTATGTCGAGCGATATCTGCCTGAGGCAGATTACGAAATACGCTCCGTAGACTGGACTGCGGAAATTGAAAACATAGATATTCAAGAGTTAAAACTCTCAAGCTCCAACCTTATTTCTGTTGATGATGAACAATGCGAATACGAATTAGAGTACACAGCCATAATCGAGACAACTGAAAGCATCAAAGATTATGACAGAAGCCCATTTGATCACGAGGACAACAGCTATCCTTTTGTGCTGGAATCAGAGGCTATTCGAAAATTTGAGCTGCCGATCTCTGTAGAAGCCAGATTATTCTACGAGGACAACTACTTAACAGCGTTAGCTTCGATGTAGATCTGCCATATGGAATTTTGCTCAAAAACCCTATAGAAGAAACTAGACGCGAACTCGATATTAATGGCGACTGATTAAGGTACGGCCTGCGCGCCGCCAGCTCAGCGGCGCCAGGATTTGAAATTTACGTCCTAAGTGTCCGAATCCTTGCGGCCAAATCCACCTCAAGCTGCGCTATCCCTTGGTCATTTGCGAGATACCTGATATGCCGTAGGTGTGCAATATCGAATGGGATGTCAGCGGCGTTTTGGGTAATAATGATCACTTCCTTACCGTAGGAATGAGCGATCCCCATCTCATAGAAAACGTTGGCATTCTTGCCGGTGCAATCGCAAATGACTATCGCGGCTTCGTCAATCAAAGCAACAACATCTTGGATAATCGCCGGGTGGTCCCATCTGTTGTCGGCCCGCCCACTGTCCATCCCATTCGCTGTGGCAGCTCGTTGAATGGCATCCCAGACAGGCCCAAACCCCGCGAAAGGCATCATTGCAGAGAGTAAATTAGGGCGAACACGCTGAGGCGTTGCTAGCTCGAAAACAGTAGGCTGCCGAATGGGGCGTCGCCACTCCGTCAACAAGACTTTGAACAAATCGGCGTCCTTGATCGCCCAATGACTGTGTTCAAACGGGCCAAATCCCTTACGCGGGACCTGGATCCCTAAAGCGGGAGCAAGCGCCATCAGATCATCCAGAGGAATCGGGGGGATATCGGGGTCGTAGCGATACTCGACCACAACATTGCTGCCCTGCAATCGCGTGCTGGTAATCTCCCCTACACGAGCAACTTGATCAGGCTCAAACCTAGAGTTTTCCGGGGAAAAAACAGCAGGCAATCGCCTCATCAGATCAAAATTGGGCAGATCCCCAGTCTTCCACTGTGGCCCTAGAGCCGCATCAACATAGACACGTCCTAGAGAAAGCTCGTCGCGCCGACCGCTCCAGCCGTTTGCCATTACTAGCAAATTGAACATAGATCGCCTCCTTGCCCTGAGATCACCCATTTAAAAGCCTTGCCGTCCCACGTTGCAACCAAATTCAACCGAAGCCTTCTGATTGGCGTTGAAGCCGTTTTCCCGAGCAACCGCAAGGTGTGTGGCAGCCGCGCTTACAGGTGCTAGGCCACCCTCCTTATAGAAATATTTTCGCTAATAGCGAATTTATTTTGACATCTCTCTCGATCAGGCATAGCCTGCATATGCGGTAGGGAGATTTACTCGCAGTTGTGGGGGCTTCGGCCCTGTGGGGGTTCGCCTCTAACCCTTCCCCACGCGCGCCGAGGCCTCAGCACCACTGGCCACCGGGCCGCGAAGGGATACTGCTTCCGCGCGAGACGGAAGCAGGTGCTCAGAAGGGGGGAAAAGTGTTGCTTGCTCCAGCTTTCAATCCAGTTGCACGCGAGACCTCTCAATTCAGAGAGGGCAACGAGGATAAAAAAATGAAAACTGATAAACCCGCCAAGCGACGCTCGACAGTGAAGAAACGACGTAAGTTGAAATGGCTAAAGGTGATTTTCGGTGCTGTACGTTGGATCGGGTTCGCGTTATCCCTGGTCGACAAGCACTGGCCCAAGCTCTCGGAAAGCTTACGTGATCTGCTCTAACTGTCTACCCCCGCTGTTGTCACTCGTAAAGGAGCCCTATGATGTTGAACCAGGCGCTGCGCTTGATTCGCACTTACCATGACTTGTCTCAGACCGAGCTTTGTAAAGAGCTTGGCATTTCAAACTCATATCTATCAGAGATTGAGTCAGGAAAAAAGCAGCCCACGATTGAGCTACTCACTAAATACAGCGATCACTTCGAGATACCGCTATCCTCCATACTTTTTTTCTCTGAAAATATGGATACCCCCAAACCTACCTCCAAGCTGCGAGCCAGCATTGCAAAAAAGGTCATAAACATTTTGGAATGGGTGGAAAATAAAAATGAGGCAAAAGCGAGAAAAGGTAGTTAAGCGCGAGCGTAAATCCTACGAAATTTGCCAAAGCGCATTATACAATACGTCGACGAAATCTAAGTTGGCGTCGCTGTTCTCGATTGGGATCCAAGAATTAAAAGAGTGTATTGGCGATTATCGCCAGTTCCAGCTTAAACCGGAGTCAGACCCCTTCAAGGCTGGCAAGCCACCCAAAATTCGGCAGGTGCAGAAGCCATCGCCTCGCCTATTAGTCATTCATGAGCGAATTTTGAAGCTTCTGCGCTGTGTGTGTGTTCCTGAATATATGCAATTCGCGCTAAAAGGTACATCCTATAAAATAAACGCCGAATCGCACCTTGGAAAAAACAGCGTCGCCACGCTGGACATTCGGAATTTTTTCGGCTCCACGTCAAAGTCAAAAGTATTCAACTTTTTCAAGGAAGCTCTCAAGGCACCAGGTGATGTCGCAAACTTGTACGCGGACTTGATCACGTTTGATAACTGCCTACCTACTGGCAGTCCGCTCAGCCCATTAATTTCATTCTATGCAAACAAAAGCCTTTTCGACAACATAAACAATATAGCAAAAGCCCACAATCTGACGTTTACCTGCTACGTGGACGATCTGACGTTCTCAGGTGACAAAATTAGTGACGGGTTTATGTGGCAAATTGAGCAGACTATTGCTGCACACGGACACGTTGTTGCTAGTGACAAAACCAAGGTATTTAAGAATGGGAGACCTGCCCACATCACTGGCGTTATTGTCCACGATGGCGTTATTCGAGTACCGAACGCTCGACACAGGAAGATGAGGTTAATTAAAGCCGCTATTACCAGCGGCAAAGGCACTCATGGCCTTTCAAAAAAGGAACTTGAGTACAAATTGGGAGGATTGCTTGGGGAAGCGGCATATCTCGATGCTACCCACCTTCCCGCAGCTATTGAATTTAACAGATCAGTTCAACGAGGTAGCCTAGTGGCTACCGAATATAAATCTAGCCGTCCCGAGACAAACAGCGAACAGCCATTCGATACCCCTGTTGACCTTCCGTGGGATTAGTTTAGGATCTAGCCAGCACAATCAGCGGAAAGCAATGACTTTGAGCCTAGAAAAACTTTTCTGGAGACACATCCTCACCGATTGAAACCATAGACTACTGGAGAATCATCCTTATATAGCTATTGATTTGATTTCGCGACATGTGTTGAGCATTGAATTCACAGTCGAGGAATTGCCCCTCATCAAAACCCTCATCATTTTCAAATCCAGAAAGCAGAAAACAATTACAATAGTTCTCATATAAATAATAGTGAAGCGAGCCAAAAAAATCCAAAAAATCAACATCATAAAAGCACTCTGAGATTCGCTTGGAATCATGATGCGTGGCTCGCTTGGTAGATCCATCAGAGTACAAAAATGAATTCTCCAGATAATTTAAAGCCGCCTGCTCAACATGCTTCAACTTAGATCCAGAAACACTGCTTTTACACTTAAAGGCGCAGAAAAGGTAATATCCTGGACTTTCTGAACTAGACGACCTAGTCGTGAGATTCCCCATAGTGATACCAACTTTGGCAAATCCACTATCTCTAGAATTAGCCCCTAAGTACAGCCACTTCTCCGTTGATTCAAAATCCTCTTTCGCCTCCTCGTGCATGATCTCCATTTTATAGCAAGCGGATGGATCCAGTTCTAATCCGTATTCCCTTCTAATTCTTTTCAAAACCTTCTCTCACTATGTGCTCACCGGTCGAAATACTTATCAGAGCAGATCGTTATCCGATATTATCCCGGCAACGATACCTCAACCGACTATCAGTGCTCTTTGAACTGCGCATGGACGATTTGCTCGCCTGCCTCTCCAACCGCTCTATCCACTTGCAGTCCATCCCATTTAAATTTCTGCATATCGGCGTTTCCGATTAAGAAAAACCTAACAATATGCATTTTATGTCCTTCTGGGATGGATCGTCGCTCGACCGGCCGAAAGCCATCACCCATCAGTCGGACAGAAAATACTACACATAGTTGAAGAAACGCAATAATGACTCTACAGGTGCTACTCAGCTCCCAGCACTGGATGCAGCGCTGGTAGGTAAAGTGCTAAGAATCCTGAAAGAAGTGCATGGCGATGGTGATTTTTATGAGCTTCGCACGTCACCAACGGCCTTTCCAACTGGATGCCGCTCGAATTCGGCTAGCGCACGACAAGTAACTACTGGCTAGATCCTCTGCGCGTCGCGGTGAGGTGCCCCACTCGCCCCACTCCCGAGCATGTTCAGGGCTCAACACAACTGACCTCCTGTCATGAATATCAAGCAGCCTTCCAACGGAGTCAGCCGTGATGATGACGAGGCCGTTTCTTTCGTTTCCTGGCAGGCTTGCACTCACCTCTGCCAACAAAGCGAACAGTAGAGGTTTTGTTAACAAGGGGGTAACGCTTCAGGACACTGTCCACCACCATATCGTCATAGGGGTGATGTTGATCATTGCCTTGGTTATCATACGGTTCTTCATCCGGCGCAGCGAAAAAAGCTTCGTAGCTCAATCCACTGCTGCACTTGAACGCGATTGGCTACGACTGCGTCAGTAACCGCCCCAGAGCTTCAACACCAGTAAAAGAGAGCTGCGAGCAAACCAAAACGCTTTCGGTACGGCACTACCATGCCTAAAGCACTCTATCAGGCACCACAGATACGTATGGCAGCCTTTCAACCAACCAACCAACATCCCTTGGCACCTTTTCAGCGCCTGCGCTGCCCTCAAACAGTGCTCGAATATAGGCTGGACTGGCACTCGATCAGGACTCGTGCGAGTGCCCGGTCAGGGCAGATTTACTTGCTCATCGCTTGATAGTGTTCAGCATATCCACATTCCTCAAAGATCAGCCTGAGGCCGTCCTTAAACACGTCATGATCAAATTCCTTTATGTCAAAAATATTTTGACCCAATGAATGAGACTCTCGATTCATGTACCTGTAGAACGTCGCAAATCTATCAGTCGACAAGGCTGGCTTCTGGAAAACATTGTTAAAATCCTTCTTCTGAACAAAATTGAAGAAATACTCGACAATGTTTCGCATACAGTTCGCAATCAGCGCGGGTGGCGAGGCTTGATCTTTTATGATTGACCAGTATGATTGGTAATCGTTCTGAATCTCCTCGTATTTCATAGGAACTACGGAGCTTCCATTTTTGTTTTTGAAAACCCTATACAGATGCTGAGTCTTCGCACGATTTTCTTTATTGGTGTGCGTTAACTCATAAAAAAAATACAAGCTGTGAGTCAACACGAAGACTTGCTTGTAGAGATTATCATTGATGAAATACTTTTTGATCAGCTGGCCGATATTGAACACATAGAGGTGAGAAAGGCTGGAAATTGGATCATCAATCACTACGACTTTGGCTTGAGGCACGGCCGTAGCTGTCTTCTGCCCTTTGCAAAGCTCCATAAAGTACAGAAAGCTAATGACCGTTTTCTCACCCTCGCTAAGCGAGTGGAACGCATTCGCCTGATCAGTTGCTCTCGAAACCCGGTAGAAATCATCGCCATATGGCACCACAGAAAAGCCATCGATGCCAATTTCTACCAGCCCAGCATTAATGTTCTCAATGGATTCTTCGATATTAACCGTCTGTTTCCGGAGAGCGGCAAGTTTATTATTTGAAGCCGCCACCTCAGCATTTATCTGAATGCCATGTTGGCTGATTTCTTTAGCCTTAGTGTAAAGCTCAGAAGCTGACTGCGAGTAAGCAGAAATTGTCTGGTCATAATCCCAACGCATCAGAGCCCAAAAGCGCGACCTGATGTCATCCAGGGTCTTTTTCTTGTTCGCCAGTTTGGTGTTATGGGTATCGATCAGTTCGTTCAGACCGCCGATCAATTCGTTGATCGTGTTGAAGGCAGGCTGAGTGTCTGTGAGGACAACCGGCGTGCTTGGGCTTTTGAGCTTGTTGCCGATGAGAAGGACGTTCTCGCGGATTGACGCTTTCAGAGCTTCGCATGCGATGCTCCACGCATCCACAAGCTCCTTGCTGGCAAGCGGTGAGTTCGAAATATCCTGAAAATTCAGGCTTGAGGTTTGCGTTTCGTACCGTGTCTTGTATGACTCCAGCTGGTTAACATCCAGTTCATAGGCCTCATCGAACACTTGCCGGATCGAGTCGACGACTTTTTGAGTAATCGTCTCCTGCTGACAGAACGGGCAAGCTTGAGGGTCCTGATCATCTTCAATGTACTGAAGCCCTTGCTTTACCCAATCAGAATTCCCTGCCTTGGAAATGAACTGAGCAACTGAACCCTCCTGGCTACCAACGATGATTTTGGCCCAGAGCGAATCCCCTTCAATTCCAAACCAGCCAGCCGAAAGGGTTGGGATTCTCGCAAACGGTGCTGCACCCTCACCCTCGATTGACGAAGCCTCGACCTTCAAATCATCAGCCGTATAACCAGGTGCGGCCTCCGGTAGCGGCAGAGCATTAATATGCTGAAATAGAAGTTCTGTCTTTTTCAAGCCATCTAAACAAAACTCCAGAACACGGTCACCACCTGCGAAATTCGTTTTAATCTCCCAGATCTTACTGCTTGCCTTGGACTTTTCCTGGTCGAGCGCGGTGGTATTTTGAGCCGAAAGTTCTGAATTGGCTTGCTGAGTGGCCAGATGTTTCTCCAGCTCTTTGGTTTCAGCATCTATTTGCTGAAGTGCAACCTTATTCTCTTTCGAGAGGGTGAAAATTCCTTTTAAATTATCCTCCTCGTAAAAGTAGTCATTCAGGAAGCTTTGGTTATAGACCAATACTTCACATGGCTGACTAGTTTTCAGGCTGCATTTAGCGAACCTAGGATCAGCGTGATTGTACAAAAACTCAGAGATGGTGCTCTTTCCTGCACCGTTCAGCCCGTAAATGAGGGACGTTTTGTTGGTAGGTGAAAGGGTAGATTTTGAATTGTAGCTGGTAACGCCATCGATGTTCAATTCCGTGATCACGCGCGTGACTCCTGAGTGCTAAGTGGCTTTGCGCCATCTTTGTTGGCAACACAAGCATAGGCGAGCAGAGCAACACCTGCCAGTTGACCTTAAGGTCCTCCGAACGACTCTGCCTCGCGCCTGCTGACCCTGGGATTTAAAGGGGCTGGGCAGCTCAAGCCGACTTGTTGGGGCCATCCAAAGGATGCAAAGAGCAGCTCCGAAGCTTCGGAGCTTCTGCGTCAGTGCAGGTCAGGCTCGCGGCGAGTAAGGACGCCCTGAGATGACCTAGGCGTGATCTGTCAGCGATTCAAACACGATAAAGGAACGACACGCGGGGTTCTCCCCGGCTCGGAACAGGATGAAATCGTAAAGCTATTTTTCCGTTAACCTGGGAAGTTAACGATAAAATGGGTTAACGATGCCTGTGCTGAGCAGCCCAGCGACCGCTAAGAAGCTTTGCTCAGATATCCGGGGGCCTTGGCCATGAGCCTTAGGAATCCCCCAAGCCCCCCACTGGCCACTTTCCGCGCAGCGGGCTTGAAGGCCTGATTGAAAACCATGCACCACCCTCGCCTACCGCCATTACCTGCCCATCCTCTGGCACCGCATGCCCTCTACCTACAAAATGATTTTCTGGGATACTGAGCCTTCAGGTCACACCAGAGGCTCTGGCATGGGCTTCTGCGATTACTCATGAGCAACACGTATGGATACAGGAATGGAAAGAATCGATTTCTCTGTCCCATTCTTAGAGAAGGATGAGGCGAAATCACTCGGTGCCCGGTGGGATCCGTCCCAGAAGATCTGGTACATCCCCGAAGGCGTAGAGATCGGCCCGTTGACCCGATGGCTGCCAGTCACCCAAGAAGCCGACCTGGAGCACGGTCCAGAATTCTACATAAGAGCGCCCTATTACTACGTCATCGAGTCGATTTCGAGCTGCTGGGGCTGCTCGAACCTGACCCGCGTTTTCTCGTTCAAGCTGCCCGAGCGACACGAGGAGTTCGACTACTACATCGATGAGGACGAAGATTTCGCACTCACCAGCAATCTCGGAGAGTGGAAGCTTCGCGGACATCGCGGAACGGTCTCAAACGTCGAAACCCTATCCCCTTTGGTGACGAAGCAGATCCAGCGCTTTACTGGCAAATTCAAATTGGCATACAGCAAAACAGTAAGCCGCCGCTACTGGATGAACCATTGCGAGAACTGCGGTGCAAAACTCGGGGATTTCTTCATGCACAGCGAGCCTGGCGGGGCCTTCTTCCCGACCGCCCCTCACGAAGCTCAGCGAATGACGCTGATCAAAATCAATGAGCGGTTCAACGCGAACTGTAGCGTTGGCTACTCCACTGATGAGTTCTTCGATTGGATGCAAGTGCGCGAACAACCCTAATTACCCAATCAAAACCCGCACTGGCCGACGACTTGACGAGATTCAGGTCCAACTGCGGCTTTGAGCTTAATCTGTAGAAGGCGCTGTATGGCAAGGATGATCCCGGATAACGGACCTCGTGGCACCGAGAGCAAAGGTGAGCGAGATCTTTACACCACCCTCAAAGCGGAGTTACCGGACGACTACGTTGTCATTCATAGCCTTCCATGGCTCTCCTCCGCAGTGAGAAAAGTCGATCCTCGGGCAAAACCAACCGGTGAGATTGACTTCTTGATCATCCATCCGGAGAAAGGGCTGCTCGTGCTCGAAGTGAAGAGCGGCAGATACGGCGTTAAAAATAACGAGTTCGTGCATCTCAAGAATCACTACTCGATAGATCCCATCGGTCAGACTCGCAACAACGTGCATGGAATCGCCAGATGGTTAGGGTCGGATCCGGCACTGTACCTCCGGATCGGATACGGATTTATTTTCCCGGACTCCGATTTCGCAGGCAAGGCAATCGCGCCAGGCATGTACGACACGACATCTGGTCCCCAACAACCGCTCTACATCGACTATCGCGAAATGCCGAACGTTACGCAGCGGATCATCGCCTTGATGGATTACTGGAAAGTCGCCTTGGGTAATTCGGATTTGGGGGAGTCTCGCGCCGCTCGCGTCATTGAATACCTCACGCCAGAAATCGACGGCAGGCGGTGCTGGGCGAGCCGCATCATCTTCGACAACAAACAGTGGCTCCAACTGACCGGAGAGCAGAGCACAGTTGTAACCAGGGTGCTGAATAGCCAAACCTTGCTGGTGACCGGCTGGCCCGGAACCGGGAAAACGCTAATCGTGATCGAAACTGCACGGCGACTAGCCGCCCAGAAGCAAAAGGTGCTGGTGGTTTCGTTCAACAACAAGCTCACGGAGTATGTACGCACCCAGCTTGCTGATTCAAAAGGCTGCGATGTAGTGACCTGGCACGGTCTATGTGGCCAGGCGCGCCACGCTTTAAGCCGCACCAGCGAGCCAGGCAAAGAAGACGACTGGTACAGGCAGCAATGCGTGCTCGATCTTAACGACGCTATTGAGCAAGGTCGTATGGCCGCTTACAGCGCCCTGCTTGTCGACGAGTCTCAAGCCCTCCTCCCATCCTGGTGCGAAACCCTTACCAAGTGGTTCCAAGATAAGCCCAAGGCGTTTTTCTGTGACGAGACGCAGGTCTTTCCGTACGAGCGTGACAACATCCCGTTGAAAGGCCTCAGCGAGCTACTTGGCGTTGATCCGTTCCCACTTACCATCATTATGCGGATGCCAAAGGCAGTCACCAGCATTCTCGAAGAGGCGGTGCCACCCAAACTCCAACATTCGACCCCACGGGTATTGGAGCAGGACACTGCTGTCGAGATAATTACCGCAGATCCATGCCTGGAAATATCTCAGATCAGGAACAAACTGATTGATAGCGGGGTGCGCCCTGAGGATATTGTAATATTGATCCCTAGGTTCCTTTCAGGGGCGTACGTTGAGTATCTGCTAAGAGAAAACCCTCGCTGGGAAAGGATCACAAAATTTCGTGGCTTGGAAGCGCCTATTGTCCTGATCCTTGGCGCGGAGCTGCTTGATACTGCTGAGTTATTTAGCGCCTACTCTCGGGCCACTTCAAAATGCATAGCCTTCTACGACGCCCTCAACAACAATTGGTCCAGCGATGAGGTCTTTAGGACCCGGCTAAAAAGCGTTCCTGAGAACCTACAAATTCTGGAGGAGGAGCAGGAAAAACTGTTTATCCATAACAGAATCGCGCTCACCACAGAAAGAATGCAATTCAGTTGCGCCAGCATTAATATCTCTTGGGCCACATCTTGGCAAGCCTGGCTCATTGAAATTAACGACAACCAGTCCATTGTGGAAATGTGGATCGCTCATTTGGTGCACAACCTAGCTCAGCCCATTTTTTATTGGCTGAAAGGCTCAAAAACCTACCTACACCTAGCTCAGATTGATTCATTATCGCCAGACCCTATAGATTCTCAAAATTCTTATCTGACAAAGACGCAAGACTTTCATGCATGCAAGAAATGCGACGCTTTAACACCGCACTCTTTCGATAGCAGGCGTAGCTGTGCACTTTGTGAAACAAAAGCAGATAGGTCGCCCTTTCCAGAGCAATCCATAGTAGATGAGATCAAACTGATGGATAGCGTCGTGTCCGGAGAGCTGGCGAAAGATCGCATCCGTGAACTGCAACCTGATCTGCCGCTAAACATTGCCGCCGCCGCTGCGCTATACCGTGCCGAACGGAACAAGAAACGCTCAAACGTGCTAAAAGTTCAGCTTCCTGGCGGACGTAGATTCTACTTGATCGCGTATATTTTCGCTCAGGTAAGAATTGCCACCGCCAAACCCGGAGCAGTGATGGAGGCTAACGCACTCGCGGATGAACTCTATGATCGCTTCAACGGGCTCAAATCCATCTCTTCAACCGAGTGGAGGAAATTTTTCGCTAATGCGATGGGCACGTTCTATTCGAAAGGCTACATGAAGAAGATCAGAAAAGGCTTTTACTCGCCAGTGGAGGACGACGAGGCCCCTGTGCCGTGGAGCAACCAGTCAGACGGGAGCGATACGACCACTGGAGAAAAGGGTATAGGCAAGGGCGTTGCAGGCAGCGATCAAATCGAACCAGGCCCTACGAGCATTGTGGAGGGAGGATGAGCGCGTCGAGGCGTATGCCATGCTGGATATGGCGCCCCCCTGGAAAACTTCGACTTGGCCCAAGCCAATGTCGCTTCAGTTCCCATTATCATCAGATACTACTTACACCTAATAACTGGATGAACATCAATGGAAAATTCTGAAACACAATACAGCGCGTCTGCCAGCTACAAAAACAACTCATTGTTCACCGTGCTGCCAGAAATGGCAGACCTTGAGGGTCTGACTTCCTTTTCCAATCCCGCTGAAACCAAGGATGTTTCAAATGCTCTAGGATTACACATACACGAATACATCCACCAACTGCACAACATCTCAACTACAGCTGGTATATAATTATTAAAAAACAGGCTAGTTGCGCTACAGATCTTCGCCACAGGCACAGATGACAATGGCCACTACATTCGACAGGGGCAGTCTTACAAGCATATAGATAAAAGTGCCCTTAACAACATAGAAACGGACTATTCCACAATACTGGGAAACGTTGATAAAATCAACCAAGAAGGATTTCTTACTGACTTCACTTTCGAAACAATTGAATCCCGAGAAGAAAGTGATAACCCAAGCGATCCTTACAACATGCTAGGGATAGACATCAACTATAAATTAGGTGGAAACCCTCAAAGCAAGAAAATAGAAAATATCGGGTATAACATCATTACTGAGGGCATAGCCTACGAAATAGAAATGCACGTTCGTAACACCATTTCGGGCGAAAGCGGCAAAGCCCTAGAGTATGCCACCCCGCCTCTACCATATAGGTTTTATCGCCCAATCATAGAGCACCTGGTGGGCAGGCGCTGCTCTCTAGTCGAGCTGATCGAGGTCGGGACACTTGCACTTCAAAACAAAATTCCATCTTGGGGGCTTAAAGCAGCAACACTTGCACTGAAGAATGGTAGAAACCTTTTTGATGCATTCGCATCCCAGATGACAGTAGAGAATAGAAATGTGCTATCAGGATACAAAGACACTGTCAATTTACTCCTGACCAATGTATTCAAAGGATCAGCAGTCAATGAAGGTTTAAGAGTGTTAGACCGCATTGTCACTGACACCATAAAAAAAAGGGAAAAAAGCCCTTTCTTAGAAATTTTATTCACACAAGAAATTAAAATACCAGAAGACTTTCTGAGAATAGTCTACAGCGAAGACCTCCCAACTAGATGTATTATCCAAAAAAAGCATGATGACAATGCTCAATTAATTTGGATAGGGAAAAATGTTGATGAACTTTCTGAAACAGCAATCGGAGCAATGTCAACACTTCAATGCGCCATACAGTATTCTCATCTCCACCTAACAAAATCGGCCAGTTTTAACAACACCAGCAAACTAGCATACAGCCCTCACGATTTGAGCTGCCCGTACCTTGGTGTGTGCCCACTCAAGTCAGAGAGAGACAATCCTGACCTTTGCTCCACAGCACCATGGATGCACGATCTAGGAAATGAAAGAAAAGAGGTCTGTTGGTATGTTAATGGAGTGAAGTCACTTAGAAACCCTAACTTCCGCCAGTATGATCAAGCATACGATTAATGGCGATATTTTATCAGTAAAGGGGCTTGGCGCGTCCTGACTGCTACATCCTCAGAGGGAGATACTTTAGATTCCGAGCAGGCAGCACGCCCCCCTACCGAAAACCGTTCGATTAGCGCTTACGTTAAGTCTTAGGATCTTTGTCTGAAAATTACTGCACTCAATAACATTGCGACCTTTGGTATAATTTTTCTCCATAATTTAAGCAAACAACAGCTTACCTATCCACCATATTTAACTAATGATAACTACATATTAAAAATCAGAAAATCCCACAATAGACCCTTTTCTTGGAGCGCATGCATTTACTAAAATTTCGTCTTTTGGTATACTCTCATGCAGGGGTGAAACTATGCACACTGAAAAAACCATACAGCTAATGCGCTTTTTTGCCGAGAAGAACGGCGGAACTGTTTCCGACGTAAAGCTCATGAAGCTTCTTTATTTTGCTGATCGCCTGTCCATCGAAGAAACAGGCTACCCGATGACTTATGACGATTATTTCTCCATGAACCGGGGGCCGGTTCTTAGTGGTGCTAAAAATCTGATCGACAACCACAGCAACCCGCAATATTGCAGTATCTTCGACAAGGCCAAATCAGGAAAAAGCCCGCAAGGCTTTCCTTTGAGCAATGTTTCGCTCCTATCGTCTGGAAGTGATGTTGCCGATCCAGACAACGTAGATTTCGATTTGTTTTCGCTCCAAGATCGACAGATAGTAGATTCAGTCTATTCAAAGCTTGGCGCTATGGACGATGACGAGATAGTTCAGCACGCCCATTCCTCTAGCGTTTGCCCTGAGTGGAAATGGCCGAGCGGCAGCCGACTGCCCATCACGATTGAAAATATTCTTGAAAAACTCGGTTACGATTCGGAAGAAGCTAATTCGCATGCAGCAGACATCAAGTACTTCAAGGACGTTGTCTTTAAATCGTAGCACAACTCCATGCCCACCTGGGCCATCTGAAACTCCACGCGAATCCCTCAGGGGAAGAGTCTTCAAATGGGATGAGGGAAGCGGAATCGCTCATAATTGGTTCGTTTTAACAAGCAGCATGACGGCAAATATATAGCAGCGTGCATAACAAGCATGCCATCGGCAAATGGAACACAAAATAAAGTAGTTGATCAGTCATGTGTTTTAGACCCGAATCATTACGGTAAGCTTCCATTCCTTACGCAACGAAGTTTTGTCAAATACCTCGCAATGAAAGAGTTTACTCGAACCGAGCTTGAGGCAAGGCTGAACGCTGAAGGAGCAGGCAATAATCGAGCCCCATTGTTTATGATTGAGCGTATGGCTGGCGCAATGGTTCTTTGCCTCGGGGTATCTCAACGTTTCATAGCTCGCTACAAAGCAATAACGGACTGTAATTGCCGAAGCTGAGGTGGAACATACCGGACGCCTGCACTCGTAGAGGCGTGCAAGGATTTACTGACAGCATGTACTGCCGAGGACCCTGGCACGCATCAATTCCAGGCCAGCGTCGCTCGGACGTCATTGGCCGATAGCGACGCGATCAAGGCTGGGCGAAAGATTTTGGGTCAAATCTGAGCTTGTCTAGATCGCACCGGGCGACCCCTGCGCTCGTACCAAGCTATCAGGGCTTCGTCCACAAAGCAGGCAGAGATAAAGCCTTTCGATATGGTGCGGTGTATCTAGGATCGAAAACGCACACCTGGTCGCCACTGGAGCCCGGCTAAACAATGGTGATCAAGTCTGCTATGTCCACCGCTTCAGCCAGCGATTCAGCCAGATCTGACAGGTACACAGAGCGTTTTTCCCGAATCTCGTGCCAGTGACTCATTCCACCGCCGGGGCGGCTTCAGGATTGAGCCCATAATGGGTTTCGAGAGCTTCGACAGATCGCTACTCAACATGGGGCCATGTTGCGCCAGTAAGCGGAAAAGCGGGTTGTCAGCCATGGCTAAGCTCAGGAAATGTCACACTGCGCTATTTACAATCCTTGTAGACCTTGTAGACAAGGTGTGGGAGCACGTTTCGCCGCCTGTTTTTTGCCCAATGAAACCGGGCTCTCCAGAGCCCCCAACAGGATTTCCAGCCAAAATGTCAAAATAGGCTTTGGGGACCTGCAAAACCCACCTGGAAATCGCCATCAGGAAGACCCGCCATAACCTAATGGCTACTTCGCTGCACGCGCTTGGCAAGGCTGGATTCAAGCTCCCCTCGCTCGCCCTTTGCTGACATGAATGACCGGCTATGCCGAAAACCTCCAGGGTGGTAATGCAGCTTTAGGGCAGACGTACAGGATCAAAACGGGAGAACGGAGCCGGGGGTTCATCCCCCGGTTGCAGCACCTATCGATCAACTGGGTAAATCTTGTGGTATCTCTCGAACCAAACCAGGTAGAAGTGAGGGCCAAGCTGGATTCCCCAAGCTCGTTTAGTGCCTCCCAGCCGGAAGCGATAGGCGGTGTCGTACTGATCCAAATGCAGTACCTTCCAGCGCTGCTGAGCCTCTGCAACCAGCGTGGACACCTCTTGTGGATGGTGCCGAACGCGCCTCTTACCTTTCTTACCGTTCCCAGTGGACATCTTGGCGATAGATGCCCAGGTCTCATTGGTGTAGGGCTGAAGCTCTCGTAGCAGCTCGTCGTTCCACTCGTCATCCGACCATTTCCTGGGCTCGATCCATGACCAGGTGCCTTCAATATCGGAAATGGAGCTGCACCAAGTCATGTTGGCGTCATACACCTTAGGCTTATCGACGACCTTGGGGATTTTGGCCATAACCTCGTCACGTTCAGCGAACGTGACAACCTTTTCGATATTTTTCGGTGCGTGCGCGATTACCGGCGTCTTGAGGCCATGTTCAGCCACAAATTCCTCAGACAGCCTTCTAGACTTTTCTTCCTTGAGCCGCTTTTTCTCAGCCTTCTTCTCGTCCCTTTTAGCCACCTGTTACAACCCTGAGTAATACTCGTGCATGCTGCCTTTCTTGATCACGTTATTCGATCTTTCCATCGGCTTCAGGTCGCCGCGGGCTTCAATCCAAGGATCTTCCTCGTGAGTGAGGTTGCTGAGCCATTGGGCGGTTTTGTCGCCATAGACCTTCAACACGCTATCAATCGTGTCGATGCTCTCTTCAGTCAATCTCTTAGGCTTCCCCTTGGGGAAAGTTTTAACATCGACTGAAAACTGCCCGCGATGAAGCTCGTAGATTGAAGGAAGCACCGGGCCGTTAGCCCAAGCCTCAAAGTCGGCTTTGAAAAGCGGGCGCTCGTCCCAAACCATCGACCAAGCCTGGCAGTAATAAAGAAGCTTTTGAAGCTTCATCGCCGATATTTCACCGGTCTTGGAGAGTATGTAGCGAGCAACGTCTTGCTCATTTACTGAAGGCATTGGCGGTACCAAAATAGATTCCAATACCATTATTATACAATACTCCCTGATATTGCACAAATGACAATTTCAACAAGATTTAATAACACCCCAAAAATGGACGCTACACCTGTCATTTATGCAACTCAATCATGTGAAAAGTAGTTATCCAGATCACTGCCACATTTTAGCTTAAATAATTTAAAATCAGTAAACTCAATATTTTCTAAAGCGAAGCTTATTGGACAGCAACTTTGTATCTTTGACTACCGCAGACTCTGGAAACTCTTTACGCGCCACTCAGTTGGAGGAATCATCTATCCTGACCAAGAACCTTTGCCCGAACTCAGATATTTCGATTGCTGGTGATTTGCCCAGCTTCAGCTAGGAATACAGTGCATTTCGCAGATTCACTTTGCGCACTGGATCCTCCACCGTATTCTAAATGAATTCGCTTGTAAACGCGTAAATTCACGCGCGCTGTGCTGTGTTGTCAGGGATCATGAACCCTAGGAAATCATCCAGGCAGCTCTGAGAATGCATCTTAGGAGCTATTGTATTTGCGACTTCGATGCCTTAACGCTCATCTGGATCTGCCTGGACGTTGAACTCTCGCAGCAAATCATTGACGGCTCCGACTACCCTTGGCTCCCTGATCAACTCCAGGCTTGTGTATGAAACAGCAACGGCAATCTTCATCGCCTCCGGCGACAGACCCAGCGGATCAAAAGGCCAAATTTGGATTTGGCTCACAGTCGCATCCCTAAACGCGAACGTCTCGACTTCGGTGATCGACGACGAGATTTGCCCCCAACGCTTAAGACTTACTCCATAGGTCTTTTGGGGTCGGTCGGCGAGCATGGTGTGTTTCTCCAAAAAACTGTCGCCCACTTCAACGCACCCTGTTGGATCAAAGTCCTTCACATAAACATCTGCGAGACGCGGCGATGAGACGCGCGCGCGGAGCACTCTCCATGGGGTGCGACCATCATCCAACGTGTACTCCTCACTGAAATGCTGGAGGAGTCGCCGCAGAAGCTGTGGATGATTCGCCATCATGAGGCTTGAGCTATCAGTCACTTTCTTGCCCGCCTTTGCCAAGCCAATCGCGCTCAAGCACCTGAAGCAATGCGGTTAGCTTCTGGTACTCAGCTAGGGTCTTGAGTTCGCTGGGCGTCTTGTTGTCCAACTCAGGATGTTTCTGCTGCCACCAGCCCTCGGTCATCTCCGAATGTACTGTATAGAGGTCCAAGACTCGGACGATCACATCAGTTCGAATGTCGGCGATCGCCCGATCTGCGCTGTCTGCTACAGCCTCATCGGTAAGCTGCGAAATCGTGGAATCGAACAAGACAGTTCGCGTGTAGCTAGCCCAACGTCCATCTGCATCGCCGCTCAGAATATTTCCCGCCGTGGTCTCCACCAAGTAGCGCGGCAGTCCTCGTCCCGGCTTGAGGCGCGTAATCCGGTTTACACGCCCCAAGCCGTACACCCCATCCTCCGCAGCGTCAGCATCAGTTGGGGACAAAACTTGGATCGTATCGATTGATACGCCCTTCTCCTTCCCACTCAACACTCGGTCGAGCAACACAAGGCTGGGAGTCATCATCATTCGATGCTCTGGGAAATCTGTAAGACGATCGCCCAGATAGCAGGCTTTCGCGCAGAACAGTCTGGCGTCCAAAGAATGCGAGACGTGATCGTAGAAGGTGTCGCTATAGACACCACCACCCAATGGCGCTTTTGAGTGAGTTTGAAACACGGTATTAGTCCTCTTTGCTTACAGGTTGGAATTGCAGTGGTACTAGGTGTGCTTAGCCAGGGTTATCAAGGCGGCATTGATCGCACAGCACACGGACCCAGCCTTTTGGCCCTCGGGCCATTACGCCCTTATTTCCACACAGCTCGCAGGTTACGTATGACATAGCGACAGCGGTGTCGATTACGCCGTTGCAGTAGTCATCAGCACCAGAAAAGGTGCACCTCAGTATTCCCATCTTGTGCTTGATTTCAGTAGCGACGATCTGAGGCTTAGCTGCGGTGTCAATGCGAAACTGAAGCTGCCTGCACATGGCAGATATCAGGGGAGCCCAGCCATCGCCACAATGAATCCCCCACAGATAGTCATCAGGGTCTGATTCCTTGATATTGAAAATTTCAGGAAATTTTGATAGGAGAGTTCGCTCAAGCTCTTCGTTCACTTGTTCTTCCTATAACGACAATTACATTGACGTTCCGTGGATCAAGGCAGCCGACACTGACCAATACCACTCATATACGGGCTCTCGTAATTCATTGCCGAATGCGAGCAGTAATGGAGGGTGTGTTCGCCTTGCCTTCACAACCGATCGTTCCAAGCATATTCGCAAATAGCAGGCTCAAAGAACGACCACCCCACGGGCGCCGTATCTGTATCGGGTAAGTCCGAATGAATTGGTACCGACACATAATTGCGCCAAATTTATGCCCTTCTCAATTGACTCGGCTGCTGCACAGCGGCGTCGCATAATCGCGATGGGCGCCCGCATAGGCCAACGCCCTTCCCCTTTAGAGGTGACCCTCGAAAACCATAAAATGACCACAATAGTGGTCATTTCAGAGATCCTAGCCCTTTTTGCGCTTAAATGCCAGCTTTGCAAATGCTGGAGATAGCAGCTTGGATATTGATGAGGCCTTCGGAGCAGTGCTTCGGGAGCTAAGAGAGCATCGAGGCCTAAACCAAGATGCCTTTGGGACAGCTGCGTCCCGGCAATACATCGGCCGCCTTGAGAAGGGAGAGCATTCGCCAACTCTTGAGCGGATCGAGCAGATAGCGAGCGTGTTAGAGGTTGATGCAGCTGTGCTGATTCTATGGGCTTATGACCGGGCTAGCGAAAAGTCCGTAGGCGCCACCGGAGAGCAAGCTAACCAAACGTTAGCCAAGCTGGTTGAAGAGTTGTTCTTGCAGCCTTGAACTGAGTGCCTTGGCCCAGAGTCCGGTCTATGGGGCGGGACGGCTGATACGGTGCGGCTATGCGACAAAAGCCTGGTGAACTGGTTACCAGACTGATGAAAATCATAACCTGATCCGCTCTAACCACATCCTCACCACCCCCCTTCAGCGCGCAAAGCTAACGGCAATCCGCTTTGAGGGCTGCAAGCACAGCCGCCAACATTCCTCTGGTGCAATCGGTCGAGTAACAGTCCGACAAATTGGCGAGATGGCGAGATGGCGACCAATATGCTGCATTCTTTTCCCGCGACGGGCGTGCCCACCATATGCTTCACAATAATGACGCTCGGCGCTCACCGCTCTTGCCATGAAAAGACTAGTCCGAGAGTAGCTAGGGCGGGTTTTTAATATCGTAGAAACCATCACGGTGGCGAGCATGCTCAAAGCTCGACCTGAGCCGGAGTCGGGCAGCGTTGGAGCAATGTCGTATTTGTATTCCAGACAAGGACTCGATCCCTTGAGATGGCTTTGAGAATAGATGGCGAACATGAGGCCGGGGGGCTAAGCCGATTCGCCCGCCACCTTTCCCTTGGCCGCTCTCGTGGCGATTGAGAACTGAGTGCTGAGTGCTACGCCCGCTGCCTCACCTGTGCGGATAGCGCTTCACGCGCTGAACGCACAGAGCTTCGCCTGGCGTTATGCCCGCTTTGCCGGGACTGCAAATTTGATGAATCAGCAAGCACCTGAGAACTTTATCCACGGGTCATCTCGTTGCGGATCCGGGGCACCCTGCGAAAGGTTTCAATCATCACATGGCCGTCATCAATGTGAGCTAGCTCTCTCCGAATTAATGAGGTCGTCAGATCCCCCTCAAGCTCGACCTCCACATCTGGGTACGTTGGATCGGGGAATATCGTGATGCGGCTGACCCGATTATTTATCCGGCTGAGGAGGTCGTAAACGTCACTCAAACACTCGGCGCGAAATGAGCAGATCATGGTCGGACCACCGTTTCCGTTGGCAGGAGTGGATCGATTCGCCTAAAACATGTCCATCCAATGTTGGAAAAAATGGACATTTCTCTTTTTCTACTAACTGTATGATTTATATACAAACACATGTCCACGTACCCCACCCTCACTCACTAATACAGAACTTCGACAAGACCATCGTCTCGATCCCGACCTGGCGCCTGATGTCCGAGTCGTTCAAGAACTGGCGCGGGATGCAGCAGTCCGGCGGGCGCAGGATCAAGCGCAGCCTGTTCATCGATGCCAGCGGCGTGCGTTTCGTCTCCGATGAAGAAGAACAGAAGCTGACCCAGGTCCGCCTGCTGACCGACTACATGGGCCGCAAGAAAGCCGAGCTCAAGGCGTGGAATCAAGCCCAGGGCAACGTCGCCGAAATGTCGGCGAATCGTCGGCGCATTACCAACATCGGCACGTTCCGCGCCTACGCACTGGCGTACCTGAAAAGCCACGCCGACATTCACCCGGACATGACCTGCATGGTCCGCCAGATGGAAGCCACGGCCCAGGGTGTTCCGCTGGAAATCTACTGCTTTACCCGCACGACCAGTTGGGGTGACTACGAGCGGATTCAGGGGGATATCTTCGATTATCTGCTCGCGGTGCTGCCGGAGTTCGGGCTGGGGGTTTATCAACAGCCGAGTGGGGCGGATTTACGGTTGGGGCTGGAGAAGATGTCGTCGAATCAAAGTCTGCAGCAACCGGGCGGCGTTTAACGACCAAGTGCAGCTATGGCGCATTGTTTTCAGTGCTGACCCCGAATCGAATGGAGAACTCTTTCGTTCCCTTGGGCGTCAACGCCAGCGCCCTACTGTCGAGGTCCTGAATAACCCATTTGCGGCTGGTCGCTATGTGCAGGAAGGCAGCACCCAGTGCTCCGGCGAGATGCGGGCGGCGCATGCTCCAATCCAGGCATGAGCAGGCGAAGCGACGTCGCTGCGCCCTGACTGTCCCTACATCGAGCCCCAAGTCGGCCATCGCTTTTTCGCCGCTGACAGTGAGTTGATAATTACCGTCGTCAGGGGCTGACATGGTCAGCCAGCCTGACTCGAGGAAACGATCGTGCAGTTTTACGGCCAATGAACCCGCCATGTGGTCATAACAGGTGCGTGCGATTTGGAGTCGACCCGGGGTATTCGGGACGAACCGGGCGTCTGGCTTCTGACTGATCACCATGAGGGCCTCAATCGCCCGGGCCACGTCTGCGTCCGCCAAACTGTAATACCGATGCCTGCCCTGCGTGTGCAGCTTCAGCAGCCCGTCCTCTTTGAGCCTCGCCAAATGCGCGCTTGCAGTAGAGGCACTTACGTCGCCGATGACAGCCATTTCTGTGCTGGTACGTGCATGCCCATCCATCAACGAACAGAGCATCTTCGTCCTGGCTGGTTCGGCGATTGCGCCGGCGACCCTTGAAATGGCGATGTCATTGCCTGGGGAGTCCATATTTCGTTCCTGAACGAATCGTTAACGTGCGCAGTGCCGGATATTAGCCGTTCCTTGTGAACAGGACTTTCAGAAATGACGCCGTTTGAAGCAGCCAGCCATGCCGACCCTTATATTTATTACGCTGGTTTAAGGCAACGAAAGGGGCTGTTGTTCGATGCAGATCTACGCATGTGGATCGCCAGTGATGCCAGTGCCATAGAGGCCATTCTGGAACATTCGGACTGTCGAGTCCGCCCTCTTGATGAGCCGGTTCCTCTCGCCATTGCACAGGGCGCCGCGGGACGTATTTTCGGTCGTCTTATGCGCATGAACGAAGGAGCTGAACACCAGTGTCCAAGAATGGCCATCGCGCCCGCTTTGGCTTCTGTGCATGACCAAAACATCGCAGAAATAGTGTCGCAGTTGTTCGAGTCCCTCCATGCCCCGGTTGACGACCTCAACGAATTGATGTGGACGTTGCCCGTATCCGTCACGGCAACCTTGATGGGCGTTCCTTTCACCCAGTTACGTGAAGTTGTGACCCTGACCCAGAATTTTGTGGGCTGCCTTTCCCCCATAAGCGACAAGACCAAGCTGGATGAGGCCGATGCCGGAGCGACTCGGTTGAGTCAACTGTTCGCAGAGTTGCTGCTTGGCGAGGATGAAAGAAGTCGCTTCATGAGCCACGTGTTGAGGGAATGTGACGTGACGGGCTGGAAAGATCGAGACGCATTGATCGCTAATCTGATCGGCCTGTTGTCACAGACCTGCGAAGCCACCGCAGGCTTGATCGGCAACACCCTCATAGCAATTCATCGTAACCCCGACCTGTTTGAACCCCCTCAACAACCGGCGCGTGTTGCAGAGTGGGTAGCCGAGGCGGCGCGCCACGACTCCCCCATACAAAACACCCGGCGGTTCGTTGCCGGGCAGTGTGTTATCGAAGGCAGCGTCCTGAAGGCCGGGGATACGGTTCTTTTGTTACTGGCTTCAGCGAACAGGGATCCTTGCGCAAACCCGGATCCCGACAACTTTTTGCTCACACGGCCACACCGTCGAATATTCAGCTTTGGCTCAGGCAGACACGAATGCCCAGGCCAGCAACTCGCTTTGCGTATTGCCTCTGAAGCGGTTTCAGAACTGTTGCGTAGACGGCCCAACGCCGCTGTCCGCGCTCATCAATGGCGCTACTTGCCCTCGCTTAATGCTCGGATTCCTTATTTCCATCGCAGCCGGGAGACTCAACAATGATCGCTGTTATTTTTGAAGCGTGGCCACATGAGGAGCAATACCAGCGGTATCTTGATCTTGCGGCTGAACTGAAGCCATTGCTGGAAGGTTTGGATGGGTTCATTTCAGTGGAGCGTTATCAGAGCCTCAGCGAGCCAGAAAAAGTTCTGTCGCTGTCATTTTGGCGTGATGAGGAAGCCATTAAACGATGGCGCGGCCTTGAGTTGCATCGTGCCGCGCAACTTACGGGGCGTAGGCAAGTATTCGGTGATTACCACTTGCGCATTGCTGACGTGGTGCGAGATTACAGTCTGGAGAATCGTGCTCAAGCCCCGCGCGATAGCCGACGCGCTCATGAATAAAAAGAAATTAAAACAATAAAAGCCCGGCATCTGCCGGGCTTTTATTGTGGGTCTTGTTACACCCAGAGACTTACTGATAACGCTGGTAGCTCGAACCGAACTCTTTGCGGTTTTCAGCAACGGTCACGGTGCCGGAAGTCTGAGTGGCGAAAGGCTTGGCCGCCTCTTTGCTGGCGACTTTGCTGTCCAGAACGGTAGCGCTCGAAGCATCGACGATGGCGCGTTGGTTAATGTGCTCAGGGCTGGCGAAGGCAGAACCGGCAGCCAGGATGGACAATGCGAAACCGAAGGCGATGGACTTTTTCATGATGTAGATCTCCGCGTAGTTGCTGGTAAGTGGGTTAAGTCGTTTCGTTGGGGCCAATCTATTCGCTTGATCCCAACATGAAAAACCACGCATGAAGATATCTAACATCACCCTCGCTGATGTCGGTGACGCGGGCGTCTAACCCGGTGGTTTCAGAGAATGGCCCGGCGTTGAACAAGACCGCGCCGACTGATCCACACCGAAGAAACAATCACCAGCCCGCCTAAAAACAGCTTGCCGAGGTCCTCGTTCTGTCCCCAGATGAGCAAGTTGATCAGCAGCCCCACCGGCACGTGCAGGTTATTCATCACCGCGAGTGTGGCGCCATTGACCAGGCACGCGCCCTTGTTCCACCAATACATGCCGAGCGCGGTTGAACACAGGCCGAGGAACAGCAGCACAACCCACTGTTGAGGCGCGTCCGGCAGATGCTGCGGATTGCCGAACAGCAGAAACGCTGGCAACGCCACGGCGAGAGCACCGAGGTAGAAATAGCCGAAGCGACGGTAATGCGGGAGATCGCTGGGGTAACGGGCCACCAGGTGTTTGTAGAGCACCTGCCCTGCGGCGTAGGTGAAATTCGCCACCTGCAGCAGCAAAAAGCCGCCGAGGAAATCCGGATCAACCCGATCGTAACGAATGATCACGGCGCCGAGCACCGCGACCATGGCCGCCAATAGGCCCCACGGATTGAAGCGCCGATTGAGGGCGTCTTCGATCAGCGTGACGTGAAGGGGCGTGAGGATCGTAAACAGCAGCACTTCGGGGACGGTCAGCACGCGGAAGCTCAGGTACAGGCAGACGTAGGTGACGCCGAACTGAAGCGCGCCAATCAATAGCATGCCGCGCATGAATTGAGGCTCGACGCGACGCCAGCGCGTCAGCGGGATGAACACCAATCCAGCCAGCACGACGCGAAGCAGCACGGCGAAGTAGCTGTCGACGTGCCCGGCCAGATAGACGCCGATCAGGCTGAAGGAAAACGCCTGAATCAGCGTCACGAAAAGTAGATAGCCCATGGTTGCCCCTTTTTTGAAGGCGGCGACCTTAGCCGGTTGGCCATGGCCTGTCTATTGAGCAGGTCGGCTCGACACCGTTTGCGGCGACTCGGGACCCGGAAAGAAAAAACCCGATGGACCCAGCGCAGTCCTGCGGGTCGATCGGGCGATGCACTCAGGAGCGAACGAGTGCCAATGGAGTGTCGATGAACGCGAGCATCTTCAAGGGGTGGGATTAACGGGCGATTAAGGCGTCCAGGCGGATGCCGCGCCAGCGTTCGGAGGGCAATCCCCTCGCCGTACCGACGGCAGGCATATCGATCAAAGAAGCCAGCTTTCGACCCGAACCCATCCAAGAATTTGTTTTATCGACGAAGCCGACGTACGCTCCGTCGACGCTGATGCGTGGGTTACAGAGGCTCGCAGCTCAGGGAGATGCGCAGCTTGACGATGTCGCGAGTGAATTTCGCGGTGACTTCGGTGCTGCTCTTCGGCGCGACCTGAACCCGGCGCGTGCGCGGGGCTTCCGGCCCGTTGCGAAAGACCACGCTGCACTTGGCAGGGACATCGCCAAAGTTATTCAGGGTGATGTTGCCGATGTCGTAGGCAACGTCATGACTGTTGTAGTCCACCTGCACGCCCTTGATGTCTTTCTCGACGTCAATCGGGTAGGCAAACGCGCTCAGCGGCAGCATCGCCAGCAGCACACAACAGATTCTTTTCATGGGGCAGTCTCCATTCAGGGACCGCCAGCTTAGGACAACAGGAGCGAGAGATGAAAGCGCCCCGCGTGACCCTTGATCAATGGCGCACGCTGCAAGCCGTTGTCGACCATGGCGGCTTTGCTCAGGCCGCCGAAGCGCTGCACCGTTCGCAGTCCTCGGTCAGCTACACCGTCGCCAGAATGCAGGACCAGCTCGGCGTTCCGCTGTTGCGCATCGACGGCCGCAAAGCCGTGCTGACCGAGGCGGGTGAAGTCTTGTTGCGGCGCTCGCGGCAACTGGTGAAGAACGCCAGCCAGCTGGAAGACCTTGCCCATCATATGGAACAGGGTTGGGAGGCCGAGGTGCGTCTGGTGGTCGACGCTGCTTACCCGAACGCCCGGCTGGTGCGAGCGCTGACAGCTTTTATGCCGCAAAGCCGCGGATGTCGGGTGCGGCTGCGTGAGGAAGTGCTGTCGGGGGTGGAGGAAGTGTTGCTGGAAGGTGTAGCCGATCTCGCCATCAGCGGCTTCAGCATTCCCGGTTATCTGGGGAATGAGATGAGCAAGGTGGAGTTCGTCGCCGTGGCCCATCCCGGCCATGCCTTGCATCAACTGCAGCGTGAGTTGAATTTCCAGGATCTGGAAAGCCAGTTGCAGGTGGTGATTCGTGACTCCGGGCGCAATCAACCGCGCGACGTCGGCTGGCTCGGCGCCGAACAGCGCTGGACGGTGGGCAGCCTTGCGACGGCCGCTGCGTTTGTCAGCAGCGGGTTGGGCTTTGCCTGGTTGCCGCGCCACGTCATCGAGCGGGAGATCCAGGAGGGCGTGCTGAAAATTCTGCCTCTTGATAAGGGCGGCAGTCGGCATCCCACGTTCTATCTGTACTCCAGCAAGGACAAACCGCTCGGGCCAGCGACGCAGATCCTGATTGAGCTGATTCAGAGTTTCGACACCGCGCCGCTGGACGCGCCCTTTCCGGCGCCGCAGCAGATGCTGTGAACAACGCGTGCAGTCAGTGGGACCGGCTTTAGCCGGGAAGGCGTCGGGTGTCACACCGCAGGAGTGAGGGTGATAAAGCAGGCCCCTTCCCGGCTGAAGCCGGTCCTACGAATGCACCGCATTACCCTGTGGGACCGGCTTTAGCCGAGAAAGCGTCGGGCGTTACACCGCAGGATTGGTGGTGATTAACCCGGCCTCTTCCCGGCTGAAGCCGGTCCTACGAGAACACGCCTCGTCACACCCCCCACTGTCCAAATCCGCGCAAACGTGCTTCCCTTACGCCTGTTTTTTCGCAGTCGACATCAATTTCAGGACTCTGCCCATGCTGAAGAAAATCGCCCTCTCCGCCGCTGCCGTGTTGTTCGCCGGCAATCTGATGGCCGCTCCGGCGCCTCACGTTGTGCTGACCACCAGCTTCGGCGATGTGGAAATCGAGCTGAACCAGGACAAGGCGCCCGTCAGCACCCAGAACTTCCTCAAGTACGTCGACAGCAACTTCTACAACAACACCATTTTCCACCGCGTCATCCCGGGCTTCATGGTGCAGGGCGGCGGCTTCACCGCGCAGATGCAACAGAAATCCACCAACGACCCGATCAAGAACGAAGCCGATAACGGCCTGCACAACGTGCGCGGCACCGTCGCCATGGCGCGGACCTCGGATGTGAATTCGGCCACCAGCCAGTTCTTCATCAACGTCGTTGACAACGCAATGCTCGACCACGGCGCCCGTGACTACGGTTACGCCGTGTTCGGCAAGGTCGTGAAAGGCATGGACGTCGTTGACCAGATCGTCAACGTGCAGACCGGCAACAAAGGCGGGATGCAGAACGTGCCGGTTGACCCGATCCTGATCAAGACGGCCAAGCGCGTGAACTAAGCCTGCCGCAAGCGCAAAAGCCGGGCGCCTGCCCGGCTTTTGCATTTTCAGGCCCCGGCCCTTGAATCAGCGTGAGCAATCACGTTTTCATGTGGTCTGAACCGAAGACTGTCATTGAGCTGCTCTCAAGCCGCTGTACCCCATCCTCATTGAAAGGAGAGCCCGCTCAAGCGTGGGCGTCATTGCCAATGCTCTATCGCCGTTTTGAACAGCTGATCGATATCTTCCGCGACGCCCCCACCGCCGCCCCGCCCAACACTGTCACGTCGTTCTACGCGTATTACCTGCGTCAGGTGTGGCCCAGCTTTGCCGCGCTGCTGGTGGTCGGATTGATCGGCGCGCTGATCGAGGTGTCGCTGTTCAGCTACCTGAGCCGCATCATCGATCTGGCCCAGGGCACGCCCAACCCGAATTTCTTCCGCGAACATGCGTTCGAGCTGACGTGGATGGTCGTCGTCGCGCTGGTGCTGCGGCCGATCTTCGTTGCGCTGCACGACCTGCTGGTGCATCAGACCATCAGCCCCGGCATGACCAGCATGATCAACTGGCAAAACCACAGTTACGTGCTCAAGCAGAGCCTGAATTTCTTCCAGAACGACTTCGCCGGGCGCATCGCCCAACGCATCGTCCAGACCGGCAACGCGCTGCGTGATTCGGCGGTGCAGTCGGTGGACGCGTTGTGGCACGTGCTGATCTATTCGATCAGCGCGCTGGTGTTGTTCGCCGAAGCCGACTGGCGCCTGATGATTCCGCTGCTGAGCTGGATCATCGCGTTCATCCTTGCCCTTCGGTACTTCGTGCCGCGAGTGAAAGCGCGCTCGGTAATCTCCTCCGATGCGCGTTCCAAACTGATGGGCCGCATCGTCGATGGCTACACCAACATCGCTACGCTCAAGCTGTTTGCACATACCAATTCGGAGCAGCAGTACGCCCGCGAGGCCATCAGCGAACAGACCGAGAAGACTCAACTGGCCGGCCGCGTGATCACTGAAATGGACTCCGTGATCACCACGCTCAACGGCATTCTGATTGTCACCACCACGGGCCTGGCGTTGTGGCTGTGGACCCAGTCGTTGATTTCGGTGGGCGCGATTGCGCTGGCGACCGGTCTGGCGATTCGCATCGTCAACATGTCCGGCTGGATCATGTGGGTGGTCAACGGCATTTTCGAAAACATCGGCATGGTCCAGGACGGTCTGCAGAGCATCGCTCAGCCGGTGGGCATCACCGATCGGGATGCTGCGCCGAAGCTGGCCGTCAGCCGTGGCGAGGTGAAATTCGAAGACCTCAACTTCCAGTACGGCAAGGGCAAGGGCGTGATTCACGGCCTGAACCTGGACATCAAGCCGGGCGAGAAGATCGGATTGATCGGGCCGTCGGGCGCCGGTAAATCCACGCTGGTGAACCTGCTGCTGCGTTTGTATGACGTCCAGGGCGGGCGGATCCTGATCGACGATCAGGATATTTCCCACGTCGCCCAGGAAAGTCTGCGTTCGCACATTGGCATGATCACCCAGGACACGTCGCTGTTGCACCGCTCGATCCGCGACAACCTGCTTTACGGCAAACCGGACGCGACCGACGCTGAATTGTGGGAAGCCATGCGCAAGGCCCGCGCCGACGAGTTCATCCCGCTGCTGACCGATTCCGAAGGCCGCACCGGGCTGGATGCTCATGTGGGCGAGCGCGGCGTCAAGCTGTCCGGTGGTCAGCGTCAGCGCATCGCCATCACCCGCGTGCTGCTCAAGGATGCGCCGATCCTGATCATGGACGAAGCGACGTCCGCGCTGGATTCGGAGGTGGAAGCGGCGATTCAGGAAAGTCTGGAAACGCTGATGCAGGGCAAGACGGTGATTGCGATTGCTCACCGGCTGTCGACCATCGCACGGATGGACCGCCTGATCGTGCTGGAAAACGGCGTGATCGCTGAGAGCGGGACCCATGGCGAGCTGCTGGCGCACAAAGGGTTGTATGCCCGGCTGTGGGCGCATCAGACCGGTGGGTTTGTCGGGGTGGATTGACCCTTGAAGAAAAAGGCCCGGGGCGGATGTCCTGGGAGGTTCCGATGCCGTCTTCGTGAGCACGCTCACTCCCACAAGGGTTGAGCTTGCCACGAGACAGCGATGTCAGGGCGAAGCCAACAAAGCTGTTCACCCTTGATCGGACCCGAACAGGTCGATCTACACCTGCCGATACGGCAACGCCCCGCGCGCTTCTTCGGCGTACGCCAGAATCCCCGCCCGTTCCTGGGTCAGAAAATCCGCCACCGCTTCTCGCAGTCCCGGGTGCGCCAGGTAGTGCCATGAGTGGGTGATGACCGGCTCGAAACCGCGAATCAACTTGTGCTCCCCTTGGGCGCCAGCGTCGAAGCGCTTGAAGCCATTAGCGATCGCGTAATCCATGCCCTGATAGAAACACGTCTCGAAGTGCAGCCGGTCGAACTCGGCCAGGCAGCCCCAGTAGCGGCCGTAAAAGCTGTCGCCGCCGATCAGGCTGAACGCCATCGCCACCGGCCGCGAACCCTGTCGCGCCAGCACCACACGAATCGCGTCGGGCATGCGCTCGGCCACAAGGCTGAAGAATTCCCGCGTGAGGTACGGCGTTTGCCCACGCACTTCGTAGGTATTGGAATAGCAGGCGTAGACGAAATCCCAGTGCGCCTCGCTCAGCTCGTGCCCTTCCAGCCAGTCGAAATCAAAGCCCTGCCCCGCCACTTGCTCGCGCTCTTTGCGCATCTGCTTGCGCTTGCGTGAGCTCAAGGCATCGAGGAAATCCTGAAAATCCCGATAGCCGCGGTTCTGCCAGTGGTACTGGCAGCCGATGCGTTGCAGCCAGCCGGGCTGTTCGGCAAGCAATGCGTCGGCGACCGGGTCGGTGAAGTTGACGTGAACGCTGGACAGCTCCTCGCCCTGGGCATAGCCCGGCAGGCAGGCGAGCAGTTCGCGGCCATCTTCGGGGGTCTTTGCCAATAGGCGCGGCCCGCTGACCGGACTGAACGGCACGGCCACCAGCAGCTTGGGGTAATAGGCCAGACCGGCGCGCCGGCAGGCGTCCGCCCAGGCGTGATCGAAGACGTACTCGCCGTAAGAGTGCCACTTGCGGTACGCCGGCAGCGCAGCGATGAGTTGCTCGCCCTCGTAATGCAGCAAGTGCTCGGCGCGCCAGCCGGAACGGGGCCCGAGGCTGCCGCTGTCTTCCAGCGAACTGAGAAAGGCATGGCGCAGAAAGGGTGAGTCGCCAGGTATCAGGGCGTCCCACTGTTCAGGGGCAAGGTCCGACAATTTATCCAAACGGTGTAACGACATTTCGCCACTCCTGGTGCAGTCGTGTGGTCGCGCTAACGTCTGCGCAGTATCACTTATTCACAGGGTCTGCACGTGAATTTACTCGACAGAACGCTCTAGCCCGCAGGTCCAACGAAATTTTCACATGTCATCCACATGCCATCACCTTGCCACTGTTTCGTCATAAACGGCCGCAATACTGGCGCCTGTTTTTAGAGCATCAGGTTCTAAGCGCTCTGACCTTTCCCCGCCCGCCAATGGTCGGTTGATCCCTGGATGATTCGGTCATCCCTTCTCAGTTACGGAGATTGATATGCGTCTTGCTTCCACGAAAACTGCGGCAGCCCTGTGTGGTGGTGTGCTGCTGGCCATGAGCGTTCCGGCCAGCGCCGCAGTCGACGCGAAACTGCTCGACATGCTCAAGGCCAACGGCTCGATCTCACCTGCCCAGTACGCCGAACTGCAAACCGAGCTGACCAAAGACCAGCTGGCTCAGCAACAGGCCCAGAAAGCGACGTCCGACCAGATCGCCGCCGCCACCGCTGCCAAGTCCTCCGAACTGTCTGCCTTCGAGCAGAAAGTGGCATGGGCAGCGAAGACTCAATTCAAAGGCGACGTTCGCGTTCGGCAAGAGACGGTCAAGATCGACGACCAGAACAACAGCCAGGACAAAAACCGTCAGCGCATCCGTGTGCGTCTCGGCGCCTACAGCGAGATCAACCCGCAAGTCAGCACCGGTATCCGTATCGCCACCGGTGGCGACAACAAGGCCAACTCCACCAACGTTGACCAGAACGACTACTTCACCAAGAAAGACCTGTGGCTGGATCAGGGCTTCATCGACTATCACCCGACCGCGATCCAGAACCTGCACGTCATCGGCGGCAAGATGGCTCAGCCATGGGTCAGCGAAGGCGACGTAATCTGGGACAACGACATCAACCCTGAAGGGCTGGCCGCGACTTACAGCCTGCCGATCAACAAGGGCTTCGAGCTGTTCGGCAGCGCCGGTACCTACACCCTCAAGGACAACATCAGCGGCGAAGGGACGCAGTTCAAGAACGACCTGCGCCTGAACGCCGCTCAGTTGGGTACGCGGATCGCCATCACCGACAACGTGAAGATGACGGTCGGTGGCTCGGTCTACAACTACGAGAACTCCAACGACTGTAATCCGGCCGCTGCCAGCACCAGCACGACGTTCTGTGGCTTGAGCATCAACGGCAACAACACCACTGACTTCCGTCTGTATGAAGGCTTCGGTCAACTGGACCTGACCGGCTTTGTCGTGCCGGTCGGCCTGTACGGTCAGTACGTGGTCAACAGCGCCACCAACAGCGACGAAGACACGGCCTGGCTGGCCGGTGTGAAAACCAAGGTGTTCGGTTTCGGTCTGGACTACAACTACCGCGATACCCAACGTAACGCTGTGGTGGGTGCTTTCACCGACTCCGACTTTGCCAACGGCACTACCGGTTCGCGCGGTCACAAGCTGGCTATTTCCTACGACATCGACAAGAACTTCGCGGTCGGCGCGACGTACTTCCTGACCAAAGCGGACTTCGCGACTTCTGCGCTGCCGCGTGATCAGGATGCGAACACGCTGCAACTGGACGTGCTGGCGAAGTTCTAAGAAAGGCAGCTACGAGCTATAAGCTGCAAGTGACAAGCTGAAAGCTTCAAGCGGCGTGTTCTTGCCGTTTGAAGCCGCTACAGACCTCAAGCCCGCCGTTGCGCTGTCGGATCCCCATCATCCGTTCCGACAGAGCAGCGCCGGGCTTTTTTTGTGGACTCTAGGATCTTCTGCGGATCCCACAACTGTACGAGAGATTCCCTCTCGCGCAGCTGGCACCGTACCTGTGGGAGTGAGCTTGCTCACGAAAGCGGCATTTCAGCCGCTGAAGATTTAGCGGATGTCATGGCCTCTTCGTGAGCAAGCTCACTCCCACATGTTTAGCCGGCAGTCATGCCGCACGCATCACTTCTTGCGCAGAATCACACTACCAATCGAATACCCCGCACCGAACGAGCTGAGCACGCCCAGCGCGCCGCTTGGCAGGTCGTCCTGGTGTTCGTGAAATGCGATGACCGAACCGGCGGAGCTGGTGTTGGCGTAGCGGTCGAGGATCACCGGGGCTTCCTCGACCGTGGCGTCGCGGCCCAGCAGTTTCTTCACGATCAGGTGGTTCATGCTCAGGTTGGCCTGATGCAGCCAGAACCGTTGCACGTCGCCGACGTTCAGCTGGTTCTCGTCCAGGTGCGCAGCCACCAGTTCGGCGACCATCGGGCAGACGTCGCGGAACACCTTGCGGCCCTCCTGCACGAACAGTTTGTCCGCCTTGCCCTCGCCCTCTTCCGCCGTGCGGTTGAGGAAACCAAAGTTGTTGCGGATGTTATTGGAAAACGTGGTCAGCAGCTTGGTGCCGACGATGTCGAACTGGTGCTCGGAGGTCGCCAGGTCAGCGCGCTCGACCACCACCGCCGTGGCTGCATCGCCAAAGATGAAGTGGCTGTCGCGGTCGCGGAAGTTGAGGTGCGCGGTGCAGATTTCCGGGCTGATGACCAACAGCGCCCGGGCCTGGCCCAGCTTGACGCTGTTGCAGGCGGTCTGAATGCCAAACGTGGCCGAGGAGCACGCCACGTTCATGTCAAAGCCGAAGCCCTGGATGCCCAGCGCCGCCTGGATTTCGATGGAGATCGCCGGGTAAGCACGCTGCAGGTTTGAGCAAGCGACGATAACGCCGTCGATGTCAGCGGCGGTCTTGCCGGCACGCTGCAGGGCCTGCTTGGCCGCGGCAACGCCCATCTCGCAGAGAATCGACCATTCGTCATTGGAGCGCTCGGGCAGACGCGGCTTCATGCGCTGGGGGTCGAGAATGCCGTCCTTGTCCATCACGTAACGGCTTTTGATGCCGCTGGCTTTTTCGATGAACGCCGCGTTGGATTCCGTCAGTGCCTGAACCTCGCCCGCTTCGATCGCGGCGGCATTTTCGGCGTTGAACTGGGCAACGTAGGTGTTGAAAGACTGCACCAGCTCATCGTTGGAAATACTGTTGGCGGGGGTGAAAAGCCCGGTGCCACTGATCACGACTTCGTACACGGTCGTTCCTCTCGAGATAAAAGCAGCTCATTGACGGCAGCAGCTGAACAGCCAGCACAAGCGGGGCGTCGGTGGTTCTGGGACGAAAGTCCCAATGCAACGAGGCAGCAACCCGCTTGGCGGACGACGGATGTTTGTGACGCTATGAAGTTTAGCCGCGAAGTTTGCCATAACGGCCGCCATTTCGCGCTATCGGGTAATGTAATCGGGACTGCGGGCCGAGGGGATCAACCCTCTACCTGGGTCCATTGCTTGTTCAGGCGCTTGTCCGAGATCGGTACTTTGGTCCCCAGTTGCTGGGCAAACAGCGACACGCGGTATTCCTCCAGCCACCAGCGATACACCACCAGTTCCGGGTCGCGCTTGCCTTCCTGAGCGTGTTTGTCGGCGCGGGTCTGGTACTGCGCCCAGAGATTGCCCAGTTCGATGCTCCATACCCGGTCCTTCTGCGCCTGGCTGCCGAGTTTCTCAAGACGGATTTCGATGGCCTTGAGGTAACGCGGCAGTTCCTTGAGCCACACCGCCGGCGTCTCGCGGACGAAACCGGGATACACCAGCTTGCTCAACTGACCTTTGATGTCATTCAGCGCCACGGCCTGGGCCAGATCGATCTTGCCCTTGAAGCGCTTTTGCAGGCCGTGCCAGAGCTTGAGGATTTCCAGCGTCAGCCTCGCCAGCCGCTCGGCATGCTCGGTCAGACCGCCACGCTTGCGCTCGGCCAGGGACAGCAGGCCGGCGCCGTCTCGGGGCAACGTCGTTTCGCCTTCAAGAATGCAGCTGTCGAGGCTCGCCAGCAGAATGTCTTCGATCAATGCATCGACCCGACCCAGATCGCGGTACAGCAAGGCCAGCTCGGTCTGTCCCGGCAACTTGCTGCGCAGGAACTTGGTCGGCTCTGCCAGTTGCTGCAACAGCAGACGTTGCAGGGCTCGACGGTGCTGGTATTCGGCTTCGGCCTGGGTCGAGAAACGCCCTTCCTTGACCGCGCCGCCCTCTTCCACCAGCGCCGGATACACCGTCATCGACAGGCCGGCGATCTGCTGTTGAGTCTTTTCGGCCACTGCCGCAAAGCCCTTGGCCTCGACCGGCTGCTGACCTTTCGCCGATTGAGGCACCGCCAACGCGGCTTGTCCGGCCTCGGCGAAACGGGCGGTCAGCTCATCCAGCTCACGGCCTTCACCGAGGAACTTGCCGTTGGCGTCGACCACTTCAAGGTTCATTTTCAGGTGGCTTTCCACCTGTTGTGCCGCTTCGGCCCAAGCTTCGTCGGTCACTCGCACGCCGGTCATGCGCAACAGCTCACGGCCCAACGCCTGGGGCAACGAGCCTTCGGCGAAGACCATCCGTTGCAACGCGGCTTTGACGAAGTCAGGCACCGGCACGAAATTCTTGCGCAGCGCCTTGGGCAGATTGCGCACCAGCGCCACGCATTTGGTTTCCAGCAGCCCCGGCACCAGCCATTCCAGGCGCTCGGCCGGCAACGACAGCAGCAGCGGCGCCGGCACCCGCAGGGTCACGCCATCGCGCGGGTGGTTGGGCTCGAAATGGTAAGTCAGCGGCAAGGTCAGTTCGCCGAGACGCAAGGTGTCCGGGTACTGATTGGCCGTGACCTCGCTGGCTTCACGGGCGAGCACATCTTCCTCGCGCATGATCAGCAGCTGCGGGTTCTTCTGGCTTTCCATCCGGTACCAGGCGTCGAACGTCGCGGTCTGGTGAATATCCGCTGGCAAGCGTTCGTCGTAATAGCGGTACAGGGTTTCTTCGTCAGCCAGGATGTCGCGGCGCCGCGCCTTGGCTTCCAGTTCGTCGAGCTGCTCCAGCAGCTTGGTGTTGGCCGTGAGGCATTTGGCCCGGGACTGGATCTCGCCGCGCACCAGCCCTTCGCGAATGAAGAACTCGCGGGACACCACCGGGTCGATCGGCCCGAAATGCACCGGCCGACGCCCCACGACGATGAGGCCGAACAGGGTGATCTGCTCGAAGGCGACGACCTGGCCGCGCTTCTTTTCCCAGTGGGGTTCGAAGTGGTTTTTCTTGATCAGGTGCCCGGCGAGGGGTTCGATCCAGTCAGGCTCGATCTTCGCCACCATGCGCGCATACAGCTTGGTGGTTTCCACCAGCTCGGCAGCCATGATCCATTGCGGGCGCTTGCGGCCCAGCCCCGATGACGGATGCACCCAGAACCGCCGCTGACGGGCGCCCATGTAATCGCCGTCTTCGGTCTTCTGACCGATCTGGCTGAGCAGGCCCGAGAGCACCGCCTTGTGGAATTTCGGAAAATCGGCTGGCTCTTTGTTGACCGTTAATTGCAGGTCGCGGCAGATCAGGCTCAGTTGGCGATGGGAGTCACGCCATTCCCGCAGGCGCAGGTAGTTGAGGAAGTTGCGGCGACACCAGTTACGCAGCGGACTGGCGGTCAGAGCCTGGCGCTGTTCTTCGAAGCCGCGCCACAGATTGACCAGCCCGGCGAAGTCGGAGTCCTGATCTTTCCATTGGGCGTGGGCTTGGTCGGCAGCCTGCTGACGCTCCGGCGGACGCTCGCGCGGGTCCTGAATCGACATGGCGCTGGCGACAATCAACACTTCCTGCAAGCTGCCTTGCTTCGCCGCTTCCAGCAACATGCGCCCCATGCGCGGGTCCACCGGCAGGCGGGCCAGTTGTCGACCCATCGGCGTCAGGTTGTTTTCGCGGTCGACCGCCGACAGCTCCTGCAACAGGTTGAAGCCGTCGCTGATCGCTTTGCCGTCCGGCGGTTCGATAAACGGGAAATCGGTGATCTGGCCCAGTCGCAGATGCAGCATCTGCAGGATGACCGCCGCGAGGTTGGTGCGCAGGATTTCCGGATCGGTGAATTCAGGCCGCGAGAGGAAATCTTCTTCGCTGTACAGGCGCACGCACAGGCCCGGCTCGACCCGACCGCAACGGCCCTTGCGCTGGTTGGCGCTGGCCTGGGAAATCGCTTCGATGGGCAGGCGCTGCACTTTGGCGCGGTAGCTGTAGCGGCTGATGCGCGCGGTGCCGGTGTCGATGACGTAGCGGATGCCCGGCACGGTCAGCGAGGTTTCGGCAACGTTTGTAGCCAGGACCACGCGACGGCCCGGGTGAGACTGGAAAATACGCTGCTGTTCGGCCGGCGACAGGCGCGCGTACAGCGGCAGGATTTCGGTGTGCTTGAGTTGCGCCTTGCGCAGCATCTCGGCGGCGTCACGGATTTCCCGCTCGCCGGGCAGAAACACCAGCACATCGCCAGGGGACTTGCGCTCGCTGCGTTCGAAGGCGGCCAGCTCGTCCAGCGCGGCGAGAATCGCCTGATCGACGGTCAGGTCTTCCTCAATGCTGTTGCCTTCTTCGTCCTGCTGGGCGGTCATCGGCCGGTACCAGGTCTCCACCGGAAAGGTCCGACCCGAGACTTCGATGACCGGCGCCTTGTCGAAATGCTCGGAGAAGCGTTCGAGGTCGATGGTCGCCGAGGTGATGATGACTTTCAGGTCCGGGCGACGGGGCAGCAGGGTTTTCAGGTAACCGAGGAGGAAGTCGATGTTCAGACTGCGTTCGTGGGCTTCGTCGACGATGATCGTGTCGTAGCGCTCAAGATAGCGGTCGTGCTGGGTTTCGGCGAGCAGGATGCCGTCGGTCATCAGCTTGATCAGGGTGTTTTCATCGCTCTGATCTTCGAAGCGCACCTGATAACCCACCAGACCGCCCAGCGGCGTGCCGATTTCTTCGGCGACCCGGCTGCCAACGCTGCGGGCTGCGATTCGACGCGGCTGGGTATGGCCGATAAGGCCGTGCTGACCGCGACCGATTTCCAGGCAGATTTTCGGCAACTGAGTGGTTTTGCCCGAGCCGGTTTCGCCTGCGATGATCAACACCTGATGTTCAAGAATCGCTTTCTTGATCTCGTCGCGCTTGGCGGCGATGGGCAGGTTTTCGTCGTAGCGCATCGTCGGCACGCTCTGGGCGCGACTCTGCACACGGGCGCACGATGCCTGCACGCGCTCGACCCATTGCGCCCGCTTCGTCTCGTCCGGTTTCTTGCGCAGCTCATGCAATTGCCGGCGCAAGCGATGACGATCGCTGATCATCGCGTGGTCGAGGTTTTTGAAGAGTTGGTCGATGGAAGTCGAATCGTCGGTCATCAGGGCGCGGAATCTTTCTATCTGAATGCAGGGCGCGGATTGTCGCAGATTTGGTGGGGTGGAGGCAGGTCTGCATCTCTATGCCCTCATAGAGCATGTGGCAGGCCACCCAATGTGGCACAACGCGAACCCTGTGGGAGTGAGCTCAAGAAGGGGCCGGGGGGGTTCAGCCGCTTTCTCTAGTGAATGAAACTAAGCCTTCGCGAGCAAGCTCGCTCCCACAGGATCGCAGCCAATTCGAGGTCTTTTACCAACCCACAGGATGGGGATGGACTCAGTCTCGGGAAGGCCGCTGGACCTGTGGGAGTGAGCTTGCTCACGAAGGGGCCAGGGCATTCAGCGATACCGCCGTGACAATCCATGCCCGCCTTAAACAACAAACCCCGCACGCTGGCGGGGTTTGTGGGTTTAACGGCTGACTTACGCCGGCTTTTTCAGCGCCAGCTTTTTCAGCTCTTCGTCACGCAGTTCGCGGCGCAGGATCTTGCCGACGTTGGTGGTCGGCAGGGCGTCGCGGAATTCCACGCTGCGCGGCACTTTATAAGCGGTGACGTTGGCGCGCATGTGCTCCATGACCTGATCCTTGCTCAGGGTCGTGCCCGGTTTGCACACCACGAACAGCTTGATCGCCTCGCCGGATTTCTCGTCCGGAATACCGATGGCCGCGCACTGGAGAATACCCGGCAGGGTCGCCAGCACGTCTTCCAGTTCATTCGGGTACACGTTGAAGCCGGAGACCAGAATCATGTCTTTCTTGCGATCAACGATGCGCATGTAGCCGTCCGGCTGAATGATCGCGATGTCGCCGGTCTTCAACCAACCGTCGGCGTCCAGCATCTCGTCGGTGGCGTCCTGACGCTGCCAGTAGCCTTTCATGACCTGCGGGCCCTTGATGCACAGCTCGCCCACTTCGCCCAACGGCAGCTCTTCGCCAGCGTCATTGATGGTCTTGCACAGGGTCGAGGGCACGGGGATGCCGATGGTGCCCATCTGGATCTTCTGGAACGGGTTGACCGACGCCACCGGGCTGGTTTCGGTCATGCCGTAACCTTCGCAGATCGAGCAACCGGTCACTTCTTTCCAGCGCTCGGCCGCGGCGGTTTGCAGGGCCATGCCGCCCGAGAGGGTGAGCTTCAGCGAGGAGAAATCCAGGTGGCGGAAGTCGGCGTTATTGCACAGCGCAACGAACAGCGTGTTGAGCCCGACGAAGCCGGAAAACTTCCACTTCGACAGCTCTTTCACCATCGCCGACAGATCACGCGGATTGCTGATCAGCACGTTGTGGTTGCCGCTCAGCATCATCGCCATGCAGTGAAAGGTGAACGCATAGATGTGGTACAGCGGCAACGGCGTGATCAGAATCTCCGTGCCTTCGTTGAGATTGGCCGCCATCAGCGCCCGGCATTGCAGCATGTTGGCGATCAGGTTGCGGTGGGTGAGCATCGCGCCCTTGGCCACGCCGGTGGTGCCGCCTGTGTATTGCAGCACCGCGACGTCGTTACCGTTCGGCGAAACATCCTGCACCGGCTGGCCGTGACCCTTGGCCAGCACGTCGTTGAACTTGACCGCCTTGGGCAAGTGGAACGGCGGGACCATCTTCTTCACGTACTTGATGACGCTGTTGACCAGCAGGCGCTTGAGCGGCGGCAGCAGGTCGGCAACTTCGGTGACGATGATGTGCTTGACGCCGGTCTTGGGCACGACCTTCTCGGCCAAGTGCGCCATGTTCGCCAGGCAGACAAGCGCCTTGGCGCCGGAGTCGTTGAATTGGTGTTCCATTTCCCGCGCGGTGTACAGCGGGTTGGTGTTGACCACGATGAGCCCGGCACGAATGGCACCGAACACCGCGACCGGGTACTGCAGCACATTGGGCAACTGCACGGCGATGCGGTCGCCGGGTTGCAGGTCGGTGTGCTGTTGCAGATACGCAGCGAAGGCACCGGACAGCGTGTACATTTCGCCGTAGGTGAGGGTCTTGCCCAGGTTGCTGAACGCAGGTTTGTTGGCGAAACGCTCGCAGGACTGTTTCAATACGGCCTGTACGTTCGGATACTGATCCGGATCGATATCGGCGGCGATACCTGTCGGATATTTATCCTTCCAGAAGTTTTCGAGCATAAAAGCCGACTCCTCAGCGACAGCGTTTCTACACATCACTTAATGCGATGATTTCTTGTGTTTGGAATTTTGTAGTCACCGCTTTTTGTTGACCGATGGCACAAAAAGCGGGGCGAGCGTATCAGCTTTGCCAGAGGCCGCCTAGAGCCAAAAGCGGGCTCTCCAGTCACATATCTGACTCTTGAATATGCGACGGTCACGTTTAGAGCAATGAACCTAAATGTCGGAAATGTCCTACGTCGATGTTCATTTACGCACTCCGATTAAACTCAGCAGGAGAGTACCAGGCAAAAAAAACGGCGTGATCAACACGCCGTTTTTCCTGGGTTAGAAGCTGATGAGCAATCGCCGCAACCTCAGGCGATATCCCGCAACTCCCGCCGCAGAATTTTCCCCACCGGCGTCATCGGCAACGACTCACGCAGCACGATCTGCTTGGGGATCTTGTAGCCGGTGAAGTTCTCCTTGCAGTATGCCTTCAACTCCTCGCTGGTCAGCGTTGCATCCCTCGGCACCACGAACAGCTTCACAGCTTCGCCCGAACGGTCGTCGGGAACGCCGATCACCGCACAGTTCGCCACTTTCGGATGCCGCGAAACCACGTCCTCGATCTCGTTCGGGTAGACATTGAAGCCCGAAACGATGATCAGGTCCTTCTTGCGATCGACGATGCGGATG
This sequence comes from Pseudomonas sp. GW821-FHT02H06, assembly GCF_059421525.1. Classification (NCBI taxonomy): domain Bacteria; kingdom Pseudomonadati; phylum Pseudomonadota; class Gammaproteobacteria; order Pseudomonadales; family Pseudomonadaceae; genus Pseudomonas; species Pseudomonas sp. GW821-FHT02H06. The sequence continues at coordinate 415,475 of NZ_JBWKVD010000001.1, forward strand.
AACCCGTCCGGGTCGATCACCGCGACATCGCCGGTTTTCAGCCAGCCTTCGCTGTCCAGCACCTCGGCGGTCGCCTCCGGTTTGTTCCAGTAACCGCGCATGATCTGCGGCCCCTTGAGGCACAGCTCGCCGCGCTCACCGACGGGCATTTCGATCCCGTCGTCGCTGATGACCTTCGCCGTGGTGCCCGGCACCGGCATGCCTACCGTCCCTAGCCTGGACTGATTGCCATAAGGATTGGCGGTGGCGACGGGAGAGGTTTCAGTCAGGCCGTAGCCTTCGACGATCGGGCAGCCGGTCAGCTGCAGCCAGCGCTCGGCGGTGGCTTTAACCAACGCGGTGCCACCGGAGTTGGTCAGGCGCAGCGTAGAGAAATCGAGGTTTTTGAATTCGGGATGGTCCATCAGCGCCACGAACAGCGTATTGAGGCCGAGCATCGCCGAGAACTTCCACTTCTTCAGTTCCTTGATGAAGCCGCCGATGTCCCGCGGGTTGGTGATCAGCAGGTTGTGATTGCCGCTGACCATCATGCACATGCAATTACAGGTGAACGCATAGATGTGATAAAGCGGCAGCGGCGCCACCATGATCTCGCTGCCCTGCTTGAAGATCGGCTGCCCGTCCGGCCCATGCTGCTGCATGCAGGCGTAGACCTGCTGCATGTTGGCGACCAGATTGCCATGGGTCAGCATCGCGCCTTTCGGCGAACCGGTGGTGCCGCCGGTGTACTGCAATACAGCAACGTCTTTCAGCGCCAGCGTCACCTGCTGCAGACGATCGCCCTTGCCGAGCTTGAGCACACGTTTGAACGGGATCGCCTGGGGCAAGTGATACGCCGGCACCAGCTTCTTGACCTTCTCGACCACCGTGTTGATCAGCCAGCCTTTGGCCGCCGACTGCATGTCGCCCATTTTCACTTCGATGAGGTACTGAATATCGGTGTCCGGCAGCACTTCCTGCACGTTCTTGCCAAAGACGTTGAGGTAGACCAGTGCGCGCGCACCGGAATCCTTGAACTGGTGGCGCATCTCCCGGGCGGTGTACAGCGGGTTGGTGTTGACGACGATCAGGCCGGCGCGCATGGCACCGAACACGGCAATGGGGTACTGGATAAGGTTGGGCATCTGCACGGCGATGCGGTCGCCGGGTTTGAGGTCGGTCTGCTGTTGCAGGTAACCGGCGAACGCCGCCGATTGGCGTTCAAGCTCTGCGTAGCTCAGGGTGACACCCATGTTGCTGTAGGCTGAGCGATCGGCGTATTTGCGGCAACTGCGCTCGAAGACCTCGACCACCGAGCTATACGCCTGAAGGTCCACCTCAGAAAGAACGCCAGCGGGGCGCTTGTCGTTCCAGAAGTCAGGTTGCATGTTGTTTTTATCCTCTTACCTGAGTGTGCTGGCCCCGTGGAATTTAAACGGGCGTTTGCCGGACGTTAGCAGCTATGGCATAGAAGGCAAATAGTCGTCGCCGCGTCATCACCGGTGTGAATCTTGCGGGTAACCAGCCTGCCATCCGGCTACCGCTATACACTCAAGCGAAGCGCTCGCCACTGCGTTTTTTGAGACAACTTTTTACAGGGGCCAGGGAACCGCGATGGAACACGAAGCTTTTTGGCTGGACGCTCAAGATCACAGTCGCCTCTATGTGCATGCCTGGAGGCCGATGGGCAATGCCCGGGCGGTGGTCCTGTTTTCCCACGGCATGGCTGAGCACGCCGGGCGCTATGACAGATTGGGCAAGGCATTGATGCGGGCAGGTTTCGCCCTGTATGGCGCCGATCAGCGTGGCCACGGCCATTCGGCCACCTATGGCACCCTGGGCCATTACGCCGATCAGGACGGCTGGAACAAAGTGGTCGGCGACCTCGCCACGCTGAAAGCGTCGATTGCGGTGCGTCATCCGGGGGTGCCGGTGTTCCTGCTGGGTCACAGCATGGGCAGTTACATCGCCCAGGGTTATTTGCTGCACCACAGCGCCAGTTTGCAGGGCGTGATCCTCAGCGGTTCGAATTACCATCCCGTCACCTTCTATCGCTCGGCGGCGCTGGTAGCCCGTGTTGAACGCTGGCGGAAAGGCCCGACCGGGCGCAGTGCGCTGATCGAACACTTGTCGTTCGGCTCCTTCAACAAACGCTTCAAGCCTGCGCGCACTTGCTATGACTGGCTCAATCGCGACCCGGCCGAGGTTGACGCCTACAGCAACGACCCGCTGTGCGGCTTCCGCTGCACCAATCAACTGTGGATGGACCTGCTCGGGGGCCTGCAGCAGATCAGCAAGCGTTCGAACCTGGCGCAGATCGATCCCGGACTGCCGATCCTGATTATCGGTGGCGAATGTGATCCGGTGAGCGATGGCAAGCGTCTCACGCATCTGGCCGACGCTCTGAGCGGCACCGACCACCCGTTTGTTACGCTGAAGGTCTATCCGCAGGCGCGTCACGAGATCCTCATCGAGACCAACCGTGAAGAAGTCACCCGGGATCTGCTCGCCTGGCTTGACCAGGCGCTGCAGCAGCCAAGGCCGCGCCGCAGCGAATGACGTCAGTGGTTCATCTTTCTTAATTGTCACAGGACACCCCATGACCCAAGTCACCAACACGCCCTACGAAGCCCTTGAAGTCGGTCAGACTGCCAGCTACAGCAAAACCGTTGAAGAGCGTCATATCCAGCTGTTTGCCGAGATGTCCGGCGACCGCAACCCGGTGCACCTGGACGCCGAATTCGCGGCCAAAAGCATGTTCAAGGATCGCATCGCCCACGGCATGTTCAGCGGCGCATTGATCAGCGCGGCGGTGGCTTGCGAACTGCCTGGCCCGGGCACGATTTACCTGGGTCAGCAGATGACCTTCCAGAAGCCGGTGAAGATCGGCGACACCTTGACCGTGCGCCTGGAAATCCTCGAGAAACTGCCGAAATTCCGCGTGCGCATCGCCACTCGCGTGTTCAATCAGAACGATGAACTGGTGGTGGATGGCGAGGCCGAGATCCTCGCGCCACGCAAGCTGCAGACCGTGACCCTGGCCGATCTGCCACCCATCACCGTGGGTTGAGCCGGCGCCAGCCTCCTTCCGGCGCAGCAGTCAGCACGCACGGCCACCACGCAAAAAAATGGGCAACCGAAGTTGCCCAAAATGCCTTGCGTGCTCTTTGTGTAGAAGACTCAGCGTCTTCCGCGCGGGGGTGGGTCTCTCCAGATGAACAGTCCGACGCTTGAATAAATCACCATCGTCAGCCCCACCGTCATGACGCCGGCTATCACTGCGTGGTCGAGAAACATGCGCACTCCTTCTGCCCGAGGCTGTTTGATGGGCGCAGAGTAATCAGTGGGGTGACGAGAGGAATTGACTCAGGTCAATGCCGGCGTGAATCACAAACAGCAGCCGGCAGACGGGGGACGAACGGAAGGCGGGTCAGCGTTTTTTCGGTTTGCTCTTGGCTTTCTTCTTGCCCTTGCCCAGCGGCATAGCCTGCTCGAAAGCGCTGCGGACTTCGTTGAGGCGTTTGTCATTGAGGTCGTGAACACGCTTGGCGCGCTCGGCGCTCAGGTCTACCAGTTTTCCGTCATCGCTCATGGCGTATCGCTCGTGAATAGCTGTTGCCGCCAATAATGCGCAATCGAGGCGGCGCTGACCAGCGCCTCAGACTTTCAGATCGACCCACAAACCCTGGCGCGGCTCGTCGTCAATGATCGGCACCACCGGCACGGTGTCGTCGGCATTGAGGAAATCCCCGGGAATGGCCGGGCCTTCTTGAAGATCAGGGTGACGGTCGGCCACGCGCCGGTCGCTGCGGCGGCGTTGATGGCGACGTTGTTCTTCGCGCAGCAGCAATTCGGCCTGCTCGCGGTCACGTTCGCCCATGTCGATGTTGGTTTCGCTCGAACTCTTTTGAATCGGCGTTACCGGCGGGATGTCCGGGGTGGGTTTGACCGGGTCCAGCTGCGAAGTCACGGGGGCCGCGCTCAGTGGGATCAGCGGTGGCAGCATGGTAATGGTCTCCTGTTATCAAGCTGTCGGCTGCCGTTTCGTCGACTTGAGCCGATTCAAGCGCGAGTTTCGACTATGTTTTTCGCAGCAAGTGCCCGCCTCAGGCGCGCCACCCACTATATCCGGGCGTTTTTACAATGTGGCTTTGGCCTGGGCGCCTTGTTCCGTTAACATAGTCGGCTTTTTCAAGGCGGGAGTCAGGCAGCATGTCGCAGCAGTATCAACCGGGGCAACGCTGGATTAGCGACAGCGAAGCCGAGCTGGGTTTGGGCACCGTTCTGGCTCAGGACGGCCGCTTGCTGACCGTGCTCTATCCGGCCACTGGCGACACGCGCCAGTATGCTTTGCGCAATGCGCCGCTGACGCGGGTGCGCTTTTCGCCGGGTGATACCATCACCCATTTCGAAAACTGGAAGATGACCGTCCGCGAAGTCGACGACGTCGACGGCCTGCTGGTCTACCACGGCCTCAACGCGCAGAACCAGCCCGTGACCCTGCCGGAAACCCAGCTGTCGAACTTCATCCAGTTCCGTCTGGCCACCGACCGCCTGTTTGCCGGGCAGATCGACCCACTCCCGTGGTTCTCCCTGCGTTATCACACCCTCGAACACACCAGCCGCCAGCTGCAATCCTCGCTGTGGGGCCTGGGCGGCGTGCGCGCACAACCGATCGCTCACCAGTTGCACATCGCCCGTGAAGTCGCCGACCGTATCGCGCCGCGGGTCTTGCTGGCGGACGAAGTGGGGCTGGGTAAAACCATCGAAGCCGGCCTGGTCATCCACCGCCAGTTGCTGTCGGGCCGCGCCAACCGGGTGCTGATCCTGGTACCGGAAAACCTGCAGCACCAGTGGCTGGTGGAAATGCGCCGCCGCTTCAACCTGCAGGTCGCGCTGTTCGATGCCGAACGCTTCATCGAAAGCGATGCCAGCAACCCGTTCGAAGACACGCAACTGGCGCTGGTGTCGCTGGAGTGGCTGGTTGAAGACGAGAAGGCCCAGGACGCGCTGTTCGCGGCGGGCTGGGATCTGCTGGTCGTCGACGAGGCCCACCACCTGGTCTGGCACGAAGAAAAGGCCAGCCGCGAGTACTCGTTGGTCGAGCAACTGGCCGAGGTCATTCCCGGCGTGCTGCTGCTGACCGCAACCCCCGAGCAGCTCGGTCAGGACAGCCACTTCGCCCGCCTGCGCCTGCTGGACCCGAACCGTTTTCACGACCTGCACGCCTTCCGCGCCGAGAGCGAAAACTATCGCCCGGTCGCCGAAGCCGTTCAGGAGCTGCTGGACAAAGGCACGCTGTCGCCAAAAGCCAACGAGACCATCCGTGGTTTCCTCGGCGCCGAAGCCGAAGGGCTGCTGACCGCTGTTGCCGCCGGCGACGCCGAAGCCAGCGCTCGCCTGATCCGCGAACTGCTTGACCGTCACGGCACCGGCCGCGTGCTGTTCCGCAACACCCGCGCCGCCGTGCAAGGGTTCCCGGAGCGCAAGCTGCACCCGTATCCCCTGCCCTGCCCGGCTGAATACCTGGAGCTGCCGATTGGCGAACACGCCGACCTGTACCCGGAAGTCAGCTTCCAGGCCCAAAGCGAGCTCAGCGAAGAAGAGCGCTGGTGGCGTTTCGATCCGCGCGTTGACTGGCTGATCGACACCCTGAAAATGCTCAAGCGCGTGAAGGTGCTGGTCATCTGCGCCCACGCCGAAACCGCGATGGACCTGGAAGACGCCCTGCGCGTGCGTTCCGGTATTCCGGCGACAGTCTTCCACGAAGGCATGAACATCCTTGAGCGTGACCGCGCGGCGGCGTATTTCGCCGACGAAGAGTTCGGCGCCCAGGTGCTGATCTGTTCGGAAATCGGCAGTGAAGGCCGCAACTTCCAGTTCTCCCATCACCTGGTGCTGTTCGACCTGCCTGCGCACCCGGACCTGCTGGAGCAGCGGATCGGTCGTCTGGACCGGATCGGCCAGAAGCACATCATCGAGCTGCACGTGCCGTATCTGGAAACCAGCCCGCAAGAGCGGCTGTTCCAGTGGTATCACGAGGCGCTCAACGCATTCCTCAACACTTGCCCCACCGGCAACGCGCTGCAACATACATTCGGTCCGCGCCTGTTGCCGCAGCTGGAAGGCGGCGACGAGGGCGACTGGCAGGCGCTGGTGACCGAGGCCCGCAACGAGCGCGTGCGTCTGGAAAGCGAACTGCACACCGGCCGCGACCGTCTGCTGGAGCTGAATTCCGGCGGTGCCGGCGAAGGCGAAGCGCTGGTGGAGGCCATCCTTGAGCAGGACGATCAGTTCACCCTGCCGATCTACATGGAAACCCTGTTCGACGCGTTCGGCATCGACAGCGAGGATCACTCGGAGAACGCGCTGATCCTGCGGCCGAGCGAGAAGATGCTCGACGCCAGCTTCCCGCTGGGTGACGACGAAGGCGTGACCATCACCTACGACCGTAATCAGGCGCTGGCCCGCGAGGACATGCAGTTCATTACCTGGGAACACCCGATGGTGCAGGGCGGCATGGATCTGGTGCTGTCCGGCTCGATGGGCAACACCGCCGTGGCACTCATCAAGAACAAGGCGCTGAAGCCCGGCACCGTGTTGCTGGAATTGCTCTACGTCAGTGAAGTGGTCGCGCCGCGCTCGCTGCAACTGGGCCGCTACCTGCCGCCGGCCGCGCTGCGTTGCCTGCTGGACGGCAACGGCAACGACCTGTCGGGCCGCGTGTCCTTCACCACCCTGAACGATCAGCTGGAGAGCGTGCCCCGGGCCAGCGCCAACAAGTTCATTCAGGCACAGCGCGACGTGCTCAACCCGCAGATCAACGCCGCCGAAAGCAAAATCGCGCCGAAGCACGCTGAACGTGTGGCGGAAGCGCAGCGACGTCTGGCGGCAGACACCGAAGAAGAGCTGGCGCGTTTGACCGCGTTGCAAGCGGTCAACCCGACCGTGCGCGACAGCGAACTGGCGGCATTGCGTGAACAACGTGAGCAAGGCCTGGCGATGCTGGAAAAAGCCGCGCTGCGCCTTGAAGCGATTCGGGTGCTGGTCGCTGGCTAATCAGGTTCGCCGCAGGAAATGTGGGAGTGAGCTTGCTCACGAAGAGGCCGGGACGTTCAGCCATTTTCTCTACTGACTGAACTTAAGCCTTCGCGAGGAAGCTCGCTCCCACGGGATAGCGCTCGGCTCGGGATCTTCTAGACCCCACAGAGCGCATGTGCACTTACTTTAAAGTAGGCCGCTGTGGTGTGGGAGTGATCGGGGGATCACGCCACGGACGGCTTCACCCCCTGCCTCACCGGCTCATCCGCCACCATCCCCTCGCGCATCCGCAACGCATCAGCGCTGAAGCACTTCGACGCGCGCACCAGAAACACCAGGACGAAAAACAACGCCACCGGTATCAAATACATCGCATCGTGCAGCCCCACCGCCTTGAACAGTTCGGTCATCTGCTCGACCTGTGCGGCGTACATCGCCGAGTGAGCGAAATGGTCCGACAACAGACCTACCACCACCGGTCCCAGCCCGCCGCCCAGCAGATACAGACCAGCAAAGAACAGCGCCATGGCCGTGGCGCGCAGTCGGGGCTGCACCACGTCCTGAATCGCGGTGTAAACGCAGGTGTAGAAGTTGTAGGAAAACAGCCAGCCAAGACTGAACACCCCGACGAACACGCCGATCTCGATGCGCCCGGCGTGCAGCGCATAACCGGTGCACAGCGTCGCAACCACCATGCTCATGGCAGCAAACATCAGGCGGCCGTTGCTCCAGCGTTGATGCAGCTTGTCCGCCACCCAGCCGCCGACGGTCAGGCCAACGAGACCGGTCACGCCGACGATCATGCCGGTGGCCATCGCGGCTTCCTGCAAGGGCAGTAGGAAGTAGCGCTGCAGCATCGACACCATGAACGAGTTGCACGCGTAGGTGGCGAAGTTGAACGCCAGACCGGCGAGCACCAGCCAGCGGAACGTAGGAATCGACAGCACGCGGCGGATCGGCCGGTCGATTTTCTCCTGGGAAATGGCCACGCTTTCAGCGGCGCCCCGGGCCGGCTCGCGAATGAAGAACATGAACACCGCCAGCACTAGCCCCGGCACCGCGGCGATGAAGAACGGCGCGCGCCAGCTGCCGAACGCCTGCACCATCGCGCCGATGGTAAAGAACGCCAGCAGCAGCCCCAGGGGCAATCCCAGCATAAAGATGCCCATGGCCCGGGCGCGGCGGTGGGCGGGGAACAGGTCGCCGATCAACGAATTGGCCGCTGGCGCATAGCTCGCCTCTCCGATCCCGACGCCCATGCGCACCAGCAGAAACGCCCAGAAGTTGCCGACCAGACCGTTTACCGCCGTCAGGCCGCTCCACACCGCCAGCCCCCACCCCATCAACTTGCGACGCGAACCGTTGTCGGCCATGCGCCCCAACGGCAGACCCGCCACTGCGTACACCAGGGTGAAGGCGGTGCCGATGATGCCGAGCTGAAAGTCGCTCAGCGACCATTCCTTGCGGATGGGCTCGATGATGATCGCGGGAATCGTGCGATCGAAGAAATTGAACAGGTTGGCCAGAAACAGCAGAAACAGAACGCGCCAAGCGTTCCTTGCCTGAGTCGATTGATCCATGGGGCGCTCTCTTTCTTGTTATAGGAGGCTATCCCGGCTGACGCCTCCGGTTTGCCTGAAATCTAGTCACGCCTTGGCACTCTGTCTGTGAACATTCGCCCCGCTGATACCCATCCATTGAACGTCCGCCAGAAATCCCGGAGCGACCCTGATGGTTTTCCCAAAATGAAGCATGGATTCGGTGAGACATTCCGCTACCGACGACACACCGGCAGTTACCGCATTACCCACTTTGCCATCATCCGACGCACCATTTTTGAGCAGTGACCAGCGTCACGCCCTCTCGTGGATCAACACCCACGGCGCGACAACCACTGCCCAGAGAGGCGGATTGCGCTCGAAAAGATCCAGAGCCTTTGATTCAGAGACCTTGCCGACGTCCCCACTCTTGAGCCACGCAGCCACTTGCGCCTCACTGTTCTCGGCAAATGCCTGGGCCACGGCGATCAAATCCAGGCTGGGCTCGACCCACAACAGGGCACCCTTCGCAAAAAATGGTTGCAATTCATTCCACGTAATCGAAGCCGTTTCGCCAAGCAATTTGGCATAGAGGGTGCTAGGTTCTTGCGTCATGGGTTTTCACCGTATTGGAAAATCGGCGCAATGATAGCGCCGCCCTCCGTACGGACAAACCCGGATTCAAGTGATTGATTGCAGGGAAGTTCGCCCAAGCCGACCGGTTCGTTGCCCGACAGGGTTATAGAGCCGGCTAGATTGTGTATCTTTCTGTCGATTAAGCGACATCCACAGGTTTTGCCCCCCGCAGCCAGCTATTCAAGCGATCGACCGGCGCTCTAAACTGTTCCGGTACAGTTGCTGGGGGTGCGGCCTGGAGATTCAATCCGGTCCTGCAGCTTTGGCCGTCAGGATTATAAAAACGACAACGCAAGAGTGGAGCATCATGACTAAGGGTATTAATCAGATTTCCAAGCTGTTTGCCGCACTGGTTCTGGCGGGGGTTGCCAGTCACTCGTTCGCAGCTGACACAATCAAGATCGGCATTGCCGGCCCTAAAACCGGTGCTGTGGCCCAGTACGGCGACATGCAGTTCAGCGGCGCCAAGATGGCCATCGACCAGATCAACGCCAAAGGCGGCATCGACGGCAAGAAGCTTGAAGCGGTTGATTACGATGATGCCTGTGACCCGAAACAAGCGGTCGCCATCGCCAACAAAGTGGTCAACGACGGCGTCAAGTTCGTGGTCGGTCACCTCTGCTCCAGCTCCACTCAGCCTGCTTCGGACATCTACGAAGACGAAGGCATCATCATGGTGACCCCGGCGGCCACCAGCCCGGAAATCACTGCCCGTGGCTACAAAATGATCTTCCGTACCATCGGCCTGGACAGTGCACAGGGCCCGGCTGCCGGCGACTACATCGCCAAGCAGGTCAAGCCGAAGATCGTTGCGGTCATCCACGACAAACAGCAATACGGTGAAGGCATCGCCACTGCCGTCAAGCAAACCCTGGAAAAAGACGGCGTGAAAGTCGCCCTGTTCGAAGGCATCAATGCCGGCGACAAGGACTTCTCCTCGCTGATCGCCAAGATGAAGCAAAACAACGTCGACTTCGTTTACTACGGCGGCTACCACCCTGAGCTGGGTCTGATTCTGCGTCAGGCGCAGGAAAAAGGCCTGAAAGCCGGCTTCATGGGTCCGGAAGGCGTGGGCAACGCCTCCATCTCGCAGATCGCTCAGGACGCGTCCGAAGGTCTGCTGGTGACCCTGCCGAAATCCTTCGATCAGGACCCGGCCAACAATGAGCTGGTTGCTGCGTTCAAGGCGAAGAAAGAAGACCCGAGCGGTCCGTTCGTGTTCCCGGCCTACGCTGCCGTGGAAGTGATTGCTGAAGCGATCAAGACCGCCAAGTCCGAAGACACCGCGAAGGTGGCAGCCGCCATTCACACCGGTACGTTCAAAACCCCTACCGGCGATCTGAGCTTCGACGCCAAGGGTGACTTGAAAGACTTCAAATTCGTCGTTTACACCTGGCACAAAGATGGCACCAAGACTGAAGCCCCTGTGAAATAACGCAGCCTTCATGCTTACCCGAAGCCCACTGCAACCGCAGTGGGCTTTGTTTTAGCTGGGCAGCGAATTTCACAAGAATTCCGACCCCTGAACATCTTGAAACCGCACCAGTGAACCACTGGGCTCGTGCCGGACGCGGACGTAGATCACGACGCGCGAGCGGGAAAAAGACACCACCAGTGAAACACCAGGCAGGTTTTTAGGAGCACTCAGCAATGCCGATAGATCTCTATCACTTTCTTCAACAGCTGGTTAATGGGATGACCATTGGCAGCACTTACGCCTTGATTGCCATTGGCTACACCATGGTTTACGGCATCATCGGCATGATCAACTTCGCCCACGGCGAGGTGTACATGATCGGCTCGTATGTGGCGTTTATCGCCCTGGCCGGTCTGACCATGCTTGGCCTGGACAGCCTGCCCCTGCTGATTACCGCAGCCTTCGTCGCCAGTATTGTGGTGACCAGCGCCTACGGTTATGCCATCGAGCGAGTTGCCTATCGCCCGTTGCGCGGCAGCAACCGTTTGATCCCTCTGATTTCCGCCATCGGCATGTCGATTTTCCTGCAGAACACCGTGCTGTTGTCGCAGGACTCGAAAGACAAATCGATCCCCAACCTCATTCCCGGCAACTTCGTTTTCGGCCCCGGCAGCACCCATGAAGTGGTGATCTCCTACATGCAGATCCTCATCTTCATCGTCACGCTGGTGGCCATGCTCGGTCTGACCTGGTTCATCTCCCGCTCTCGCCTGGGTCGCGCCTGCCGTGCCTGCGCTGAAGACATCAAGATGGCCAACCTGCTGGGGATCAACACCAACAACATCATCGCCCTGACCTTCGTCATCGGTGCCGCCCTGGCGGCGGTCGCTGCGGTGCTGCTGAGCATGCAGTACGGCGTGATCAACCCCAACGCGGGGTTCCTCGTCGGCATCAAAGCCTTTACCGCCGCAGTACTGGGCGGCATCGGCAGTATCCCGGGCGCGATGCTCGGCGGTCTGGTGCTGGGCATCGCCGAAGCCTTTGGCGCCGACATCTTTGGCGACCAGTACAAGGATGTGGTGGCGTTCGGTCTTCTCGTATTGGTGTTGTTGTTCCGGCCAACCGGCCTGCTCGGCCGTCCGGAGGTTGAAAAAGTATGACCAGGAATCTCAAATCGGCCCTCTTCAGCGCAGTGCTGGTGCTGGCCGTCGCTTACCCGATCCTCGGGCTCAAACTGGACATCGTCGGGATCAATCTCGCGGTGGTCGGCGCCAGCACCACCACCGTGCTGCTGATTTTTGCCGCGGCGTTGCTGATGTTCCTGCGCGTGCTGTTCAACGAACAGATCAGCGCCATGTGGCGTTCGCGTCCGCAGAAACAGCTGATGTCGGACAAGACCAGCAACTTCCTGACCCTGCCTTCCACCCAACGCTGGTTCCTCGGCGCGCTGGTGATTGCTGCGCTGGTATGGCCGTTCTTCGGCTCGCGCGGCGCGGTGGACATCGCGACCCTGATCCTGATCTACGTGATGCTCGGCCTGGGCCTGAACATCGTCGTCGGTCTGGCGGGTCTGCTTGACCTCGGTTACGTCGGCTTTTACGCCGTGGGCGCGTACACCTACGCCCTGCTGCAGCACTACTTCGGCTTCGGTTTCTGGATCTGCCTGCCGCTGGCCGGCCTGGCTTCGGCAACGTTCGGCTTCCTGCTGGGCTTCCCGGTCCTGCGGCTGCGTGGCGACTATCTGGCGATCGTGACGCTGGGTTTCGGTGAAATCATTCGCCTGTTCCTGCGTAACCTGACCGACATCACCGGCGGTCCGAACGGCATCAGCAACATCGAAAAACCGACGCTGTTCGGCCTGACGTTCGAGCGCAAGGCTGCAGAAGGCATGCAGACGTTCCACGAATACTTCGGTCTGGAATACAACTCCATCAACAAGGTGATCTTTCTCTACCTCATCGCCCTGCTGCTGGCGCTGTTGGCGCTGTTCGTGATCAACCGGCTGTTGCGCATGCCCATCGGCCGCGCCTGGGAAGCCCTGCGTGAAGACGAAATCGCCTGCCGCGCGCTGGGCCTGAATCCGACCATCATCAAGCTGTCGGCCTTCACCCTCGGCGCTGCATTCGCCGGTTTCGCCGGCAGTTTCTTCGCCGCGCGTCAGGGTTTGATTACACCGGAGTCGTTCACCTTTCTGGAGTCGGCGATCATCCTCGCCATCGTGGTATTGGGCGGCATGGGCTCGCAGCTGGGCGTGATCCTCGCTGCGGTCGTGATGATCCTGTTGCCTGAACTGCTTCGCGAATTCAGCGAATACCGGATGCTCGGCTTCGGCGCCTTGATGGTGCTGATGATGATCTGGCGTCCTCAGGGCTTCCTGCCGATGCAGCGTCCCGTCATGAAACTCAAGGGGGAGCGCTGATGAGCCGTCCACTTCTGCAAGCGTCCGGCTTGTGCATGCGCTTTGGCGGTCTGCTGGCCGTCAACGGCGTCGGTCTGACCGTCAACGAGAAGCAGGTCGTGTCGATGATCGGCCCGAACGGCGCCGGCAAGACCACTGTTTTCAACTGCCTGACCGGTTTCTACAAACCCACCTCCGGCACGATCCTGCTGGACGGCGAGCCGATTCAGGGCCTGGCCGGCCATGAGATCGCCCGCAAAGGCGTGGTGCGTACGTTTCAGAACGTGCGTCTGTTCAAGGAAATGACGGCGGTGGAAAACCTGCTGGTGGCCCAGCATCGCCACCTCAACACGAATTTCCTGTCCGGCCTGTTCAAGACTCCGGCGTACCGCAAAAGCGAGCGCGAGGCGATGGAGTACGCCGAGCATTGGCTGGAAGCGGTTGATCTAAAAGAGTTCGCCAATCGTCCTGCCGGCACACTGGCCTACGGTCAGCAGCGGCGTCTGGAAATCGCCCGCTGCATGATGACGCGCCCGCGCATCCTGATGCTCGATGAGCCGGCGGCCGGTCTGAACCCGAAAGAAACCGAAGACTTGAAAGCGCTGATCGGCGTGCTGCGTAACGAGCACAACGCGACGGTGTTGCTGATCGAGCACGACATGAAGCTGGTCATGAGCATTTCCGACCATATCGTGGTGATCAATCAGGGTACGCCGCTGGCCGATGGCACGCCCGAGCAGATCCGTGACAATCCTGAAGTGATCAAAGCCTATCTGGGGGAAGCGTAAATGCTGCAGTTTGATAACGTTTCCACGTTCTACGGCAAGATCCAGGCATTGCACGGTGTCAGCATCGATGTGCAGCAGGGTGAGATTGTCACGTTGATCGGCGCCAATGGCGCGGGCAAGTCGACGCTGTTGATGACGCTGTGCGGTTCGCCGCGCGCGCACAGTGGCAGCATCCGCTATATGGGTGAGGAACTGGTCGGTCTGGAGTCGTCGGTGATCATGCGCAAGAGTATTGCGGTGGTGCCGGAGGGCCGTCGTGTGTTCGCCCGTCTGACGGTGGAGGAGAATCTGGCGATGGGCGGGTTCTTCACGGACAAGGCCGATTATCAGGTGCAGATGGATAAGGTGCTTGAGTTGTTTCCGCGTCTGAAGGAGCGCTTCAATCAGCGCGGCGGCACGATGTCCGGCGGTGAGCAGCAGATGCTGGCGATCGGGCGTGCGTTGATGAGCAAGCCGAAGCTGTTGTTGCTGGATGAGCCTTCGCTGGGTCTGGCGCCGATTATTATTCAGCAGATTTTCGAGATTGTTGAGCAGTTGCGGCGGGATGGGGTGACGGTGTTTCTGGTGGAGCAGAATGCGAATCAGGCGTTGAAGATCGCTGATCGTGCGTATGTTCTGGAGAATGGCCGGGTGGTCATGCAGGGGTCGGGGGCGGAGTTGCTGGTTGATCCGAAAGTGCGGGATGCTTATTTAGGCGGGTAAAGCAGGATCAAGGGCGTCTGCCTGGGGGCAGACGTTTCGCCTTCGGCGAGTTACTTGATAAAGCCCCAAGTAACCAAGGGCTTTGTGCTCCTGGTTGGGCCCTTCCTTCGTCAGGGTTCCTTCACTCCGGTCTCGCTCCGTGGGCCCGCGCCGAACGGACATCCATGTCCTGACGGCGCTCTCGCCGCATCCCTGCGGCTCGGCCCACTGCGCGAGACCTGCGTTCAGCCTGCACCCAAGTCGCGTTTTGCGGTGTCTGGACTATCGCGTAGAAGATCAATTGCCAAAGCAAAAGCTTCCCGGCTAAAGCCGGTCCTACAGGAGTCGCCGTCGGTGCCACTGGCTGCACGCGTTGCTTTTTGTAGGACCGGCTTTAGCCGGGAATAGGCCAGTGGCTGCGACATCAATTTTGATTTCTGTTTACAAGGGACTGATTTATTTACAGCGCTTCACCGTAAATTAATCTGTCCCCGCTCGATTTGATAACCCCAGAAGTCAGAGCTGTTCCAGCGCCGCAGTGCTGCGCTCGAACCATTCACTCAAATAATCCGCCATGACTTGCACCCGCCTCGGCAGCCTTCCTTCAAAGGGGTGGACCAAGTACAGGGACGAAACCGGCGTCTGGTAATCACGCAGCAACCAGTGCAACCGCCCTTCTTTCAGTTCCTCATGGACCATGTACGACGGCAGGCGGGCGATGCCGGCGCCGACGAGGGCTGCTTTTTTCAGGAGGCCGTAGTGGTTGCTGGCGAAGGTGCCGCGGACGTTGACGCGGGTCAGTTCGTGTTTCTGGTGGTAAGCCCAGGATTCGCGGCCGGCGTGATGGCTGTTGAGCAGGCATCGATGAACCCGCAGTTCTTCCGGGGTTTGCGGGGTGCCGTGTCTGGCGAGGTAATCCGGGCTGGCGCAGGTCAGCTCCTGTAGCGACAGCAAGGGCTTGGCCACCAGGCGTTCGTCGATCCCCACGCTGGAACGTATGCCCAGGTCGAAGCCATCACGGCGCATGTCGCGGAAGTGGTTGTTGAGGTCCAGTTCCACCTGAACGTCAGGGTAGGTGTGGGCGAATTCGGTGAGCAGGCCTTCGAAGAAGGTTTCGCCCAACGACACCGGCACGGTCAGGCGAACGGTGCCTATCAGGCTTTCGCTCAGGTAGGCCATGGCGTCGCGAACGCGGTCGCGTTGGGCCAGTAGCGCGCGGGCCTCGGGCAGGAGAATGGCGCCCGCCGAGGTCAGCGTCAGGCTGCGGGTAGTGCGATGGAGCAGCGTCACGCCGAAGTTTTTTTCCAGTTTGCTGATGCGCTTGGACAGTTGGCTGGTACTGGTGTCAAGCCATTGCGCGGCCAGGGTGAAGCTGTTGGCCTCCACCAGCATCGCGAACGCGGCCAGGTCGTCCATTTCGCTCATGATTGTTTCCTTTCTGACAAACCGGGATTGCCGTTTAGCCCCTGTTTCGGTGGGAAAAGGCGACTCACACTGAGCGCCTGATCCATACCAGGGAAAACCGCATCATGAAAATTCTATTGATTGGCGCCAGTGGCACCATCGGCTCGGCGATCGAGAAAGAGTTGGCGCCACGCCACGAGATCGTTCGCATCGGCAGAACCGGCGTGGACGAGCACGTCGATATTAGTGACAGCGACTCGATCCGCAAACTATTCGAACGGACAGGCCCTTTCGACGCATTGATTTGCGCGGCCGGCAATGTCACCTTCGCGCCGCTGGGCGAGATGACCGCCGACTCTTTCGCCCTGGGCCTTCGGGACAAGCTGATGGGTCAGGTCAATCTGCTGCTGATCGGTCGGGAATTCGCCAACGACGGTGCGTCCTTCACCTTCACCACCGGCATTACCAGCGTCGATCCGATTCGCACCGGAGCGTCAGCCAGTTTGGTCAACGGCGCCATCGACGCCTTCGTGCGCGCCGCCGCCATCGAGATGCCGCGGGGCATGCGGGTCAATTCGGTCAGCCCCAACGTGCTGGTCGAAGCCATGGGCAGCTACGCGCCGTACTTTCGTGGCTTCAAGCCGGTTCCCGCAGCGGATGTAGCCTTGGCGTACGCAAAAAGTGTCGAAGGGCTACAAACCGGACAGACGTATCGCGTCGGCTAATCGCCCCTTGTGATGAGCGAGCAGGCTGAGTAACGTGGCGGCACTTGTCTGGAGACCGCCCCATGTCCGCTGCTCGTTCCGCTCTGATGTTCGCCTTGTTGCCCCTGTTTGCCGGCTGCCAGTTGCTGCCCATGTCGTCCAGTGACAGCAAGGTGTCGACCGCTGGCATGATCCGCATGCAGGGCACCCTCAGCGGTGACGGCGGCAAGCTATTCTTCGCCCCGTGCAACGAACAGCGCCGCTATGCAGTGACCGACAAGGGCAACACCGGCGTCCTGCAGGAAGCCGCTTCGGTGGTGGACAAGAACGGCAAGGCGTTCGCCGATGTACGTGGCAACTTCGTCGCGAGCAAGGCCCAGGGCAGTGACGGTCAGGCTGACATTTACCAGCTCTACCGCGTCGAGCGCCCAAGCGGTGCCTGCGAGGACCCCAATTTCAAGCGCCTGACGATTCATGCCAGCGGCAACGGCCCGAAATGGAACCTCAACGCCAGCGGCAAGGGTCTGGTGCTTGAGCGCGAAGGCCAGGAGCCGTTCGCCGTGCCGTACATGGAAGAGCAGATGCCCGAGGGCCGCTTCAACCTGATCACCGACGCCAACAATCAACACGTCGAGCTCTACGTCGCGCCGTTGCGCTGTGTGGACCCGTCGAACGGCTCGGTGCAGCACCTGACCGCCGAACTCCGGGTCAACGGCCAGGTTCAGCGCGGTTGCGCGTACTTCGGGGCGATGCGTAACGATTGATAGCCTTTCGCTGAACCTGAAACCTCAAACCTGAATCTGTACAGGCGCAACACTGGTGGGAGTGAGCTTGCTCGCGAATGCCGTAGGTCAGGCGCTCACAGCGCTGACTGACAAGACGCTTTCGCGAGCAAGCTCGCTCCCACATATTCCCCATTAGCCTTGAGATCAAGTTTTCCCAGCTGACTCGGTGCAAAGCTAAACGGCGGCTGCGTGGCGGATGTCGTCGCTCGGGCCACCGCTCCCTGCTCAATGTGGCTTATAATCGCGCGCTCTTGTAGTGCTCCCGGGCCGATCCTGCGGCCCGAAACCGGATCTTTCAATGTTACGAATCACCGAATTCAAACTGCCGCTGGACCACGCGGACGACGAACTGCGCCCTGCACTTCTGCAACGCCTGGCCATCGGCAGCGACGAGCTTCTGGATTTCACCCTGTTCAAGCGCAGCTATGATGCGCGCAAGAAATCCACCGAGCTGCAGTTCATTTACACCATCGACTTCCAGGTGCGCGACGAAGCCGCCCTGCTCCAGCGCCTGAGCCACGACAAACACATCGGCCCGGCGCCAGACGTCAGTTACAAAGTGGTCGGCCACGCCCCTGCCGATCTGAGCCAGCGTCCGTTGGTAGTCGGCTTCGGTCCGTGCGGGATTTTCGCCGGCCTGTTGCTGGCGCAGATGGGCTTCAAGCCAATCATCCTCGAACGCGGCACCGAAGTCCGTCAGCGCACCAAGGACACCTGGGGGCTGTGGCGCAAGAACGTGCTCAACCCGGAGTCCAACGTGCAGTTCGGCGAGGGCGGCGCGGGGACGTTCTCCGACGGCAAGCTCTACAGTCAGATCAAAGACCCGAAATTCATCGGTCGCAAGGTCTTGCACGAGTTCGTCAAAGCCGGCGCGCCGGAAGAGATTCTCTACGTCAGCAAGCCACACATCGGCACCTTCCGGTTGACCGGCGTGGTCGAGAACATGCGTCATCAGATCGAAGCGCTGGGCGGCGAAGTGCGTTTCCAGCAGCGGGTCACCGATGTACTGATCGAAGACGGCCAGATGCAAGGCGTTGTGCTCGACAGCGGCGAGCGCATCAACTCGCGGCACGTCATTCTGGCGCTGGGCCACAGCGCCCGGGACACCTTCCGCATGCTCCACGGGCGCGGCGTGTTCATGGAGGCCAAGCCGTTTTCGGTCGGCTTCCGCATCGAACACCCGCAAGGTCTGATCGACCGCGCGCGCCTGGGCAAGTACGCCGGTCACCCGAAGCTTGGCGCTGCCGATTACAAGCTGGTACACCACGCCAAGAACGGCCGTTCGGTGTATAGCTTCTGCATGTGCCCCGGCGGCACCGTGGTGGCGGCAACCTCTGAGCCCAACCGCGTGGTCACCAACGGCATGAGCCAGTACTCGCGCAACGAGCGCAACGCCAACTCCGGCATCGTCGTCGGCATCACCCCCGAGCAGGATTATCCGGGCAGCCCGCTGGCCGGCATCGAACTGCAGGAGCGACTGGAGTCCCACGCCTACATCATGGGCGGCGAAACCTACGAGGCACCGGCGCAACTGGTAGGCGATTTCATCGCGGGCAAAGCGTCAACGGCGTTAGGCGGCGTAGAACCTTCCTACAAGCCGGGCGTCAAGCTGACCGACCTTGCCGACGCATTACCCGCCTTTGCCATCGAAGCCATTCGTGAGGCGCTGCCGGCGTTCGAGAAACAGATCAGAGGATTTTCGCAGCACGACGCGATCCTCACCGGCATCGAAACGCGCACCTCCTCGCCCCTGCGCATCACCCGTGGCGAGGACCTGCAGAGCCTCAACGTCAAAGGCCTGTTCCCGGCAGGCGAAGGCGCAGGCTATGCCGGCGGCATCCTGTCGGCCGGCGTCGACGGGATCCGCATCGCCGAAGCGTTGGCCCGAAATATCCTGGGCATCACTGAATAAGCCACTCAAAGGCATCGCCCTACAGCACTCGGAAACGAATCCCTAGGATTCGTGAGCGGTGTCTGTAGGGCGTTATTTTTGATTACAAATTCGGCTTCAGATCCTGTTTTCAGACACCAGAACGCGCGTTAGGGTGGCGCTCCTTTTTAGGCTGCCCTTGGAGCGTGACCTTGCCCGTACGCAATACATTCAGACGTTTCTTCCAGCTGGAAGCCGCCGGTGGCTTGCTGCTGATCGCCGCCGCGGCCCTCGCCCTTATCATCAACAATTCTCCCCTGTCCTGGCTCTATAACGGCTGGCTCGAAACGCCGGTCGTTGCCCAGATCGGCGCGTTGCAAATCGCCAAACCGTTGCTGCTGTGGATCAACGACGGCCTGATGGCGTTGTTCTTCCTGCTGATCGGGCTGGAGGTCAAGCGCGAGGTGCTGCAAGGTCACCTCTCCCGGCCCTCGCAAATTGTCCTGCCGGGCGCGGCGGCCATCGGCGGCATGGTTATCCCTGCCCTGCTCTTCTGGGCGCTTAACTCAGACAATCCCGCCGCCCTGAGTGGCTGGGCGATTCCCATGGCCACCGATATCGCCTTCGCCCTGGGCGTGCTGGCGTTGCTGGGTAAACGGGTGCCGGTGTCGCTCAAGCTGTTTCTCATGACCCTGGCGATCATCGATGATCTGGGCGCGATCATTGTCATCGCGCTGTTCTACTCTGGCGAACTGTCCAACTTGGCATTGGCGCTGGCAGGCGCGTCGATTGCCGGGCTGATCACCATGAACCGCCTGGGCGTGACCAGACTCGCGCCCTACTTGCTGATCGGCACCGTCTTGTGGGTCTGCGTGCTGAAGAGTGGCGTCCACGCCACGCTGGCCGGCGTTGTGCTGGCGTTCTGCATTCCGCTGCGGACGCCCAAAGACGTCGCCTCCCCCTTGCAGCAACTCGAACACGCCCTGCATCCCTGGGTGGCGTATTTCATTCTGCCGCTGTTCGCGTTCGCCAACGCCGGCGTCCCTTTGGCCGGCGTGACACTGGAGAGCTTCACCCATCCCGTACCACTCGGCATCGCCCTGGGTCTGCTGCTGGGCAAAGTCATCGGTGTGTTTGGCCTGACGTGGCTGGCAATCAAGACGGGGCTCGCATCACTGCCGACCGGCGCAAACTGGGGGCAGGTGCTGGGGGTTTCGATGCTGTGCGGGATCGGCTTCACCATGAGCCTGTTTGTCGGCTCACTGGCGTTCGTGCCGGGACAAAGCGAGTTTGCCGGGATGGATCGAATGGGGATTTTGACGGGGTCTGTTCTTGCCGCGCTGATCGGCTACGGCATCACCGCAATGGCCAGTCGCAGCACGCGCTCAGCAGCGTTGAAATGAAACGCTGAAATGCAAAACGCCCCGAATGATCGGGGCGTTTTCGCAAGCGGACATTTTACGCCCAGCTTCGAGACATGCAGCGCGGCTTAGTGGCTGACGCGACTGGTGCCGTTGACGGTCATGATGCGAACGCGCTCACCCACACGGAAGATCTCGTTTTCCTGAACTTCCTGCACATAAGCACGCATGGTGCCATCGTCTTCACGCACGGTGATCTCGACGCCTTGAGCACGGGTCAGGCCGCCTTCCGCTGCCGAACCCAGCAGACCACCAGCGACTGCACCGATCACGGCCGTCACGATGCTGCCGCGACCCCCACCGATGGCGCTGCCACCCACGCCACCGACGATGGCACCGGCGCCTGCGCCGATCGGGGTTTTGGTGCCTTCAATCTTCACCGGACGCAACGATTCGATCGTGCCCAGCCGTACGGTCTGCACCTGACGAGCTTCGTCGCGCGAGTACGAGTCGCCGGTGAGGCTTGAAGTACAGCCGCCCAGCGTCAGCGCCATGGCGGTGAACGAAGCAACCAACAGAACAGACTTACGCATAACAGTTATCTCCAGAGGTACAGGTAGCCATTAGACTCTGCGACGCCAATCGATGTCACGGTCCTGTACCGATAATTTACGTTTATTCAGGCGTGATACAGCAACCCGCCGACGTCTACTTCAGTGGACGACGGCGCCGGAAATTGATTCAAAGAAAAGTGTGACAGCGACCCTGGAACTGACAGCACGGTAGTCCGAAAGACCCGCACTCAGGGCGCGAGGCGCTCGCGCTGCCACTCATCTTCCAGCAGAAGATAGTTCAGGCGGTCATGCAGACGGCTTGGACGCCCCTGCCAGAATTCGATGCGATCCGGCACCAGACGATAGCCGCCCCAGTGATTAGGACAGTCAGGCTGGGTGTCCATGAAACGCGCCTCGGTGGCTTTGAGCAAACCTTCGAGCTCTTCACGGTTGGCGATCACCCGACTTTGCGGGGATGCCCAGGCACCCAGGCGGCTGCCGAGGGGGCGTACCTGAAAATAGGCGTCGGATTCTTCGTGGCTGACCCTGGATACGCGGCCTTCGATGCGCACCTGACGTTCCAGCGAGGGCCAGAAAAACGTCATGGCGGCAAAAGGACGGGCGCTCAGCTGCTGGCCTTTGGCGCTCTCGTAGTTGGAAAAAAACGTGAAGCCCTGAGCGTCCAGGCCTTTGAGCAGCAGGACGCGGCAGTGGGGGCGACCGTCAGCGTCGACGGTCGCCAGCGTCATGGCGTTGGCCTCGACCGGCGCTTGCTCGGTTTCGACCGCTTCGTTGAACCAGCGATGGAACAGTGCGAAGGGCTCTCCCGGAGCCTGGGCTTCGGTCAACCCTTCGCGGGCATAGTTGCGACGCATATCGGCCAGACGCTGGCTCATCACTGCCTTCCTTAATCGAGATTCGTGAACAGAATCCCGATCTTAACCTCAGTTGCTGGCTTGAGCATCCGGGGCAGGTTTTTTGGCCGCTGCTTTCGCAGGCGCTGCCTTGGCTTTCACCGGCGCTGCTTTCTTCACAGGTGCTTTCTTGGCCGCAGGCGCCTTGGCTGCGGAAGCCTTGGTAGCAACGGCTTTCTTGGCCGGTGCAGCCGATTTGGCAGGCGCAGCAGCCTTGGTCGGCGCAGCAACCGGTGCCGGCGCCGGCGCGTTGGCGGTCTGCACGGCCAGCAGGGTCGGCGCTGGCGGCAGGTTGTACTTGGCCATTTCGGCAACCATGGTGTCCTGCGGCGTCAGGATGATTTCCACGCGACGGTTGAGTGCGCGACCCGGCGCGCTGTCACCGGCCGCACGGGGCATGTCGGCGCCCATGCCACGCAGGTTCAGACGATTACGCTGCAGGCCGCTGAGGCGGAAGATCGCCGCAACCGATTGGGCGCGCTGCTGGCTGATCTTGAGATCGGCATCACTGGAGACGTCGCTGTGGCCCAACACCAGAACGGCGGCGCGCTGGTCGACTTCAACGATCTTGGCCATGCGGCTGATCGGGCCGAGGTTGGTCGGCAGGAGCATTTCCGGACGCTTCGGGTTGAAGGTGCTGTCGACCGGCGCGGTGACCACGAGGATGTCGTCACGGCGCTCGAGCTGGAACTGGCTGTCCTTGATCGCTTCGCGAATTTTTGGCTCGTTCAGATCCAGCCAGGCCTGGGTCACCTTCGGGTCGACTTTGGGAACAGCCGGCGCGGCGTCTTTTTTGGCTTCGGTTGCGCCGAACGGCCACCACCACTTGTTGGCGTCGCCGGCCTGGGCAACCGCCGGCGCAGCCGCCGGTTGAGTGGCTGCTACTTCTGGCTTCTTCTCGGTTTCGCCGTGGTCAGAACCAAACGGCCAGTACCAACGTGTACCGGTCTCGGCCTGGGCCTTTGCCACTTGGGCAGCCGCCGGGTTTGGCGCTGGGGCTGCGGGCGCTGCATCGGCGCCCTTGCCCGAACCGAACGACCACCAGTGGTCATTGCTGGCCGACTGATCCTTAGGGGTTTGCGCACAGCCGGTGACGGCGATGCAGATGGCGAATGCGAGGCTTTTGTTAGCTGACATGGGTGACCCACATGAATAATTGATCAGAAAATGAACGAAGCAGCGCTCATATAACACGCATAAAGACCGTTTTGGAAAAAGAAACCGCCCTACGGCTCGGTTATCCAGATTTAACTGACAGTCGGTAGAACAAGCACTTAACGGCGATAGTTATTGCAAACACTCACCAAGCACGCGCACTAGACCCTGAGCGCGCGGATCCATCAGCACGTAAGGACCAAGGGTGTTCGTCACGAACCCAAACGCCACATCGCGCTCGGGATCGGCGAAGCCAACCGAGCCACCTGCGCCGGGATGGCCAAATGACTTGGCACCCAGCCCGAACGTCGCGTTAGGCACCGCGGGTTGATCGAGCATGCAACCCAGCCCGAAGCGGGTCTGGGTCAGCAGTGTCTTGTCCTGGCCGATGCTGTGCTCGCGCGTGAGCTCGTTGAGCAAGTCGCCGTCCAGCAGGCTGCCGTCGAGCAAGCCGCTATAGAAGCCGGCCAGACTGCGCGCGTTGCCATGGCCATTGGCGGCAGGTTGCTGCATGCGCCGCCATTCCGGCTTGTTGGTGCTGGTCATGATCGACGGCGGGTTGGTGAACGCCCTCGCCGTCATGGACGCAGGTTCGCGCATCGTGGTCTGCAGCAGTCGCTGCGCGGCCTCATCACCGGCATTGCCCTTGCCTCTGGCAATGTGGGCGACGCGGTGAAACTCCTCGTCGGCAAGACCGACGTGGAAGTCCAGGCCCAGCGGACGTGAAATACGCGCAGCGATGGACTCACCCGGCCCGCGGCCGTCGGCGCGACGAATCATCTCGCCCACCAGCCAGCCGTAAGTGATCGCGGCATACCCGTGGCCCTGACCCGGTGTCCACCAGGGTTCCTCGGCAGCCAATACGCGGGTCATGGCCTGCCAGTCGTAAAGCGCTTCGGCCGGCAATATTTCACGGATCGCCGGGAGCCCGGCCTGATGACACAGCAACTGGCGCAGCGTGACGGACTGTTTGCCGTTGGCCGCAAACTCGGGCCAGAGACGGGCGACAGCCTCATCCAGATTCAGCTTGCCCTCGCCCACCAATTGCAAGGCCGTGACCGCCGTAAAAGTCTTGGTGCAGGAGAAGAGATTGGCGATGGTGTCGCTGTGCCAGACCTCGCCGCCGTCCTTGTCTGCCGTGCCCGCCCACAGATCCAGCACCGTCTCGCCGCCAATCTGCACGCACAGCGCAGCGCCACGCTCCTGCGGGTCGTCGAACAGCGCGGCGAACGCTTCGCGTACGGCCTCAAACTGAAGCTCGAAATGGCCTTGAATCTGCACGGTCTGGCTCTCCGGTCGGGCTGCAAAAATGGCGAACATTGTTCCAGCGATTGAATGCTTTGGGAACCGCCCGGTTAAGGGCGTTTGCCGATCACATCCACGACCTGTCCATTGGCCTTGCGCACTGCCTCAACGAAGCCCTGGTACGGCACGTCGGTGATGCCCACCAGCCCGAGATGGCCGTTCTCGCCATCGAGCAAGCGGCCGGTGACAGGCTGATCCAGATACTGGAACCACTGCACGCCGACGATGGAGGGCTCGGCCAGCGCGCTTTTCAGGAAATTGGCGTACGCCGGGCCGCGATCTTCCTCACGGGGCACTTCGAGCACTCCGCCCCAGAATGGCCCGCGATCACGGGAGCCGAAATGAAACTCGGTGACCATCACAGGCTTGTCGAGCACGCGCAGTTTCGCGAAGTCCACGCCGTCCTGGGGTTTGAGGGTGTAGACGTTGAAGCTCAGCACGTCGCAGAACTTGGCGCAGGCTTCAACCGCCTCGGGACTGGTGACGCCAAAGCGGCCACCGAGCAGCAGATGGTTCGGCGCATGCCACTTGAGCGCGTCGGAAATGGTTTTGAAATAGGTCTCGGCGAACACGCGCTGGAAATACCGGAAGTCGTTTTCGATCTCCGGGTGCTCTGCGCTGGGCAGCGGCGGCTCGAAACCCGGGTCTTCCATCAACTCCCACGCGGCGAGATGGATGCCCCACGCCTTGGACAGCCCTTCTTCGTTGCGGTACTTGTCGCGCAACTGCTTGAGAAACGCGCGCTTGGCCGGCACATCGGTGGTCAACTTCAGCGTGCCGTAGGCCAATGCGTAGCGATCCTTCGGATCGTTGCCCGGCGCCGCCCAGGCCAATTCGTTATCCGCGAAGTAACCGATCAGGTACGGATCATCGCGATGGTCGCGTGCAGCGATGGCAACGGCCCGCTCGGTGGCCATGGCGAAGCGCGGATCGAACGGGTCAGGCATGCCGCCCCACCAATCCAGACCGGTGCTGATGCTCACGTAGTCGCCCACGATGGACAGCGGCAGCGTGTAGGGCACGCGGTCTTTTTTGCTGCTTTCCAGGTTCTGCAGCGACGAATCGCTCCAGTTGCCAACGGTGTTGAAGCCCCAGGCCTGCAAGCGTTGCAGGGTGTGATCAACCCAGCGCTTGCTGTCCACGATCACCGGCTTGCATTCAATGGCAGGCGCGGGCGTAGCGGGCTTTTCCGGCTGAGGCGCCGGCGCGCTCTGCTCGGCAGAGCTGTCGCCAGTGGATACGGTCGTTGCAGGAGTGGCAGCCGGGCTTTCGTCTTCGTCGTCAGCCGGCTCGACCGGCTTTGAGACTTCCACGCACTTGGGCACGCCGTACGTGCGTTGCAGGTTGGCGCCATAGAAATCGAACCAGCGGCCCTGATCGAATTGACGGTTGCGGTTGGCCCCCGTCTCGCGGTTGTCATCGCCCTTGCCGTAGAACACGGCGAGCGGATCGTCACTGCCGGGCAGGCCGGTGAACATGGCTTCGCGGCCTTCGACGTAGGTCTGGCTGTCGTCAGCGGAGACGGCGTTTACCCCCAGCGAGTAGAACGGATGGCCTTCCGGCGTCACCAGATACCAGCGATCGTCGCGCTTCTCGGTGCGGAAAAAGCCCTTCGCTTCGAAGGACGGGCCGCTGAGCAAACCACCGTATTTGTCGTGGGCCGGGCGGTCTTTCAGCCAGGTTTGCAGTTGTTGCTGTTCCTTGGCCGCCAATGTCTTGAGCTGGTCGTCGCTGGTGACCTTCTCCGGCCACTTGCCCCGGGTGAACTGACCGTAGCCGTCGACCAGGTTGCTGTAGGCCGCGGTTTGCAGCGCGTCGCCCTCTTGCACGCCGAACTTCTCGATCAAGACGGACTGGGCAACGTTGGGTTGAGACATCGACACGGTGACCGATGAAACTTCAGCGCTGTTCAGCTCACCTTCGGTGTTGGCCAGCAACACGCGCTGCCCTTCGTACATCCACGGCATCGGTGGGCCGGCGCGCATGCCTTGGGTCATCGGCGAACTGGCCTTGAGCGGCAGCACCAAGGTTTGCGCCGGGCCGGCCGGCAGGTCGATGCGGCTGGTGAGGATTTTGCCGTCGCGGCTTTCGATCTGCACGTACACCGTCAACGCCCAATCCATCGCGCTTTGCAGGCGCAAGGTCATGGCGCTGTCGTGGCTCCAGTCCCAGACGCCGGTCTGCGGGGTCAGTTGCAGGCTGGGTTTCGCGACCGGATTGAAAACCACACGACGCAGCACTTCGCCTTCGGCGGTCTGTTCGGCGTTCGCCTGGGGAAACCCGGCATCCTGGGTCGTGACCTTCACCACATCGGCGGGCCGCACGAAATTGAACAGCGTCTGCTGCACGTCAGGTGCGGCGTGGGCCATGCCAGCGCACAGCGTGGCAATGATGGCGGACAGTGAACGGCGAATCATGTGATCGGAAGCTCCTTGATCATCTGAGGCCCGGAGCACGACAGAGGTCGCGCGCATCCGGACGGACCAGGAATAAGACCCGGTCAACCATGTTTCATTTGCAACACGGGTTCAGGAAATTTCGCGCCGGAATGGCGGCAGTGCATTGAGGATGGCTTTGCCATAGCGCTGGGTTACGACCCGGCGATCCAGCAGCGTGATGATGCCGCGGTCCTGTTCGGTGCGCAGCAGACGACCGCAGGCCTGGATCAGCCGCAGCGAAGCATCGGGAACGGCGATTTCCATGAACGGATTTCCGCCTCGCGCTTCGATCCACTCCGCCAGTGCGGCTTCGACCGGATCATCCGGCACGGCGAAGGGAATTTTGGCGATGACGACGTGCTCGCAGTAAGCGCCCGGAAGGTCGACCCCTTCAGCGAAGCTGGCCAGCCCGAACAGAACGCTTTCATCGCCACCGTCGACCCGCGCCTTGTGCTTGTTCAGGGTTTCCTGCTTGGACAGGTTGCCCTGGATGAACACCCGCTTGCGCCAGTCCCGCTCCAGCCCGTCGAACACTTCCTGCATCTGTTTGCGCGAGGAGAACAGCACCAGCGTGCCTTTGGAGCCTTCGACCAGATTCGGCAGTTCACGGATGATGGCGGCCGTATGTTCGGCCGCGTTGCGGGGGTCGGCCTTGAGGTCCGGCACGCGCAGCACGCCTGCGTCGGCATGGTGGAACGGACTCGGCACCACGGCAGTAACGGCGTCTTTTGGCAACCCGGCGCGCATGCGGAAACGGTCGAACTTGCCCAGCGCGGTCAGGGTGGCCGAGGTCACCAGCGCGCCGTAGGCCACATTCCACAGGTTGCGGCGCAACATTTCGGCGGCGAGGATCGGGCTGGCGTTGACCTCGATGTCGAACAGCGAGCCGCTGTCGGCCAGGGTCAGCCAGCGCGCCATGGGCGGGCTGTTTTCCGGGTCTTCAGCGGTGAAGGCGGTCCACAATTCCCAGTTGCCATGGGCGCGGGCCTGCAAGCTGCCGAACAACGGATACCACTCTTCCGCCTGATGGCTGGCGATGCCAATGTTGACCTCGCCGTCCATGCCTTCTTTCAGCAGCTCGGTCAGACGCGTGAACAGGTCGTCGAGTCGGGCAAAGCCTTTTTTCAGCTCGATGCCCATCTCGCGCATGTGTTCGGGGACCACGCCGCCGACGAAGCGATGGCGCGGACGCTCGCGGCCTTCCATGTCTTCGCCTTGCTTGAAGTCGGCCAGTTGCTCGCAGGCGGTGAACATGAATTGCTGCTGGGTCTTGATCTCCCGGGCCAGCTCGGGGACCTGTTCGATCAGTTTGCCCAGGTCGCCCGGCAGCGGGTGCTGGGCGAGCAATTTGGTGAGGTTCTTGGCGGTTTGCTCCAGCCAGTCAGCGGTGGAGCGCAGGCGACTGAAATGGGCGAAGTGGCCGATCGCCTTGTCTGGCAGGTGATGGCCTTCGTCGAAGACATACAGAGTGTCGCGAGGATCGGGCAGGACCGCACCGCCGCCCAGCGCCAGGTCGGCCAGGACCATGTCGTGGTTGGTGACGATGACGTCGACTTTGCCCATGCCCTCGCGGGCTTTGTAAAAGGCGCACTGCTGGAAGTTCGGGCAATGGCGGTTGGTGCACTGGCTGTGATCGGTGGTCAGGCGCGCCCAGTCCTGGTCGGCCAGTTCCTGAGGCCAGCTGTCGCGGTCGCCGTCCCATTTGTTGCCGGCGAGCTTTTCGATCATGGTCGTGAAGAGCTTCTGGCTGGCCTCATCCACTTCGATCTTGAAGCCTTCTTCTTCGAACAGCTGCGCGGTCGCGCTCTGGGCGTCGCCCTCCTGCAGCAGCATGTCGAGCTTGGACAGGCACATGTAGCGGCCACGGCCCTTGGCCAGCGCGAACGTGAAGTTCAAGCCGCTGTTGCGCATCAGGTCGGGCAGGTCTTTGTAGACGATCTGTTCTTGCAGCGCGACGGTCGCGGTGGCGATGACCAGGCGCTTGCCAGCGGCCTTGGCGGTCGGAATGGCCGCGATGGCGTAGGCCACGGTCTTGCCGGTGCCCGTCCCCGCCTCGACCGCTACCACGGCGGGATCACCCGAACGGCGGCCTTCTTCGTCGGTGTCGACGTCGCCCAGCACCTTCGCCACTTCAGCGATCATCAGGCGCTGGCCGTAACGAGGCTTGAGGCTCTTGGCTTCGAGGAAACGCGAGTAGGCGCCCTGAATCTGGGATTTGAGTTCGGTGCTGATCATGGGCTGGGTCGTTGGCTCGGCGTCACGGGTGCTGAATGAAAACACGAAAACCGCTGGATATATCTTCAGTAGTCGCAGCGGGCGGCTATCATACCGCGCTAATTCTTTCTGCGCAGATCGGAGTTCTCGATGTCACCTGTAGCCTTTGTCTACGCCTTGCATGTGTTAGCAGCGATTGTGTGGGTAGGAGGCATGTTTTTCGCCTGGATGATTCTTCGACCGGCGGTCATCGCGGCCCTTGAAGGCCCGGCCCGGTTGAAGCTGTGGCTGCAGGTGCTGCCGCGATTCTTCGTATGGGTCTGGTGCGCGGTGATCATGCTTGCGGTGACCGGCATTGGCATGATCAACGTCAACTTCAGCGGCTTTCAGACCGCGCCACGCTATGTGCAGGTGATGATGGGTCTGTATGTGGTGATGGTGGCGCTGTTTCTGCGCGTGTCGACGCTGAACCTGCCGCAGTTGCGCAAGGCTGTGCTCGCCGAGCAATGGGCTGAGGGTGCCGCTGCGCTGGGCGGGATGCGGCGTCTGATGGGGATCAATCTGATGGTGGGGGTGGCCGTTGTGGCGATCGCTACCATCAGGCCAATGCTTTGAGAGTTGGGGAAGAGCTGCTCGCGAAAAGGCGGTCCACCCGCTGGATATCCGGCGGCTGAAAGGCCGTCTTCGTGAGCAAGCTCACTCCCACATGAACCGTGTCGGCTCCACGAAAGAGAGCCGTCTGGACGGTATATAACGCCTGTGGGCTATCGGGCTTATAAGTTACGAACCACGATAGCGCCCGTTGGCCCTGCTGCGCCGGACTGGCCCTTGTCGCCGTTCTTGCCGGACTTGGCGCCGTCAGCGCGGTAGACCACGCAGCCTTTGGACGCGCCGCCTTTGCCGCCGCGACCGCCGTCTCCGCCGATACCACCCGCACCGCCCTGGACATTGACTTTGATGCGGTCATTGCCGAAGGTCGCTGGCAGTTCTAGACGAACGAGCGCACCCGGCGCGCCGTCACGGCCGTTGCCGCCATTGTCGCCGTCGATCCCGCGACTGGCAGAACCCCATGTGCAGCCCGGATCGATGCCGTTGCCGCCGTCAAGGCCGACGTAACCGGGCGAGCCCGCACCACCGCGTGCGTCGACAAAGAGCTGGTCAGCGTTGAGTTGTTCGATCCGCAGGTTGAGGTTGCGGCCTGGGGTCGGTGGTTTTTCGAAGGTGCCCGGGGCGCCCCGCGCGGTGATTTCGGCGCCGCTGCCCAGGTCGGCCTGTTTGACCTGCAGGCTGAACGCCTCGCCGCTCGGGACGATGGCGATGCGTGATTCATGGCCCATGACAAGTTGGCCGACTTTGACTTCGGTAAGGCCGGCCGGGATCAGCAGGGTGCCGTAGTCGGCGACTTCGAGTCGGTCCAGTTGCAATACGCTGGTTTTGGAGGGCAGGCGCATGAGCGAGTGGGTTTCGACGGAGATGGTCTGGGCCATGATCCAGGGGCTGGTCAGGGCGGACAGCAGGCCTGCCGTCATCAGCATCGCGTTACGCATGGTGTACCTCCGCCTGTGGGCGTTTGAATGTGTTCAGGTGAAATAGGCCGAAGAGCAGAATCTGGAGGCGATCGCGCCAGGGATGGGGGCGGCCGCGCAGGCTGGCGTTGTAGCTGATCAGTTCGATGATGTGGGTGAGCAGCAATAGGCCGCCAGCCAGTTTGAACAGCAGGTCGAAGGGGTGTGGCATGGCGATGGTGAGGCTGGTGATTATCAGTAGCCAGAATGCTGTTGTCAGTACTTTCCCTGTTCCCCAAATCACACTCATGTGGTGCCTCTGCAGTTTTTGGTTTTGTGCGGTGAAAACGGTT
This sequence comes from Pseudomonas sp. GW821-FHT02H06, assembly GCF_059421525.1. Classification (NCBI taxonomy): domain Bacteria; kingdom Pseudomonadati; phylum Pseudomonadota; class Gammaproteobacteria; order Pseudomonadales; family Pseudomonadaceae; genus Pseudomonas; species Pseudomonas sp. GW821-FHT02H06. The sequence goes on from NZ_JBWKVD010000001.1 coordinate 446,515, forward strand.
TGCGCACAGTACGGTGAGGCGGGGGACTATGCCAGAGGCAGGTTTCAAAAGTTGCTCGCGTTCAGCCCGCACCCAAGTCGCGTTCTGCAGTGTTTGAGCCTTTTGTGTATGAAGATCAAAAAGCAGATCAAGAGCGGATCAAAGGCTTCCCGGCTGAAGCCGGTCCCACTGAATGCACACGCGGCTGTTAGTGGGGCCGGCTTTAGCCGGGAAGGGGCCGGTCTGGACAATGGTTTTTCTGAACATCAAAGCTGAGTGCCGGAAATAGAAAAGCCCCGGCTTTCACACCGGGGCTTCCTTTGAAGCATCAACCTTGTCTCAACGGTTGATTTTGATCTCGACGCGGCGGTTCAGCGCTCGGCCGTCGGCGGTTTTGTTGTCGGCCACAGGCCGCGCTTCGCCATCACCTTCTACAGACGCAAACGAGGCACGCGGGATGCCGGCGCTGACGAGGTAGTCGGTCACCGATTGCGCGCGTTTTTGCGACAGTTTCTGGTTGTACGCATCGCTGCCCACGCTGTCGGTGTGGCCGCTGACGTGGAGTTGCACGTTCGGGGCTTCGGTTTTGAGTTTGGTTGCGACCATGTCCAGCTGCTGTTTGTCGCCCGGTGTCAGCGTGGCTTTGTTGAACTCGAAGTGCACGTCACGAATGGTGATGATTTCTTCTTTCGGCAGCACCACCGGAGCAGCAACTGGCTCAGGCGCAGGTGTCACGATCGGGCAACCGGTCGCATCGACCGGGGTGCCTTTCGGCGTGTTCGGGCATTTGTCCTTGCTGTTGAGGACGCCGTCGCCGTCATCATCACCGTCCCCGTGGGCCCAGCAATACGCGCCTGCCATCACGCCCACCGCACCACCGAAGCCTGCCGCCACCGAGGCGGTCTGGAAGGCGCCGATCGCCGCGCCAGTCAGCGCGCCACCGGCCGCACACAGTGGCCAGTCGGTCTTTTGCAGGCCCGCACAGCCCGTCAATACACTGGTAACCAAAATCAGAGGTAACGCTGTCCGAATCATGCTCATACAGTTCTTCTCCTTTGGTATCGGCTAAAACCGACTGAAATGCAGTAAAGACGCGTGTGGGGCCGTTCGCCACCCCGATTTCAGGGGTTTACGGGATTTCACCGCACAATTCGGATTCTTCTTTGGGGAATAGCCTTTTGCCTTCACTCCGTACGCTTTGTCATATTGCGAAATGAAAAAGTTCAAGCACTAGGCCATCGAAGTTCAGCGCGCTACCCTTGCCCGCCTGACCGAGGAACTCCAATGACTGATCGCTTCTCCAGCCGCACGCCGCAACAGGCCCTCGCCGCCCTGCTCGACCTCTATGCGCCGAAGCGTTTGCTGCTGGTGGGCGCCGAGGAATTTCCGGCGTTGCAGGCTTTTCGCGAAGCGCATCCGCAAACCGAACTGGCCCAGGCGGCACCGGGCCTTTTGCCCGCTGATCTGGCCGGGCAGCGTTTTGATCTGGCGCTGGTGGTGGACTGTCTGGAGCACATACCCAAGCGTGCGGGGCTTGAGTTGCTGGGCGGAATCCGCAACCTCAATGCCAGCCGGATCGCCGTGCTGGCCGACCTTGATGCCTGCGGCTGGCAATCCACCGATTTCTACTCGCTGGCACTCCAGGCCAGTGAACGGTTTTCCCGGGATGAACAAGTGCTCACGCTGTTCACCTACGATCTGCGGGAATACAAACAGGTGCCGGACTGGCTGAACGCGAAGTTCTGGGCCAATCCGGAGAATTACGGCAAGTACTGGTGGTGAGAGACGCATCATGAGCAGCGCAATATGTCCCTGCGGCAGCGGCAATCTTCTCGACGGTTGCTGCGGTCGCTATCACGCCGGTCAGCCTGCCCCTTGCGCCGAAGCGCTGATGCGTTCGCGCTACAGCGCTTATGTGCTGGGATTGGTGGACTATCTGTTGGACACCACAATGCCGGCGCAGCAGCCCGGGCTGAACCGAGATGCCATCAGCCAGTGGAGCGCCCAGAGCACCTGGCTGGGCCTTGAGGTGGAAGGCGCCGAGTTGATCGGCGGCCAGCCAGAACACGCGTTCGTCACCTTTAGCGCCCGCTGGCACGATGCCGACGGCGAGCATTGTCATCGCGAGCGCTCGGCGTTCGTGCAGCATGAGGGACGCTGGTATTTCATCGACCCGACAGTCTCGCTCAAAGCCGGTCGTAACGACGCCTGCCCCTGCGGCAGCCGGCAAAAGTTCAAGAAGTGCTGTTCGGCTTATCTCGCCTGACCTGTCAGCGGCAACGCAGTAAACTCTATGACAGGCAGTCCTCAGGCCAGGCGGATGTGGGAAACGTCCGGCACCAGCACGTGCTCAACCGGCTTGTCCTGACCCAGATCAGCGCCCGCCGGAGCCAGGCTCAAGCCGGACAGGTCCAACTGCGGCGCACGCGTCGGCATTCTCGGATCCTGCACGTCCTCGCCCGGCTCGGAGAGCGTGTAGTCAGGCGCCTCGACGTCCACAAACGCAGCCATGTAAACATCACGCGGCTTGACACTGGCTTTGCGCGTCGGCGTGGCGTCGTTGGGCGGAGCCGTCAGGCTTGAGGGCTTGCGCGTCCAGCTCGGCTCGTCGGGCGGCGGAGCCAGTTCGACCTCTTCTACTTCAACCTGGGCCGGCGCTTCTGCAACAGGGGCCTCCACGACATGCGCCATGGGCACGACCTGGGCCATGGCTCCGGCACGTTCGAGGGTCGAGCGGTACTTTTCGGCGGCCGTCTCATCGAGGTTGTTTTTCAGGACCAGCCGACGGCCGGAGAACAGCAACGCGATGCGCTGAGCGTCCGCCTGAAACAGCTTCGCCAGGTTGGCCTTGACCAGATCCGGCTGCGCGCCGGGCACCAGTTGGCCGGAAAATACGATTTCGTAGAGCTTCATGGTCAATACTCCTTCGACACATGGCGCGAGTATGGCGCAGGCTGTGGAGAACGGCGAGTCACGTGCAGTGGCGGTCAGACCGGGCCTATCAGACCGGACACAAAGGGAGCGACCCATGATGTTTGCAGCACACGTCCTCAGAATCGCAGGCCTCCTCGCGCTCCTGGCGCTGTCGGGCTGCTCGACCTGGATAACCGGCGGCTTCGAAGACCCCGACGTCAAGCTGCTCAAGGTCGAGGTGGTCAAGGCCAAGTTGCTGCGTCAGGACTTCAAGCTGCGCTTTCGGGTCGACAACCCCAACGACTCCAGCCTGCTGGTCCGCGGCCTGCGCTACAAGATCCTGCTCAACGACATGTTGCTCAGCGAAGGCGTCTACAGCGACTGGTTCATCGTCAAAGCCAACAGCCACAAAAACTTCTCCGTGCCGATCCGCACCAATCTGTGGGAGCACCTCAAGGACATCTCCAAGGTGCTCGGCAAAGCCAATCAGCCAGTGCATTACCGGTTGGAAGGCAAGCTCAAGACCGGATTTTTATTCGGACACAGCGTGCGCATCGGGCGCAATGGCGACATAATCCCCGGCGATTTGATTCCGGAGTAACCCCATGAACCAGCAAGCCCACGTGCACGGTCCCGATTGTGACCACGATCACGACCATCACGATCACCATCATGACCACGGCCACGTGCACGGCCCGCATTGCGGCCACGCCCTTCAAGAGCCGGTACGCAACACGCTCAAGGATGTCGGCCGCAACGACCCTTGCCCCTGTGGCAGCGAGAAAAAATTCAAGAAGTGCCACGGCGCGTAACGCACCGGTTCCTTCCACGGCCTGATCTTCAGGCCGTTTTCATTTGTACGCTGGACGTTTGAAGGCGTAAAACAGGTGCAGCCTTAATGGCAGTCGTGATGACTTCACCTGGAGCGCGCAATGATCGATCTGCACTACTGGACCACCCCCAACGGCCACAAAGTTTCGATTTTCCTCGAAGAAGCGGGTCTGCCGTACACCATTTTCCCGGTCAATATCGGCGCGAACGAGCAGTTCGAATCCGATTTTCTGAAGATCTCCCCCAACAACAAAATCCCAGCCATCGTCGACCACCAGCCTGCTGACGGCGGCGAACCGCTGAGCCTGTTCGAGTCCGGCGCGATCCTGCTGTACCTGGCCGAGAAGACCGGCCGGTTCATTGCGACAGACCTGCGCGGCCGGCAGGAAACCCTGCAATGGCTGTTCTGGCAAATGGGCGGCCTGGGCCCGATGGCCGGCCAGAATCACCATTTCAACCGGTTCGCCAAAGAAAAAATCCCCTACGCGATCAAGCGCTACGTCGACGAAACCGCGCGCTTGTACGGCGTGTTGAACGAGCGTCTGGCCGATCGCTCCTTCGTTGCGGGCGAGGACTACGGCATCGCAGACATGGCGATCTACCCGTGGATCGTGCCGCACACGTTTCAGGAGCAGAACCTGGATGACTTCCCGCACCTCAAGCGCTGGTTTGACGCGGTGGCCAATCGCGATGCGGTGAAGCGGGCCTACGCACTGGTGGACAAGATCAATCCCCCGAAGCCGTAATCCCAGGGTCGACAGGGTTCAGGGGACGCGCTGATATCCCCTCTGAAACCCGAAAATAAACTCCCTCCCCCGGCTTGCGTGACGCCCGCCTGCTCTCTAACGTAGCGCCTTTTCTACGTCCACCCCCGCAGGAGCTCCATCATGGCCTCGCCAGCCCTTTCAACTTTGAAGACGCGCATGAGCGCGGCCGCTGCCATGATTGGACTTTTGAGCCTGGCCGGTTGCCAGCTGGGCGGTGAAGACCGCGACAGCCTGCCGCCTGCCAGCGGGGTGTTTGCCATTAAAGGGCTGGCGCAGAACGTTTCCATTCGCCGCAACAATCTGGGCATGCCGCTGATAGAAAGCAGTACGTTCCATGACGCGCTGTTTACCCTCGGGTATGTCCACGCCAGCGATCGGATTACGCAAATGATGCAAATGCGCCTGCTCGCCCAGGGCCGACTGTCGGAAATCGCGGGGCCGGGCGCCCTCGATCTCGACCGCATGATGCGCGCCGCCAACCTCAAGCAGACCGCCGGCCAGTTGTATGCCGCTTCGTCGCCGCGCCTGAAACGCTTCTTCGAGGTGTACGCGCGCGGCGTCAACGCTTACCTGTTCCGCTACCGCGACAAACTGCCGACTGACCTCGCTGATTCGGGTTACAAGCCTGAATACTGGAAGCCCGAAGACTCGGCGCTGATCTTCAGCCTGCTTAACTTCAGCCTGTCGGTAAACCTGCAGGAGGAGATTTCCTCGCTGGTGCTGGCGCAGAAAGTCGGCGCGGACAAGCTGGCCTGGCTGCTGCCGACCTACCCCGACGAAGCGTTGCCCTTCGCTGAAGCCGACAAGCTCAAAGGCCTGAACCTGGGCAGCCAACTGCCGGGCCTGAGCGATCTGGACAAAGCGGCGCTGCAGCTTTCGGACCTCAACCTGCTGGGCGTTTCGGCGTCGAACAACTGGGTGATCTCGCCCCAGCGCGCCCGCGCCGGCAAGAGCCTGCTGGCCACCGACAGCCAGTTGGCGCCGACCCTGCCGTCGATGTGGAATTTCGTGCAGATCCGCTCGCCGAAATACCAGGCTGCAGGCGCGACCGTTGCGGGCTTGCCGCTGGTCTTGTCCGGCTTCAACGGCAAACTGGCCTGGGGCATGGGCCCGGCGATGGGCGACAATCAGGACCTGTTCCTGGAAAAGCTCAAGCGCGAGAACAACCGCCTGATGGTCATGGCCGACGGCAAATGGGTCGCGGCGGGCGCCCATGAGGAAACCTACTTCGTCAAAGGCCAGAGCCCGGTGCGCGAGCCTGCCTACGAAACCCGTCATGGCCCGCTGCTCAACGCGAGTTCTGCGCAACTGGCCAGCGGCCTGGGCGTTGCCCTGCAGATGCCCGACGCCAAGGACGACAAAACCCTCGACGCCCTCTTCGATCTGACCCGCGCGCAAAACGTGCAGCGAGCGTTCGACACCACCCGGGAAATCCGCGCCATCACCCTGAACATTGTGTTCGCCGATGCGTCCAACACCGGCTGGCAAGTGACCGGCAAATACCCGAACCGCCGCGACGGACTCGGCCTGATTCCTTCGCCGGGCTGGGATGGCCGGTTCGACTGGGACGGCTATGCCGACGCGATGCTGCATCCGTACGATCAGGATTCGCAGCAAGGCTGGATCGCCACCGCCAACCAGCGCACCGTGCCAAAAGGCTATGGCATGCAGCTGTCCAATTCCTGGGACTATCCGGAGCGCGCCGAACGCATCGCCGAACTGGCCAATGCCGGCAAGCAGGACACCCGCAGCACCGTCGCCATGCAATACGACCAGACCACAAGCTTCGCCGCCAAACTGAAGAAAATGTTCTCCGAGCCCGGCATGTCAGCGCCGCTGAAACAGGCCATCGACGCCCTGCCCGCGCCAGACCGCGACAAGGCTCGCGAAGCGCTGACCCGCCTGATGGCGTTCGACGGCCGATTGTCGCCGGGTTCGGCTGATGCGGCGATTTACGAACTGTTCCTGCAAGAAAGCGCCCGCCAGACCTTCCTCGACGAACTCGGCCCGGAAACCAGCCCTGCCTGGAAAGCGCTGGTGCAAAGCGCGGACCTGTCCTACTCGCCCCAGGCCGATCACCTGCTGGGCCGCGAAGACAGTCCGTATTGGGACGACGTGAAAACGCCGCAAAAAGAAGACAAACCCGCCATCCTCGCCCGTAGCCTGGCCGCCGCGATCACCGTCGGTGAAAGCCAACTGGGCGCCGATCACAAGGCCTGGCAGTGGGGCAAGTTGCACCAGACCACTTGGACCGCTCAAAGCGCCCAACTCACCGCTGCGCTGGGCGGCAGCAAGGCAAGCGTGACCAAAGGCCCGATCGCCACCGGCGGCGACCACACCACGCTCAACGCCTCGGGCTTCCACTGGGGCCAGGACTTCAACGCCGCCGTCGTCCCGGCCATGCGCATCATCGTCGACTTCGCCCAACAAGAACCGATGATGGCGCAAAACGCCGCGGGCCAATCCGGCAACCCCGCGAGCCCATACAACGCCAACGGCATCGACCCCTGGATGAAAGGCCTGTACATGTCCGTGCCGATGCAACCGGAAAACTTCGAAAAAGCCTACGGCAAACAACGCTTGACGCTGACGCCCGGGAAGTAAATAGCCGAGCCATCCGGGATGACGCGGAGCGTCTCGGGATGCATTCCCACGCAGAGCGTGGGAACGATCAAAGAAGTGGCGCCTGAAATGGCCCCTTCCCGGCTAAAGCCGGTCCCACTAAAAGCGATGCGTGCATCCAAGATTGATGGTGCCTGAAATGGCCTCTTCCCGGCTAAAGCCGGTCATACGAAAAGCAGCGCGTGTGGTCAGCAGGACCTGCGGCGCCGTAGGACCGGCTTCAGCCGGGAAGCTTTCGATCTGCTTTTGATCTGCTTTTGATCTCCAAACACAAATAGCCCAGACGACACCAATCGCGACTTTGGTGCAGGCTGAACGCAGGTCTTGCGCAGTGGGCCGAGCCGCATGGATGCGGCGAGAGCGCCGTCAGGACATGGATGTCCGTTCGGCGCGGGCCCACGGAGCAAGACCGGAGTGAAGGAACCCTGAGGAACGAAGGGCCCAACCGAGAGCAAGCACCCTTGGTTACTTGGGGTGCTTTTCCAAGTAACTCGCCGAAGGCGAAACAGTCGAGCCGTTAGGCCGACGCGCTTGATCTTGATCCTGATCTTGATCTTGATCTTGCTTCAAAACCCCGAACTTCTGCGCCCCGCCACCGCTCTACCTGACAAGTCCCCAAACCCGGTCAAACCATGGATCTCGTCATTGCCCGCCCCGAAGGCCTCTACTGCCCGCCCGGTGATTTCTACATCGATCCGTGGCGCCCGGTCGAACGCTCCGTCATCACCCACGCCCACGGCGACCACGCCCGCACCGGCAATGAACACTACCTCGCCGCCGCACCCGGCGAAGGCATACTGCGCTCCCGACTGGGCCAGGACATCAACCTTCAGACCCTCGCCTACGGCGAAAGCATCACCCACCACGGCGTCAAACTCAGCTTTCACCCGGCCGGCCACGTCCTCGGTTCCGCCCAGGTCCGCCTCGAATACCAGGGCGAAATCTGGGTCGCCTCAGGCGACTACAAAGTCGAACCCGACGGCACCTGCGAACCCTTCGAACCCGTGCGCTGCCACACCTTCATCACCGAATCCACCTTCGGCCTGCCGATCTACCGTTGGCAGCCCCAATCGGAAATCTTCGCCGGCATCAACGAATGGTGGCGCGCCAATGCCGCCGCCGGCAAAGCCAGCGTCCTCTTCGCCTATTCATTCGGCAAAGCCCAACGCATCCTCCACGGCATCGACCCCAGCATCGGCCCGATCCTCGTCCACGGCGCCGTCGAGCCGCTGAACCGCGTCTACCGCGAGGCCGGCGTGCGCATCCCGGAAACCCACTACGCCGGTGACTTCAAAAAAACCGACCCCGCCTTGCGCAGCGCCCTGATCGTCGCACCGCCATCCGCCGGCGGCAGCACCTGGATGCGCCGATTCGGCGAATTCAGCGACGCCTTCGCCAGCGGCTGGATGATGCTTCGCGGCACACGACGTCGGCGCGGCGTCGATCGCGGCTTCGCCCTCTCGGACCATGCCGACTGGCCCGGCCTGCTCTGGGCCATCGAAAACACCGGCGCTGAGCGAGTGATGGTCACCCACGGCTCGGTGGCCGTGCTGGTGCGCTACCTGCGGGAACTGGGCCTCGACGCCCAAGGCTTTTCCACCGAATACGGCGACGAAGAGGACGACGCAGCGGCCAAGACCGAACCCGCACCCGAACCTGCATCGACAGGCGAGGCCTCGTCATGAAGGCCTTCGCCGAGCTGTATTCCGACCTGGACGCCACCACCTCCAGCAACGCCAAACTGGCGGCCATGAAAGCCTATTTCAGCAAGGCCGCCCCCGAAGACGCCGCGTGGGCGGTGTACTTCCTGTCCGGCGGACGCCCACGGCAACTGGTGCCGACGCGCATGTTGCGTGAGCAGGCGCTGCTGCTGTCCGGACTGCCGGAATGGCTGTTCGAGGAGAGTTACCAGGCGGTAGGCGATCTGGCGGAAACCCTGTCGCTGTTGCTCCCTAAAGCCGAGCACAGCTCAGAGGAAGGCCTGGCCAGCTGGATGGAAAACCATCTGCTGCCCCTGCGTGGCCTGCCCCCGGAAGAATTGCTCGAGCGCCTGCCGACGTTCTGGTCGCAACTGGACCCGCAAAGCCTGATGGTCTGCCTGAAGCTGATCACCGGCAGTTTCCGCGTCGGTGTTTCGAAGCTGCTGGTGACCCGCGCCCTCGCCGCGCTGGCCGATATCGACAGCAAGCGCGTGTCCCAGCGGCTGGTGGGGTACACCGATCTTTCCCACCGCCCCAGCGCCGAAGGCTATTTGAAGCTTATCGCCGAAGAGTCGGCCGACGAACACGCACAACGAGGTGGCCAGCCCTACCCCTTCTTCCTCGCCCACGCTTTGCAGCAACCGGTCGACCAGTTCGAGAACCTGCTGGGCGCTGCCGAAAACTGGCAGGTGGAATGGAAGTGGGACGGCATCCGCGCCCAGGTGGTCAAGCGCGAAGGTCGCCTGTGGATCTGGTCGCGGGGCGAAGAACTGGTCACGGATCGCTTCCCCGAACTGCACAGCCTGACCCAATGCCTGCCCGACGGCACGGTGATCGACGGCGAGATCGTGGTCTGGAAAGCCCCGGCTGCGGAGAATGCCGAGGAAGGCGAATTCGCCCTCGACACCCCTGCCCCAGGCACGCCCGGCGAAGCGACGCCGTCGGTGCAGCCCTTCGCCCTGCTGCAACAGCGGATCGGCCGCAAAACCCTCGGCAAGAAGATTCTGGAAGACGTGCCGGTCGTCGTGCTGGCTTACGACCTGCTGGAATGGGAAGGCCACGATTGGCGCAGCCGCCCGCAACATGAGCGGCGCACGCAGCTGGAAAAGGTCATCGCCAACGCCCAGAGCCCGGTGCTGATGCCGTCTCCCGTCCTGACCGGCACCGACTGGCTCGACCTCGGCCGGCAACGCGAGGCCTCCCGCAGTCTCGGCGTGGAAGGCATGATGCTCAAGGCGCGGGACTCGCTGTACGGCGTCGGGCGCACCAAGGACATGGGCGTGTGGTGGAAGTGGAAAATGGACCCGTTCAGCGTCGATGCGGTGTTGATCTACGCCCAGCGTGGGCACGGCCGCCGCGCCAGTCTGTATAGCGACTACACGTTCGCGGTCTGGGACGGCCCGCCGGAATCCAGCGAACGGACATTGGTGCCCTTCGCCAAAGCGTATTCAGGCCTGACCGACGAAGAGATGCGCAAAGTCGATGCGATCATCCGCAAGACCACCGTCGACAAGTTCGGCCCGGTCCGAAGTGTTACCCCGACCCTGGTGTTCGAGTTGGGATTCGAGGGCATTGCGCTATCAAAACGGCACAAGAGCGGCATCGCCGTCAGGTTCCCGAGGATGCTGCGGTGGCGCCTCGACAAACCCGTTGCCGAAGCCGACAGCCTGGCGACGCTTCAGGACCTGCTGGCCTGAGCACCGTAGCGGTGCGCGAGGCTGGCTCGCGCCCGTGTCGAATGCGCTGAAATGGGGCGCACTACAAGCCCCAGTCTTTCAACGGCACGCCCCACAAGGCGTTTCGAATCTCCCCTCAGCTGTTAAAAGCACCGCTGCAGACCTTTGAGGCTGCAACTTTTTCGCCCACTCTCAACGGGATGCGGCTACTCTGCCGGTGCCTGCGGGGCCTCAAAAAAAGACAAAAGATGGCTCTAAGTCATCATTGCGACAACTCCGTACATTTAAAACGCGCGTTCGTTTGTTTGGTTCGGAAATTGCTGTCTATTTGCGGTCTGGCTTTTGCCGGTAGCAAGCCTTCGCGTGTTCCCAACGCTCAATTTGGTTTTAAGGACTGAACGATGAAAAAAGCATGGCTGACCCTTTCCGCACTCGCCATCTGTCTGGCCGCCGGTAACGCAATGGCCAAGGAATACAAGGAGCTGCGTTTCGGCGTCGATCCTTCCTATGCGCCATTCGAATCCAAAGCCGCCGATGGCAGCCTGGTGGGCTTCGATATCGATCTGGGCAACGCGATCTGTGCTGAACTGAAGGTCAAGTGCAAGTGGGTCGAAAGCGATTTCGACGGCATGATTCCGGGCCTGAAAGCCAACAAGTTCGACGGCGTGATCTCCTCCATGACCGTGACCCCGGCCCGCGAGAAAGTCATCGACTTCTCCAGCGAACTGTTCTCCGGCCCTACCTCGCTGGTCTACAAAAAAGGTTCCGGCCTGACCGCTGACACTGCGTCGCTCAAAGGCAAAACCGTAGGTTACGAGCAGGGCACCATCCAGGAAGCCTACGCCAAGGCCGTTCTGGACAAGGCGGGCGTGAAAACCCAGGCCTATGCCAACCAGGATCAGGTGTATGCCGACCTCGTTTCGGGTCGTCTGGACGCCTCGGTTCAAGACATGCTGCAAGCCGAGCTGGGCTTCCTGAAGTCGCCACAAGGCGCTGACTACGAAGTCAGCAAGCCAATCGACGATCCCCTGCTGCCAGCCAAAACGGCCGTCGGCATCTCGAAAGGTAACAAGGACCTGAAAGCGCTTTTGGACAAAGGTATCAAAGCGTTACACGATGACGGCAAGTACGCCGAGATCCAGAAGAAGCACTTCGGCGATCTGAATCTGTACAGCGGTAAATAAGCAAACAGACGCCCGTTGATTTCAGCCAGAATCCGCTGCTGAAGTTAACGGGCGTTTTTATTGACTGTATAGGTTGCACATGTTCGAAACTCTCCTGCAAAACCTGGGACTGTCAGCATTCAGCCTGAAAGGCTTCGGCCCGCTGTTGCTGCAAGGCACCTGGATGACCGTCAAATTATCGGTAATGTCGCTGCTGCTGGCCATTGTGCTCGGCCTGCTGGGCGCCAGTGCCAAACTGTCAAAAGCCGCCGTGCTGCGGGTTCCGGCCCAGATCTACACCACGCTGATCCGGGGTATACCGGACCTGGTGCTGATGCTGCTGATCTTCTACAGCCTGCAAACCTGGCTGACCACGCTTACCGAAGCGATGGAATGGGATTACATCGAGATCGACCCTTTCTCTGCCGGCGTCATCACGTTGGGCTTCATCTATGGCGCGTATTTCACCGAGACCTTCCGCGGCGCGATCCTCGCCGTACCGCGCGGTCAGGTCGAAGCCGCTACGGCTTACGGGCTCAGCCGTTCCCAACGGTTTCGCATGGTGGTGTTCCCTCAGATGATGCGCTTCGCCCTGCCCGGCATCGGCAACAACTGGCAAGTGGTGCTCAAGGCCACGGCGCTGGTGTCGATCATCGGTCTGGCCGATCTGGTCAAGGCCGCGCAGGACGCGGGTAAAAGCACGTATCAGCTGTTTTACTTCCTGGTACTCGCCGCGCTGATCTATCTGGTCATCACCAGCGTGTCCAACTTCGCCCTGCGCTGGGCCGAACGGCGTTATGCCGCCGGCAGCCGGGAGGCTCAACGATGATCGAGTTGCTGCAAGAGTACTGGCGCGCCTTCCTTTATACGGACGGCCAGAACATCACCGGCCTGGCCATGACGATGTGGCTGCTCAGTGCCTCCATCGCCATTGGCTTTATCGTTTCGATTCCGCTGTCCATCGCCCGCGTGTCGCGCAATCCGCTGGTGCGCTGGCCGGTGCAGTTCTACACCTACCTGTTCCGCGGAACGCCGCTGTATATCCAGTTGCTGATTTGCTACACCGGCATCTACAGCATCGCCGCCGTACGTGAGCAGCCAATGCTCGGCGCGTTTTTCCGTGACGCGATGAACTGCACCATCCTCGCCTTCGCGCTGAACACCTGCGCCTACACCACCGAAATCTTCGCTGGCGCCATTCGCAGCATGAACCACGGTGAAGTCGAGGCGGCCAAGGCTTACGGCCTGACCGGCTGGCGCTTGTACGCCTACGTGATCATGCCGTCGGCGCTGCGCCGTTCGCTGCCTTATTACAGCAACGAAGTGATCCTGATGCTGCACTCGACCACCGTGGCTTTCACCGCCACCGTGCCGGACATCCTCAAGGTCGCGCGCGACGCCAACTCGGCCACCTTCCTGACGTTCCAGTCGTTTGGCATCGCGGCGCTGATCTACCTCACGGTCACGTTCATTCTGGTAGGCCTGTTCCGACTGGCTGAACGCCGCTGGCTGGCCTTCCTCGGCCCGACTCACTAGGAACCCTGCATGCGACACCAGACCCATGACCTGCTGGCCCCGGTGCCCGGCACCGCGCGGCAGATCCACAGCTTTCACTACGGCCCGGAAAACGGCGCCTGCAAGGTTTATATCCAGTCGTCCCTGCACGCCGACGAACTGCCGGGCATGCTGGTGTCCTGGTACTTGAAGCAGCGACTGGCCGAGCTTGAAAACGCGGGCCAGTTGCTCGGCGAAGTGGTGGTCGTTCCGGTGGCCAACCCGGTCGGCCTGGAACAGGTCCTGATGGACATGCCGCTGGGCCGTTACGAGCTTGAGAGCGGGCAGAATTTCAATCGCCGCTTCGTCGACCTCGGCCAGCAAGTGGGGGATGAAGTCGAAGCGCTGCTGACCGATGACCCCAAGGGCAACATCACGCTGATCCGGAAAACCCTGCTGGCCGCACTGAATAACTGCGTCGGCAGCACCCAACTGGAGTCCCAGCGCCTGACGTTGCAACGGCTGGCCTGTGACGCTGATGTGGTGCTGGACCTGCATTGTGATTTCGAATCCGTCGAGCACCTGTACACCACGCCCGAGGCCTGGCCGCAGGTCGAGGCGCTGTCGCGCTATCTCGGCGCCCAGGCGAGCCTGCTGGCGACCGACTCTGGCGGGCAGTCATTCGACGAATGTTTCACGCTGGTCTGGTGGCAACTGCAGCAGCGGTTTGCCAAGCGCTTCCCGATCCCGCTGGGCAGTTTTTCCGTGACCCTAGAGTTGCGCGGCCAGGGGGATGTCAATCACGCTCTCGCCAGCCGCGATTGCCAGGCGATCATCAGTTACCTGATGCACCATGGCGCTATTGCCGGCGAGCCGGTTGCGCCCCCTGAACTGATTTACCCGGCGACTCCGCTTGCGGGCGTCGAACCTGTTGCCACGCCGGTCGGCGGTCTGCTGGTGTTCTGCACACTGCCCGGCGAATACGTCGAGGCGGGGCAACTGATCGCTGAGGTCATCGACCCGATCAGCGACACGGTGACCCCGATCCACACGGCCAACGCTGGCCTTATGTACGCCCGCTCATTGCGACGCATGGCGACCGCCGGCATGGTCATCGCCCATGTCGCCGGCACCGAAGCCTACCGCAGCGGCTACTTACTTTCTCCTTGAGGACTGCCCTTCATGTACAAACTGACCATCGATGGCCTGCACAAAAGCTACGGTGACCACGAGGTGCTCAAAGGGGTGTCGCTCAAGGCAAGCGTTGGCGACGTGATTTGCCTGATCGGCGCCAGCGGCTCGGGCAAGAGCACCTTCCTGCGCTGCATCAATTTTCTCGAACAACCCAATGACGGCGCCATGAGCCTGGACGGCCAGCCCGTGCGCATGGTCAGCGACGCCGGCGGTATGCGCGTTGCCGATCCAGCCGAGCTGCAGCGGATTCGCACGCGGCTGGCGATGGTGTTCCAGCATTTCAACCTGTGGAGCCACATGACGGTGCTGGAAAACATCACCATGGCCCCGCGCCGGGTGCTGGGCGTGTCAAAAGCCGAGGCCGAGGCCCGCGCGCATAAATACCTGGACAAGGTCGGGCTGCCCGCGCGCGTCGCCGATCAATACCCGGCGTTTCTGTCCGGCGGCCAGCAGCAGCGCGTGGCCATCGCCCGCGCCCTGGCGATGGAACCGGAAATCATGCTGTTCGACGAACCCACTTCAGCGCTCGACCCTGAATTGGTCGGCGAAGTGTTGAAGGTGATTCAAGGCCTCGCAGAAGAAGGCCGGACCATGATTCTGGTGACCCACGAAATGGGTTTCGCCCGCAAGGTTGCCAATCAGGTGGTGTTCCTGCACCAAGGCCAGATCGAAGAAATGGGCCACCCGGACGACGTGCTGGGCAGCCCGAAGAGCGAGCGCTTGCAGCAGTTTTTGAGTGGGAATTTGAAATAATTGCGGGCCTGACGCCTCACCGTTGTAAGGCGCGCATGCATAACCTGTGGGAGCGACCGGGGTGGCGTTCCACCTTGCTCGCGAAGGCATTCTGTCAGTCAGCCTACCCGTTGCTGACCCGCCGTCCCACAATGCCCGATACAGCCGGTACATCTCTGCCCGACAACAATCGATCCAAACGGATATTCCATCAAACTATTGCACCCTCCCGACGGTCTCTGACTTAACCCCTCCCAGAGCCTGCGCATGCCAAAAGCCGTCAATTTCGCCAAGCGCTGGTTTGCCGAGCGTGGCTGGAAACCCTTCCCCTTCCAGAAGGAAGTCTGGGCCGCCGTTGCTCGCGGCGAGTCGGGGCTGCTGCACGCCAGCACCGGCGCGGGCAAGACCTACTCTGTGTGGTTTGCCGCACTCAACCAGTTCGCCAGACCTGCGCCCGAACCGACCGAGCAGAAGCCGCGCAAGCGCAAGCCCGTTGCCGCTCCCCTGAGCGTGCTGTGGATTACGCCCATGCGCGCCCTCGCTGCCGACACCGCACGGGCGCTGGAAGGTCCGCTGCAGGATTTGCAGATTCCCTGGAGCGTCGGCCTGCGCACGGGCGACACCAGCAGCAGCGAACGCGCCAAACAGGGTCGGCGCCTGCCCTCCGCGCTGATCACTACGCCGGAGAGCCTGACACTGCTGCTGACCCGCGCCGATGCCCAGGCGACGATGTCGACGCTGAAGATGGTCGTTGTCGATGAATGGCACGAGCTGATCGGCAACAAGCGCGGCATCCAGTTGCAACTGGCGCTGGCCAGGCTGCGCCAGTGGAATCCCGAGCTGGTCATCTGGGGCCTTTCCGCAACCCTCGGCAATCAAGATCATGCGCAACAGGTGCTGGTGGGCGACCACGGCACCACCGTTCACGGCAAAGTGGTCAAGGAACTGATCGTCGACACGCTCTTGCCGCCCTCCATCGAGCGCTTCCCCTGGGCCGGGCACATGGGCTTGCGCATGCTGCCCCAGGTGCTGGCCGAAGTGGACAGCAGTTCCAGTTGCCTGCTGTTCACCAATACCCGGGCGCAGTCGGAAGTCTGGTATCAGGCGCTGCTGGAAGCCCGTCCTGACTGGGCCGGGCTGATCGCGCTGCACCACGGCTCGCTGTCCCGCGAGGTTCGTGACTGGGTTGAACGCGCCCTTAAAGAAGGCCACCTGAAAGCGGTGGTCTGCACCTCCAGCCTCGATTTGGGCGTGGACTTTCTGCCAGTCGAGCGAGTGCTGCAGATCGGCTCGGCCAAGGGTGTCGCGCGGCTGATGCAGCGTGCAGGACGCTCGGGCCACGCGCCAGGCCGCCCGTCACGGGTCACGCTGGTGCCGACCCACAGCCTGGAACTGGTGGAGGCCGCCGCTGCCCGTGACGCCGTCAACGCCCGCCTGATCGAACCCCGCGAATCACCCCACAAACCGCTGGATGTCCTCGTACAACATTTAGTGAGCATGGCCCTCGGTGGCGGCTTTACCCCCGACGCGTTGCTCGCCGAAGTTCGCACCGCATGGGCCTACCGGGACCTGACCGACGAAGAATGGGAATGGGCGCTGGCGTTCGTGCGCTACGGCGGCTTGTCGCTGACGGCGTACCCTGATTATCGACGCGTCGAGCCGGACGAAGACGGCATCTGGCGCGTCCCCGATGCGCGCCTTGCCCGCCGCCACCGCATGAGCGTGGGCACCATCGTCAGCGACGCCAGCATCAACGTGAAGTATTGGAGCAAGGGCGGCGGAGGCGGATCCCTCGGCAGCGTTGAAGAAGGTTTCATCGCCCGATTGAAACCGGGCGACGGCTTTTTGTTCAGCGGTCGTCTGCTGGAACTGGTACGCGTGGAGAACATGACCGCGTACGTGAAAAAGGCGACGAGTAAAAAAGCCGCCGTCCCACGCTGGAATGGCGGACGGATGCCGCTCTCCAACGAGTTAGCCGATGCCGTTGTCGAGAAATTCGATGCGGCTGCCCGGGGCGATTTCAGCAGTCCCGAGATGCACATCGTCAGCCCGTTGCTCGAGGTGCAACGGCAATGGTCAGCGTTGCCGCGCAAGGACACGCTGCTCGCGGAAGTCCTGAAGTCCCGGGAAGGCTGGCATTTGTTTCTGTATCCCTTCGCCGGACGGCATGTTCACCTGGGGCTAGCGAGCCTATTGGCCTGGCGACTGAGTCGGGACACGCCACTGACCTTCTCCATCGCCGTGAATGACTATGGCTTCGAACTGCTCAGCGCCACCCCGATCGACTGGAATGAACGTCTGACGACTCAGCTGTTTTCCGAAGACGAGCTGCTCGCCGATATCATTGCCAGCCTGAACGC
This sequence comes from Pseudomonas sp. GW821-FHT02H06, assembly GCF_059421525.1. NCBI lineage: Bacteria > Pseudomonadati > Pseudomonadota > Gammaproteobacteria > Pseudomonadales > Pseudomonadaceae > Pseudomonas > Pseudomonas sp. GW821-FHT02H06. Next base: position 463,946 of record NZ_JBWKVD010000001.1, read on the forward strand.
CGGTGAACTGGCCTTGCGCCGCTTTCGCGAGATTGCCCGCATCGCCGGGCTGGTGTTCTCCGGCTACCCCGGCGCCCCGAAGAGCAATCGACAACTGCAGGCCTCCAGCGGCTTGTTTTTCGAAGTGTTCAAACAGTACGACGCCAGCAACCTGTTGCTGACCCAAGCGCAGGAGGAAGTACTGCGACAGGAACTCGATGTCGCCCGTCTCGAACAAACCCTCAGCCGCATCAATAACCGGACCCTGGATTTGCACGTGATCAAACGCCCCACCCCGATGGCCTTTCCGCTGCTGGTCGAACGCATGCGCGAAAGCCTCAGTACCGAAAAACTCTCCGACCGCATCGCACGCATGGTCAGCGATCTGGAAAAAGCCGCCGGACCTGAGGTCATGACGTGAGGCCGTATCTTTCGATTCAGCTGGCAGGTGCGGAGTTGTGGTTACTGGCGGACAAAGCCATTTATTACCCGGCGGAGCGCGCGCTGTTGATCGCCGACGCCCACTTTGGCAAGGCCGCTGCCTACCGACGGCTGGGCCAGCCAGTGCCCCATGGCACCACCGACGATAACCTTCAGCGCCTGGATGCACTGCTGGCGAGCTACGACTGCGATCGGTTGATCTTTCTGGGGGATTTTCTTCATGCTCCGGAATCCCATGCGGCGCGCACACTGTCGGCCATTCAGGCTTGGCGTGACAAACACCACGATCTGGCAATCACCCTCATTCGGGGGAACCATGACAAGCGAGCAGGGGACCCGCCACCGGCGTTGCGCATGGACGTCGTCGAGGAGCCGATGTTTCTGGGACCATACGCGCTACAGCATGAACCTGACCCACACCCCGACTTTCACGTACTGGCGGGCCATGTTCACCCGGCGTACAGGCTATATGGACGGGGACGCCAGCGATTGCGGCTGCCGTGCTTCTACGTGCTGCCACGGGTGAGCCTGCTGCCAGCATTCGGCGCGTTCACGGGGGGAATGAATATCGATCGGGCTGAGAACAGCAAAATCTATGTGGTAGGAGATGGCGCGGTGTGGGAGGCGGTTTGATAAGAGCGGGGAGTTCGAGATCGCGGGTCGACGTGCGCCGAGGCACCGCTGGTCATTGGCTGACGACCAACCCGGGGACAGATTGTGCCCGCCAATGCCGCGGCACCGACGGGACATGAATCAGGCAACCGGCGCGGGTGGCGGCTCGTCCGGGATTGTCGGCACGCCGCCTTCGTCAGGCTGGGGGTACTCGTTTGGACTGTCCGGGTCTGGCTGCCCGGGAATGCCCCCGGCGACCATATTATTGAGGTGTGGATGCGCTAACAGCGACCAAGCCAGCAAACCAACCTGATTGGCACTCGGGTCGGGTTCCTTGCTGCTGGTGTTGATGTGTCTCTTCATAGGGCACTCCTGAGCGTTGGTCCCATTCGCATGGTGCGGATGGGAACAGTTCAGTCAATAGAGTGCGAATTCCGAGACAAATTCAGTGACTGGCTGACAAATGGCGCTATCAGGTACGCGGCAGCGTCACACCGCGCTGGCCCTGATACTTGCCGCCACGGTCCTTGTAGGAGACTTCACACTCTTCGTCGGATTCCAGGAAAAGCATCTGTGCGACGCCTTCATTGGCGTAAATCTTCGCTGGCAGCGTGGTGGTGTTGGAGAACTCCAGCGTCACGTGGCCTTCCCATTCAGGCTCAAGGGGGGTCACGTTGACGATGATGCCGCAGCGCGCGTAAGTGCTTTTGCCCAGACAGATGGTCAGCACGTTACGCGGAATGCGGAAATATTCGACGGTGCGCGCCAGTGCAAACGAGTTCGGCGGGATGATGCAGACATCGCTTTTAATATCGACAAAACTTTTTTCATCGAAATTTTTCGGGTCCACCGTCGCCGAATTGATGTTGGTGAACACCTTGAATTCGTCGGCGCAACGCACATCGTAGCCGTAGCTGGAGACACCGAAAGAGATCACTCGATCAGCGCCTTCGCCGCGCACCTGACGCTCCACAAACGGCTCGATCATGCCGTGTTCCTGCGCCATGCGGCGAATCCACTTGTCCGATTTGATGCTCATGGCGGTGTCCTGAATAGCGAGGTGAAAAAGATGTCCGGCATCTTACCGGTCGAACGCTCCGGGTTCAAAGATTGCGCGCCGTGTGCATTAAGGGCGTTGAGCCACCTCAAGAAAAAATCGCAGACAGCCCCTTTGCACATCTGAAAAAGTGGGGTAAGGTGGCTCCACTGTGTTGCTTGTGTCACTGAGAATATCTACACGATGTTGAATTTCGATCCAACCATCTCCAAGAATTTTTCCTGCTCTTTGCACTCAGTCTCGGCCAGGGCATTTCCTGAGTCGCAGTTAACTTTGTCCAAGGAGATACACCATGTCTAATCGCCAAACTGGTACCGTTAAGTGGTTCAACGATGAAAAAGGCTTCGGCTTCATCACTCCACAATCCGGTGACGACCTGTTCGTTCACTTCAAAGCTATCCAATCCGACGGCTTCAAAAGCCTGAAAGAAGGCCAACAGGTCTCTTTCATCGCTACCCGCGGTCAGAAAGGCATGCAAGCTGAAGAAGTTCAAGTTATCTAACTTGTACTGATTCGCTTAAAAGACCCCGCCCTCAAAAGCGGGGTTTTTTTATGCCTGTCAAAAAAGCACTTCTGCCCATCCCGCCTGCAACCTCCACCTGAAACCCCATCAGCGCGACATGCCGAGCATCCGACACATCGCGCATCTCGCCTGCCGGCTTAATGCCTCAATCGTCGCTGACAGAAATGCTCGGCATCTCCGCCGTGGCAGCTTCCTGCAGCACGATCCGCGCGCCCACATGACGCGCCAGCTCCTGATACACCATTGCGATCTGACTCTCAGGCTCGGCAATCGCCGTGGGCTTGCCGCCATCGGCCTGTTCTCGAATCAACATGGACAGTGGCAGCGAGGCCAGCAGCTCGACGCCATACTGGGTCGCCAGCTTCTCCCCTCCGCCTTCGCCGAATAGATGCTCAGCATGACCGCAGTTCGAACAGATGTGCACGGCCATGTTTTCAACGACACCCAGCACCGGGATGTTGACCTTGCGGAACATCTCTACGCCTTTCTTCGCGTCCAGCAATGCAAGGTCCTGCGGGGTCGTGACGATGACGGCGCCAGCGACCGGCACCTTCTGCGCGAGGGTCAGCTGGATATCGCCGGTGCCAGGCGGCATGTCGATGACCAGATAATCCAGGTCATTCCAGGCGGTCTGGGTCACCAGCTGCAGCAGCGCTCCCGAAACCATCGGCCCTCTCCAGACCATCGGTGTGTTGTCATCGGTCAGAAACGCCATGGACATCACTTCAATGCCGTGGGCCTCAATGGGCACGAACCACTTCTGATCCTTGATCTTCGGACGGGTGCCTTCGGCAATGCCAAACATGACGCCCTGGCTCGGGCCGTAAATATCGGCATCAAGAATGCCCACACGCGCACCTTCCCGGGACAGCGCCAACGCCAGGTTGGCCGCGGTCGTGGATTTACCGACGCCGCCTTTGCCCGACGCAACCGCCACGATGTTCTTTACGTTGGCCAGGCCGGGGATTTGGCCGAGGGCTTTGTGAGGGTGAATCACCGACGTGATCTGGACGCTCGCCGAGGCGACGCCATCCAGCCCTTCAATCGCCATCTGCAGCATCTGCGCCCAGCCGTTCTTGAACAGCGCGGCCGCGTATCCCAACTCCAGCTGGACGCTCACGCGACTCTCGTCGATCTCGATGGCGCGGACACACCCGGCACTGACCGGGTCCTGATTCAGGTAAGGATCGATGTACTGGCGAAGGACGGCTTCCACCGTTGCGCGATTGACAGCGCTCATGGGTGACTCCTTAAAGACTGAGTAAAACAGGCGGCCATCCTACCTTGTATGCCCGATAAAGAGCGCAGCGACGTTTTTCTTTCAAGCACATCGGCAGATTCCGACATGCAGCGCGGGATGAAAAAAAACGCTCAGGCCTTTATAGTGGCCGACCTCCGTTTCACTTCAAGTAGCCGAGCCCAATGTCCGAGCCACGCAAGATTCTCGTCACCAGCGCCCTGCCCTATGCCAATGGTTCCATTCACCTTGGCCACATGCTCGAGTACATCCAGACCGACATGTGGGTGCGCTTTCAAAAGCACCGCGGCAACCAGTGCATTTATGTGTGCGCAGACGACGCCCATGGTTCGGCCATCATGCTGCGCGCCGAAAAAGAAGGCATCACGCCCGAGCAACTGATCGCCAACGTGCAGGCCGAGCACAGCGCCGACTTCGCTGACTTTCTGGTGGATTTCGACAACTTCCACTCGACCCACGCCGAAGAAAACCGCGAGCTGTCGAGCGAGATCTACAAACATCTTCGCGACGCCGGCCACATTGCCACGCGCTCCGTGACGCAGTATTTCGACCCGGAAAAGAAAATGTTCCTGGCCGACCGCTTCATCAAAGGCACCTGCCCGAAATGCGGCACCGAAGACCAGTACGGTGACAACTGCGAGAAGTGCGGTGCCACCTACGCCCCGACTGACCTGAAAGACCCCAAGTCCGCGATTTCCGGTGCAACCCCGGTACTTCGTGATTCCAAGCATTTCTTCTTCGACCTGCCTGCGTTCGATGCCATGCTCAAGAGCTGGACGCGAAGTGGCACACTGCAGGACGCCGTGGCGAACAAGATCGCCGAGTGGCTGGATTCCGGCCTGCAGCAGTGGGACATCTCCCGCGATGCGCCGTATTTCGGCTTCGAGATCCCCGACGAGCCGGGCAAATATTTCTACGTATGGCTGGATGCGCCGATCGGCTACATGGCGAGCTTCAAGAATCTGTGCGCGCGCCGTCCGGAGCTGGACTTCGACGCGTTCTGGCGCAAGGATTCGACCACCGAGCTTTACCACTTCATCGGCAAAGACATCGTCAACTTCCACGCGCTGTTCTGGCCAGCAATGCTCGAGGGTTCGGGATTCCGCAAGCCTACCGGCATCAACGTACACGGCTACCTGACCGTCAATGGCCAGAAGATGTCGAAATCCCGCGGTACCTTCATCAAGGCACGCACCTACCTCGAACATTTGTCGCCGGAATACCTGCGTTACTACTACGCGGCCAAGCTGGGCCGTGGCGTCGATGATCTCGACCTGAACCTTGAAGACTTCGTGCAGAAGGTCAACTCTGACCTGATCGGCAAGGTGGTGAACATTGCCAGCCGTTGCGCGGGATTCATTCAGAAAGGCAACGCAGGTCTGCTGGTGGCCGGCAATGCCGAGCCCGAGTTGACGGACGCTTTCCGCACCGCAGCGCCGAGCATTGCCGACGCCTACGAGGCGCGTGACTTTGCCCGCGCGATGCGCGAAATCATGGCGCTGGCCGACCGCGCCAACGCCTGGATTGCCGAAAAGGCGCCGTGGTCGCTGGCCAAGCAGGAAGGCAAACAGGACGAGGTTCAGGCGATCTGCGCCCTGGGCATCAATCTGTTCCGTCAGTTGGTGATCTTCCTCAAGCCTGTGCTGCCGAATCTGGCCGCAGACGCCGAGCAGTTCCTCAACGTCGCGCCACTCACCTGGAACGACCACCAGACGCTGCTGAGCAATCATCAGCTCAACCCGTTCCAGCCGCTGATGACCCGCATCGACCCCGTAAAAGTGGAAGCCATGACCGACGCATCGAAAGAAGACCTGGCCGCCAGCGCCACCGACACAGGTGCGGCACCGCAGGGCAATGGCGAGCTGACGAAAGACCCGCTCTCTCCGGAGATCGACTTCGACGCCTTTGCGGCGATTGACCTTCGCGTCGCGCTCATCGAGAAAGCCGAGCACGTCGAAGGCGCCGACAAGCTGCTGCGCCTGACGCTGGATATAGGCGACGAGAAGCGCAACGTCTTCTCCGGCATCAAGAGTGCCTACCCGAACCCGGCGGAGCTGGAGGGTCGGTTGACCATGATGATCGCCAACCTGAAGCCGCGGAAAATGCGCTTTGGTATCTCGGAAGGAATGGTGATGGCAGCGGGTCCTGGCGGTGAAGAGATTTACCTGCTGAGCCCTGACAGCGGCGCCAAGCCCGGTCAGCGCATCAAGTAACCCGACCCGAACCGTAACATTCTGCACGTTATCGACGGCCCGCTCGGGTCGTCGATCTGGTCCAAGCATGAGCCTGATTCAGCGCATCGACGCCTTGCTGCCGCAAACCCAGTGTGGGAAGTGCGGCCATCCAGGCTGCCAGCCCTACGCCGAAGGCATTGCGAGCGGCGAAGCCATCAACAAATGTCCACCCGGCGGCGACGAGACCATCGCAGCACTGGCTCGACTGCTGAAAGTGCCGGTGCTGCAACTGGACATCGAACGAGGCCGCGCGCCGGCGCAAGTCGCGTTCATTCGCGAGGCCGAATGCATCGGTTGCACCAAATGCATTCAAGCCTGCCCCGTGGACGCCATCGTTGGCGCCGCCAAGCTGATGCACACCGTCATCGTTCAGGAATGCACCGGCTGTGATCTGTGCGTTGCGCCCTGCCCGGTCGACTGCATCGACATGCTGCCGTTGCCAGTGACCTCCGTGCCGTTCATTGGTGATTGCGCGATGGATGAAGAGCAGCGATCCGTCAGGGCCGTCAAACGCAGTCGTGCGCGGCAACGCTTTGATGCGCGCTCGGCCCGCCTGCAGCGCGATGAGCAGCGACGCCAGGCCGAACGCCAGGCTCGCCCGTTACGGACCGTCACGCCGGCCGTTCTCCAGCCAGATCCGGCGCAAGCTGCCCTGGCGCGGATTCGCTCAAAACCGTCGACAGGCAGTGACGCGGCGTTAAAACAGGCACGCGCCCAGGTCGCCATGAGCAGAGCTCAACTGCTGAAGTCGTTGAAAGCCTTTGGTCACCCGCCGATTGCCGAACAAGCTGCGCAACTCGTGCAGCTGCAGCGTGGCCTCGACGAGGCAGAGCACGCGCTGGCCCAATTGCAGAACCCGGCGCCCGCAGCACCGTCTTTTCAGGAAAAGCCCACCCCATGAACGCCGCCAAACGCCTTGAGATCTTTCGTCGCTTGCACGAAGACAATCCCGATCCCAAAACCGAACTGGCCTACACCACGCCGTTCGAGCTGCTGATCGCCGTGATTCTCTCGGCACAGGCCACCGATGTCAGCGTCAACAAGGCCACGGCGCGTCTCTACCCGGTCGCTAATACGCCTAAGGCGATTTACGCGCTGGGTGTCGAGGGTTTGTCTGCCTATATCAGAACCATTGGCCTGTACAACAGCAAGGCCCGAAACGTGATCGAAACGTGCCGTTTGCTGATTGAATTGCACGGCGGCGAGGTGCCTCAGACCCGAGAGGCCCTCGAAGCCCTCCCCGGCGTGGGCCGCAAGACCGCGAATGTGGTCCTGAACACCGCGTTCCGCCAGTTGGCGATGGCAGTCGACACGCACATCTTCCGCGTCAGCAACCGTACCGGCATCGCGCCAGGAAAGAACGTGGTGGAAGTTGAAAACAAGCTGATGAAATTCGTGCCAAGGGATTACCTCATGGATGCGCACCATTGGCTGATCCTTCACGGGCGTTACGTGTGTATCGCGCGCAAGCCCCGGTGTGGCAGTTGTCGGATCGAAGACCTGTGCGAGTACAAGGCCAAGACCTCTGACGATTGAACGATAGCGTCTCAAGGCTTTGATCGATTAAAAAAATCTTTTTTACCCGCGCAGGGTTTGTCGTTATAAGGAGCGCCAACGACCGTTCACGCCTGAGGCTGAATCATGAGCGATGAAAAAGACACCATCGAAGTCGAAGTTGACGACGACTTCGTGATCGAGGACCCGGACGAAGTCCCGCCCGCGCCGGTAGAAACCGCCAAGACCAACCTCAGCAAGCGCCGCACGATCGACAACCTTCTGGAAGAGCGTCGCCTGCAACGTCAGCTTGCGGATTACGACTTCGATTTCTGAGCCGGCCTGGACGGAACTCGAGCAGCAGGCCTCTCCCGACAGAGAGGCTTGGCGGCATCAGCTGATGACGCCGCCCTCAGACACCGTCCTCTCACGGCCATCAGACCAACCCGTTTCGTTGCGCGAGCTCGATCAAGTCGACCAGCGAATGCGCATTGAGCTTGAGCAGCAGGCGCGTCTTGTACGTGCTGACGGTTTTGTTGCTCAGGAACATGCCGTCGGCGATTTCCTTGTTGGTCTTGCCACGGGCCAACTGCTGCAACACCATCATTTCCCTTCCCGACAGACGATCCACCATCTCCGCCTCACTGGCATTGCCGAGACTGGAGCGCACAGTGTGCAACGCCTGGTTGGGGAAATAACTGTAGCCGGACAACACCGCCTTGATGGCGCTGAGCAACTCGGTCAGATCCTGCTGCTTGCAGACATAACCTGCAGCACCCGCCTGCATGCAGCGCATTGAAAAATGCCCCGGTGCCTGGGAAGTCAGGATCAGCACCTTGAAGGCCAGCGTCATCGCCGACAATCGGGCGATAACCTCAAGGCCATCGAGCTTGGGGATACCGATGTCCAGAATGACAATGTCCGGCAAGTGCTCGCGCGCCAGTTGTAACGCATCCACGCCGTTATCCGTCTCGGCAATGACTTCGTAGCCATGGCGTTCCATCAACATGCGTACGGCGAGCCTGATGACAGGGTGATCATCCACGATCAACACTTTATTCATGAGCAGTCCATTCTTCGCTGTTCGAATTTTCAGAGCCCGCACAATAGCTTAGTCGTTTAGTGCTTTGCATGGCGCTCCTCCCTGCAGATCAGCAGGCAAAGACCTTTCTCACTCAACCAACAGAAAAATCCTACAAAACCTGCCCTATCCGCTCTATTTTTTACGATGTTCAATCCCGTCTCAGTACGTGACCGCATAATGTCCGAGACCGCAAGTGGTAATTTTTGAATCCTGAATACGCTGAGCAGTTCTCACTATATGAATCCGGGTTGATAGCGCGATTTGTCCTAAGGCAGGTCGGCGAACCGCCTGCTCCGCCGACGGGTTTGAATACGCGGAAATCCAGGGCTTTCCTGGACGCTCGGGAAAAATGGTTATCTCTGTGGGCACTGACTCAGGCCAATGGGTTTAAGCCCATTCACCTTGGGCGTATGGCTTCAGCATATGCCCATATTGCCGGGCCGCCAGCAAACAAAAATCATAAAATATTGCAGGCCATGGGAACCGTATGCGACCGCACACACTTGGTTAAATGACACAGGCGAACTCGAAGAGTTTGATTACATCTTAAATACTCGAAAGGACCTACAGCGTGTTCAGAAATTTCTGAACAGTCCGGATTAACTTTCAACTGGTCCCGCCTTGATACGGGGTACCGGGAGGGGGCCAGATAGTTACGTCACTTTCCCTCCCTCGAACCGGGTTACCCAACTTATAACGACCGCCTCACATCACCCCCTATTAAAACGAGGGGCTGGCCCGCCTCTCACGTAATACCATTCAGACGATAACATCCAGCACCCTCAGGCCATTCCAGAAAAATACTACATAACTAACGGATTATTATTACCGCAAAGAACTTCACCGAAAGGAATTAAAAAACAAACCCCCTATTTTTTGGCTTTTTACTTGCCAAACCTATTACCAGTCGTTACTTTTTGATGAGCGAATGGTTCAGCCCACTAATAGTTAGTGGCTCTTATCACAATATAAGATTATTGCACACATAAATACTGGCGCTTCTATATGACAGTAATCCGTGCGCAGGCCGCTCTTCGGCTTGAATAAGCCATTCAGTGTTTAAACGCTCTTAAGCGTGAACGTCCCGGCAGTGAAGGCTGTTTAGTTGATATGTTCAAAGGAACCTACCATGACCAAGAAAATAAAATACTCCATTGGCGCAAGCAGTGACCCTATCAAACTGGCGGAGGCGGTAGAGCGCTATGTTTCCCAGGGCGGCGTCATTAACGTTATTGCAGAAGGAGAGTCGCGGGAGACGGAAGCGTCGAGGCAAACCCGAGAGGCCGATCCGGAAGCCGAGCTGTGCACCAAGGTCGACCTGCTCAAGGGCCTTGTGGCCAAGGGAGCTGGTGTCGCCGCGCTGCAATACTCGCTGCGCATGAACCAAAAGGACATCAAGCGTTTGGCCAGCGAGAACGGCCTGAAAATCCGCTACTTCCAGCCTGTTCGCCGGTCACGCGCATCCCGGCAACGAGAACCGGCAACCCTGGACGACGCCACTGCCGGGCATGCCATGCATTACTCGGCGCTGGGTTACACCGTTCCGGAGATCGCTCAACTACTGGGTGTCGGCGTACGCGATATCTGGGACATCGGCAAAGCCTATCGTTTTGAGTTTCGTACAACTTCGCAGGGGGATACGGCTGAGAAAGCCGCTGGCGGGGAGACAGATTTGCCAGATTGAGGCAGGAGATAACGCACAGCGCAAGAGCGTGTATTACTGCTCTTGAACGACGGCAACAACCGGCCGGTGTCGGATCAGTAACGGTTGCAGGTGAAGCGGCAGCGGCAGCGGCAGCGGCATACGGAGGACAGCTGTAATGAGTGCAGCCCTGAACAAGGGCTGCACATCAATCACGACAACGATCAGAACAACTTGCGGCCTTTGTTCGCTGCAATCCGCATGCGCAATGCATTGAGCTTGATAAAGCCCGCAGCGTCTGCCTGGTTGTAGGCGCCGCCGTCTTCTTCGAACGTCGCGATGTTGGCATCGAACAGCGACTCGTCGGACTTGCGACCGGTCACGATGACGTTGCCTTTATACAGCTTCAGGCGCACGACACCATTCACGTGGGCCTGCGACGCATCGATCATCTGCTGCAGCATAAGACGCTCAGGGCTCCACCAGTAGCCGGTGTAGATCAGGCTGGCGTATTTCGGCATCAGCTCGTCTTTAAGGTGAGCGACTTCGCGGTCCAGGGTGATCGACTCGATCGCACGGTGAGCGCGCAGCATGATGGTGCCGCCCGGGGTCTCGTAGCAGCCGCGGGATTTCATGCCGACGTAGCGGTTTTCGACGATGTCCAGACGACCGATGCCGTGCTCGCCGCCAATGCGGTTCAAGGTGGCCAGTACAGTGGCCGGAGTCATTTCAACGCCGTCCAGTGCCACGATGTCTCCGTTGCGGTAGGTCAGCTCCAGGTACTGCGGCTTGTCCGGCGCGTTTTCCGGGGAAACTGTCCACCGCCACATGTCTTCTTCGTGCTCGGTCCAGGTGTCTTCCAGCACGCCGCCTTCATAGGAGATGTGCAACAGGTTGGCGTCCATCGAGTACGGGGATTTTTTCTTGCCGTGGCGCTCGATCGGGATCGCGTGCTTCTCGGCATAGTCCATGAGCTTCTCGCGGGACAGCAGGTCCCACTCGCGCCATGGCGCAATGACTTTTACACCAGGCTTGAGCGCATAGGCGCCCAGTTCAAAGCGGACCTGGTCGTTGCCTTTACCGGTAGCGCCGTGGGAAATGGCGTCGGCGCCGGTTTCGTTGGCGATTTCGATGAGGCGCTTGGCGATCAGGGGGCGCGCGATGGAAGTACCCAGCAGGTACTCGCCTTCATAGACGGTGTTGGCGCGGAACATCGGGAACACAAAATCACGCACGAATTCTTCGCGCAGATCGTCGATGTAGATTTCTTTGACGCCCATGGCTTGTGCCTTGGCGCGTGCCGGCTCGACTTCTTCGCCCTGACCCAGGTCAGCGGTAAAGGTCACCACTTCGCAGTTGTACGTATCTTGCAGCCACTTGAGGATTACCGAAGTATCCAGGCCACCGGAATACGCGAGAACTACCTTGTTTACGTCCGCCATGCCATCACTCCAACGCGTTGTACGGAAAACCGACGAGTTTACCGATCACGCGCAGGAATTTACAGTGTCGCGACAGCTTCTGACGACAAAGCGACAGATTCTGTCAGTCAGACGACCTGGCCGCGCAGCATCAAGACGCCTTGGCGGGGGTCGCACTGGCTGCTGTCACAGGCGCAGCGCCGGGGGTTGGCGTTGCGGCAGGCCCAGGCAATGGGGCCGGCGCCGGAGCGGGTGCAGCAGCGGGCGGTATGGCCGGAGTCTGCTGCGCCACACGCTCCAGGTGAATGTTCACCCGGCGGTTGCGCGCGCGATTGGCGTTGTTGGTGTTGGGCGCCAGCGGGTACTGCTCGCCGTGGAAGCGCAGGGTTATCTGCTCTTCCGGGATGCCTTGGGCCTTGAGGTAGTCCATGACCGAAAGCGCACGACGCCGCGACAGATCGCGGTTGGTCAATCGGTTACCACTGTTGTCAGAGTGACCATCGAGTTCGACGTGATTGACCGTCGGATCAGCCTTCATATAAGCCAGCACGGTGTCCAGCTGGCGTTTGGCCTTGGCGTCCAGCTCGATGCCGCCGCCAGGGAAGCCGATCTCGGACTGACGCACTTGCTCGAAATTCATCGGCAACAGCTTCGCCGTACACACTTGAAACTCGCCGTAGGCCTTGCTGAATTTGACTGGCAACAGACGGACTTCCATCGCGCCGCCGCCATCGCGCAGAGAATGACGAAACACCGGGCTGCGCCCTTCCATCAAGCCCGCGATCAGGCGTGTGGCCTGGGCCTGGTTGGTATTGAAAGGAATCTCGCCGCCGCTGACTCTCACCGCGCCAAGATTGAGGTCACTGCGACCCGGCTGCCACGGCGCCGCGGCGGCAATCAACATGGCCGAACCGGACGCCAGACTGTAGCCATTGGCTTTCAAGCGAAACGTCGGCTGCTCACCCGCGCGACGCACGAACTCTCCAGCACCGAAATCGGTGATCGGCTGCGTCAGCCTGCACTCGAACTGGTCGCCTTCCACCTTCCACTCAATATTCTCCAGACGGGTCTGGAATGTGAGCGCCATGGCCGGCAGGCTGGCAAACGCGCTGAGCAGAGCTAGATATCGCTGGCGCACGGGAGGCTCCACTGAATTTACGTGTAACAGGATTTATGACTTACACGTGGCTATCGGTAACTTCCCGCAAAACTTGATAGCGAGTGCCTGGAGGAGTCTTTTCCGGTAGCATTCCCAGCGAGTTTGACCCGCCTGGAATCCCCAATGTCCGAACGCCTGACCCTCCTGCGCCCCGACGACTGGCACATCCATCTTCGAGATGGCGCTGTTTTGCCCCACACCGTCGCCGACGTAGCGCGCACTTTTGGCCGCGCGATCATCATGCCGAACCTCGTGCCGCCGGTACGCAACGCCGAGCAAGCGGACGCTTATCGTCAGCGCATCCTCGCTGCGCGCCCGCAAGGCAGTCGCTTCGAGCCGCTGATGGTGCTTTACCTGACCGACCTGACGCAGCCCGAAGAGATTCGCGCCGCGAAGGCCAGTGGTTTCGTCTACGCCGCCAAGTTGTACCCGGCAGGCGCCACCACCAACTCCGATTCGGGCGTGACCAGCGTCGACAAGATCTTCCCGGTGCTCGAGGCGATGGCCGAAGTGGGACTGCCGCTGTTGATCCACGGCGAGGTGACCCGCGGCGACATCGACGTGTTCGACCGCGAGAAAATTTTCATCGATGAACACATGCGCCGTGTCGTCGAGCGTTTCCCGACGTTGAAAGTGGTGTTCGAACACATCACCACCGCCGACGCCGTGCAGTTCGTCACTGAAGCGTCAGCCAATGTCGGCGCGACCATCACTGCGCACCATGTGCTGTACAACCGCAATCACATGCTGGTGGGCGGTATCCGTCCCCACTTCTATTGCCTGCCGATCCTCAAGCGCAACACCCACCAGGTCGCCCTGCTCGATGCCGCCACCAGCGGCAGCAGCAAGTTCTTCCTCGGAACGGACTCGGCGCCCCACGCGCAGCACGCCAAAGAAGCGGCATGCGGTTGTGCCGGCTGCTACACCGCATTCGCCGCCATCGAGCTGTACGCCGAGGCATTCGAGTCACGCAATGCGCTGGACAAGCTGGAAGGTTTCGCCAGTCTCCACGGCCCGGCCTTTTATGGCCTGCCGGCCAACACTGACACCATTACCCTGGTTCGTGACGAGTGGACGGCCCCCGCCAGCCTGCCGTTTGGCGAGCTTTCTGTTATCCCGCTGCGCGCCGGTGAAAAACTGCGCTGGCGCCTGCTGGAGGAACACGCGTGAGTGAAGAACATTACGAAGACGAGCAAGAAGGCTCCGGTGGCGGTACAGGGTCCCGGCACCCGATGGCTGCCCGTTTTCGCGGTTACCTGCCCGTTGTCGTTGACGTAGAAACTGGCGGTTTCAATTGCGCCACCGATGCATTGCTGGAAATCGCGGCCACGACGATTGGCATGGACGAGAAAGGCTTTGTCTTTCCGGACCACACCTACTTCTTCCGCGTCGAACCTTTCGAAGGCGCCAACGTTGAAGCGGCGGCACTGGAGTTCACCGGCATCAAACTGGATCACCCGCTGCGCATGGCCGTGAGCGAAGAAACGGCGCTGACCGACATCTTCCGCGGCATTCGCAAAGCGCTAAAGGCCAATGGCTGCAAGCGCGCAATTCTGGTGGGTCACAATGCCAGCTTCGACCTGGGCTTTCTCAACGCAGCAGTTGCGCGGCTCGACATGAAGCGTAATCCGTTTCACCCGTTCTCCAGCTTTGACACCGCGACCCTGGCGGGCCTGGCGTACGGTCAGACTGTCCTGGCGAAAGCCTGCCAGTCGGCGGACATCGATTTCGATGGCCGCGAAGCCCATTCGGCCCGTTACGACACCGAGAAGACTGCCGAGCTGTTCTGCGGCATCGTCAACCGGTGGAAAGAAATGGGCGGCTGGCACGACTTCAACGACTAAGTCGATGCTGCTGCGCGATTGAAGAACCGGCCCAAGTGGCCGGTTTTTTTATGGGATGGGGAGCGAGAGGCAGTGAACGGCTCACACTCCGTCAGCGCCCCGACCGGCCCCTTCCCGGCTAAAGCCGGTCCCACTAAAAAGCAGCGGGTGCATTCAGCGGGACCGGGCTCAGGTGACGCGGAGCGTCACGGGATGCATGCCCACGCAGAGCGCGGGAACGATCAGCCCCCCCTTAGAATCGGCTCCGACTGTAGGACCGGCTTCAGCCGGGAAGCCCTTGATCTGCTTTTGATCTTCATACACATAGCGTTCAAACACCACCAATCGCGACTTGGGTGCAGGCTGAACGCAGGTCTCGCGCAGTGGGCCGAGCGGCATGGATGCCGCGAGAGCGCCGTCAGGACATGGATGTCCGTTCGGCGCGGGCCCACGGAGCGAGACCGGAGTGAAGGAACTCGACGAAGTCGGGCCCAACCAGGAGCAAGCACCCTTGGTTACTTGGGGTGCTTTTCCAAGTAACTCGCCGAAGGCGAAACGTTCTGCCGTTAGGCAGGACCTGTTTACGCCTCACCGCACACTCTGAACGAGCATTGGAACTCAGCCGACCACTCATCGGTAGCCATGCGAAGAAGCCTGAGTAGTTTTGACAAGCATTCTCATTAACATTAGTATCCCTCGCATTGAGCCAATCACTCAGCGACGGTTTCTTATATGTATGTCTGCCTCTGCCAAGGTGTTACCGACGGACAAATCCGTGAAGCAATCATGGAAGGATGCTGCAGTTATCGTGACGTCCGCGAGACCCTGGGTGTCGCCAGCAAATGCGGCAAATGTGCCTGCCTGGCGAAGGAAGTGGTGCGTGAAACCCTGACCGAGCTGCAAACCAGTCATGCCGCCCTCGCCTACCCCGCAGAATTTTCAGCTGCCTGAATTACCGATTTCAAACACAACCGGACACTGTCCGGTTTTTTTATGCCTTTAATTCAATCGCTTAGCAACAAGATGCGGAACACAAACATTCTTATTCCTATTTATTTTCACTTATTATTCAATAACTTAGGTTTGACAGAGTTATAGAGGGGGCTCAGACTTGCCGCCTGTATTACCTATACCTTCGACAGGACCCGATCATGAAAGGCGACATCACAGTCATCCAGCATCTCAACAAGATCCTCGGTAACGAGCTGGTCGCGATCAATCAGTACTTCCTGCATGCGCGCATGTACGAAGACTGGGGCCTGAACAAGCTGGGCAAACACGAGTACCACGAATCCATCGACGAAATGAAACATGCTGACAAGCTGATCAAGCGCATCCTGTTCCTGGAAGGCCTGCCAAACCTGCAGGACCTCGGCAAGATCCTGATCGGCGAGCACACCAAGGAAATGCTTGAGTGTGACCTGCGCATCGAGCGCAAGGGCCACGCCGACTTGAAAGCAGCCATCGCGCACTGCGAAACCGTTGGCGACTTCGGCAGCCGCGAGATGCTGGAAGACATTCTGGAGTCGGAAGAAGAGCACATCGACTGGCTGGAAACCCAGCTGGGCCTGATCGACAAGGTCGGCATCGAAAACTACCTGCAATCGCAGATGGGCGAAGAGGACTGATTCCAGTCCCGGACATCGTCTTAAAGCATCGCCCAATAAAAAGCCCCGCGTCTCGGCAGAGAGCGGGGCTTTTTTGCGACTGCCGAAATCAGGCAGTGGCGTTCTTCGCAACAGCGTCTTTCACCAGTTTCTGCAGCGAACCGTCGGCCTGCATTTCAGTGATGATGTCGCTACCGCCGACCAGCTCACCACCGACCCACAGCTGCGGGAAAGTTGGCCAATTGGCGTACTTCGGCAGATTGGCGCGGATTTCAGGGTTCTGCAGGATATCGACGTACGCGAACTTTTCGCCACACGCCATGAGTGCCTGAGAAGCCTTGGCCGAGAAGCCGCACTGGGGAGCATTCGGAGCGCCTTTCATGTAAAGCAGAACGGTGTTGCTGGCAATCTGATCTTTGATCGTTTCGATAATATCCATGGAGCACCTCGGCTAAACTTTACGACTGTATGTGTCGACACGGTGGCGCATTCTAAACGATTCCCGAGCATAACGCTCGGTCTTGGCCTTGATCGCCCCGATGACCGTCATGCCGCCGCAACCGTGACTGGCACCCCGTTCAGCACGGCGTTACCGGAAACTCCGTCCAGCGCCCGCTCGTCAGTCAGGTCATTCGCGCTTTCACCTGGCTGTGCCGCCGCGATGTCCATTTTCACGCCCGGACGACCGTGGCCCCAGCCATGGGGCAGGCTGACGACCCCGGGCATCATGTCGGCGCTGCCCATGACCTCGACCTCGATCACGCCGACCCGCGAGCTGACCCTGACTCGCTGTCCGTCCACCAACCCTCGGCTGAGCAAGTCGTCGGGGTGCATCAGCAACTGATGCCGCGGCTTGCCTTTCACCAGACGATGGTAATTGTGCATCCATGAATTATTGCTGCGCACGTGGCGCCGACCGATGAGCATGAGGCCGTCGACGTGCGGAGCCGTCTGCGCTGCGAAGCGAGCAAGATCGGCAAGGATCACCGGCGGCGCGGCCTGCACGCGCTGATTGACCGTTTTGAGGCGCGCAGCGAGGTTGGGCTTGAGCGGGCCAAGGTCCAGGCCGTGGGGATACTGCGCCAGTGTTTCCAGGGACAACTTAAACGGCGAAGCATCACCATACAGCCCGGCGCGCAGACCGCGATCGACCATCTGCGCCGGCGGCATCGTCGGTTTCAGCTCGCGACCGGTTTTCAGTGCGAACGCCTGGGCGAGGCCGACAAAGATTTCCCAGTCGTGCAGCGCGCCTTCGGGCTTGGCCAGGATCGCGCGGTTGAAGCGGGTGACGTTGCGCACGGCGAACATGTTGAACGTGGTGTCGTAGTGGTCGTTTTCCAGCGCGGACGTCGATGGCAGGATGAGGTCTGCGTGCCGCGTGGTTTCGTTGATGTACAAATCGACGCTGACCATGAATTCCAGCCCTTCAAGCGCGGTGTCAAGCTGACGGCCGTTGGGCGTCGACAACACCGGGTTGCCCGCGACCGTAACCAGCGCCTTGATCTGCCCTTCTCCAGGGGTCAGCATTTCCTCGGCCAGTGCAGAAACCGGCAGCTCGCCGCCGTACTCGGGCAGTTGCGAGACGCGGCTCTGCCAGCGATTGAAGCTGCCGCCGGAGGTGGACGCCACCAGATCCAGCGCGGGCTCGGTGCACAGCGCACCGCCTGCACGGTCGAGATTGCCGGTGACCAGATTGATCAGTTGCACGAGCCAGTGGCACAGCGTGCCGAACGCCTGAGTGGAAATACCCATACGCCCATAACACACCGCACTTTCGGCAGCGGCGAAGTCCCGCGCGAGCTGCCTGATCTGCTCGGCAGGCACACCGCATCGAGGGCTCATGGCGTCGGCATTCATCTCGCTGACCGCCGCGCGGACGTCCTCCAGGCCATCAACGGCAAGGTGGCTTTCACGGGTCAGGCCTTCGGCAAACAGGGTGTGCAGCACGCCGAACAGAAACGCCGCGTCGCCGCCGGGACGGATGAACAGGTGCTGATCGGCGATCGCGGCGGTTTCACTGCGTCGCGGATCGACCACGACGACTTTGCCGCCACGGGCCTGAATCGCCTTGAGGCGCTTCTCGACGTCGGGCACGGTCATGATGCTGCCGTTGGACGCCAGCGGATTGCCGCCGAGGATGAGCATGAAATCGGTGTGGTCAATGTCGGCGATGGGCAGCAGCAAACCGTGGCCGTACATCAAGTGACTGGTCAGGTGATGGGGAAGCTGGTCTACAGACGTTGCGGAGTAACGATTGCGGGTTTTCAGCAGCCCTAGAAAATAATTGCTGTGGGTCATCAGCCCATAGTTATGCACGCTGGGGTTGCCCTGATACACCGCCACCGCGTTCTGACCATGGCGCGCCTGAATATCGGCCAGGCGCTCGGCGATCAGATCAAACGCCACCTGCCACTCGATCGGCTGCCAGTCGTTGCCAATGCGCTGCATGGGCTGCCGGAGGCGATCGGGGTCATTCTGGATATCTTGCAGCGCGACGGCTTTGGGGCAGATGTGCCCGCGACTGAAGGTGTCCTGCGCATCGCCCTTGATCGAGGTGATCAGGGTGGTGGCGTCGTCCTGCAGGGTGGTTTCGAGGGTGAGGCCGCAAATCGCCTCGCACAGGTGACAGGCACGGTGGTGGAGAGTCTTGGTCATCGCCAGTCTCGAGTTTTTATAGGGCGATCAAGCCGATCGCGGATACAAAACTATGGGACCTGTCCGGGCGATGCGCCAGAAACGTCAGTGCCGTGAATCGGGCTGCATCAGGCGAGCCGATAGCTCACCCGATGAAGGAAGCGTCACTCAGGAAGCAGCGCCACCGATGGGCGTGACCACCTTGCGCTGCATCTGCACCTCATGAACCGTTTCGATCTGCTCCTGAGACACCTGGATGCCGGTGAGTTCGCCGATCAGCCGCCAGTGCTCGTCGAGTCCGGCGCTGATGGTGGCCATGCGATCGATCATCCGACGCCCCGCAGAACGTGTGACCTCGTCTTCGCTGCGCATCAGTTCGAACGACATCGACGTCATGGACGCCGTGAGGTGCGTAAGGGTTCGAGCCGTAAGCCCGAGCAGTTCCGTCAGTTGTTGCTCTTTTGAATCCATTCCCCACCTCTTTGGAGGACATAAGCGGCCTTTATAACCCACGCCGATGGTTTAGGAAACGTCCGGGTTTCCGCGGCGTGAAGCATGTCGCATAAGGCTGCAAAGTGGTTTGCGACTGTTACGGATCAGGCAGTAATCGCAGTGACGCCAAAGGGTGTCACATGCGAGCGATCTGATCAGGACTAATGCGATGGCGAAAGGCCTGCGCAGAAACATGACTGTAGCACTTCGTTACATGAAAAGCGTCCTGCGAACGCCGCTTTCAGGCTACCGAACGTCCGACGACGATTTTCCGTCACGGCGGGCCTTGGCATCAGGCGACATTTTCTTATACCCTCGCGCCTTCCCTATTCGTCGCCCCGTGCGGCTTTCGCCGCAGGTCTCGCCCGTTTTTCCGAAAAAAACCCGGCTTTGAGGATCTGCGGTCTGTTGCAGACAAGGTAGTTAATGATGAGCGCAAGGCACTTTCTCTCGATGATGGACTACACCCCCGCTGAGCTGGTCGGGGTGATTCGTCGCGGCGTTGAGCTGAAGGACCTGCGAAATCGAGGCGTGCTCTTCGAGCCGTTGAAGGGCCGCATCCTGGCGATGATCTTCGAGAAATCCTCGACGCGGACCCGTGTCTCGTTCGAGGCCGGGATGATCCAGCTGGGCGGCCAGGCCATCTTCCTCTCTCCTCGGGACACCCAACTGGGCCGTGGCGAGCCGATTGCCGATGGCGCCCGGGTCATGTCGCGGATGGTCGATGCCGTGATGATCCGGACCTTTGCCCACAGCAACCTCACCGAATTCGCCGCCCATTCCCGCGTACCGGTCATCAACGGCCTGTCCGATGACCTTCATCCCTGCCAGTTGCTGGCCGACATGCAAACATTCCTCGAGCATCGCGGCTCCATCCAGGGAAAAACGGTCGCGTGGATCGGCGATGGCAACAACATGTGCAACAGCTATATAGAAGCAGCGATTCAGTTCGACTTTCAGTTGCGGGTCGCCTGCCCGGAAGGCTACGAACCCAGCGCGCATTTCCTGGCCCTGGCGGGTGATCGCGTGACCCTGACTCGTGCCCCCCACGAAGCGGTGAAAGGTGCGCATCTGGTCTCCACCGATGTCTGGACGTCGATGGGGCAGGAAGAGGAAGCCGCCAAGCGTCTGGCCCTGTTCAAGCCGTTCCAGGTCACCCGCGAAATGCTCGACCGCGCGGCTGAAGACGTGATTTTCATGCACTGCCTGCCAGCGCACCGTGGCGAAGAGATCAGCGAAGACTTGCTGGATGACCCGCGTTCGGTGGCGTGGGATCAGGCCGAGAACCGGCTGCATGCGCAGAAAGCCCTGCTTGAATTCCTCGTGGCGCCGGCCTTTACTGCCCCATGAGCCAGCCCCTGCTGCTGACCCTGCATAACCTCGCCTGCGGTTATCAG
This sequence comes from Pseudomonas sp. GW821-FHT02H06, assembly GCF_059421525.1. NCBI lineage: Bacteria > Pseudomonadati > Pseudomonadota > Gammaproteobacteria > Pseudomonadales > Pseudomonadaceae > Pseudomonas > Pseudomonas sp. GW821-FHT02H06. The sequence goes on from NZ_JBWKVD010000001.1 coordinate 484,803, forward strand.
GACCAACGGGTGGTGCAGAACCTCAATCTGCACCTGAATGCCGGCGACATCGGGTGCCTGCTGGGTTCGTCCGGCTGCGGCAAGACCACCACCCTGCGCGCCATCGCCGGTTTCGAGCCGGTACACGAAGGCGAGATCACGCTGGCCGGCGAGGTCATTTCACGGGCCGGTTTTACCCTGGCCCCGGAGAAGCGCCGCATCGGCATGGTGTTTCAGGACTACGCGCTGTTTCCGCACCTCACGGTCGCCGACAACATCGCCTTCGGCATCCGCAACCATCCGCGCCAGAAGCAGGTGGTTCAGGAGATGCTGGAGCTGGTTAACCTGGGCGCACTGGGCGCGCGTCACCCTCACGAACTTTCCGGAGGACAGCAGCAACGTGTGGCGCTGGCCCGCGCACTCGCGCCGGAGCCGCAGTTGTTGCTGCTGGATGAGCCGTTTTCAAACCTGGATGGCGAGTTGCGTCGGCGCCTGAGCCACGAGGTGCGCGACATTCTCAAGGCCCGTGGCACCAGCGCGATCCTGGTGACCCACGATCAGGAAGAGGCTTTTGCCGTGAGCGACCATGTCGGCGTTTTCAAGGACGGTCGGCTGGAACAGTGGGACACGCCCTACAACCTCTATCACGAGCCGGCGACGCCTTATGTCGCCAGTTTCGTCGGACAGGGTTATTTCATTCGCGGGCACTTGATCGATGCCGAGTCGGTGCAGACCGAATTGGGCGTGCTGCGGGGCAATCGTGCCTACGCCGGCGCGCGCGGCACCCCGATGGATGTGTTGCTGCGTCCTGACGACCTCATTCATGCGCCCGACAGCCCGATCAAGGCCCGCGTTGCGAGCCTGACGTTTCAGGGCGCTGCCACTTTGTATCGCCTGCAACTGCCGACCGGCACGCAGCTGGAGGCGTTGTTCCCCAGCCACGTGGATCTGCGCGCCGGGGATCAGGTCGGCTTCGAAGTCTCGGCCGAGCATCTGGTGCTGTTTCCAACCTCGGGCAGCGTACCGGTGCATCGGGACGTCGCGATCTGAAGGCCTGTCATTCTCGATCAGGCACCTTCAGCCCCGCATCCACTATCCAAGTATCAACGCTCCGCTGGCCACCAGCGTCGCGTGCCCGCCAATCTTCACTCGGTCACCCTCCAGCCGGCAGAACAGCTCCCCTCCCCGCGCCGATGCCTGATAACCCGTCAGGCTGAACTTGTTCAGACGCGCCGACCAGTAGGGAATCAGGCTGCAGTGGGTCGAGCCCGTGACCGGGTCCTCATTGATGCCGATGCCCGGCGCGAAGTAGCGCGAGACAAAATCGTAGCGTTCGCCGTCACCCTTGGCAGTCACGATCACACCCGGCCATGGCAACCGCGCGAGGGCGGCAAAGTCGGGTTTGCAGTCGCGAACCGCCTGCTCGGATTCCAGCACCACGAGCAATTCCGCAGCACTCAGCACGTCGACGACGGCGGTGCCGAGAGCCCGCTCGATATCCAACGTCACCCCCTGTTCGGCGGGCGGCATCGACGGAAAGTCCAGGACCAGCCGATGACTTTCACGGCTCACGCTCAGCGGCCCGGATTTACCGGTGAAGTGAATCACTTCGGCCTTCTCGCCGTACTTCTCGAACAGCACGAAGGCGCTGGCGAGGGTCGCATGCCCGCAGAGCGGCACTTCATGGGTCGGGGTGAACCAGCGGATGTGCCAGGCCGGGGCTTCACGGACCAGAAAGGCGGTCTCCGACAAATTGTGCTCGGAAGCAATCTGCTGCATCAATTGATCGGAAAGCCAGGCGTCAAGGCGGTAGACCATTGCCGGGTTGCCTGAGAACGGGCGGTCGGTGAAGGCATCGACCTGATGGAATTCAAGCTGCATGGAAGGCATCCCCGTGTGAAGAAATGCGGCGACCCGGTTCGGGCGCTGCGGATCTGCGGCCAGCATCACCGCATGAAAGGGTCAGGCATTTCTGACGAACCTGGCGAATCATTCCCGGCCAATCCGGGCAAAGGAGGCACCGGTGTGTTGTGCAAGTACGGCGGCGGGCAGCTCGACTTCAAGCCCGCGTCGACCCGCGCTGACAAAAATCGTCGCGAAGGGTTGAGCGGACTCATCGATGAAGGTGCGCAGCCTTTTCTTCTGTCCCAGCGGGCTGATCCCGCCCAGGAGATAACCGGTGGCACGCTGGGCGGCGGCCGGGTCAGCCATTTCTGCTTTTTTTGCGCCTGCGGCATGGGCCAGCGCTTTCAGGTCCAGCGAGCCCACGACGGGGACCACCGCGACCAGCAGCTCGCCTTTTTCGGTGCTGGCCAGCAGGGTCTTGAACACCTGAGCGGGGGCCAGATCCAGTTTTTCTGCCGCTTCCAGGCCATAGGAGGCGGCTTTGGGATCGTGCTCGTAACTGTGCACGCGATGTTCGGCGCGAACCTTTTTCAGTAAATCCAATGCAGGGGTCATGCAGTGCTCCAGACAGCCAGACACTTTCTTGTTTGCTGCCGATACTTTAGGCCATCGGTTATCGAAATGCCTGCGTTTGCGCAGGACTTATCCACTAATATCGGCGACTCGAAACTTTCATCGATAAGGTTCGCTTTCGACCTTTGACAAGGTTCGTTTACGTCTATATTTTTTCGAATACGAATATCCCGCTTGCTTCCTTGACGCCATCCCGGTATTCAGTGCGCAAAGGCACTTGGCACAGGCAACAAAACGGACGGCAGTTTCCGGAATCTCGTTTCATCACAGGCATTCACCATGACCGACACCGAAAATAAGAATTACATCATCGCTCTGGATCAAGGCACCACCAGTTCCCGCGCCATCATTTTTGACCGTGATGCCAACGTGGTGAGCAGCGCACAGAGCGAGTTCGTTCAGCATTATCCCCAGCCTGGTTGGGTCGAGCACGATCCGATGGAAATCTTCGCCACCCAGACTGCGTGCATGACCAAGGTGCTGGCCCAGGCCAACCTGCACCACAACCAGATCGCCGCGATCGGTATCACCAACCAGCGTGAAACCACGGTGGTCTGGGAGAAAGACACCGGCCGGCCGATTTACAACGCCGTGGTCTGGCAATGCCGCCGCAGCACCGAGATCTGCCAGCAGCTCAAGCGCGACGGTCTGGAAGACTACATCCGCGACACCACCGGTCTGGTCATCGACCCGTACTTTTCCGGCAGCAAGCTGAAGTGGATTCTTGATCACGTTGAGGGCAGCCGCGAGCGCGCCCGCCGTGGCGAGCTGCTCTTCGGCACTGTCGATAGCTGGCTGATCTGGAAATTTACCGGCGGCAAGGTGCACGTCACCGATTACACCAACGCCTCGCGCACGATGATGTTCAACATCCATACGCTGGAGTGGGATCAGCGCATGCTCGATGTGCTCGACGTGCCCCGGGAGATGTTGCCGGAGGTCAAGTCGTCGTCCGAAGTCTACGGCCACAGCAAAAGCGGCATCCCCATCGCCGGGATCGCCGGCGATCAGCAATCGGCATTGTTCGGCCAGATGTGCGTCGAGCCGGGTCAGGCGAAGAACACCTACGGCACCGGCTGCTTCCTGCTGATGAACACGGGCAAGAAAGCCGTGAAATCCAATCACGGCCTGTTGACCACCATCGGCTGCGGTCCGCGCGGCGAAGTGGCGTATGCGCTGGAGGGTGCTGTATTCAACGGCGGCTCCACCGTGCAGTGGCTGCGCGACGAGCTGAAGATCGTCAACGACTCCATGGACACCGAATACTTCGCCACCAAAGTGAAGAACAGCAATGGCGTTTATCTGGTGCCTGCGTTCACCGGCCTGGGCGCGCCCTACTGGGACCCGTATGCACGGGGCGCCTTGTTCGGCCTGACCCGTGGCGTCAAGGTCGATCACATCATTCGTGCGGCGCTGGAGTCCATCGCCTACCAGACTCGCGACGTGCTCGACGCCATGCAACAGGACGCTGGCGAGCCGCTCAAGGCTCTTCGCGTTGACGGCGGCGCAGTGGCAAACAACTTCCTCATGCAGTTCCAGGCCGACATTCTCGGCACGCCGGTGGAGCGCCCGAAAATGCGCGAAACCACCGCACTGGGCGCGGCATACCTGGCCGGCCTCGCGATCGGGTTCTGGAGCGGGCTGGACGAGCTGAAGGGCAAGGCGGTCATCGAGCGCAAGTTCGAGCCGCAATGCGATGACGCCGAGAAGGAAAAACTGTACGCCGGCTGGCGCAAGGCGGTGGACCGTACGCGCGACTGGGAACCCCACGAAGAAGCTGAATAAGCGCGATCCTGAACGGAGCGGCGGAGGCATTTTTTCCGGCTGACAGGTAATGGCTGCCTGCGGCATCATGGGCGCCCGTGCCCGAAGGATAAAAAATGAATCTGCCACCCCGTCAACAGCAGATCCTCGAGCTGGTCCGTGAGCGCGGCTACGTCAGCATCGAGGAAATGGCGCAGCTGTTCGTCGTGACCCCACAAACCATTCGCCGCGACATCAATCAGCTCGCGGAAATGAACCTCCTGCGTCGCTACCACGGTGGCGCGGCCTACGACTCCAGCATCGAAAACACTGCCTACGCCATGCGTGCCGACCAGATGCGTGATGAGAAGCAACGCATCGCCGAGGCCATCGCTGCGCAGATACCCGATCATGCGTCGCTGTTCATCAACATCGGCACCACCACCGAATCCATCGCCCGGGCGCTGCTCAACCACAACCACTTGAAGATCATCACCAACAACCTGCACGTGGCGTCGATTCTCAGCGGCAAGGACGACTTCGAAGTGCTGCTGGCAGGCGGCAATGTGCGCCGGGATGGCGGCGTGGTCGGTCAGGCGAGTGTGGATTTCATCACGCAGTTCAAGGTCGATTTCGCCCTTGTGGGCATCAGCGGGATCGACGAGGACGGCAGTCTGCTGGATTTCGATTATCAGGAAGTGCGCGTTTCCCAGGCGATCATCGCCAACGCGCGTCAGGTGATTCTGGCTGCTGACTCCAGCAAGTTCGGCCGTAACGCGATGGTTCGCCTGGGGCCGATCACGCTGATCGACTGCCTGGTGACTGACCAGACGCCTGTGCCCGCACTGGCGCAACTGCTGACGCAGAACAAGATTCGGCTGGAAGTGGTTTAACCCTCGATCCATGGGCGAGCGCGATTCCAGCGCTCGCTTCACTTCCGATGTTCACTTTTGTTCCTTTCCTCGCTCTCCCATCAGTATTTTCAATAAATACTGAGTGGCTGTGTTCGCCTTATTGCGCTACTATTTTCGGAAATGAACATAAATGTTCGAATTCGCCCTCCCCATAGCGCAGCATTCGAACGCGATCGAACACTCAGGAGGCCCCGATGGCCCAGTCCAGTTTGCCGACCCCACCCCTTTCCGAGGTCTACGACGTTGCCGTGATCGGTGGTGGCATCAATGGTGTCGGTATCGCGGCAGACGCATCGGGCCGGGGCCTCTCGGTCTTTCTCTGCGAGAAGGATGACCTCGCCAGCCACACCTCGTCAGCCAGCAGCAAGCTGATCCACGGTGGGCTGCGTTACCTGGAACACTACGAATTCCGTCTGGTTCGCGAAGCGCTGGCCGAACGCGAAGTGCTGCTGGAAAAAGCGCCGCACATCGTCAAGCCAATGCGCTTCGTATTGCCTCACCGCCCGCACCTGCGCCCTGCGTGGATGATCCGCGCCGGGCTGTTCCTGTATGACCACCTTGGCAAACGCGAGAAGCTGGCAGCATCAAAGACCATTCGCTTTGGCGCCAACAGTCCACTGAACAGCTCGATCACCAAGGGCTTCGAGTACTCCGATTGCTGGGTTGACGATGCTCGTCTGGTGGTCCTCAACGCCATGGCCGCCCGTGAAAAAGGCGCGCACATTCATACCCAGACCCGCTGCCTGGGCGCCCGTCGCAGCGGCGGCGTGTGGCACATGAACATGGAACGTGCGGACGGCAGCCTGTTTTCCATTCGCGCCAAAGCGCTGGTCAACGCAGCCGGTCCATGGGTGGCCAAGTTCATTCGTGAAGACCTCAAGCTCGAATCGCAGTACGGCATTCGTTTGATTCAGGGCAGCCACTTGATCGTGCCGAAGCTGTATGAAGGCGAAAACGCGTTCATTCTGCAGAACGAAGATCAGCGAATCGTGTTCGCCATTCCGTACCTGGAACGCTTCACCATTATCGGTACAACTGACCGCGAGTACTCCGGCGATCCGGGGAAAGTAGCGATCACCGAAGGCGAGACCGATTACCTGCTGAAAATCGTCAACGACCACTTCAAGAAGCAACTCAGCCGCGCCGACATTCTGAGCACGTGGTCGGGTGTGCGTCCGCTGTGCAATGACGAGTCTGACAACCCGTCGGCGATCACCCGCGACTACACCTTGTCGCTGTCGGGCAGTGCTCAAGAAGCGCCGATCCTCTCCGTGTTCGGCGGCAAGCTGACCACCTACCGCAAGCTGGCGGAATCGGCGATGCAGCAACTCGCGCCGTTCTTCCCGCAGATGAAGCCAAGCTGGACCGCGAAAGCCAGTCTGCCGGGCGGTGAAAGCATGACCACGCCTCAGGCACTGGCCGCCGAGCTGCAACAGCGTTGCACCTGGCTGCCGGCAGAGATCGCCAAGCGTTGGGCCATTACTTATGGCTCCCGCAGCTGGCGCATTGTGGAGGGCGTTCAGACACTGAGCGATATGGGCGAACACTTGGGCGGCGGTCTGTACAGCCGCGAAGTGGATTACCTGTGCAGCGAGGAATGGGCGACCAAGGCCGATGACATCCTGTGGCGCCGGACCAAGCTTGGTTTGTTCACCAATGCCCAGGAGCACGAGAACGTTCAGCGGTACCTGGACAATGTCGCAAGCAGCACCGGGGCGATTGACCGGCTTGACTGGTCAGTGTCGGCACCAAAGATCCACGCATAATTCGCCAGACCAAATTCCCGGCTAAAGCCGGTCCTACTGAAATGACGCGATTTTGTAGGACCTGCTTCAGCCGGGAAAGCGTCAGAAGTCACACGGCAAAACCATTGGTTACCCACTCTGAAACCCCTGCGATACCATTCGGATTCCCGAACACCCTCCCCCTCCCGATTCGGAATCCCGGACGGCCGAGTTCCTGCTCACACATCCCTTCTGCGTAAATATCCCTAACTTTCATGCGCTTAGCCCCAGTCACCTCTCTGGCATGACTCATGCTCTACACTCTTGCACGATTGCTTCGATGTAGCGTGTCGCCTCACTGGGCCGCCGTTGAAGCGCTCTGAAACGATAGGGCCGTCCAACACCGGCCCAATAAAAAAAACAATGTCGAGGTAAACCAGATGCGCATCGTTCCCCACATCCTGGGCGCAGCCATTGCTGCCGCTTTGATCACCACCCCTGTTTTCGCCGCCGAACTGACGGGCACTCTGAAGAAAATCAAAGAGTCCGGCACCATCACCCTCGGTCACCGCGACTCCTCCATTCCTTTTTCCTACATCGCTGACGCTTCCGGCGTGCCAGTGGGCTACTCCGCTGACATCCAGCTGAAGATCGTCGAAGCGATCAAGAAAGACCTGGACATGCCTGATCTGAAGGTCAAGTACAACCTGGTCACTTCCCAGACCCGTATCCCGCTGGTGCAGAACGGTACCGTCGACGTTGAATGTGGCTCGACCACCAACAACGCCGAGCGCGCCCAGCAAGTCGACTTCTCCGTCGGCATCTTCGAAATCGGCACCCGTCTGCTGAGCAAGGCTGACTCGTCCTACAAAGACTTCGACGACCTCAAAGGCAAGAACGTCGTGACCACGGCCGGCACCACGTCCGAGCGCATCCTCAAGGCGATGAACGCCGACAAGCAGATGGGCATGAACGTCATCTCTGCCAAAGACCACGGCGAGTCGTTCCAGATGCTGGAATCGGGCCGCGCCGTTGCTTTCATGATGGACGACGCCCTGCTTGCCGGCGAAATGGCCAAGGCCAAGAAGCCGACCGACTGGGCCGTCACCGGCACCCCTCAGTCCTACGAAATCTACGGCTGCATGGTTCGCAAGGAAGACCCTGCGTTCAAGAAAGCCGTCGACGACGCCATCGTTGCGACCTACAAATCGGGCGAGATCAACAAGATCTACGACAAGTGGTTCACCCAGCCGATTCCGCCAAAAGGCCTGAACCTGATGTTCCCGATGAGCGAACAGCTCAAAGCGCTGATCGCCAACCCGAACGACAAGCCGGCGCCGGACAAGAAGGCCTGAGTCCTTCGCTCCGCCATTCTGACAACGTGAAAAGCCTGACTTCCGGAGACGCACTGCGTCTTCGGAAGCCGCTACCTGGCGTGTGCGTGCATAACGATCGATAAGGGGGAGACCCTGATGAATTACAACTGGGACTGGGGCGTGTTCTTCAAGTCCACGGGCGTCGGCAGCGAGACCTACCTGGACTGGTACATCACCGGGCTGGGCTGGACCATCGCCATTGCCGTTGCTGCCTGGATCATTGCGTTACTCCTGGGCTCGGTGCTCGGGGTGATGCGTACGGTGCCAAACCGCATCGTTTCTTCCATCGCCGCGATTTACGTGGAAATTTTCCGTAACGTGCCACTGCTGGTGCAGCTGTTCATCTGGTACTTCCTGGTGCCGGATCTGCTGCCTGAGAATCTGCAGGAGTGGTACAAGCAAGACCTCAATCCGACCACCTCGGCGTTCCTGAGTGTTGTCGTGTGCCTGGGGCTGTTCACCGCCGCACGTGTCTGCGAACAGGTACGCACCGGTATTCAGGCGTTGCCGGTGGGGCAGGAATCCGCCGCCCGCGCCATGGGTTTCAAGCTGCCGCAAATCTACTGGAACGTGCTGCTGCCCCAGGCGTACCGGATCATCATTCCGCCGCTTACCTCCGAATTCCTCAACGTGTTCAAGAACTCGTCCGTGGCGTCGCTGATCGGCCTGATGGAATTGCTCGCGCAGACCAAACAGACCGCCGAGTTTTCCGCGAACCTGTTCGAAGCCTTCACCCTGGCGACGCTGATCTACTTCACGTTGAACATGAGCCTGATGCTGCTCATGCGTCTGGTCGAGAAGAAAGTCGCGGTCCCGGGCCTGATCTCCGTGGGAGGTAAATAATGGACTTCTCTGGCGTGATTCCTGCGATTCCGGGCATGTGGAACGGCATGCTCATGACGCTGCAGTTGATGGCCATGGGCATCGTGGGCGGCATCATCATCGGCACGATTCTGGCGCTGATGCGGTTGTCGTCGAACAAGCTGGCGTCACGTGTTGCCGGCGCCTACGTCAACTATTTCCGTTCGATTCCGCTGCTGCTGGTCATCACCTGGTTCTACCTGGCGGTGCCGTTCGTGCTGCGCTGGATCACCGGCGAAGACACGCCGATCGGCGCGTTCACCTCCTGCGTCGTGGCGTTCATGATGTTCGAGGCGGCCTACTTCTGTGAAATCGTGCGGGCCGGCGTTCAGTCGATTTCCCGTGGCCAGATGGGCGCCGCTCAAGCATTGGGCATGACCTACGGCCAGATGATGCGCCTGATCATCCTGCCCCAGGCGTTCCGCAAGATGACCCCGCTGCTGTTGCAGCAGAGCATCATCCTGTTTCAGGACACCTCGCTGGTCTACACGGTCGGTCTGGTCGACTTCCTCAACTCGGCACGCTCCAGCGGCGACATCATCGGGCGCTCCAACGAGTTCCTGATTGTCGCCGGTCTGGTGTACTTCACGATCAGCTTCGCCGCGTCGCGCCTGGTCAAGTTCATGCAAAAAAGGTTAGCCGTATGATTTCCATCAAAAATATCAACAAGTGGTATGGGGACTTCCAGGTGCTGACCGATTGCAGCACTGAGGTCAAAAAAGGCGAAGTGATTGTGGTCTGCGGTCCGTCGGGCTCGGGCAAGTCCACGCTGATCAAGTGCGTCAACGCGCTGGAGCCGTTTCAGAAAGGCGACATCGTGGTCGATGGCACGTCGATCGCTGACCCGAAGACCAATCTGCCGAAACTGCGCTCGCGTGTCGGCATGGTGTTCCAGCATTTCGAGCTGTTTCCGCACCTGACCATCACCGAAAACCTGACCATCGCGCAGATCAAGGTGCTGGGCCGCAGCAAGGAAGAAGCCACGAAAAAAGGCCTGCAACTGCTCGAACGTGTCGGTCTGTCGGCCCACGCCCACAAGCATCCGGGGCAACTGTCGGGCGGTCAGCAACAGCGTGTGGCGATTGCCCGCGCGCTGGCGATGGACCCGGTGGTGATGCTGTTCGACGAACCGACCTCCGCGCTCGACCCGGAAATGGTCAACGAAGTGCTCGACGTAATGGTGCAACTGGCCCACGAAGGCATGACCATGATGTGCGTGACCCACGAAATGGGCTTCGCCCGCAAAGTGGCGGATCGGGTGATCTTCATGGACAAGGGTCAGATCGTCGAAGACTGCGAGAAGGAAGAGTTCTTCGGCGACGTCAACGCGCGTTCCGAGCGGGCTCAGCAGTTCCTCAACAAAATCCTGCAGCACTAAAAGCATTAGCCCTTCGAGGGCGTAAAAACCACCGGCCGCTCGTTCATGAATGATGAAACGAGCGGCTGGTCGGTCCAGGACGACTGTGATGAAATGCGACCCCCCTCTCTACCGCGCCGCGCCGCCATCACTCGCCGTGAAACCCCGACTGATCCGCCATCTGTTCGTGCCGCCGCTGATCATCCTGCTGATGATTGCGCTGGGTTACGTCACGTATCTGTACAGCGAGAAGAACGCCATCAAGGCGTTGGGTGAAAACGGTCAGCGTCAGCTGGAGCTGCACGCGCGCACCGTCGAGAGCGAGATCAACAAGTACAACTACCTGCCCAGCGTGCTGGAGCTGGAATCCAATGTTTCCGACCTGCTCAACAATCCGTCTGCGGAGTTGCGCGCCAAGGTCAACGATTACCTCGAAGGCCTGAACCGGCGCAGCCGCAGTCGGGCCATCTATGTGCTGGACACCACCGGCCGGGTGCTGGCGACCAGCAACTGGCGCGATGCCGACAGTTACCTCGGTGAAGACCTGTCCTTCCGTGCCTATTATCAGGACGCGATTCGCGGTCTGCCGGGCCGCTTCTACGGCATTGGCAGCACCACCGGCGAACCGGGTTATTACCTGGCCCACGGGCTGGAAGAGAAAGGCAAGATCATCGGCGTCGCGGTGATCAAGGTCCGGCTCGAAGCCCTGGAAGAACGCTGGCAGCGCGCGCGCCTGGAAGCGTTTGTCAGCGACGAGAACGGCATCATCATTCTCTCCAGCGACCCGGCCCGACGGCTGAAATCAGTCCGCCCGCTGACCGCCGAGATCAAAGAGCGGCTGGCGCGCAGCCTGCAGTATTACTGGTGGCCGCTCAACGAGCTGGTGCCGCTGGAACGTGAATCGATTGCCGACGGGGTCGAGAAGCTGACGTTTCCTGCGAACACCAGCGTCGATCACGAGCACACGGTGGTGAGTTATCTGGCGCAGACCCGCGAACTGGCTGACACGCCCTGGCACCTGACCCTGCTGACGCCGCTGGAAGACTTGCGCCGGGAAGCCGCCAATCAGGGAATGCTGGTCGCCGTCGCCTGCGCGCTGGTGGCGTTTCTGCTGATTGCCTGGAACGAGCGCCGCAAGGTGATTTCCACCCGCCTCGCCGCCCGTGAAGCGCTGGAACAGGCGAACAACGAGCTGGAACGGCGCATCACCGACCGCACCGCCGACCTTCGCGCGAGCAACGAACGCCTGAAGGGCCAGATTCGTGAACGTCGCCAGGCCGAGGAAACCCTGCGCCAGGCCCAGGATGAATTGATCCAGGCCGGCAAACTCGCCGCCATCGGCCAGATGTCCACCAGCATCGCCCATGAACTGAATCAGCCACTGGCCGCGCTGCGCACGTTGTCGGGCAACACCGTTCGGTTTCTCGAACGGGGCGCGCTGGACACGGCGAGTGCCAACCTGCGCACCATCAACGATCTGGTGGATCGCATGGGCCGCATCACGGCCAGCCTGCGTGCCTTCGCCCGGCGAGGAGAAGACAAGGGCCAGGCGTCCCTGAGCAAGGCGGTCGAGGCTGCACTGCAGTTGCTGGCGGCGCGCCTGGACAATGCGTCATTGGAGCTGCATCAGCAGATCGATGATGTCGAACTGGCGATTGATCAGACCCGGCTTGAGCAGATTCTGGTCAACCTGATCGGCAACGCACTGGACGCCATGCAGGCGCAGCCGCTGCCGGTTCTGTGGCTGGAAGGTGACGTGTTCGAGGGCCGCTATCGGCTGCGGGTGCGGGACAACGGCCACGGCATCGACGCCGAAGCGCGCAAGCATTTGTTCGAACCCTTCTTTACCACCAAGCCCGGCGAACAGGGACTGGGGTTGGGCCTGACGCTGTCCGCCAGCCTCGCCGCTGCGGCAGGCGGCACGCTCAACGCTGAAGACCCGGCCGAGGGCGGCACGATGTTCGTGCTGGTGTTGCCTCTGGTCGATCCCGGGGCGGCGGGTGTATGAGAGATCAACGCATTGTTGGACATTTTCGGAGCCTGTTTGCTCGCGAAAGCAGTGAGGCAGTCACCCTGTCCAAAAACCTGACACACCGCTTCGCGGGCACGCACTGGAATACACCATGAACACTGATCTGACGGTCCTCATCGTCGAAGACGACCCGCATGTCCTGCTTGGCTGCCAACAGGCGCTGGCGCTGGAAGACATTCACAGCCAGGGCGTGGGCAGCGCGGAAGAAGCGCTGGCGTTGGTCAGCGAGAACTTCGCCGGCATCGTCATCAGTGACATTCGCCTGCCGGGCATGGACGGGCTTGAGCTGCTCAAGCGCCTGAAAGAACGCGACCGGACCCTGCCTGTGGTGCTGATTACCGGTCACGGCGACGTGTCGATGGCCGTCGGCGCAATGCGCGATGGCGCGTACGATTTCATGGAAAAGCCCTTCTCTCCCGAGCGCCTGGTCGACGCCGCCCGCCGGGCCCTGGAGCAGCGCGGTCTGGCTCGGGAAGTCTGGTCGCTGCGCCGCCAACTGGCCGAGCGCAACTCCCTGGAAGGCAAGATCATCGGTCGCTCCCAGGCGATGCAGACCCTGCGCGCGCTGATCGCCAACGTCGCGGACACCTCGGCCAATGTGCTGATCGAAGGCGAAACCGGCACCGGGAAAGAACTTGTCGCCCGTTGCCTGCATGACTTCAGCCGCCGCCATGACCATCAGTTCGTAGCACTTAACTGCGGCGGCCTGCCAGAAAGCCTGTTCGAGAGCGAGATCTTCGGTCACGAGGCCAACGCGTTCACCGGCGCCGGCAAACGCCGCATCGGCAAGATCGAACACGCGCACAACGGCACGCTGTTTCTCGACGAAGTGGAAAGCATGCCGATCAACCTGCAGATCAAACTGCTGCGGGTGTTGCAGGAGCGCACGCTGGAGCGACTTGGTTCAAACCAGAGTGTGGCGGTGGATTGCAGAGTGATCGCGGCGACCAAGTCGGAGCTCAATGCGCTGAGCAAGGCGGGCCAGTTTCGCAGCGACCTGTATTACCGGCTGAACGTGGTGACCCTCGAACTGCCGCCCTTGCGGGAGCGCCGCGAAGACATCCTGCAGTTGTTCGAGCACTTTCTGCAGCAGTCGTCGCTGCGTTTCGACCGTGAAGCGCCGCAGCTGGATGCACAGACCCGCTCGGCGCTGCTGGCCCACGACTGGCCGGGCAATGTCCGCGAGCTGCGCAACGTCGCCGAGCGGTACGCATTGGGCCTGCCGGCTTTCAAGACCGCCGGTGCGGAAGTCGCCACCCAGAGCCTTGATTTTGCCGAAGCGGTGGAAGCGTTTGAGAAGAACCTGCTGGGCGAGGCGTTGCAGCGCAGCGGCGGGAATCTGAGTCAGGCCAGCCAGGAGCTGGGCATGGCCAAGACCACGTTGTTCGACAAGGTGAAGAAATACGGGTTGGGGTGAGCACTATCTCCGCTTGGTGATTCTGGCCTTAGGAGGGCGCTCTGATCGAGCATGCCGACACCGCCGAGATATCTGCCGACACATGACCTGTGGGAGCGAGCTTGCTCGCGAAGGGGACAGTACATCCGCTTAATCTTCAGCGGCTGAAATACCGTCTTCGTGAGCAAGCTCACTCCCACAGAGTCCGCGTATATTCACCCATTCTTCAGTGGCTGAAATACCGTCTTCGTGAGCAAGCTCACTCCCACAAGGACCGCGTTATCTGCCCCACAAAGCGGCACATGGACGACCGGGTTTTAAAAGTCAGTGCTGCCCACTAGCTCATCCACCTCTGCCGCCGTCGGCGCAGTCGCCGGGCCCCAGCGGCTGACGGCAATGGCCGCAGCCGCATTGGCGCGCAATGCCGCTTGCGACGCTGAAAGCCCTGACGCCAGCCCGGCCAGCAACACCCCCGCATGGGCATCGCCGGCGCCGTTGGTGTCGATGGCCGTCACCGGAAACCCCCGAACGTGTCGGACCTCGGGACCCTGACGAATCCAGCAGCCGTTCGGCCCGTCGCGCACAATAATCAGCGCGTCAGTGCGCAGCCAGTGCGCCAGCCTGTCGAGGGCCCCATCGATCGTCTCGCACCCGGCGAAGCGCAGCGCCTCTTCGGCATTGCTCGTCCACAGCGTGATCAATGGCAACACCGCCGACATGCCGGACGCCTGCGGCGAATCGATCAGCGGCCCCGGATCGAACACCACGCCCGCCCCTCCCGGCAACTGCGCGAGCCAATCCAGCAGCGTCGACACCTTGCCTTCGTGCAGCAAGCTGTAGCCACTGACGAACACGAAATCCTCAGCCTGCACATCAACGCCGTGCAGATCCTCAGCCGACAAACCGCCCTCGGCACCGACGTAGGAAATGAACGAACGCTCGGCCGAAGGCTCGATAAGCGCTACCGACAGGCCCGTGTCCTGAGCCGTGGACGCCGCCGCGATGTCGATGCCTTCCGCCGCCATGGCCTGCCGCGCCAGATCGCCGAAACGCCCCGCGCCGTGGCGACCGAGGTACACCGTCGGCATACCGCTGCGCCGTGCCGCGGCCATCACGTTGAATCCGCCGCCGGTTTCGAAAGCCGCCGAACGGGCGAGCACATCGCCGCCGGAACGTGGCAAAGCGTCAAGGGCCATGACCAGATCGACCACGACCTGGCCGGTGTAGAGCAATCTAGCGGGCATGAACAACCTCTTTTGCAACGACACGACGGTCACGGGCACCGCCGAGCAAGGCATACAGACCACCCGCCACCAGGAAGGTGACGATCCAGCCCAGCCCGTTATGGCCAAACCATGAGTCCGACAGCAAGCCCTTGAATATCACGTTCTCCGGCGTGGTGGCGACGGTGGTGAAACTGTAACCGAGCACGATGGCCAGGGCCCACGCACCCAGCGCACGCCACTCGATGCCGCCGCGATACCAATAGGCGCTGCGCGGCGAAACGTCCATCAAGTCAGCCGGTGAGTAGTAGTGGCGGTGCATCAGGTCGACGATGAAGATCCCAACCCACGCGGTAATCGGCACGGCGAGCATTGAAATGAACGTGATGAAGGGGCCGTAAAAACTGTCGGCGATCAGCATGAAGTAAATCGATCCGGCGAAGATTGCCACGATGTCGACAATCACCGCATGCACGCGCTTGATCTTCAGGCCTAGCGTCAGCGTGGTCAGCCCTGCCGAGTACACCGACAGGTTATTCGAGAGCAGCAGCCCGCCGAACGCCGTGATCAGGTACGGCACGGCCATCCAGGTCGGCAGCAGCTCGCGGATCGCGATGATCGGATCGGTGGCCGACGCCAAGTGGTCGTTGCCCACCGACAGCAGTCCGCCCAGGGTGATCAGCAACACCAGCGGGATGCCGGCGCCGAAAGCCGCCGAGGCCACCAGCCGCGTGGCCTTGACGCTGCGATGCTGGTAGCGCGACATATCAGCGCCTGCGTTGGCCCAGCCGATGCCCGTGCCTGCCGCCATGGTGCCGATCCCGATGATCATCGCGCTCACCGGTGCAGGCGCAGCGTTGAACACAGCGGCCCAGTCGATGTGCGCGATCAGGAAGCCGCCGACGATGATGTTCAACGCGCCAAAGATGTACGTCGCCCATTTCTGGATGACCAGCAAAGTGGCGTGGCCGAGGCCGGAAACGGTCAGCGTCATCAGCACGAAAATGGCGATGAACACCAGGGTCAGGCCCGGCGCACTCTTGGCCTCCACCGGTGTGGCGAAGAGGATCGAACACAGCGACAGCAGTACGAAAGCGGCGGTCGTGGTGTTCACGGTTTCCCAGCCCAGACGCGACATCAGCGAAACGATGGTCGGACCGATATTCCCGCGCACGCCAAAGATGGCCCGCGAGAGCGTAAGACTCGGCGCCCTGCCCCGGCGGCCGGCAATGGAAATGACCCCGACCACCGCAAACGAGCCGGCCGCGCCGAGGATCGCCACGATGATCGCCTGCCCGATCGACAGCCCGCGAAAGGCCACGAGCGTCGCCCCCAGCGGCAGACCGAGGATGCTGATATTGGCCGCGAACCACACCCAGAAAAGCTGCAACGGGTGGCCGTTGCATTCGTTTTCCGGAACCGGTTCGATGCCGCGTGTTTCAAGCTGACCTGCGCCTTGAGCGGCGTTGGATGACGTCATGTGAATGCTCCTGTGCCATTTGTTCTGGTTGTGGGCAGTGCGCAAAGCAAACGACATCCGTGTCAGCGTGGGCTTTTGCAGGCTGCAAAAAGCCCTGACTCGCCGCTGCATAGAGCCGCGAGGTAGGTCTTATTCGTTAAACGGGCTGGCGTTGGTCGGATCAGACCCCGCGCAGGGACAGCAACTGCTCGACAACCGGATACAGGTCGAGTCCGTTGACGGTCTGGATCTGTTTGATCAGCGGCTCAGGCCAGGCGCCCATTCCGGCGCAGGCACCGAGCATCGCCCCTAGAATGGCGGCGATGGTGTCGGTGTCGCCGCCCAGACTGGCGGCCATGCACAGCGCATCGAATGCCGAGACCTGCCCGCGAGCCACTTGATACGCGAGGGCGAAAGCCGCGACCACCGATTCCTGGGAGGCGACCGACGTGCCGATCACGTCATAAATCAGATCGGGCAGCTGTTCGTTGCTGCACCCGGCACACAGGTCTCTGGCCCACTGGATGCGCGCGGCAATGCGGCCCCCGGCGATCCAGTAGCCGAAGCCCTCGGCCTCTCGGGCGATGCGCGCGCCGACCTCCAGGGCTTCGCCGAGGCTGGCACCGCTGATGCCCGCCGAGACCACCGCGGCCACCGCCGCTGCGCTGGAGATGCCGAGAGTGGTGTTGTGGGTGACCTGGCAGGCCTGTTTGACCGCCTCGATGAAGCGCGCTTCTTCGCGCACATCAAAGGCAATGCCCACCGGCGTGATGCGCATGGCGGCGCCGTTGGTGGTGCCGAAACGCCCGGCCTCCTCAGGGCTGTGCCCGGCCAGAATCATCTCGATGGCGCGCTTGGTCGACGGGCCCAGCAGGTCTTGCGACCCTTTGGCCTGCATCACCGCCTCCCAGTCAATCAGGTGTTGCGCCAGGTCCGAAGGCTCGATGCGCCCTTCTCCGGCAACCAGCAATTCGGCGACCAGGACCGCCTGCTCGGTGTCGTCGGTGATCGACCCGGCGGGCATGTTCGGCGCAATCGGCTGATCGGCACCGGCGGCCTGCAAGGTTGTGATGCGGTCGAATCGCTGCCTGATCTGCTCGCGACTGAGGGACTGCGTTGGCATGCCCAGCGCATCGCCCAGTGCCAGTCCGTAGAAAGCGCCGAGGCCTCGGTCGCGGGTGTCGATCAGTGCGGTCATGTAGACGATCCAAAAGCCAGATGCAGACGAAAATGCACGGGGTCCAGAAGACTTTCCACGTGCTCCATGAAACGTTCGCGGCGATCGAACGTGGTGCGCGTCGCCTTGAGAAACACCGAGCCCGGCTGCCGCAACATCAGTGCCGCGTCATCGTTGCTCAGGGGCTCGGCGCCGATCCACTGATCGCCCCGATCACCGACATAGCCGTGGGCGGCCAGCGTGACTGTCAGCGAATCTTCGATCAGCCCGTCGCGGGGCAGATTTTCCAGGCCGTCGCAGGCCGGAATCAGCACACGCTCCAGGGAAACCACGCTGCCATCCCCGGCAGTTCGACGGCGATCCAGCGCGATGAACTCGGCTGTGCCAAACCGGCCCGCCAGATCAGGCCGCTGCACCGCCACCAGACGCAGAATCTCGGTGCTGACCTTGGCGCCGGTGTCGGCCAGGGCCTGTGCCCACCCGGCACGCTGATCCAGCGAGATGCCGTCATAGGTCACGATCGAACCGACGCCGGTTTGCGTGGCGATGTAGTTGCGTCGCTTGAGCTCGGACAGCGCTTCCCGGAGCGTGCCACGGCTGACGTTGAATTCCTGCGCGAGCAAGTTCTCACCGGGCAACAATTCGCCCGACCCCATCTGGCCGCTCTCGATGCGTCGCGCCAGCTCATCCACCACGCGTTTTTTCTTGTCGAATCGAACCTGTCTAATCATGTACAAATTGATATCCGAAAGTGGCTGGGAGGAGCAAGTGTTTTTTGAAATGCAATGGTCGATGAGTAACAGCAGATGACGGTCAGCAGCGCGCGTGTTGATAAGTGTCCAAAGCCTGAGAGCCAGGAATACCCACAGGCGCGCTGCCCGTCATGGTCGACTAACCGCTTTAGTCGACCGGGTTAACCAGGCTCGATTCTTCGCCCACGATCTGACGAATGGCGCTGACGAACACGTCGACAGGCTGCCCACCGGAAACGGCGTACTGGTCGTTGAAGACGATAGTCGGCACCGAAGTCACGCCCCGCGATACCCACAATTGTTCCAGTTCGCGAACTTCGCTGGCGTACTGGTCGCTGCCCAGCAAGGCCTCGGCGCGCACTCGATCCAGGCCCACTTTCTGCGCGACATCCGCCAGTACCTGATGGCTGGATACGTTGGCGTGCTGGCTGAAATAGGCGGTGAACAGCGCTTCTTTCAGCGCGTGTTGCTTGCCTTCCAGCTCGGCCCAATGAAGCAGTCGATGGGCGTCGAAGGTGTTGAATATGCGTCGCTCGCCCTGCTTGAAGACAAACCCGAGTTCTGCGCCGCGCTCGCGAATGTTTTCGGCATTGGCCTGGAATTGCTCGCGGGTCGAGCCGTACTTTTCGGCGATGTGCTCGAAGATGTCCTGGCCTTCCGGCGGCATTTGCGGATTGAGTTCGAAGGGCTGGAAGTGGATGTCGGCTTGAACTTCATCGCCCAGATGCTCGAGCGCCTGGTCCAGCGCGCGCAGGCCGACGATGCACCAGGGGCAGGACACGTCGGAGATGAAGTCGATTTTCAGCGGAATGCTCATGGCAGCCTCGTGCAAGGGAGGAAAAGTTGCACGATACGCCGATCACGACGGCGCTCACACCCTACACCGAGGCGCCTGTCCTCAGAAGACGGGTCAAGCCCGCAGTTGCATCAGAGCTGGGCGACGTGGGAAGCGTCCTCGCGATGCTCGCGCAAATACGGCAACACCGCCGCCAGCAACGGGGCTTTGAAGGCTTCCTGAAAACGGTGGGCCAGGCCGGGAATGAGCTTCAGTTGACTGCCCTGAATGTGCGCCGCTACATGAATGCCGTGCATCACCGGCAACAGCGGATCCGCCGTGCCGTGCACGACCAGCGTCGGCACCCGCAGCCGATTCAACAGCTCCACGCGGCTGGGTTCGGCGAGGATCGCCAGAATCTGCCGTTTCACGCCTTCAGGATTGAACGCCCGGTCGTAGGAAACCGCCGCCTGATGCAGGAGCATCTGTCGATCATCCTTGACCTCCGGGCTGCCCAACGCAGCCAGCAAATCAGCCTGCTGCTCGAGTGCGGTCTGCCGGTCCGGCGCGCCACGACGGGCGAGCAGTTGCAACAACGCCGGGCTGGGCATCGGCAGGCCGGGCGCGCCGGAGCTGGTCATGATCAGCGTCAGACTCTCCACGCGCTTGGGCGCCATGTCGGCCAGATGCTGCGCAATCATGCCGCCCATACTCGCCCCCAGCACATGGAATTGCTGAACATGCAGCGCGTCCATCAGGCCTAACGCATCCTGAGCCATGTCGGTCAGCGAATACGGCGCCGACACCGGCAGGCCGATCTTGTAGCGCAGCACTTCATAGGTGAGGTTGGCGCTCGAGGGGGCCTGGACCCAGGTCGACAATCCGACATCCCGGTTGTCGTAGCGAATGACCCGGAAGCCCTGCTGACACAGGGCGACGACCACCTCGTCCGGCCAGTGAATCAGTTGTCCCCCGAGGCCCATGACCAACAGCAGCGCGGGGTCGGAATCACGCCCGATGCTCTGATACGCCAAGTGCACGTCATCAAGCTCGGCCACTTGCGTGGGAACGTCAACATCGCATCGAGAGGCCGCAAAGGACGGCAGGCTGCACAAGAGCGCAGCCAGAAAAAGTAAAACCCGCATGGAAAAACACCGACACACAGAACCCCAGTAGGCCGCGAGTCTGATGAAGTTTGCTCAAGCGCGCTGCCACAGTTGCGTGACAGTTTGATGAAGAGGGCTGAGCGGTAGCAAAACGGTCATCTCGCCCTGCATTCACGCGGCCGCTGTTGCCGGGGTGCTGATCGAATCCGAGACCCAGAGGTTGTCGGCGAAGCGCAATTGAGCCTCCTTCACAACTTCCAGCGCAGCTTCAGCGTTGGCGCTGGCCGCGTCCAGTTCACCCACAACGCCCAATGACAGCACTTTGTAGGTCGGCAGGCGGTCCAGCACCAAGGGCATTTGTTCAGGCGCACTGAGCACATCGACATGCAGCCCTTGCACGGGCAGGCACACCGCGAGGCCGAGGTTACTGCCCAGCCCAAGACCGCCACACGAAACCGCGAGCAGCTTTTTAAGCGGCGAATATTGCAGGGCGTGGTAGGCGCGCTCGAAGGCGTTCTTCCAGTCCTGCGGCAAGTCCAGGGTCAGGATCGGCTCATCGATCTGCACCCACTCGACGCCCTTGCCCGCCAGCCGACCGAGGATCTCGCCATACACCGGCAGCAGACGATCCAGCAGGTCGAGCTTGTCGAAGCCCTCACCCTCCGCTTGCCCCAGCCAGAGGTACGTCAACGGGCCGATGAGCTCCGGCCGGATCGTTTGGCCCTGCGCGCGGGCTTCATCAACCTCATCGAACAGCGGCGCCCAGTTCAGGTTAAAGCGTTGATCCGGGGTGAACGTCGGCACTGAATCCACCTCAACGCCGTCACCCAGCGTCTCGAGGATGTGCTTGAAGCCCTTGGCCACGCCGATGTGAGGAAAATTAGAGTTGTTGACCTGGCCCATGCTGACTGCTTCCTTCAAAAGATGGCGCCATTGTCGACACTTCCCCTTACATGAGACAAACTCATTAAATTCGTGTTGATCACAAAATTTACTCATGGAGCGCCATCGGTGCTGGAAATTCGCCACCTGAAAACCCTGCATGCATTACGCGAAGCAGACAGCCTTGTTGATGCGGCTGACCGATTGCATCTGACCCAATCGGCGCTGTCTCACCAGTTCAAAGAGCTGGAAGAGCGCATGGGCATGCCGCTGTTCGTGCGCAAGACCAAACCGGTGCGGTTCACCAGCGCGGGCTTGCGCCTGCTGCAACTGGCTGACTCGGTGCTGCCGCAACTGCGCCATGCCGAGCGCGATATCTCGAGGCTCGCCGGCGGTGTCGCCGGGCGCCTGCACATGGCCATCGAATGCCACAGTTGCTTTCAGTGGCTGATGCCGACGATCGATCAGTTCCGCGATGCCTGGCCGGAGGTGGAGCTTGATCTGGCGTCGGGTTTCGCTTTCGCGCCCCTGCCCGCCCTGGCCCGTGGCGATCTGGATCTGGTGGTGACCTCGGACCCGCTGGAGCTGGCAGGCATTACCTACGTGCCGCTGTTCACCTACGAGGCCATGCTCGCAGTCGCCAATCAGCATCCGCTGGCGGCCAGGCCTTATGTGGTGCCGGAGGACCTGATCAATGAAACCCTGATCACCTACCCCGTCGAGCGCGACCGTCTGGACATCTTCACCCGCTTTCTCGAACCGGCCGACATCGAACCGGCGCAGGTGCGCACGTCCGAACTGACGGTGATGATGATGCAACTGGTCGCCAGCGGACGCGGCGTCTGTGGGATGCCGCACTGGGCGCTGCATGAATACAGCTCACGCGGCTACGTGAAGGGCAAGCGGCTGGGGGAAAAAGGATTGTTCGCCACGCTGTACGCGGCGATTCGCGCAGACATGCTGGACGCGCCCTACATGCGTGACTTCCTGCTGACGGCGAAGGACACGTCGTTTTCGACACTGGATGGGGTGAGCGCGGTTCGTTAATCCGCCACGCTGCTTACCCCGTGCAATGTAGCCCTGCAAATCAGGCGTTTTGCAGGCTTCGGTACAGCGGCAATATCGAATCCCGTGTCAGCGGCGCGAGATGCAACTGGTCGATATTTCCGCCGTCGACCCAGATGGCTTCCTCGATCTCGGCCGCCGGATTGACCGGGTCCTCAACCTGAACGCCATACAGCTGGCAGTTCACTTCGAAGCCCGGTTCGTTCGCCGCTAACGCCGAAAACTCGCCCAGAAACCGCGCGTGTTCAGGCGCGATGACCAGCCCCAATTCCTCGTTCAGCTCACGGGCCAGCGCATCGAGCGCCGACTCACCGGCGTCGATCTTGCCGCCCGGCTGCATGAACGCTTCGGTCCCGCGTTTGCGCACCAGCAATGTTTTGCCATCGGCACGGGTCAGCAGCGCGGCGGCGATACGGAGCGTTTTCACCGTCACAGCACCACCTCGGTCTTCAGCGCGCGGGTTTCTTCGGCGCGTTCCAGCGCCAGCGTGATCAACCGGTCGATCAGCTCGGCGTAGCTCAATCCGCTGGCCTGCCAGAGTTTCGGGTACATGCTGATGGAGGTGAAACCGGGGAGCGTATTGACCTCGTTGATGATACTTTCCCGTGCCTCTGTGACAAAAAAATCCACCCGCGCCAGGCCGGCGCAGCCCAGCACGCGATAGGCCTGCAGCGCCACTTCACGCACGGCTTCGCTCATGTCTTCGGGCATCTGCGCGGGGATCGCGATGCGCGCCTGACCGTCGTTCAGGTACTTGGTGTCGTAGGCATAAAACTCGTCATTGGCGACGACTTCACCGCACACGCTGACCTTCGGTTCGTGGTTGCCCAGCACGGCGCATTCCACTTCACGACCGACGATGCCCTGCTCGATCAGCACCTTGTTGTCGTAGTCAAAAGCCAGCTTCAGCGCAGCGGCATAACCGGCTTCGTCGACGACTTTGCTCACGCCGACCGACGATCCCTGACACGCCGGCTTGACGAAAAGCGGCAGGCCCAGTTGTGCCGAGACGCTGACAAAATCCACCGTCTCGCCACGGTGAAGGACCACAAACGGCGCAACCGAAATACCCGCATCGCGTAGCAGCCGTTTGGTCACGTCCTTGTCCATGCAGGCCGCGGAGCTCAGCACATCCGGGCCCACGAACGGAATGTCCAGCAGGCGCAACATGCCCTGCAGGCAGCCGTCTTCCCCGAAACTGCCGTGGATCAACGGGAACACCACGTCGATGCGCGGCACCTCTGCGCCGGTCTGCACTTCCACGAACTGCGGCCCGCTGGCGCCTGGCATCAGCGAAAGAAGGCGGCCGGATTCACTGAGTTTGATGTGCGCAGGATCGGTGGGGTTCTGCAGGTAATCCTGCTCGTCGAAGCGCAGCCAATGGCCCTGCTTGTCGACGCCGATAAGGATGATGGAGAAGTTGTTGCGATCAATCGCGTTGATCACGTTGCGCGCCGACTGCAACGACACTTCATGCTCGGAGGATTGCCCACCGAAAACGATGGCGACTGACTTTTTCAAAGGGGGATGCTCCTGAATTTCAGGCCGCAGAGCTAAAAGCAATTTGGCCCGATAGTCCAGTGCCAAGGTGGCCTGCAAGACGGAATACAGTGAAAAACGGCAAAAAAAATCCCGCGCCCGGGTGATCGACTGGCGATGCCCGGAGCGCGGGAGGTGCTGCTGTCATTCCTCTTTCTTGGCGCCGGAGCCAAAGGTGGCGAAGCGCTTGTTGAAGCCAGCGATACGGCCTTCGGTGGTGGTCTTGCGCTGTTGGCCGGTGTACATGGGATGCGACGCGCTGGACACATCGAGGGCAACGTAAGGGTAGGAGTTGCCATCGGTGTGGGTGTGCGTGCGGTCGGTGTCAACCGTGGAGCCGATCAGAAAAAACACATCGGCAGCGGTGTCGTGGAACAGCACTTGGCGGTAGTCGGGATGGATGTCGGCTTTCATCGTCTTTCTCCAGAATGTAAGCAATCATGTAATACGTTATACAGTATCAATTCAGCAAAGTTCAATCGGAAACGATTTTGTAACCGTTACAACTTTCGGCTTTTCCGGCGCCTCCCCTGCCGCTAACGTTCGCGCCCTGACGACCCAGCCCCGTCACGGACGGGAACGGAATGAACAACACCAGGAGGTAGTGCCATGCACCTGATTGATCGATACGAAATGAGCGTCCCCGCACACATGAAGCTGATTGACGCCCGCAGCGCGTTGAATCATCTGCAGCGTCTGGTCCAGGCAACCGACGGCAAGCCTGACGCCGAGCAACTTGTCAGCCTGCTCGCCACGATCGTGGAGGCTTTTCACGAAGCCGCTGACGACGTCATGCCGGTCAATGACCACGACGTGTTCATGCGCCAGGCGTGCGAGTGGAACTACATCGGGCTGTCTCCCAAAGAGCGCGAAGTGCTCCACGAGATCCGCTGCTGCAATGACGACGGCAAAGAAGACATCTATCGAATGGTCAGCGAGACGCTGGACCGCAAGCCGATGCTGATGCCGGAACCTCAGTAATCCAGGGTTGCGTTCAGGATCTGCTCGCACAAAAAGGGCGCCTGTGGATGGCGCCCGCGCTGCATCGCCCGCCGTGTCACTAGGCCGCTTCTTGAAAATCCATTTCCGGCGGCTGACGACGGAATCCGCCGGTCAGCCACGCCAGGTACACACAGCCGATGGCCAACCAGGCCAGACCGAGCATGATCGCCAGTTTGTCCAGGCTGATCATCAGCCACAGATCGGCAATCAGGCCAATCAGTGGGCAGATCAGGAACAGCAGCAGCTCGCGGGGCCCGCGTTTCTCGGCCGCAATCCAGTAGTGAAAAATGACCGACAGGTTGACCAGACTGAACGCCAGAAACGCGCCGAAGTTGATGAACGAGGTGGACGTGGTGACGTCCAGTTTCAGCGCCAGCAAGGCCACCACCGCGCACAACAGAATACTGTTGACCGGCGTGCCGAATCGTTCGCTCAGGCTGGCAAAGAACGACTTGGGCAACACCCCGTCGCGACCCATCGCATAGAGCAGGCGCGAGCCGCTGGCCTGGGCGGAAAGCCCTGACGCGAACTGCCCGACGATAAGGCCAATGAGGAAGATCGTCACGAACACGTCGCCGCCGATATTGCGCGCGATTTCATAGGCGGCCGAGTCGACATTTTCGAACTGAGCGGAGGGATGGGCAAGCTGCACAAAGTACGACACGCCGACAAAGATCAACCCGCCGATCAGCGTGATCAGCATGATCGCCCGGGGAATGGTGCGACGCGGATCGCGGGTTTCTTCGGTCAGGGTGCTGACGGCGTCGAAGCCCAGGAAGGAATAACAGGCAATCGCCGCTCCGCTCATGATCAACGGCATCTGCATGTCACCGTTCAGGAAGGGCGACAGCGTCCACAACGGTTTGCTGGCATCGCCGCCGATGTAATGGATGCACAGCGCCACGAAGGCGGCGAGCACCAGGAACTGCACGATCATCAGCAAGGCGTTGATGGTATTGGCGAGCTTGAGGCCAACGATGTTGATCAGGCTGGTCACGACGATGAACGTCAGCACCCACACCGGCTGTGGCACAGACGGGAACGCAGAGCCCAGATACGCGGCACCGATCAGCCAGATCGCCATGGGCAAGAACAGGTAATCCAGCAGCACCGCCCAGCCGGCAATAAACCCCAGCTTGGGGCTGATGGCTTTGCGCACGTAGCTGTAGGCAGAGCCGGCCACCGGAAACGCAGCCGCCATGCGGCCGTAACTCATGGCCGTGAAAAACATGGCAACCAGAGCGGCCAGGTAAGACGCGGGGACCATGCCCCCGGTGGTTTGCGCGAGGATACCAAAGGTGCCGAGCACAATGATGGGGGTCATGTAGGCGATGCCGAACAGCACCACCGACCCTAATGAAAGGGTGCGTTGCAAACGAGCCATGAGCGACTACTCCGAAATTTATAGGTTTTATGGCAGAGAAAAGTGCGGCAGAACAAAGGCGTATTTTTAGTTGGAGGGCGTGCATCCACTGCCGCGATCGACGCGGCAGTGAGGGTTCATTCTTCTTATTAGGCTTGTTAGAGATGTCTCTTCTGACGCTTCAGGGAATGATCAGCTCGCGCACGCCGTTGGCATGTTCGATGACTTCGCCCGGCAGTCGCAGGCGCTGGTCATCCAGGTAGCGGTAATCGCGACGCGCAGCCTGTAGCTGCCCAAGGTCGAGTTCGGCGGTGAGTTGCGTGTCTTCCCGACCCGCCTCGTGCAACAAAGACCCGAATGGGTCAACCAGTGCGCTACCGCCCGCGAATACCAGCCCGCCCTCGCCTTCGCCGACGCGATTGACCATGAGCGCGAACGCCTGATTTTCCTGAGCACGGGCCATGATTGCGGTGCGGTGGGTCGGACCGTAGGGGTCCATGTTGCCGTTGGTGACGATGATCAGATCAACGCCGAGTTGCGCCAGCGCGCGGGCCGACTCCGGGAACTCGATGTCGTAGCAGATCAACAGGCCGACCCGCAGCCCGTTCCACTCACAGGTGGCGTATCGATCGCCCGCGCTGAACACGCCGCGATCGGACGCCCACAAATGCGTTTTGCGGTAACGCAGGGCGATGCCTTCGGGGGTAATGAGCAACGTGGTGTTGAAGAACGCGCCGTTGTCATTTTCGGCCATGCCGATCACGACGGAGACACCGCGCGCCCGCGCCGCTTCACGAATGGCGCTGACACTGGGGCCGTCCAGCGCTTCGGATACCCGGGCAACGGTCTCGCTGGAGGGGAAGCCCATCAGGTGCGTTTCCGGGAACACGATCAGCGCAGTGTCGTCAGCGCATGCCGCAATGGCATTCAGCGCGCGCTTGAGATTGTGGACGGTGTCGTTGTCCTGGCCCGTCAATTGGGCGAGTTCCACCTTCATGGGTTCTCCTTATAAGGTCGCGGGCCGGTCAGGCACAAAATGCTGGCCTGATGATTGGCTCTGCGGGCAGTATGCGCATCAGTAAGTGTTACGGGGAATTACGCAGCTGTAGTAACCCAATAGGGGTAGAGGATGACAATCGCACTTCAGGACATGGCCTGGCATCGCTCGGTCGGGCAGTTGATTGAAGCGCTGGACCGCCCCAATTTCTGGGCCCAACTGGTGCGGCTGCTTGATCAGTACGTCAGTTTCGATAGTTGGGTCGCGCTGCAATTCAGCTCCGGGCAGCGCCCGCAGGTTTTCGCCGAGAGCCCGGGTGAAGATGGCAGCCCCGACCAGCTGTTTCAGGATTACCTCAAAGGCCTGTACCTGCTCGACCCCTTCTACGTCGCCAGCCGCGAGCGCTCGCAAAGCGGCCTTTTCCGCCTTGCCGAAGTCGCGCCCGAGCATTTCGAACTCACCGAGTATTACCAGCGCTACTTTCGGCTGAACGTCGTCGCCGATGAAATTCAGTTCAATTGCCAGATCGACCAGGACCGCACCCTGTGCCTGTCCCTGGGCTCAACCCAACGATTCAGCGCCGAACAGATTGCCCTGCTGTCGATGATCGAGCCGTGGGTCATCGCCCTGTTACGCCAGCGTCTGCCCTTCGAAATTGAAGCTGCGGCAACCGACCAAGAGCTGCTCGATACGCCGTTGCCGATGAGCAACTGGCGCAAACAGCTCGAAGCATCGGCTCAGCACAGCCGTGGCGCGCAATTGACTGCGCGGGAGCTGGACGTCGGACGACTGATGCTCAGCGGCTGTTCGAGCAAGGAAATCGCCCGCAAGCTCGCCATCTCTGCGGAAACCGTGCGCGTCCATAAAAAGCACATGTACAGCAAACTTGGCATCAAATCGCAATCCGAGCTGTTTTCGATTTTTCTTCAAGCGCAGAGCGCTTGAGTCGCAGGACTGGCTTGCCTGATTGAAGCAATCGCGACGGTGCCAGCCAAGAAGGGTCTGTCTCGCTGTGTGAAGCGTCTCAAATCGAGACATCCTGCAACATCCACCCTTTGCTTTTACCCCGCAAACCCGCCACCCTGCGCGCCGCCGATCAGACCCTGCTGACGGCAAGGAACCACGGCCGCCACTGGCCCCTCTTCTTTAAACACCTTTGCAAGGCCCACCGTCATGACGAACGGACGCGACCATCGCATCGACTTCTTTCGGGGTCTGGCGCTGATTTTCATTTTTTGGGATCACGTGCCAGCCAACCCTTTAGCGCAACTGACGCTGCGCAATTTTGGTTTCAGCGACGCCGCCGAAGTGTTCGTGTTTCTCGCCGGCTACGCCGCCGTACTCGCTTATGGCCGCGTGGCGCAACGGGACGGTTACGTGGTGGCTTGCCTGCGTATCCTGCGGCGCACATGGGTGCTGTACGTCGCACACATTTTCCTGCTGACACTGCTGATGGGCATCGTTTTCGTCGCCAACAATCACGTCGAAACCCGCGACATGGTGCGTGAGATGGGCCTGGAGTATTTCGTCGGCAACCCGCAGCAGGCGCTGGCCGATGAACTGTTGTTGCGCTTCAAACCCAACCTCACCGACCCGCTGCCGCTGTACATCCTGCTGATGGGCGCGTTGCCGCTAATCCTGCCTATCATGCTGCGCAACGCAGCGCTGGCGATCGTCCTGTCGATTGCGCTGTACATGATGGTGCCGCTGCTCGGCTGGAACCTGAGCGCCTACGAAGGCGGCGGTTACTGGTATTTCAATCCGGTCGCCTGGCAGCTGATCTTCGTGCTCGGCGGCGCCTTCGCCCTGCATACCCAACGGGCGCCAATCGTAATCGCCCCTGCTCGGCCGCTTTGGCAACAGCCGCTGTTTCTCATAGCGGCGGCTTACCTGCTGATGGCCGGCGTCATCACCGTGCTGTGGAAATTTCCTGACGTGCATGACGCGCTCCTGCCTACCGCGCTCACTGAATTGATCTACCCGATCAGCAAGACAGACCTGTCTCCGGTGCGCCTGCTGCATTTCCTTGCGCTGGTGTATGTCGTCGCAAAAACGCTGCCGACGTCGGTAACCTGGCTCGACAACTGGCCTGTCCAGCAGACCTGCCGAATGGGTCGCTATTCGCTGGAAATTTTCTGCCTCGGCGTCCTACTCGCCCCGCTGGCCGACATGGCGAACGCGCTGGCGGATGACGCCTGGCAAATGCGCGTGATCACCGCGTTGCTTGGCCTGGGGTTGATGCTGCTGTTGTCGAACTGGCTGGAGTTGAACAAGCGGTTGGGCAGCCCGAAGGCGGCGCGGGTGGTGAAGGTTTGATGGGGCTGTCGCGCACTGCCTGACGGACAGCCTCTCACCACGGTTCGTACCGTTCCGAGTCTCCATCCGCTCGTCAAATAAGCTCCACCTCGATCCGGAACCAAGGTTGCACATCGGAAAGATCTTACGCCCCTGCGCACAAAATCCCCTCCGTGCCCACCAGCGTCTACGCTTGTAACAAGTGCGATGTGCAGGTTTGACCAGGCCAACGATATGGGCGCTTTTTGGCATTCCGATACGAAGAAGGCTGCGGTCAAGGCTGACGGTCAGGGGAACGGATCAATGCCAGCCCATGCTCGCCCACGGCGTTACGTGTGGCGGTTTCTGCTGGTGGCGGTGCTGACGGCAGCGGTGATCCTGGGATTTGTGGTTTCGACCGAAGTGCGCAGCTCCCGTTTGCAGGCCCAGGAGTTCAGTCACCTGGCCCAAGGCCTGAGCTACCGCGTCGAAGCCGGTCCCAGCGACGCGATTGTGTATCCCGGTGACGGGCCTTTCGACAAGCGTCTGGGCTATTCCGCTCTCGGCGAATTCCTGCCGCGCTTGCTCAAGCGTGACTACCTGATCAGCGCCCAGGCGCGTTTCTCCCCCGATCTTATGGCCTACGCCAAGCGCGGCTTCTTCGTGCCGTATCAGGAGAAGATTCAGTCCGGCCTGACCATTACCGACTGCCGCGCCGAGCCGCTGTATCAGTACACCTACCCGCAGCAGCTGTATCCGACCTTCGCCGCCATCCCGCCCGTGCTGGTCAACAGCCTGCTGTTCATCGAAAACCGCGACTTGCTGGACGCTCAGCGCCCGCTCGCCAACCCGGCAGTGGACTGGCCAAGGTTTTTCAAAGCGGCGCTTTCCCAAGTGGCGAAGGTGGTGGGGTTGCCGGGGCAATCGGCCGGTGGCAGCACGCTAGCGACTCAATTGGAGAAGTACCGGCACTCGCCGGACGGCCTGACGCTGTCGGGCAGCGAGAAGATTCGTCAGATGGTGTCCGCCAGCGTTCGCGCCTATCAGCCGGGGCAGCAGACCCTCGAAGCCCGGCAGCGAGTGGTGCGTGACTATCTCAACAGCGTGCCGCTGTCGGCGGTTCCTGGTCATGGCGAAGTCCACGGCATGGCCGAAGGTTTGCGGGTCTGGTACGGCGCGGACTTCGACCGCACCAATCAATTGCTGGCTTCGACGGCCAAAGACGATAAAACCCTGGCGGCGAAAGGGTTGGCGCTGCGCGAAGTCCTGTCGTTGGTGATCGCCCAACGCAGGCCCTCACACTTTCTGGCGAAGGGTCGCAAGGAGCTCGCGGATCTGACCGACAGCCATCTGCGCGTGCTCGCACAGAACAATGTCATCGATCAACCGTTGGCCGACGCCGCACTGGCGGCCAGCGTGACCTATCGCGACTGGGTGCAGCAGCCGACCGTGCAGCCGATTGAGAGCAACAAAGGCATCACTGTCGCGCGCACGCGGCTGTCGAACATGCTCAACCGTTCGCTTTACGACCTCGATCGCCTGGATCTGTCGGCCACCAGCACGCTGCAGAACGACCTGCAGATCAGCGTCGGTCAGTATTTGCGCGACCTTGCCAAACCCGAATTTGCCGGTCAGATGGGCTTGATCGGCGAGCATCTACTGACACCCACCAGCACCCAGGCGGTGCGTTACAGCTTCACGCTGTTTGAGCGCGACCCGGATGGCTCGCGGGTGCGGGTGCAAACTGACAGCACCGATCAGCCGTTCGACATCAACGAGGGCAGCAAGCTGGAGCTGGGTTCGACGGCCAAGATGCGCGTGCTGACGACCTACTTGCAGATCATTGCCGAGCTCCACGACAAGTACGCCGATCAGCCCAATAGCGCCCTGAAAAAAGTCCCGGTCGAGGAGTCCGACCGACTCAGCCGCTGGGCCGTGGATTACCTGATTCAGAACACCGATCGCGACCTCTCGAAGATGCTCGCTGCTGCCCTCGATCGTCAGTATTCGGCCAGCCCAAGCGAAAGCTTTTTCACCGGGGGCGGCCTGCACCATTTCAATAATTTTCGCCGGGAGGATAACGCCCGTAATCCGACCCTGCGCGAAGCGTTGCGGGAGTCGATCAACCTGCCGTTCATTCGCCTGATGCGCGATCTGGTGCGCTACACCACCTATCAGGGGCCCAACAACAGCGCGGTGTTGCTCAAGGACGACAGCGATCCGAGACGTCAGGAATACCTGGCCGATTTCGCCGACCGCGAGGGCAAGTCATTCCTGTTGCGCTTCTGGAAGCGCTATAAAAACAAATCCACCCAGGACCGGCTCGACACCTTTCTCGACGGGGTGCATCCCGCTGCGAGCCGGCTTGCCGCCGTGCACCGCTATCTGCTGCCGGACGCCACGCAGAGCGCGTTCAATGCGTTTGTTCGTGCGCACATGGCCGGGGAAAAAGGCAAAACGGCGCTGACCGAAAAGCGTCTGGACGAACTCTATTTCGCCTATGGCCCTGGCAAGTTCGATCTGCCGGATCAGGGCTACGTCGCCCGCGTGCACCCGCTGGATCTGTGGCTGGTGGGGTATCTGCTGCAGAACCCGGACGCCACGTTCAAGGACGCCGTCGCGGCCAGCCGTTTCGAGCGGCAGGAAGTGTACAGCTGGCTGTTCAAGAGCCAGCACAAGAGCGCTCGCGACAACCGCATTCGCACGATGCTGGAGATCGAAGCGTTCCTGGATATCCATCAGCGCTGGCAGCGACTGGGCTATCCGTTCGATCATCTGGTGCCTTCACTGGCGACCGCGATCGGCAGTTCTGGTGATCGACCCGCCGCGCTCGCCGAACTCATCGGCATTCTCCAGAACGATGGTATTCGGCTGCCGGTGCTGCGCATCGACAGCCTGCACTTCGCCGCGCAAACACCTTACGAAACCCAACTGATCAACAACCCCGAGTTGGGCAAGCGGGTGCTGCCCTCGGAGGTCGCTGCCGCGATGCGCGAGGCGCTTTCCCAGGTGGTCGATGCCGGCACGGCGAGGCGCGTGTCCGGCAGTTTCAAAACTCAGGATGGCAGCGTGCTGGCCATGGGCGGCAAGACCGGCACGGGCGACAACCGTATCGAAAGCATCGGCGCAGGCGGGCGAATCTTGGCGTCCAAGGCCATCAATCGCACCGCGACCTTCGTATTTTTCATCGGCGATAACCATTACGGCACGCTGACGGCGTACGTCCCGGGCCGCGCCGCCGAGAGCTTCAAATTCACCTCAGCCCTTCCGGTGCAAGTGCTCAAAGGCATGGCGCCGATTCTCAATCCCTACCTGGAGCCGGGCACTTTCACGCAGTGCAAGGCGCCCGTTCCTACGCAGGTGACAACGCGTCTTTAGCCGGTTTTTCATTGAAGTCATCGCGTTCGTCTCCTGAAAACCGGGAGACAACCGTTCGTCTTAACGCATCTTGCGGAAAACTTAAGATATATCTTAAGGTATATCTAACTTGTACCAAGAGATGAAAAAAATGAAAGACCACTCACACGATCACCCCCACCACCATCGTCCTCACTTCGGCGAACACGGCGACGGCCGCGATGGTTTCGAGAAACGTACCGGCCGTGAACGCGGCGGCCGTGGGCCTCGGGTATTTGCCCCGGGCGACCTGAAATTGCTGCTGCTGGCGTTGATCGCCGATCAGCCGTGCCACGGGTATGACTTGATTCGCCAGATCGAAGCGCTGTTCGACGGCGCCTACAGCCCGAGCCCGGGCGTGATTTACCCGACGCTGACCTTTCTGGAAGAGAGCGAGTTGATTCAGGGCGATGCCGACGGCGGCAAGAAGCGCTATGGCATCACTGAGGCCGGTCAGCAGTTCCTGACGGAACAAGCCGTCGCGCTGGATGGCGTGAAAATGCGCATCGAGGTCAGCAAGCGCTCGTTGCGTGGGCATGATCGTCCGCCGGAAATCCACGAGGCCGTGCACAACCTGCGTCATGCCTTGCAGATGCACCACGGTCGCTGGAACCCTGAGGAAATCCTGCGGGTTCGCGACCTGCTGAACGACACCGCGAAAGCCATCGTCGACGGCCAACAACCTGCGTCGGAGAAACCGGAATGAATGCACCCCAGGGAATTCACCGCGTCAGCCACGAGATCAAACGTCGCAAGCTGCAAGTGTTGAGGGTGACCGACATCACCCCGCGCATGCGCCGCATCACCCTGAACGGTCCGGAGCTTGCGGGGTTCATCAGTCTGGGCACGGATGACCACGTCAAACTGTTGTTCGCCACCACGCTCGAAGAGCAGGCGGCGCTGGACAGCGATGCGCCGCTGCAAAACGCTGAAGGCCCGCGCCCGACGATGCGCGACTACACCCCGCGTCGTTACGACCCGCAGACCGGCGAATTGGACATCGATTTCGTGCTGCATGGCGACGGTCCGGCGGCAACCTGGGCGGCTCAGGCGCAAGCCGGGCAAACGCTGAATATCGCCGGACCTCGGGGTTCGATGATCGTGCCGGACATGTTCGACAGCTATCTGCTGATCGGCGACGAAACCGCCCTCCCCGCCATCGGTCGTCGGCTGGAAGCATTGCCGGCCAGTCGACGTGCGCTGGTGGTCGTTGAAATCGACAACCCGGCGGAGCGTCAGGCGCTGACCAGCGATGCGAAGATTGAAGTGATCTGGGTGGTGCGTGGCGAGCACGATCTGCTTGAAGTCACGCGCCAACTGACCCTGCCGCAAGGCAGTTTGTACGCCTGGGTAGCGACCGAATCGTCCCTGTCACGCAAAGTGCGGCGCGTGCTGCTGGATGAGTTCAAGCTGGACGAAGCGGCCGTCAAGGCAGCAGGCTACTGGCGCGCGGACCGTTCGGGCGAGGAATGAGGCGGTTGAGGTCGCCGGGAATAATTGAGTGCTGCAGGCGCGCCAGATTCGGGGCGTCTCAGCATGATTGAGGTTTACGACTGCCCTCTGCGGCCCGAAATCCTGTCTATCCCATACACGACTGACCCAATCACCACAAAACCTGCCAGCACGCCCAACGCATTGGTCAGCGCCTTGGCCACTCCAAGCGTGCCGATGTCCAGGAATGGATAGAGATAGTCGCCGAAGATATTCCCGCGCAGCAGCAAATAGCCGAAGTACACAACGGGATACAGCGTCCAGATCAGCACATGTCGAGGTCTCAACAGACCTTTGGGCACGAAGAATAACCAGTAGCCGAGGAACAGCAGCGGCATGACGTCGTGCAGCAATTCATCGGCGACCCACTGCCAGCCCTCGGGCGTCCACAGATGGCGCAGCAGCAGGTTGTAGGCCAGGCTCACCAGAATAATGCTGGTGGTGATGCCCGCGCAGACAACGGGGGAACGGAAGAACCGATACCCCGCCGAGTGCCGGTCGATGACCGCACAGCTCAGTGCCACCGCCACCAGCGTGTTAGTCACCACGGTGAAGAAGCTGCAGAAGCGCACCAGTCCGCCGAGGAGGCTGGCATGGTCGATCCATCGCCCCCAGAGAATCAGGTACAGCTGCACCGCGAGCCCGAACCAGCCCAGCATGGCGGCCGTGATGACAAAACGGCGCCCGCCTGGAGACAGGTGCAACGTGGGGCTGGGCATGTCGATCAAATCCTTGGCAGGCGGCAAGTCAGCTCGGGCGCCTGGTACGCGCCAGCTTGATGTACAACCCTTCGACCTTCTCCCGCGCCCAAGGAGTCTTGCGCAGAAACGTCAGGCTGGACTTGATGCTCGGGTCGCTCTTGAAGCAGCGAATGTCGATCCGCTCAGCCAGCCCCGACCACTCGTAATGCTCGACCAGCGCGATGAGGATCTGCTCCAGCGTCACGCCGTGCAGCGGGTTGTTGTTGGGTGTGGTCATGGCGGGCCTATGGACGCTGATGGGACAGGACAGTTTCGCGAGCTGCGCACCTTAGCGGACGCACCGGCGGGTGTGAAGGGTTGAGCGATTGTCGGGCTTTAAGTGGGACCGGCTTCAGCCGGGAAAGCGTCATTCGCCACGCCGCAAATTTCCGGGTGACCCAACCGGCCTCTTCCCGGCTAAAGCCGGTCCCACAATTGAATTGCGTGCACTCAGTCCATTCTCGCTGGCACGGCGCCGAATTTTAGTGGGACCGGCTTCAGCCGGGAAAGCGCCAGCCGCCATGTTGCAGAATCCTGCGGCCTGGATGCCCCTGACTAAACACTCATCCATGCGCTGCCTGCAAAGGTCAGCGGCAAATCGCCCTTCCCCGCAGCACCGTAAACAGGCGGGTTGAACAGTAGACAGCGCTGCCCTGCCTGCCCGCCACTGTTACGCCAATCGCAACGATCCATGTCGCAATTTCGACTTTTTAAAAAATCGTTAGGGCCCTATCATCGCCGCCCTAAACGCTGAAACGGTTAATTCGTCATTTGTTAAGACCTTGCAATGCGCCTTCAAAGCGTTGCGAGCGGCATCGCCTTTTGCTCTCGAATAACTCAAAAAGACCTCCCGCCCTATGCCCAGTCATCTGAAACGCCTGACCTGCACCCCGACCTGCAAATCGTCCCGAGCCCTTCGTCATGCCAGCGCGCTGAGCCTTGCGGCGCTGGGGTTCGCGACCTGCGCCCATGCCGCGCCGGCGTTCGACAGCACGTCGCCGTGGATGCTGGGTGACTGGGGCGGCAAGCGCAGCGAGCTTTCCGAACAGGGTTACGACTTCAAGCTCGATTCAGTCGTGGAAGTGGGCTCCAACCTGCACGGCGGCTACAACCATGACAAGGCAACCCGCTACAGCGACCAGTTCGCCCTCGGCGCGCACATGGACCTGCAGAAAATCCTCGGCTGGCACGACGCCGAATTTCAGCTGACCCTGACCAATCGCAACGGCGACAACATCAGCAACGACCGCGTGGGTGATCCGCGCACCGGCACCATTTCGTCGTCCCAGGAAGTCTGGGGCCGTGGCAACGTCACGCGCCTGACCGACCTCTGGTACCAGCAGAAATTTCTCGACCAGACGCTCAGCGTAAAAGTCGGCCGGTTCAATGAAGGCGAAGACTTCAACACCTTCCCGTGCGACTTCCAGAACCTGGCGCTGTGCGGCTCGCAGGTCGGCAACTGGGGCGGCGGCATCTGGTACAACTGGCCGATCAGCCAGTGGGCGATGCGCGTCAAATACCAGCTGAACCCCGAACTGTTCGTGCAGGTCGGTGCGTTCGAGCAGAACCCGTCAAACCTGGAAAACGACAACGCCTTCAAACTCAGCGGCAGTGGCACCCAAGGCGCGGTATTGCCCGTCGAGGTGGTGTGGTCGCCGAAGGTCAACGGCCTGCCGGGCGAATACCGCGCCGGTTACTACTACAGCACCGCCGACAGCAGCGACGTTTACAAGGACAGCAACGGTCGATACGCCGCCCAGAGCGGCGATGACTACGCCTCGTCGTCCAGCAAACACGGCATGTGGCTGACCCTGCGCCAGCAAGTCAGCAGCGAGGCCAGCGACAACAGCCGCGGCCTGAGCCTGTTCGCCAACGGCACGCTGCACGACAAGAAAACCAACATGATCGACAATTTCGTTGCCCTCGGCGCGACGTACAAAGGCCCGTTCGACGCGCGCCCCGAGGATGACATCGGCGTCGGCATCAGCCGCATCCACGTCAACCCGGCGTACCGCAAGAACATCAACCTGCGCAATCAGGCCGAAGGCGTCTCGGACTACAACGACCCGGCCTTCCTGCCCGTGCAGGACACTGAATACAACGCCGAAATCTACTACGGCGTGCACGTCGCCAATTGGCTAACCGTGCGCCCGAACCTGCAATTCATCCGTCATCCGGGCGGCGTGAATCAGGTCGATGACGCACTGGTCGCGGGGTTGAAAATCCAGTCCTCGTTCTGATCAGTCCCGCTCGTCCGGCTGCACCCAGGCATCGGCATTGAAGGCATGGCTTAGCCGCCGCGCCTTCACGCCAACACGCGTTAACCACCACATCGTTACGGAGTACAACACTTATGAGCACTGAGGGTGCTTTCGGTAAGGGTCGCCTGCTTCCGAGCTTGCTCGGGCTGGTGATTCTGATAATGGGTCTGGCCTTGCTGGTCGGGGGCATCAAACTGCTGACCCTGGGCGGGTCGCTTTACTACCTGCTGGCCGGCATCGGCTTTGCCATCACCGGCGTCCTGCTGATGATGGGTCGCAGCGCGGCCTTCGGCCTGTACGCACTGGTGTTGTTCGCCAGTACCGTGTGGGCGCTGTGGGAAGTCGGCCTGGATTGGTGGCAGCTGGTGCCGCGTCTGGCACTCTGGTTTGCCCTGGGCATCGTGATGCTGCTGCCATGGTTCCGTCGTCCGGTCCTGCGTGGCCAGGTCGGCGATACCGGTACTCGCGCATTGGGCGCTGCCGTGATTGTCGCGGGCATCGCCGCGCTGGCCAGCCAGTTCACACACCCCGGTGAAATCAAAGGCCAGCTGGACCGCGAAACCGCCGGCACCACCAGCGCCGCGCCGGCCATGCCTGACGGCGACTGGCAGTCCTACGGTCGCACGGCCTTCGGCGATCGCTACTCGCCGCTGTCGCAGATCACCCCGGACAACGTCAGCAAGCTGGTCCCGGCGTGGACCTATCGCACGGGCGACATTCCGGGTCCGAACGATCCGGGTGAAACCACGGCCGAAAACACCCCGCTGAAAGTTAACGGCATGCTCTACGTCTGCACGCCGCACAGCCAGGTCATCGCACTGGACCCGGACACCGGCAAGGAAATCTGGCGCTTCGACCCGAAGATCAGCAGCGGCAAGGCGGCCAACTTCAAGGGTTGGGCGCACATGACCTGCCGTGGCGTGTCGTATCACGATGACGCCTCCTACGCTGCCACCACCCCGACCAACGCTGCCGCCCCTGCGCAAAGCCCGGCCGCTCCGGCAGTTGCTGGCGCAGCCAATGCCTGCCCGCGTCGGATCTTCCTGCCGACCGCCGACACCCGTCTGATCGCCCTGAACGCCGACACCGGCAAAATGTGTGAAGACTTCGGCAATCACGGTTCGATCGACCTGAGCGCCAACATCGGTACGTACGCACCGGGCGGTTACTACTCGACGTCGCCACCGGCCGTAACCAAAGACCTCGTGGTCATTGGCGGTCACGTCACCGACAACGTGTCCACCGACGAGCCTTCGGGCGTGATCCGTGCGTTCGACGTGCACACCGGCCGTCTGGTCTGGAACTGGGACAGTGGCAACCCGGACGACACCACGCCGATTGCCGAGGGCAAGACCTACACCCGCAACTCGCCCAACATGTGGTCGATGTTCAGCGTCGACGAAAAGCTGGGCATGCTCTACCTGCCAATGGGCAACCAGATGCCTGACCAGTGGGGCGGCAACCGCACCGAGGCGTCGGAGAAATTCAGCGCCGGTCTGGTCGCGCTGGACATCGCCACCGGTCACGTGAAATGGCATTTCCAGTTCACCCACCACGATCTGTGGGACATGGACGTCGGCGGTCAGCCAACGCTCATGGACATGAAAACCGCTGACGGCGTGAAGCCTGCTGTTCTGGCCTCGACCAAGCAGGGCAGCATCTATGTGCTGGACCGCAGCAACGGTCAGCCCATCGTGCCGATCAACGAAATCCCTGTACCCCAGGGCGCGGTTGCCGGCGATCACACGTCGCCTACCCAGCCGAAGTCCGACCTGAACTTCATGCCGCCGCCGCTGAAAGAGCGCGACATGTGGGGCGTGACGCCGTTTGATCAGATGCTCTGCCGGATCGACTTCAAATCCCTGCGTTATGAAGGCCCGTTCACCCCGCCGTCGCTGCAAGGCACGTTGGTGTATCCGGGTAACTTCGGCGTGTTCGACTGGGGCGGCATTTCGGTCGATCCGGTGCGTCAGATTGCTTTCGTGAACCCGAGCTACATGGCGTTCCGTTCCAAGCTGGTACCGGCAGCAGAAGTTGAAGGCGGCCCGGGTCGCAAGAGCGAAACCGAAGGCGTGCAGCCGAACAAAGGCGCGCCGTACGGTGTGATCCTCGAAGCGCTGTTGTCGCCAATGGGCCTGCCTTGCCAGGCGCCAGCATGGGGTTACGTGGCGGCGGTCGATCTGACCAACCACCAGACCATCTGGAAGCACAAGAACGGCACCGTGCGTGACAGCTCGCCGGTTCCGATCCCGCTGACCATGGGCGTTCCAAGCCTGGGCGGCACGTTCATCACCGCCAGCGGTGTGTCGTTCCTCAGCGCCACACTGGACCAGTACCTGCGCGCCTACGACGTCCGTAACGGCAAGCAGTTGTGGGAAGGTCGTCTGCCAGCAGGCGCCCAGACCACGCCGATGACCTACACCGGCAAGGACGGCAAGCAATACGTGCTGGTCGTTGCAGGCGGTCACGGTTCGCTGGGCACCAAACAGGGCGATTACGTCATCGCCTATAAACTGCCGGATTGATCAGTTTCACTGATTAGCTGCGTGCAGTAACAGAAAAGGCGGTCCCGTGAGGTGACCGCCTTTTTTGTGCGCGCTGAACGGATGCCAGGAGTGAGGCGCGAGAGGCTACTTCTCGATCACTTCCCCACGCTGAGGCGCCAGCCGGGCAATGAACCGGTTCTGCGTCGTGACCGGAATGTGCTGCTCGTTCATCGCATCGATGAGGTCCTCGACCAGCGCATTGAAATCGCTGCGGCTGAGTTTCATGCCCTTGTGCACTTCTTCCAGAGAGTCACCCGTGTACGTGCACGGCCCGCCTGCCTCGACGCAGAATCTCTCCACCAGCTTGTCGCGCACCCGGACGATGTCGACCTTGGCGAAGTATTTATAGATGCGGTCATCCTGGGCGATGTGCAGCAGCATGCCTTCGACGATTTTCTGGATGCCGGCGCGCTGGCCCAGGTCCTGATAAAGGCTGTCGTCCTTGGGCGGCTGTTGGGCGCACCCCACCAGCAGCGACAGACTGAGCCCGACGATCAGCCACAAAGACCGCTTCATCAAAAGCTCCCTTGCACGGAAAGGTAGGTGCCGTTCTGGTTGTCCAGCGTGGCGATTTCACCGAGATGCGCGTAGGCCAGCACCACGGAAACATGCTTGTTGGGGAACCAGCCAACAAAGAAGTCTGCCCAGTCGCTTTCGCCGGCGAACGACAGGTTGTCGGGCTTCTCGCGGTAGTCCATGCCCACCGCCCAGTGCGGGTTGAACAGGATGGCTGCGCCGCCCTCTTTCAGTACGCTGCGGGTATCGCGGCGGTCGCCGCCAAAGCCCATCAAACCGGTTTCGTTGGCGCGGCTGTAACGCAAACCGGCATTGACCACTACGTTGTAGCCAAAGGCCGCGCCCATGAACAGACGGCTCGCCGTGACGTAGCCCTCGACATCCGAATCCCGCTTGGCGCCCACCAGGCTGGGGATGAGGAAATCGTTCTGGTGCTTGTATTCCAGCCCCGCCGACACCTGCGGCAGCTGATCGTAGATCAGGTCGCCAAACAGGCGAACCTTCACGCCGAAGATGTCCTGAGTGAGGTTGTCCTCCGGCAGATTGAGCTTGCTGACCAGTGACCCCAGATCGAAGCGTTGATGGGCGTAGGAAATCTCGACGCGATTACCGTAGGACGCCGCAGCGCCGACCACATCAAGGGTGTAGTCCGGCAAGTCGACGTGGGTCGCGAACGCGTTGCCGCCCCACTCGCCCTGCTCGTCATACCCGGCGAGCATGGCCCAGGGAATGATCCCGCCCCCTGCGCCGCCTTCAATGCTGCTGGCGCCGCCGGTCGCGATCAGCCGGCCCTGTTCGGCTTCAGCCGTTGGCGCAACCCACGCTGCGCAAGCTCCCACCACACTGGCCAGTACCACGGGGTTTACGTACATCGAAAGACTTCGTGCCATAAATCTCTGTTCCATCAGTGCATCGTCATGCGGGGTGGGAGCTGGGCCTGCGCGATCCAGGCTTCGAAGGCGACCGCACTCAGCGGCCGACTGATCAGATAGCCCTGTGCGGTGTCGCAGTGCCAGCGCTCCAGCAGACGCAGGCTATGTTCGTATTCGACGCCTTCAGCGACCACCTTCAGGCCCAGGTTGTGGCTCATCTCGATGGTCGAGCGCACGATCACGGCGTCTTCACTGGTTTCGTCCAGGTCGCGCACGAAGGACTGATCGATCTTCAATTCCTGCACCGGCAGCCGCTTGAGGTGGGCCAGCGAGGAGTAACCGGTGCCGAAATCATCCACCGACAGACTGATGCCGAAATCACGCAGGCGATTGAGCACTTTCAACGACTGCTCGGGCTCGCGCATGATCGCGCTTTCAGTGATCTCGAAAATCAACTGTTCAGCCGGCACGCGGTAGAGCTTGAGCAGCGCAGCAACGCGGTCAGCCAGATCGTTGCCCAGCAGGTCGTCCGCCGAGATGTTCACCGAGACCTGCAGAATGAGACCGCGCTGCGCCCACTCGGCGAGCTGGCGCAGCGCATCTTCGATGACCCAGTGGGTGAGGATCTGAATGCTGCCGGTGCGTTCCGCCAGCAGGATGAACTCGGCGGGCGATACCGAGCCGAATTGCGGGTGCTGCCAGCGCAGCAAGGCCTCGGCCTGAGTGACCCGGCCGTTGCGGATGTCCAGTTTGGGCTGGTAATGCAGGGACAGTTCGCCATTGCGCGCGGCCTGACGCAGGTCGCGGATCAGGCTGATCTGGCGCAAGTGGGCAACATCCCGACCGTCCACATAGACCTGCAGACGGCCCGGCAACTGCGCCGCGTCCTGCCGCGCAATGGACGCACGCCTGAGCAACTCGGTCGCCGAATCGCCATTGGCCGGATAGGCCGCGATGCCGATGCAGGCATCCATCGCGATGTCCTGCTCGCCGATGCGCTGGGGCTTGACCAGTAAACGCTGCAGCCGGTCAGCCACCGCGACGGCGCTGTCGGTCTCGGCGTTTTGCACCAGCAGCAGAAATTCGTTGTCGGAGAGCCGCGCCACCGTATCGCCGGGACGCAGCGGCTCTTGCAGTTGTCCGCTGATAATCCGCAGCAGTTGCTCAACCCCCTCCAGACCGACGTTGGTGCTGATCGCGCGGAAGTTATCGATGCCCAGATAAAGCAGCGCCACCGGTCGCTGTGCAACGACCGCGCTGCCGAGGCGCTCCATCACCAACGCGCGGTTGGGCAGCCCGGTCAGTGGATCATGCAGGGCATTGTGCGCCAGCTGCAGCTCACGCTCGGCGATCCCGCTCTGCATCGAATTGATGGCGCTGGCGAGCAGGCCCAGTTCGTCCCCGCGATCCAGCACCACGGGCGTTGCGTAATCACCTTCGCCAATACGCCGGGCGGCCTGAGCCAGGGCACTCACCGGCTGCGACAGGCTGCGCGCCAGTAACAACGCGCCGACCAGCGAACACGCCAACGCCACGACAGTGATCCAGAACAGCGTCTTATCCAGCGGCGCGAATGCCTGCATGGCTTGATCCAGCGGGCTCTGCAGCAGGGCCACGACCTCGCTGTCGCTGTTGCTCCCCAGCCGCAGGGTTTTGCTCAGAAAACTCTGGCTGTGGTGCTCGGTCATCTGCATCTCGTTGGTGGGCGGATTCATCATCACGCTGCGCAGGCTGTCAAACAGCGTCTCCGGCTGGGTACTGATCATCTGACCCGGCTGCTTTTGCACGAGCGACAGAAAAGACACCTGCAAACCACTTAACGAGCGCAGTTCTTGCGCCAAGTCACCGTCCATGCTGAAACCCATCACCACGCGGGCAATCGGCAGCGGTGCGAGCACGGTGCTTTCAACCAGCAAGTGCGGCTGCCCCTGCAACGGCACGATCAGCATCGATTGATTCTTGCCCTTGAGGTCACGCAGCGCCTGGATGTACGGGAACGGCGAACCTTCTGGGATCTGCGCGACGGTGCTGGCCATCACCGTGCCGTCCATGCCCAGCAGGAACATGTCATTGGCGTTGATTCGGGCGCCGTGGTTGAGCAGCACCGAACGAATGGTTGCCGAGTCCGCGGATGCCACGGCGTCACGGAAACCGAAGTCGGTGGACAACAACTGCACGGCGTCGCGCAGCCGCTTGCCGCGCATTTCCAGCAAGCCTTCAAACACCCGGGTGCCGACTTCGAGCTGCGCCTGGGCCTGTTTGCGCACAGCGTCCTGGGTGGCGGCTTTCACCGCAATAAACACGGCGAAGACCACGATCAGCAGCAGCATGATCAACACGCCGGCAATCCGCGCCTGAAAGCTGATGCGCACCTTCATTCGTGGGCCGCTTTATGAAAGGCGTCGCCAAACGCGCTGGACGGCGGCGCGGCGGGGGTGTTCTCGGCGTTGGGCTGTACGGCGATGCTGAACCGCTGCTTGAGGCCGCCGGCCGGAATGTCGATCTCGCCGCCGGACACCGGCAGCATGTCGGGGGCCTGCGGGTGCCAGAGGGTGACGGTGTAGTGACCCGCGGGCACTTGATCCAGGGTCAGCGCACCTTTGTCATTGCTCACGCCGAACCAGCCATCGTCAGTGACGTACACGTAACCGAGCATGTTGTCATGCACGTTGCAGCCGAGCACCACCACGCCCGGCTTGTCGAACAGCACGGGGGCCGACGGTGTGCCGCCATACAACCGCAGTTCGAAACGCTTGGGCGTCGAGAACGAATACACCTGATGGCGGATCTGATCGCTGTTGGGAAAACTGATTTGAGTACCGGTGCGCACCGCCAGCACATGGGGGGCAAATTGCACATCGCGCTGGTCCATGTCGGCTTTCAGCGACCCCGCAGGCGGCAAAGTAGCACCGCGCAGGGTGAGCACCGCGTCCGGAAGCGGCTTTCCCTGGCCATCGACGAACTCGGCGGTCAGGCTGGCCGCATGGGCGAAGGTGCCATACAGAGCGGTTACAGCCAGCAACAACGAAATAAAAACACGGCGCATGACAGATGTTCCAGACAGCGAGGCCCGCAAAGAGAGCCTACTTGGCGATGATTTCCAGCGTAGCCCACGGATCGAAGGTCGGCGATATCAGACGGACTTCCGGCAAAGCACATGGCCATCACCTATTGGAGGCCACGGCCTGGCGCAACGCCACATATGCTTTTAAATCGGCCTGCTTAGTCATTGCTATCGACCGGCGCTATTGAAACCTGAGGCCTTGCGCCCCATCTAAGGCTCATCTCCATTTATGCAGGTGCCCCATGAGCGACCAGCAGTCCGACGCCAACCAGCCGCACCCCGACGACGATCATGAGCACGAAATCCTCGGCTCCGACAACAAGCGCCTCGCCCTGCCCGGCCAGAACCTGCCGGATCAGGTGTACATCATCCCGATCCACAACCGTCCGTTCTTCCCCGCGCAAGTGCTGCCGGTCATCGTCAATGAAGAGCCTTGGGCCGAAACGCTGGAGCTGGTCAGCAAGTCTGATCACCACTCACTGGCGCTGTTTTTCATGGACACCCCGCCCGACGACCCCCGTCATTTCGACACCAAGGCGTTGCCGGAGTACGGCACGCTGGTCAAGGTGCACCACGCCAGCCGTGAAAACGGCAAGCTGCAG
Organism: Pseudomonas sp. GW821-FHT02H06; assembly: GCF_059421525.1. Taxonomy (NCBI): domain Bacteria; kingdom Pseudomonadati; phylum Pseudomonadota; class Gammaproteobacteria; order Pseudomonadales; family Pseudomonadaceae; genus Pseudomonas; species Pseudomonas sp. GW821-FHT02H06. The sequence goes on from NZ_JBWKVD010000001.1 coordinate 529,765, forward strand.
TTCGTCGCCCAGGGCCTGAGCCGTGTGCGCATCAAGACCTGGCTCAAGCACCATCGCCCGCCGTTTCTGGTGGAGGTTGAATACCCGCACCAGCCCAACGAGCCGACCGACGAGGTCAAGGCCTACGGCATGGCGCTGATCAATGCGATCAAGGAACTGCTGCCGCTCAACCCGCTGTACAGCGAAGAATTGAAGAACTACCTCAATCGCTTCAGCCCCAACGATCCTTCCCCGCTGACCGACTTCGCTGCGGCCCTGACCTCCGCCACGGGCGTCGAGCTGCAGCAGGTGCTCGATTGCGTGCCCGTGCTCAAGCGCATGGAAAAAGTCCTGCCGATGCTGCGCAAGGAAGTCGAAGTCGCGCGCCTGCAGAAAGAAATCTCCGCGGAAGTGAACCGTAAGATCGGCGAGCACCAGCGTGAGTTCTTCCTCAAGGAACAGCTGAAGGTCATCCAGCAGGAACTGGGGCTGACCAAGGACGACCGCAGCGCTGACATCGAACAGTTCGAAGAGCGTCTGGTGGGCAAGACCCTGCCGCCCCAGGCGCGCAAGCGCATCGACGAAGAGATCAACAAGCTCTCGGTGCTGGAAACCGGTTCCCCGGAATACGCCGTCACGCGCAACTACCTGGACTGGGCAAGCTCGGTGCCATGGGGCGTGTTTGGTGACGACAAGCTCGACCTGAAACACGCGCGCAAGGTGCTCGATCAGCACCACGCCGGCCTTGATGACATCAAGAGCCGTATTCTCGAATTCCTCGCCGTGGGCGCCTACAAAGGCGAAATCTCCGGCTCCATCGTGCTGCTGGTCGGCCCGCCGGGCGTGGGTAAAACCAGCGTTGGCAAATCGATCGCGGAATCCCTGGGCCGGCCGTTCTACCGTTTCAGCGTTGGCGGCATGCGCGACGAGGCCGAGATCAAGGGCCATCGTCGCACCTACATCGGCGCCCAACCGGGCAAACTGGTGCAGGCGCTGAAAGACGTGGAAGTGATGAACCCGGTGATCATGCTCGACGAGATCGACAAGATGGGCCAGAGCTTCCAGGGCGACCCGGCCTCGGCGCTGCTGGAAACCCTGGACCCTGAGCAGAACGTCGAATTCCTCGACCACTACCTCGACCTGCGTCTGGACCTGTCGAAGGTGCTGTTCATCTGCACCGCGAACACCCTGGACTCGATCCCCGGCCCATTGCTGGACCGGATGGAAGTGATTCGCCTGTCCGGCTATATCACCGAAGAAAAGCTCGCCATCGCCAAGCGCCATCTGTGGCCCAAGCAACTGGCCAAGGCCGGCGTGTCGAAAAATAGCCTGATGATCAGCGACAGTGCGTTGCGCGCGGTGATTGAAGGCTATGCGCGGGAAGCCGGTGTGCGGCAGCTGGAAAAACAGCTGGGCAAGCTGGTGCGCAAGGCCGTGGTCAAGCTGCTGGACAACCCGGACACCGTGGTCAAGATCGGCCCGAAAGAGCTGGAAGCTTCGCTGGGCATGGCGGTGTTCCGCAACGAGCAAGTGTTGTCGGGCACCGGCGTGATTACCGGCCTGGCCTGGACCAGCATGGGTGGCGCGACACTGCCGATCGAAGCGACCCGCATCCATACGCTCAACCGCGGCTTCAAGCTCACCGGCCAGTTAGGCGACGTGATGAAGGAATCTGCCGAAATCGCCTACAGCTACGTCAGCTCCAATCTGGCGAAGTTTGGCGGCGACAAAACCTTCTTCGACGAAGCCTTCGTTCACCTTCACGTGCCGGAAGGTGCGACGCCGAAAGACGGGCCAAGTGCCGGTGTGACCATGGCCAGCGCGCTGCTGTCGCTGGCGCGTAACCAGGCGCCGAAAAAAGGCGTGGCGATGACCGGCGAACTGACCCTGACCGGGCACGTACTGCCGATTGGCGGCGTGCGGGAGAAGGTGATCGCGGCGCGGCGCCAGAAGATCTACGAGCTGATCCTCCCGGAAGCCAACCGTGGCAACTTCGAAGAGCTGCCGGATTACCTGAAAGAAGGCATTACCGCGCACTTCGCCAAACGCTTTGCGGATGTGGCGAAGATATTGTTCTAAGACGGACCTCGCCTCAACGTGTGGGGGCGCCACTCTGGCCGCCCTCACACGTCTTGTGCGGCCCACCTGATTAGCATCTCTCCCGTCTTCGGTTATGCTCCCCCCATGTTGCCTATGACCGGAGCCTTCATGACCGCTGCCCGCTTGCTCGTCCCGCTCAGCCTCACCCTGCTTGCCGCTTGCGTCCAGGCGCCAAAACAGATCGTCTCCCTGGACGATCAGCAAGACTGTCCCCTTTCTCTCAAAACCGGCCAGACCCTCATGCTGATGCTGCCCAGCAATCCCACGACCGGGCACCGCTGGCTGATGCAAAACCCTGCGCCGTCCATCCTGAGCAGCCTGGGACCCGAGGTGTTCAATGCCTCCAAAGACGTAGGTTTGGTCGGTGAAGGCGGTCAGTCAGTCTGGCGCTACCGAGCCGCCAATCCGGGCACGGGTCACCTGATGATGGTCTACCAACAACCCTGGGCGCCGGAAGTGGCGCCAGCGCGCACCTTCGACTGCGTCATTACAGTGAACTGATCGCCCGCCCATTCCACGGCCGCCCGCAGGAAAATCCTTGCAGGCGAAGGGCTGATCAGTCGCTGAGCACTGGCATGAACCTCTGTCACTCGGCCAGTAATTGCGCAGCGTCGAAGCCCATGCGCAAGTTGCCCCAATGACGGCCTTCGAAGAAGAACGGCACGTCAATTTCGGTCATGATTTCGCCGGTGTCGCGCAGGTAGGTTTGCAGCAGGAAGCGCTGTTGGTTAGCGGCTGCGCGCAGGCCGATGGGGTCAGCGAACATGCGCTTGTTCCGGCACACCGGTAGGTCGATAGCTCGGTCGCCCGTAGGTTTTTTCGACACCCAGCTGTTGTTCACCGGGCAGTAACCCTTGCTGTCGACGATGAAGGTGACCTTTCCGCCCCGCGTGCCTTTGGTGAGCGCGTCGCACTCTTCCTGACAGATCTGCGCAAAGCGTTCGGTGTAGCTGGTCGTGTATTGCTTGGGATCAGTCCCGGGAATCAATTTGTAGTTCTGATCGAACAGGTTGACGCCCTCACGTTGCAGCGCCGCCAGACGCACCTGGAGCCGATCGCGGCAATGACTGGCGCGGGTAATGCCAGCGTCCAGCGCGCCATGCCCGAGAACAAACCGGCCCAGCAGCGCCTGAACCTTTTCCGCCACGCCCGAGAGGTCTCGGGTGGCCGTGGCCGAATGCTGCATGCGCTGGTCGATGGACTGGCTGTCCGCATGAATCTGCGTGACGCGGTCGTTGATGCCGGTGTTGCTGTCGGCAGACTGCTGGATGTGCGAGGCGATGTCCTCAAGCTTCGTGTGAGTGGATTCGAAGTCGCCGATCATGCTCTCGAAATGCCCAGACGCGCGCTCAACCACTTTCTGGGTCTCCCGGGCGCTGTGGCTGATCTGGGTGGTTTGCTCGTGGGTCGAGCTCACCTCCAGCAACATGGCGTCGATGTTCTGGGAAATGTCCTCGGTGGCGCGGCTGACGTTCTGGGCGAGGGTCCGGACTTCGTCGGCAACCACTGCGAAACCACGCCCGCTCTCCCCTGCACGCGCCGCCTCGATCGCCGCGTTGAGCGCCAGAAGATTGGTCTGGGAGGAGATTTGTTGAATCAATCCGACAATGGATTTGATGCTCGACGAACGTTGGTTCAGCGCCGAAACCAGGGTGCCGAACTCATTCAGGCTGCTGGAAATCTCACTGATGTTGCCGGTCACTTCCAGCAGTTCAGTGTAGGAGTCGCGGGCCATGCTGAGGTTCTGCGCGGTGGTCCCGGAAATGCCCTGAGTCTGCCGGGACACTTCGGCAATCCGACCCACTGCGTCGTTGCTCTGCTCCATGACTTCCTTGGCGAAGCGCGCCTGATGGGTCGCGCTGTCGCTGGAATCGCTGATGTTTTTCAGCGAGCGCGCGGACTCCACGGCAATGTGCACGGTCAACGCCTGAACGCTGCTGATGATCTCCCGCTGTTTGGCCAGAAACCGGTTGCAGGTACTCGCCAGCACGCGAATTTCATCGTGGGTCAACAGCGGCAAGTCCTTGGACAGGTCGCCCTCGCCGTTGGCAATGCCTTCCAGCGCCAAGCTCATCTGGGTCACCGGCCGCACGATCAAGTGCCGGAAATACCAGACCATGAAGCTGACCAGACACAGGGTAAACAGCGTGCTGCCCAGAATGGCGTTGCTCAGCACATCGAGTTTCCCCTCGATCATGCTTAGCGTCTCCGCCGGCAACTGCGCGCTGCGCAACTGCAGAAGAATGTCCGCGCGCAGGCTCACGGCCACCCAGTACACCACGGCGCTCACCACCACGATCAGAAACAGGCTCGACAGCTTCTTGGTCAAAGAATTGAAAAACTGCCTTTCGATGGACTCGTACAACGCCTTGAACGCATGCATGCCACGGTTCCCTGTGCCAGTAATGAAATGAGTTGCGAATTAAGGTGTTTCGACTGCCGGGGGGAAAGCTTTAACGCTGCGGGGGGAAGGCACCCGGTCATGGCCAGCGTTGCAGCCAACACCGACGAATGGACTAAATGACATTGATTCTCAATTTTAACTTGCCGATAATGAGAACCACCACCATTTGTTACATTCGCCGGAGCGTTGCCCGCCATGCGTTACTCGATCCCCTTTTGCCCAAAGGCCCTTTCGTTAATCGCCCTGAGCGTGCTCAACACAGCGAATGCCGAAGAGACAGCGCTCAGCCTGCCGGCCACTGACGTGACGTCAACCGCCACCTACGGCGACACCGGCAACCCGCAGGGCTACCAAGGCAAGCCCAGCAGCACCACCACCCGGCTGGACCTGACCAACCAGGAAACGCCCCAGGGTGTGACCAACATCAAACGCGAGCAAATGGATGACTTCAAGCTCAACAGCATCCGCGATGTGTTGACCAGCACCCCCGGCGTCAACGTGCAGAAAGTCGAAACAGACCGCACCTACTTCACCGCGCGCGGTTTCGACATCAACAACTTCCAGTACGACGGCACGGCGATGCCGATGACCAATGGGTTGCTGGTGGGCGATATCGACCTGGCGCCCTACGAACAGGTCGATATCGTTCACGGCGCCAACGGCTTGATGTCCGGGGCCGGCAACCCCTCGGCCACGGTCAACTTCATCCGCAAACGCCCGACCTACGATCCCCAGGCAAAGATTGACGTGACAGCCGGTTCCTGGGACAAACGCCGGGTGGACATCGACGTCTCCGGCCCCCTGACCGACTCGGGCAACGTGCGGGGGCGCGTCATCTACGCCAACGAAAACGGCAACTCATACCTTGATCGCTACTCCCGCGAGAAGAACATCTTCAGCGGTCTGCTGGCATTCGACCTGAGCGACAGCGACACGCTGACCCTTGGTTACGAGGACCAGAAGACCAACGCCAATGGCTCAAGCTGGGGCGCACTGCCGTTGGTCGATGGCAATGGCAACGCCATTCATTACAGCAGCACCCATTCCAATATTTCCCAGCCGTGGGTGCATTGGGACGTTCACACGCAACGTGCGTTTGCCGAGTGGGAACACACCTTCGCCAACGACTGGAAGTCGAAGCTGACCGTCGCCGGCGCCGAGCACCGCGAAGACACCGAGATGTTCTACATGTACGGCGACAGCACTTCACCCACCGGTTACACCGGACTGGGCTCCAAGTACAAAGACAAGAACCTCGAACTCAGTGGAGATTACTCGCTGAGCGGGCCCTTCATGCTCGGCGGTCGGGAACATCAACTCACGCTGGGGGCGAACGCTGCACGCCAGCGCAACCGCGAATCCTCGCAGTACGGTGACGTCCTCAACTACTCGCCTGTGACGCTTGAAGATGCGCTGCATGGCTACCTGCCGCAGCCGAATTACGTCGCTGCGTTACCCGCTGCGACCTCGAACTACACCGATCGCCAGAAGAGCGTTTACGCCGGCGCGCGTTTCAGCCTGACCGACGATCTGCATGTGATCACCGGCGCCCGCATGCTCAGCGCGGACAGCAATGGCGACAACTACGGCTCCGCGCGAGAGGTGCGCATTCACGGCAAAGTCACGCCGTATGCCGGTATCGTCTACGACCTGACCCCCGAATACGCGCTGTACGCCAGTTACACCGAAGTCTTTAATCCGCAGTATTACCTCGACGGCCAAGGCCGGGTGCTCGATCCGCTTGAAGGCAAAAGCTACGAGGCGGGCATCAAAGGTCAGTTGCTGGACAAGAAGCTCAACGTCAGCGCAGCGGTGTTCCATGCCAAGCAAGACAACGTGCCGGGCAGTTCGACCTATGACGCCAACCTGGGCGGCTATGTCTACGAGGCGATGTCCTACGACAGCAGCGGCCTGGAGCTGGAAGCGTCGGGCGAAGTGGCGCCGGGGCTGCAAGTCAACGGCGGGTACACCTACGTCTATATCACTGACGACAACGACAGCCGTGCGCGCAAGTTCATCCCGCGCCACGCCCTGACGTCGTCGATGACCTACCAGTTGCCGACGGCGCCGAAGGTCAAGGTCGGCGGCAGCCTGAGCTGGCAGAGCAAGACTCAGAACGACGACTCGCCCGCGGCCCGCCAGGACGCCTACGCGCTCATCGGGCTGATGACCCGCTACGACATCGATCAGCACTGGAGCACCCAGCTCAACCTCAACAACCTGACCAACGAGAAATACCAACAGAGCCTGCGCTACAACCAGAGCAACTTCGGGGATCCACGCAACTTCACCGCGTCGGTGAGCTGGAGATACTGAGTTCACTGCTCATGTATCGGCCGCGTGCGGGCAATCGGACGCGGCTTTTTTATGGGCGGACCAGACGTCAGCACACGAGCGATGAGATGAGGTTCCAGCCGAGGGACGGAATTGGCTAAAATGCCGCACTTTTCGCCTTGTCCCCCGGAATCGCCGTGAGCCCAGAACCCGACCGCCTATTCGCCCAGCCGCTGCCCCAGGTGCCCGACTTCGCCTTCAACGAAGACGTGGTGCGGGTGTTCCCGGACATGATCAAGCGCTCGGTGCCGGGCTATCCGACCATCGTCGAAAACCTCGGCGTGCTCGCGGCGCAATTCGCCCAGCCCCACAGCGTGCTCTATGACCTGGGCAGTTCACTGGGCGCCGTCACTCAGGCATTGCGTCGGCATGTGCGCACTGAAGATTGCCGGGTGATCGCCATCGACAACTCGTCGGCCATGGTCGAACGCTGCCGCGAGTACCTCAACGCTCAGGACTCGATGTATCAGGAGCTGCTGCCGGTGGAGGTGATCGACGGTGATATCTTGAATCTCGAGTTTCAGCCCGCCTCGGTGGTCGCGCTGAACTTCACCCTGCAATTCATCGCGCCGGAACAACGCCTCGCTCTGCTGACGCGTATCCGCCAGTCGCTGCTGCCCGGCGGCGCGCTGATCGTGTCGGAGAAGCTGCGCTTTGATGACACCGAAGAGCACGCGCTGCTCACCGATCTGCACGTGGCCTTCAAACGCGCCAACGGTTACAGCGAGCTGGAGATCGCGCAGAAACGCAGCGCCATCGAAAACGTGATGAAACCCGACAGCCTTGAGCAACACCGCGAACGCCTGCTGGCCGCCGGTTTCAGCAAAGTCGTGCCCTGGTTCCAATGCCTTAATTTCGCCTCGTTGATTGCCCTGCCATGATTGATCTCGCTCCCCTGGTCCGCCGTCTGGCGGGCACGCCACTGTATACCTGGGCCCAAGGCCTGCAGGCGCAACTCGACGCGAAGATGGAAAAGGGTCACGGCGACCTGGAGCGCTGGCAAGGCGCGCTGAATGCCTTGCCTGATCTGACGCCAAGCCGCATCGAGCTGAAGAACGATTTCATCCTCGACGCCGACTGCGATGACGCCACCCGCGAGCAGACCCGCGCTGCGCTGATCGGCCTGTCACCATGGCGCAAAGGCCCTTTTGATGTGTTCGGCGTGCACGTCGACACCGAATGGCGCTCGGACTGGAAATGGTCGCGGGTGTCGCCGCACCTTGATCTGAAAGGCAAGCGCGTTCTGGACGTGGGCTGCGGCAACGGTTATTACCAGTGGCGCATGCTGGGCGCAGGCGCCGACAGCGTGATTGGCGTCGATCCCAACTGGCTGTTCTTCTGCCAGTTCCAGGCCATGCAGCGCTATCTGCCGGACCTGCCGGCGTGGCACCTGCCGTTCACCCTGGAAGATCTGCCGGCGCGGCTCGAAGGATTCGACACGGTGTTTTCCATGGGCGTGCTCTATCACCGCAAATCGCCCATCGATCACCTTCTGGCGCTGAAGGACTGCCTGGTCAAAGGCGGAGAGCTGGTGCTGGAAACCATGGTGGTGGAAGGCGACGCGAATCAGGTGCTGGTGCCGGAAGACCGCTACTCGCAGATGCGCAACGTGTGGTTTCTGCCGTCAGTGCCCGCGCTGGAACTGTGGCTGCGCCGCGCGGGCTTTGTGGATGTGCGCTGCGTCGACGTCAGCACCACCACGGTGGAAGAACAACGCGGCACCGACTGGATGCGCTTTCAGTCGTTGAGCGACTTCCTCGATCCGGCGGACCACAGCAAAACCGTAGAAGGCCTGCCGGCGCCGCGGCGTGCGGTGATTGTGGGGCGCAAGCCGTAACCCGACAAAAGCGCTATTGCGCGCGCTCATTGAACATGACAACACCGCAGATGTCAGTGCGGACAAATCACCCGTGAGAGCGACCGGGGTGGCGCTCCACCTTGCTCGCGAAGGCATTCTGTCTGCCGACATAGTGAGTGAGAGTGCCGGCCTATTCGCGAGCAAGCTCGCTCCCACAAAGTTTGTGTCTGCTGCACGAAAGCGGAGTGTCAAGACGATGCGCAATCCCCTATCTGTCATTTGTCCTGAGCAGAACCCGCCGCTGCCAGAATCAACGCCTTCATCTCTGACACGGCCGACTTGAAGCCGACAAACAAAGCATGGGCCACCAGCGCGTGGCCGATGTTCAGCTCGTTGATGCCCTTGATCGCCGCGACGGCTTCAACGTTGTGATAGTGCAAACCATGGCCGGCGTTGACGATCAGGCCCTGGGCCAAACCGAAGGCGACACCATCGGCAATGCGCTTGAGTTCTTCGGCCACAGCGGCCGGGGTTTCAGCGTCGGCATAACGGCCCGTGTGCAGCTCGACGGCCGGCGCGCCAACCCGGGCCGACGCTGCGATCTGGCGCTCATCGGCGTCGATGAACAACGAGACTTCGCTGCCGATGACCGACAACCGCTCCACCGCCGCCTTGATGCGCGCTTCCTGACCGACGACATCCAGCCCGCCCTCGGTGGTCAGTTCCTGACGGGTCTCCGGTACCAGGCAGATATGCGCAGGCCGAATGCGCTCGGCAAACGCCATCATCGCTTCGGTGACACCCATCTCGAAGTTCATGCGCGTTTGCAGCACGTCTTTCAGCAGCAACACATCGCGCTCCTGAATATGCCGACGGTCCTCCCGCAAATGCACGGTGATGCCGTCGGCGCCTGCTTCTTCAGCATCCAGCGCTGCCTTGACCGGATCGGGATAGCGCGTCCCGCGGGCCTGACGCAAGGTAGCAACGTGGTCGATGTTCACGCCGAGCAGAATGCGAGTGCTGTGGGTCACGGGGTTCTCCTGATTACTGTGGCGGTGCCAGCCAATGGGTGGCTGATTACGCACGCGAGGAAGGATTTTCTAGGTTTGCGCCGCCGGACGCTAGAGTTTGCGAAACAATTCACGGCTGACCAACGGGCGCCCGCCCAGATGCACGGCCAGGGCCTGGCGCATCAGACGCTTGGCCGCAGACAGCGCCCCCGGCGAACTCCAGTCCGCTTCAGACATCGCCTGCAATTCGGCGCCCTGAAACAATCCTGGCTGAAACAGATAAACCCGCTCAAGGCCGGCATCCACCTGAAGCCGGTACAGGCCGTCGCTGGCCAGTGGATCGCCGTTGACGTCCGCGTCCAGCGCAAAACCGTAACCGAGATCGTCCAGCAGCCGCCATTCGAACGAGCGCAGCAACGGTTCCAGCGCGCGCCCCTCGGCCAACGCCACAAGCGTCGCGGCGTAATGTTCGAACACGCCCGGGTGCGGGTCTTCGGCGGGCAGCAGGCGAATCAGTAGCTCATTAAGATAAAGACCGCTGAACAGCGCCTCGCCTTCCAGCCACGTGGCGACGCCAGCGCCTTCCATTCGCCCCACATTCTTCAACTCGCCCCGCCCGCGAAACTCGACTTCCAGCGGCACAAACGGCCGCGCCATCGTCCCCGCCTTCCCCCGCGCGCTGCGCAACACCGCACGCAAGCGACCCTGCGGGGTAATGAAGTCGACCAGCGCGCTGTTTTCGCGGTACGCACGGCTGTGCAGCACATAGGCGAGCTGACCGACGGGAGGGGTTTGTGACATGGCTATCTCGATGAAAGAACGCGGCCGGACGGGCAATCTTAAACGACTGTGGGAGTGAGGTTACTCACGAAAACCCGGCTCCATCCGCTGAATAGTCAGCGGCTGAAATACCGTCTTCGTGAGCAAGCTCACTCCCACAAGGTTGGATCTGCTGCGCGGCAGTGTGGGATTTCCCCACAGAGCAGCGGTGTCGATCGGCGTCTTACAAGTCGCCGTAACCCAGCGAACGCAACGCGCGCTCGTCATCAGACCAGCCGCCTTTGACCTTGACCCATAGGTTGAGCATGACCTTGGAGTCGAACAGCACTTCCATGTCGCGGCGCGCATCCGAGCCGATACGCTTGATGCGCTCGCCCTTGTCGCCAATGATGATTTTCTTCTGCCCGTCGCGCTCGACCAGAATCAGCGCGTGGATGTGCAGCGTCTTGCCTTGCTGTTTGAATTGTTCGATCTCGACAGTGATCTGATACGGCAGCTCGGCGCCGAGCTGACGCATGATCTTCTCGCGCACCAGTTCCGCGGCGAGAAAACGGCTGCTGCGGTCGGTGATCTGATCTTCCGGGAAGAAATGCTCATTCTCCGGCAGTTGATCGGCGATGACCTTTTCCAGTGCTTCCAGGTTATGCCCCTGCTGCGCCGAGATCGGGATGATCTGTGCGTTCGGCAGTTGCTCCTGCAGCCAGGACAGATGCGGCATCAGTGCGCTCTTGTCTTCGATGCGGTCAGTCTTGTTCAAGGCCACGATCAACGGGCCGGTCACGTACTGCACGCGCTCGAGGACCATCTGGTCTTCTTCGGTCCACTTGGTGCGATCGACCACGAAGATCACGACGTCGACGTCTTTCAACGCTGCCGAAGCGGTCTTGTTCATGTAACGGTTAAGCGCTTTGTCGCTGTTTTTGTGCATGCCGGGCGTATCGACGTAAACCGCCTGTACGGCGCCTTCAGTCTTGATCCCGAGCATGTTGTGCCGGGTCGTCTGCGGCTTGCGCGACGTGATCGCCAGTTTCTGGCCGAGGATGTGGTTCAGCAGTGTCGACTTGCCCACGTTTGGCCGGCCAACAATGGCAACATAGCCACAGCGTGTTGCAGGTGAATCAGTCATTGCCATTCTCCACACCCAGGGCGATAAGGGCTGCGGCCGCTGCTACCTGTTCGGCGATGCGACGGCTGACACCTTGTCCCCGGCTTTTTTCATTCAATAAAGAGATCTCGCATTCGACGAAAAAGATTCGGCAATGCGGCTCGCCCTGGATGTCCACCACTTCATAGCGCGGCAGGTCACAGGCGCGTGACTGAAGGAATTCCTGCAGCCGTGTTTTCGGGTCTTTGTTGGTGTCGACCAGCGTCAGGGTTTCGAACTCGCTGGCCAGCCAGGCCAGCACGCGATCCCTTGCCATGTCCATGCCGGCGTCGAGGTAGATCGCACCGATCAGGGCTTCCAGCGCGTCGGCCAGAATCGACTCACGGCGAAAGCCGCCGCTCTTCAGCTCACCCGAGCCCAGGCGCAGGTACTCACCCAGATCAAAACCACGGGCCAGCAGCGCGAGGGTCTCGCCTTTCACGAGGCGGGCGCGCAGGCGGGACAACTGACCTTCGCGCGCCTGGGGGAAACGCTCGAACAGCGCTTCGCCGGCGACGAAGTTGAGAATGGCATCACCGAGGAATTCCAGACGCTCGTTGTTGCGTCCGGCAAAGCTGCGGTGGGTCAGGGCCAGGATCATCAGCTCCTGATCCTTGAAGGTATAGCCGAGCTGACGCTCCAGGCGACTTAATGAAACGCTCACGGTTTACCCACGCTGAATTCGTGGTCGAACTTGACCACCAGATCGATGTTCTGGATCAGTGGTTCACGTTTTTCATACTTCAAATGGGCGAGGAACCTGTTGTTCTCCGTCGTCACAGTTAACGCCTTGTTCAAATCCAAATCCCGAATGTTATTAACCAGCATGCCTTTGGCCACGTAGGCGTTAAGGTCACCGGCGTTGGTGATGTCTGCCGTGCGATCAGTGCCGGCACTTTCGATGATTTTCTTCATCGACAGGTAGTCCATGTAGTGCGGCACGATCTTGGCGGCAGCACTTCCGACAAAGGCCAGAATCGCCAGCAACACCAGCCAGCCGATGAACGACAGGCCCTTTTGCGGACCGGCAGACGTCATGGTTGCTTTCAAGAGTAGCCCTTCCCTGTCACCTGCGAGATCGGCCACGCAACATGGCCCTGAATGACATACGGCGCTGCCAGTGGCAGCGCCGCATCGATTACTTGATCAGACCGACTCGCGAGAAGTTCGGAAAGTGGCTGAGCTTGGGTTCAGGCCAGCTCATCCAGACCGCGAAGGCCTTGCCGACGATGTTCTTGTCGGGGACCATGCCCAGCTCGTCCTTGGGAATATTGGGGTCATCCCAGTAACGGCTGTCGTTCGAGTTGTCGCGGTTGTCGCCCATCATGAAGTAGTGGGCGGCCGGAACGGTCCATTCATGGTCAGGCGGCGCGCGGTAGCGGCTCATTTCCTGACGGATCTGGTGTTCCACCTCGCCCAGCTTCTCGTTATAGAGTTCTGCGCTACCCAGCGTGCCAGGTTCCGAACCGATCAGCTGCTTGGCCACCAACTGACCGTTGATGAACAACTGCTTGTCGTTGGTGTAGCGGATCACATCCCCTGGCAGGCCGACGACGCGCTTGATGTAGTTGACGTTAGGGTCGCTTGGGTAGCGGAACACCATCACGTCGCCCCGCTGCGGGTCGCCGACCGGGATGACCTTGAGGTCGATCACCGGCAGGCGGATGCCGTACGAGAACTTGTTCACCAGGATGAAATCGCCCACGTCCAGCGTTGGCTTCATCGAGCCCGAAGGGATCTGGAACGGCTCGACCAAGAACGAGCGAAGCACCAGAACGATGAACAACACCGGAAAGAACGACTTGCCGTACTCGACCAGAAACGGCTCCTTGTTCAACCGCTCCACGACCGCGACATCAGGCTGGCTCACGCTGCCTTGATAGTTCGCAATCGCGTTGCGGCGACGCGGCGCCAATATGACCAGATCGAACAGGGCCAGCAAACCGCAAACAAACACGGCGACGACCAGCAACAGCGGGAAATTTAGTGACATAGGGCCTGACTATTCCAACCTGAGCACTGCAAGGAAGGCTTCCTGTGGAATTTCCACGTTGCCGACCTGCTTCATGCGTTTCTTACCGGCCTTCTGCTTCTCGAGCAGCTTGCGCTTACGGCTGACGTCGCCGCCGTAACATTTGGCCAGTACGTTCTTTCTGAGCGCCTTGACGGTTGTGCGCGCGATAATCTGGCCGCCAATCGCAGCCTGGATTGCCACGTCGAACATCTGACGAGGAATCAGTTCTTTCATCTTTTCAGTCAACGCGCGGCCTTTGTAGGCTGCGTTGTCACGGTGCACGATCAGCGCCAGAGCGTCGACCTTGTCACCGTTGATCATCACGTCCAGACGAACCAGATTGGCCGACTGATAACGATCGAAATGGTAATCCAGCGAGGCATAGCCACGGCTGGTCGACTTCAGACGGTCGAAGAAGTCCAGAACCACTTCGTTCATCGGCAAATCATAGGTCACTTGCACCTGCGTACCGAGGAACAGCATGTCGTGCTGAATGCCACGCTTCTCGATACACAGCGTAATGACGTTGCCCAGGTGCTCTTGAGGCACAAGAATGTTCGCCCGCACGATCGGCTCACGCATGTCCTCGATCGTGGACAGGTCTGGCAATTTCGACGGGTTGTCGACGTAAATGGTTTCACCGGTCTTTAACAGCAACTCGAAGATTACCGTCGGTGCGGTGGTGATCAGGTCCAGGTCGTACTCGCGCTCGAGGCGCTCCTGGATGATCTCCATGTGCAGCATGCCGAGGAAGCCGCAGCGGAAGCCGAAGCCCAGCGCGTCGGAGCTTTCCGGCAGATATTGCAGAGACGAGTCATTCAGCGTCAGCTTCTGCAGAGCGTCGCGGAAATCCTCGAAGTCATCGGAGCTGACGGGGAACAGACCGGCGTATACCTGCGGCTGGATGCGCTTGAAGCCGGGCAGCACCGGAACGTCCGGCGTAGTGCTAAGGGTCAGGGTGTCGCCCACTGGCGCGCCGTGAATATCCTTGATGCCGGCAATGATGAAGCCCACTTCACCGGCTTTCAGATCAGCGGTGGCACTGTGCTTGGGATTGAACACGCCTACGCTGTCGACCAAGTGCATCTTGCCGGTCGACTTGACCAGGATTTTGTCGCCCTTCTTGACGCGGCCATGACGCACACGCACCAGGGAAACAACGCCCAGGTAGTTGTCGAACCATGAGTCGATGATCAGCGCTTGCAGCGGGTCTTCGATGTTGCCGGTCGGTGCGGGAATGGTGTGGACCAGACGCTCAAGCACTTCGTCGACACCCAGGCCGGTCTTGGCGCTACAGACCACGGCGTCGGTGGCATCAATGCCGATGATCTTTTCGATTTCTTCCTTGACCCGGTCCGGATCGGCCTGGGGCAGGTCAATCTTGTTCAGGACCGGCATGACTTCCAGGCCCTGTTCGATGGCGGTATAGCAGTTGGCCACGGACTGGGCTTCGACGCCCTGACCGGCATCGACCACCAGCAGCGCGCCTTCACACGCCGCCAGCGAACGGCTGACTTCGTAGGTGAAGTCGACGTGGCCCGGGGTGTCAATGAAGTTGAGCTGGTAGGTGATGCCGTCCTTCGCCTTGTAATAAAGGGTGACGCTGTGGGCTTTGATCGTAATCCCGCGCTCACGCTCCAGGTCCATGGAATCAAGGACCTGAGCTTCCATTTCGCGCTCGGTCAGGCCGCCGCACATCTGGATGAACCGGTCAGCCAGCGTCGACTTGCCATGGTCAATGTGGGCGATGATGGAGAAATTGCGGATATGACTCAAATCACTCACGGATCAACACTCGAAAAAGGTCGCAGGCAGACTGCCCGCCAAAAATAGCCGGGAATTGTACCTGAAGGAACGATCAGGCGTCACGTTCACGCGCAGAGCCTGCGCCGCCATGCCCTTCGGGCCACAAAAAAAGGAGCGGTTAAACCGCCCCTTTTTTTATTCCCGACGGGTTATTCCGCCAGCTTGAACGTGATGAACGTCGCACGGCCCTGACGCAGCACGCGCATGGAGACAGAGCGATTCTTCGGCAGGTCCTTGGCCACTTCGGTGAACTGCTTCGACGAAGTGATCGCCTGGTTGTTCAGGTGAGTGATGACGTCACCCGCCTGCAAGCCGATCAGCGAAGCCGGACCGTCCTGGACTTCCTTGATGACGACGCCGCCTTTGAGGTCCAGCGACTTCATCTGCTCGGCGGTCAGATCGACAACCGAAACGCCCAGACGGTTGCTGCTGCGTTCGACACCGGTGTCGGCTGCGCCCATCTCTTCGCCTTCGGCCGGCAAGGCACCCACGGTCACGGTGAGCTTCTGACGCTTGCCATCACGAATCACTTCAAGCTCGGCCTTGCTGCCGTCCTTCAGATTACCGATCAGGTGAGGCAGGTCTGCGGACATCACGATCGGGGTGCCGTTGGCGCTCAGGATCACGTCGCCAACCTGCAGACCGCCTTTGGCGGCGGGACCATCTTCAAGCACTTGAGCCACCAGCGCACCGGCCGGCTTGTCCAGACCGAAGGATTCGGCCAGGTCTTTGTTCACTTCCTGGATCACAACCCCCAGCCAGCCACGGTTGACCTTGCCGCTGGCCTTGAGCTGGTTGGCAACGTCCATCGCCACATCGATCGGAATTGCGAACGACAGGCCCATGAAGCCACCGGAGCGCGTGAAGATCTGCGAGTTGATCCCTACCACTTCGCCCGCCATGTTGAACAGCGGACCGCCCGAGTTACCCGGGTTGATCGCAACGTCGGTCTGGATGAACGGCACATAAGTGTCATTCGGCAGGCTGCGGCCCTTGGCGCTGACGATGCCTTTGGTCACCGAGTGATCGAAGCCGAACGGCGAACCGATCGCCAGCACCCACTCACCCACTTTCAGCTTGTCGGAGTTACCCAGCTTGACGGTTGGAAGGTCCTTACCATCGATTTTCAGAACCGCCACGTCGGTCCGTGGATCGGTGCCGATCAGTTTGGCTTTCATCTCACTGCGATCTGAAAGACGCACAAGGATTTCGTCGGCACCGTCAATCACGTGGTTGTTGGTCAGGATGAAACCGTCCGCGGAAATGATGAAGCCCGAGCCGAGTGACTGCGCCTCGCGCTGGCGATCACCCTTGCCGCCTCCTGGCGCACGGGAGCCTGGCGGCGTGCTGCGCTCGAGGAATTCGCGCAGCATCGGTGGCAGGCCTTCCAGATCAGGCATCTGACCCTGGGCAACCGCGCGGTCCGGCAGCTTCTGCCGCGTACTGATGTTGACGACTGCGGGGGAAGCCTGCTCCACCAGAGAGGTGAAGTCCGGCAAGGCTTCGGCCTGAGCGGTGACGACCTGTCCGAGCATCAGCACAGCGGCCATCCAGGCCAGGTAAGGTTTCAAGCGTGGTATCGACATATGGCTCCCGTTTACAACGAGCATGGTTAAGCGGTACGAGCCCGCGGGCTCGCGAAGCATCTGTGCGTCGCGACTTCCCGCGACACCTGTATCTGCTCCAGTTTCCTGGACCCTGAAACAACAAAGGCCACAGCTGTGAAGCTGTGACCTATAGAAAAAAACACATCCGATTGCAACCGACAAAGCGCACCAATCATTTCAGCAGTACCAGTGAAGCCCATATTTAAAGGCTTGTGAACGTGAAACGACCAAATGAAACCTTTTTCATCGTGGCCATCACCGGTGCGCCGAATCAGTTTTTGCTCGTAGCCGCAGCATCGTCCCGCATGGACAGCGCGATGCGCTCGGCCGTCCCGATCGGGATCTCGCCCACCACAGTCACCATGGCATCACCCTTCTGCGTGGTTACGCGACGGGAAACAGCAACGGTCGGGCCCAGCTGAGTACGAATATCGGTCACGGCCGCACCGCTGACCGGCTCGACGAATACCGAGAATCGAGCCAGGCCATCGTCATACATCAGACTCGTTACCAGACTCTTGGAATCCGGGTCCTTGCGTGCCGCAGCGCTGCTCAAGTCAAAACCCGGCGGCAGCCAGTCGGACCGCCACGCGACCTTTTGCTTGGGCGAATCAGTATTTGCTTTGACCACTTCGACCGGCTTGCAGTCAGCACCGGCGGCGAGCATCTGATCGGTCAGCGACTGCGAGGTATTGAGGTCAGTGAATTGAAAACGCTCGAGCAACTGGCCCTTGTCGCTGAGCAACAACGACTTCAGGGGCAAGCCGGTTTCACTGTCGAGGTGCAGTTCAATGCCGTAACGGTGCTGATCCCGGGGAGTCAGCGTCACGACATTGGCGAGACGTCCAGCAACACGCGAAGTGCCTGCCGATTTGATGTCGTACCAGGATGACAACCTGGCAGCATCGAACGCTCGGGCCGGAGAGTCAGGAACGCTGGACACCCCTTCTTCGAGGGTACCGCTAACGCATTGGGTTACCCCATTGACGCGCAGCACTTCCTGAGGAGAGCCATCCAGTTGCAGAAGATGCTCACGAACCTTGCCGTCGGCGACCCGCTGCCAGATTCGGTGAGTGGAGAAACTGCCGTTACGCTCGTAAACGAATGTGCCGATGTAGCTTTGCTGCTGCTCAGCCTGCGCAAGACGTTTCAACTGGTCTTGCGCGTCATCGGCATGAGCGGGAAGGACCAGCCATCCACCCAGCAGAAGCGGCAGTAGAGGGATGGCGCGCATGATCCTCCTTAACGGTTTTCCAGGCTTGCAGCGCGAGCGTACGGCAGAGCGCCTTCAGCGCCTTTCATCGCAGCTTGCTGAGCATGTTGACGCAGGTAACCTGGCAGACGCTGGTCATGCCAGCCGGCCTGATTCTGCAGCACACCGCTTGCCATCGGACCCGGGGACTGTTCGCCCTCCGTGTAGCCCGCCAATACTGCCGGCCCCTTGGCCTGCGGCATTGCGACGTTGCTCGGCTGGGATTGCTGGGCCAGTTGCGCCCCTGCAATTTCGTCCTGATTGTACATACGTACACCGGCCAGCACGGCAACCGTTACCGAGGCGGCTACGGCCAGACGGCCCAAGGTGCGCCAAGGACCGCGGCCGGCCTTCAGCGGGCTGACTTCATCAGCGATCCCGGCGGCAACAGCGGCCGAAATATCCAAATGAGGCATCAGTAATTCTTTATGCATCGCCGCACGGGCAATCTGATAACGGGACCAGGTGGCTCGTGTGTCCGCATCTTCAATAGCGCTAAGCACGCGACGCAGTTCCAATTCGTCCGCTTCGTTATCCATCACCGCGGACAGCGATTCCTGCAGGGCTTCACGACT
Source organism: Pseudomonas sp. GW821-FHT02H06 (assembly GCF_059421525.1). Taxonomy (NCBI): domain Bacteria; kingdom Pseudomonadati; phylum Pseudomonadota; class Gammaproteobacteria; order Pseudomonadales; family Pseudomonadaceae; genus Pseudomonas; species Pseudomonas sp. GW821-FHT02H06. The sequence goes on from NZ_JBWKVD010000001.1 coordinate 548,568, forward strand.
CATGGCGGTTCCTCTCTTGTGGCTATCGCCGCTGTCTCAGGTTTCCTGCAACAGAGGTTGCAAGGCTTTGTCGATGGCTTCCCGAGCGCGGAAAATGCGAGAGCGCACGGTACCAACGGGACATTGCATGACGCTGGCAATGTCTTCGTAACTCAGACCGTCGAACTCACGCAACGTTAAAGCTGTACGCAAATCTTCTGGCAGTAGCTGGATGGTTCGGTGGACGGTGCCCTCGATCTCATCCCGCAGCAATGCCCGCTCTGGCGACTCGATGTCCTTGAGGCCGTGATCGCCGTCATAGAACTCCGCGTCTTCCGATCTGACATCGCTATCCGGCGGCCGCCGACCTCGCGACACCAGATAGTTCTTCGCCGTGTTAATGGCAATACGGTACAGCCACGTATAAAACGCACTGTCACCGCGGAAGTTACCAAGTGCGCGATAGGCTTTGATGAACGCCTCTTGCGCAACGTCCTGGGCTTCGTGGGTGTCGTGAACGAATCTCACGATCAACCCAAGAATCTTGTGCTGATATTTCACCACTAGCAGATCAAAGGCTCGCTTGTCGCCGCGCTGTACGCGTTCAACCAGCTGCTGATCTTCTTCCTGGGTTAGCATGAACACTCCTCATAAAGCTTAAAGGAGCATCGCATCGGCTCTTTCGCAGGCTTGCAAACATAGACTCGGGCTTTAAGCAAAAGTTCTCCCCCCTTCAAGCAAGTTTCCAGCGAGCGTCTGCTGCCCGCACGGAAAACGCCGCTCGAACCAGGTCGGCTGCGTAAATAATCTTGTCGTCAGAAGCGTTCGTACTGGCTGAAAACCGCCATTGCGTAACGTCGACGCTGTTCCTTTATGGGCAACCCACTATTGAACGTGCGGGTTCGTGAAAAGTTCCCACCGTTCATTATTGGGTGTAAGACACACGTCCCGTCAGCTGTAGGACTCAATCCGTATGAAGCTGTAGGAAAGATCGCGTCCATCAACGGGGTGCAGGACGTCGCAGGGTGGCGCACACTCCGCTCCCACTGTGATTCACCGTTGCCATAAAGCGCGGCCATTGTGCCGTTCCACCCTTGCTTATACTAGTGGCCATTTAGATACCGGAAGCAGAGATGAGTCAGCATTTCCAGCACGACGTATTGGTAATAGGCTCCGGCGCAGCCGGTTTGAGCCTTGCGCTGACATTGCCCGGTCATCTGCACGTGGCGGTCCTCAGCAAAGGCGATCTGGCGAACGGTTCGACTTTCTGGGCCCAGGGCGGCGTTGCGGCGGTACTGGATGACACCGACACCGTTCAGTCCCACGTCGAAGACACGCTGAACGCAGGCGGCGGGCTGTGCAACGAGGACGCAGTCCGGTTCACCGTCGAACACAGCCGCGAGGCCATTCAGTGGCTGATCGACCTTGGCGTGCCCTTTACCCGGGATGACCCATCAAGCGGTGTGGACGGCGGGTTCGAGTTTCACCTCACCCGCGAGGGCGGGCACAGCCACCGCCGGATCATTCACGCCGCCGACGCCACCGGCGCAGCGATCTTCCGCACATTGCTGGCGCAGGCCAAGTCGCGTCCCAATATCAAACTGCTGGAACAACGCGTGGCGGTTGATCTCATCACCGAATCGCGGCTGGGTCTGGAGGGGGAGCGTTGCCTGGGCGCCTATGTGCTGGATCGTGCGACCGGCGAAGTCGACACCCACAGCGCGCGCTTCACCATTCTGGCGTCCGGCGGCGCAGCGAAGGTCTACCTGTACACCAGCAATCCCGATGGCGCTTGCGGCGACGGCATCGCGATGGCCTGGCGCTCGGGCTGCCGCGTGGGCAACCTGGAGTTCAACCAGTTCCACCCCACGTGCCTGTACCACCCGCAAGCCAAGAGCTTTCTGATTACCGAAGCCCTGCGTGGCGAAGGCGCCTACCTTAAGCTGCCCAATGGCGAGCGCTTCATGCAGCGTTTTGACCCGCGCGCCGAACTGGCGCCCCGGGACATCGTTGCTCGCGCCATTGACCACGAGATGAAACGCCTGGGCGCCGATTGCGTGTTTCTGGACATCAGTCACAAGCCCGAAGCCTTCATCAAGAGCCACTTCCCGACCGTGTACGAGCGTTGCCTCACGTTTGGCATCGACATCACGCGTCAGCCGATTCCTGTGGTCCCGGCGGCGCACTACACCTGTGGCGGCGTTCTGGTTGACCAGCAAGGCCGCACCGATGTGCCCGGCCTTTACGCCATCGGCGAGACCAGCTTCACCGGCCTGCACGGCGCCAATCGAATGGCCAGCAACTCGCTGCTGGAATGCTTCGTTTACGCCCGCTCCGCTGCGGCGGACATCGTGACTCAGCTCGAGCAAATCCCGCAGCCGCAAAACCTGCCGGCATGGGACTCGAGTCAGGTGACCGATTCCGACGAAGACGTGATCATCGCCCACAACTGGGATGAGCTGCGTCGGTTCATGTGGGACTACGTGGGGATCGTGCGGACCAACAAACGTCTGCAGCGTGCCCAGCATCGGGTGCGGTTGCTGCTGGACGAGATTGACGAGTTTTACAGCAACTATAAGGTCAGCCGCGATCTGATCGAGCTGCGCAACCTGGCCCAGGTGGCAGAACTGATGATTGCGTCGGCGATGGCGCGCAAGGAAAGCCGCGGGTTGCATTACACGCTGGATTATCCGGACATGCTGCCCGAAGCGCTGGACACTATTCTGGTGCCGCCCACCTACGCCGGCTGAACTTCAGGCGTAGACGCAGGCGCCGGTGGCTGTCCGGCCCCATGGCGTCTGCCGGGATGCACAGACTCCGAACCCACAAGCGGCTCAGCCAAGAGCCCTTCGCAACCTTGAAGCGCAACACGACCACCTTAGGAAGCGCCAGGCTGTCCGGGCGTAGCTGCACCGGTTGCCAGCCGCCCTCTTCACTCCACAACGCCCAACCGCTGCCGTCACGCCGCAGCCCGGTGAGCGACTGCGGCTGATCGAGCAGAATGAATGGGCGAAGACTGCGGGATGCGTGCAAGGCGCACAGCAGGACGCCGATGGCTTTCGCCCACAGGGGAATTGAAAGGAGGACTATTGACGCCAGCGCAAGGATTTGCGTGACGAGGTACGCCGTTAGCAGCACCCGCGAGGGTTGCCAACGGCATTCGAAACGATCACTTCGGCTGGACACGGTCCAGAATCATCCGAACCATGCGCTGCAGCCCCGGGTCTTCCGACTCCGCGCGCTGCATGAACCAGCCGAACATGTCCTGATCTTCGCAGGTCAGCAGGCGCACATAGAGGTCGCGATCGACCTGGTTGAGCGTCGGATAGACTTCTTTGACGAACGGCACCAGCAATACGTCCAGCTCGAGCATGCCGCGACGGCTGTGCCAAAAGAGGCGATTGAGTTCAACATCTTCGACCATGGAGGGCTCCTCGAATTTGCCGGCGAGTATACAGGCGCATCGTCCCGGGGCGTACTTGCAGTTGGTCGCAGCTTTTTGCGTATACCCATTAACGACACGCGGCACTATGATGGTGCCCCAGACTTCTACCCTGCGATGACTCATGGCCGCTCCAGCATTTTTCTGCCCCCTGTCCCATGAAGGTGTGCTCGCCGTTCGCGGCGTGGATGCCGGCAAATTCCTGCAAGGCCAACTGACTTGCAACCTCGATTACCTCAGCGAAGCCAAGGCCACCCTCGGTGCGCGCTGCACGCAAAAGGGCCGCATGCAATCCAGCTTTCGCATCCTGCTTGAGGGTGACGGCGTGTTGCTGGCAATGGCCAGCGAGCTGATCGAAGCGCAATTGCTGGACCTGAAGAAATACGCCGTCTTCTCCAAATCCAAACTGACCGACGAAAGCGCCTACTGGGTGCGATTCGGCCTGCAGGACGGCGACGGCGCACTCGTCAGCCTCGGCCTCGACCTGGCGCAGGAGACAGACTCGGTCGTCCGCGCCAATGACCTCATTGCCATTCGCGTCTCCCCGGCCCGCGCCGAATTGTGGGTCCGTGCCGAGCAGGCCGATGACGTGCGCAGCCGGCTGATCGCCCACGTCCCGGAAGCACCGCTCAACGACTGGCTGCTGGGGCAGATCCGCGCCGGCATTGGCCAGGTGTTCGGGCAGACCCGTGAAGAATTCATCCCGCAGATGATCAACCTGCAAGCCGTGGGGGGTGTGAGTTTCAAGAAAGGTTGTTACACCGGCCAGGAAATCGTGGCGCGGATGCAGTACCTCGGCAAGCTGAAACGCCGGCTGTATCGCCTGACCATGGCCGGCAACGAGCTGCCCGAGCCCGGCGCTGCGTTGTTTTCGCCAGTACATTCAAGCGCGGTAGGCAACGTTGTGATCGCGGCCCGGTCTGATGTCGGGATCGAGGTGCTGGCGGTCTTGCAGGCGGATGCGGCGGAAGATGGTCGGATCCACCTTGGTGGGGCAGAGGGCGAGGCCCTGCACTTGAACGAATTGCCCTACACCCTCGACGCGAAGCTCGAAACACAGCGTTGAACCCGGTTGAAGCATGTGCGAGACGTCAGCGTAGTCACCAGCGCCGTCCCCTCGAGTGGGCGGCCGCTGGCCGGAATGCAATGTCCAGAGATCCAATATGAGTAGCATGGCTGACGAAGTGCAGAGGGATCTGATCAAGGCGATCGACAAGGATGCTCTGTTTCTGCCAACTCTCCCTGAAGTTGCACTGAGGATTCGTCTGGCGGCGGAAGACTCGGAAATCTCCATTGCCGCGCTGAGCAAGGTCATCGGCAGCGACACTGCGCTGTCGGCCCGGCTGATCAAAGTCGTCAACAGCCCACTGTTGCGGCCGAACTTTGAAGTCAGCGACGTGCTGACGGCGGTTCGGCGCCTGGGCGTGAACTACAGTTGTAACCTGGCCATCGGGCTCGTGGTGGAGCAGATGTTTCACGCCAAGTCCGATGTCATTGAAAACAAGATGCGCGACATCTGGAAACTCAGCATGCAGGTGGCCGGGGTGTGTAATGTCCTCAGTTACCGCAGTGCGCGTTTAAAGGCTGACCAAGCCACCCTGGCCGGGCTCGTTCACCTCATTGGCGTGCTGCCAATCCTGACCTACGCCGAAGACAACTACGAGTTGCTCGCCGACCCTATCAGCCTCAATCACGTTATCGAACGCATCCATCCAGTCATTGGCGAGCGGCTTCTGCGCTCGTGGGATTTCCCGGAGGGCCTGGCGATCGTGCCCCGGCAGTTTCAGAATTTCAGCCGTGTTTCCGATCAGGCCGACTACGTGGATCTGGTGCAGGTGGCGACGATTCACATTCATGAGATGAACGGCACGCCGTACTCCAATCTGCAGTTTCAGTCAGTGCCGGCCGTGTCGCGGTTGGGCCTGAACATGGCTGACGGCGCGCTGATCAACGAGATGAATCAGGCGATGACGCTGCTGTACTGATCGCTTTTATGGGCCCGCTCAGCCGAGTCCCACCAGTCCCGACTCCGGCACCATAAAGCTCACTCTCACTTTCAGGCCCCGCTGTGCGCCGTCATACAAGGTGATGCGCGCCAGATGTGCCCTGCAGATTTCACCCACAATGGCCAACCCCAGGCCCGAACCCTTGCTCTGCTGATTGCGTCGATAGAAGCGCTCGAACACCCGGTCGCGCTCGTGAGCCGGAATGCCGGGGCCGTCGTCCTCGACTTCCAGCGTGCACGGCGCATGGACGCGCAAGATCACGTTGCCGCCCGCAGGGGTGTGGGCAAGCGCGTTGTCCACCAGATTGCTCAGCAGCTCGTTGAGCAACGTGGGTTCGCCGCGCATCCACACCGGCTCGTCGGCTTCCAGCGCCAACGCCACACCCCGGGCGTGGGCAAGCGGCGCCATGGCCATGCCCAGTTCCCGCGCCAGTTGGCTGAGGTCGAGCAATTGCGCGCCGCCCTCCGCGATGGCCCGCGCGCCGTTTTCGATGCGTGCCAGCGACAGCAACTGATTGGCCAGATGGGTCAGTTTGTCGGTGCCGGAGGCGGCGCTTTCCAGGGTGTTGCGCCACGCGGCGGGCTCCTGATCACGCAGCCCCAGCTCCAGTCGCGCTTTTAATGCCGCCAGCGGCGTGCGCAATTCATGGGCCGCGTCGGCGATGAACTGCGCCTGGCGCTCGAACTGCATGCGCAGCCGCTCGGTGAAGTGGTTGAGGGAGCTGACGAGCGGGCGCAGCTCGTGCTGCACTTCGACCAGCGGCAGCGAACGCAAATCGTCAGGCTGGCGTTCTTCCACCGCCGTGCGCAGGCGATCCAGGGGCCGCAACGCGGCGCTGACCGTGAACCAGACCAGCAACAACGCGCCGCTGCCGAGCATGCCCAGACGCAGCAAGGTGTCGGCCATCAAGGCCTGAGCCATGTCCACCCGGGCTTCTTCGGTTTCCGCCACGCGAATCTCGGCCATGCCGTTCATGTTCGGTTCGCTTACGGCCTTGAGCAGGCTGACCACCCGTACGTCCTGGCCTTGATAACGGCCGCTGTAGAACTTGGCGAGGGCCGGATAAGCGTCGGTGCGCGGCGTGCCCGGCGGCGGCGCGGGGATGTTTTCGTAGCCCGAAATGAGCTTCTGATTGATGTCGTTGACCTGGTAGTAAATGCGGCCCGCGCTGTCGTAGGCGAAGGTATCCAGGGCCACGTAGGGTACGTCGGCGCTGAGGGTGCCGTCGCGCTCCGACAGCCCGGCGGCGATGGTCCGCGCCGAGGCCAGCAGGGTGCGATCGTAAGCGGTGTCTGCTGCTTCGCGTCCGTTCCAGTAGGCGCTCATGCCGCTGGCGATCATCAGCACCACCAGCAGCAAACCCAGGTTCCACAGCAAGCGCCAGCGCAGGCTGTTTTCCGCTGAAGGAAACGGATTAAGCATCCCGGCTTTCCAGCAGGTAACCCAGGCCCCGGAACGTGACGATCGCAATCGGGTGCCCATCGAGCTTCTTGCGCAGACGGTGTACGTAGATTTCGATGGCGTCGGCGCTGGCCTCTTCGTCCAGCCCAAACACCTGCGCCGCCAGTTGCTCCTTGCTCATGACCCGACCGGGTCGGGCGATCAGCGATTCGAGCACGGACTGCTCGCGGGATGTCAGCGTCAGGAGTTCTTCACCGAGGGTGAAGCGGCGGGTATCGAGGTCGTAGACCAGTTCGCCACAGCGTTGCTGGCGTTCGCCACCGAGTACGCTGCGGCGCAACAACGCCTTGACCCGCGCCTCCAACTCAGACAGTTCGAAGGGTTTGGCCAGGTAGTCGTCGGCGCCGAGGTTCAGGCCGTGGACCCTGTCCTTGACGTCGCTGCGGGCAGTCAGCATCAGCACCGGGGTGTTCTTGCCCCGCGCCCGCAGACGCGCCAGCACCTCAAAACCGTCCATGCGCGGCAGGCCAACATCGAGCACCACCACGGCATATTCTTCGCTGCTCAGGGCCAGATCAGCTGCAACGCCGTCGTGCAGAACGTCAACGGTCAGGCCGCTGCTCTTGAGTGCCAGCGCGACGCTTTCCGCCAGTTGCAGATGATCTTCGACGAGCAGGACACGCATCGATTTCTCCCCATTGAGCATTTTATGGGCGGAGTTTACAGGCGCGCCGTCGTCTGTGAAGGCCCGGCGCGCTGGAATGACTCCGGCGCTGACGAGCAACGTCTCTGCAACGGTCCAGCCGAACGCAGCCTGAGCGCTTCGTGAAAGGTAGTTGAAAGGTTGATGAAAGGTTCGCTGACTAGGATCCCGTTACGACTTGTCACGATTGCGTCCCGCGTGACGCTGCTGATGCCAGGGTCGTGACGAAAAACGCCTCGATGCGTTTTCAACAATAAGAACAATATCGGAGTCATCAGTGATGCCCTCACTGCAATCATCGGCCCTCGCGCCGTCTGAATCCCATTATGTTTTCTGTTCACCTCGCAGCCCTGTTGCGCGGTGTTTCGTCACGTCTGCACGTTGGCTGCCCGCAGTTTTGCGAAGGTGTGACACGACTGCCTGACGAACGTACGACCGCCTGCCCCCATTAAAACAACAACTCCTCTGGAGACGGACCATGAACCTATCGTTGCGCCATATCAGCGTCGCCGCCAGCTGCATGCTGATGGCCACCCAATTGTGGGCCGCCGAGCCCAATCGTCCTGAATGCATCGCGCCGGCCTCGCCCGGTGGCGGCTTCGACCTGACCTGCAAACTGGCGCAAAGCGCGCTGATCAACGAGAAGATCCTCTCCAAACCGATGCGCGTCACCTACATGCCGGGCGGCGTCGGCGCCGTGGCCTACAACGCGGTGGTCGCTCAGCGTCCGGCCGACGCCGGTACGCTGGTGGCCTGGTCCAGCGGCTCGCTGTTGAACCTGGCCCAGGGCAAGTTCGGCCGTTTTGACGAGAACGCCGTGCGCTGGCTGGCCGCCGTCGGCACCAGCTACGGCGCGATCGCGGTCAAGGCCGATTCGCCCTACAAGAACCTCGACGATCTGGTTAAAGCACTGAAGGCCGACCCGGGCAAAGTGGTCATCGGCTCCGGCGGGACCGTGGGCAGCCAGGATTGGATGCAGACCGCGCTGATTGCCAAGGCCGCCGGCATCAACCCACGGGAACTGCGTTATGTCGCCCTCGAAGGCGGCGGTGAAATCGCCACTGCCCTGCTCGGCGGGCACATTCAAGTGGGCTCCACCGACATTTCCGACTCCATGCCGCACATTCTCAGCGGCGACATGCGCCTGCTGGCGGTGTTCTCCGAAGAACGTCTGGACGAGCCGGAAATGAAGAACATCCCGACCGCCAAAGAACAGGGCTACGACATCGTCTGGCCGGTGGTGCGCGGTTTCTATCTGGGGCCAAAGGTGTCGGACGAGGAGTACAACTGGTGGAAAGCGGCGTTCGACAAGCTGCTGGCCTCGGAAGACTTCGCCAAGCTGCGCGATCAGCGTGAGCTGTTCCCGTTCGCCATGACCGGCGAAGAGCTCGACAAGTACGTGAAAACCCGCGTCGCCGAGTACAAGACGCTGGCCAAGGAATTCGGCCTGATTCAGTGACTGACCCCATCGAAGCGTACTTGATTGGCTGAGGATTGCGCCGCCTGTGCGGTGGCGTGATCCGGGAGTTTTCCATGGTGATACAACGCATTTTCGCCGTCGTGCTGCTGCTGGTCTGTATCGGCCTGGCAATGATGGCCTGGCCTTATCAGGCGCCCTTTTCCTACGAACCCGTCGGCCCCCGCGCCTTTCCGCTGCTGATGCTGGCGCTGATGGGCATTTCGCTGCTGTACATGGCGATTCGTCCGACGCCGATCGTGCATTCCGAGGAAGAGCCGGCGCTGGACCGTCCCACACTCATCAAGATCGGCATCTGCACTGTGCTGCTGCTGGTGTTCGCCGGGCTGTTCGAGCCGTTGGGTTTTGTGCTGAGCAGCATTCTGATCGGGATTCCCATGGCGCGTCTGTACGGCGGCCGCTGGCTGCCGAGTGTCGTGATCATCACCTTCATGAGCATCGCGCTGTACGTGCTGTTCGACAAAGTGATGGATGTGCCCCTGCCCCTCGGTCTGCTCGACGTTATGGAGAACTGATATGGACACTCTCGGCTATCTCGGCCAGGGCTTCGGCGTCGCGCTGACCCCTTACAACCTGATCACCGCCCTGTCCGGCACGCTGATCGGCACTGTCGTCGGCCTGCTCCCCGGCTTGGGTCCGATCAACGGTGTGGCGCTGTTGATCCCGATCGCCTTCGCATTGGGCCTGCCGCCGGAGTCAGCATTGATCCTGTTGGCGGCGGTGTACCTGGGCTGCGAATACGGCGGCCGCATCAGCTCCATCCTGCTCAACATTCCGGGCGAAGCATCGACCGTAATGACCGCGCTGGACGGCTACCCGATGGCGCGTCAGGGCATGGCCGGCGTGGCGTTGTCGCTGTCGGCATGGAGTTCGTTCATCGGCGCGTTCATCGCCACCTGCGGCATGGTCATGTTCGCGCCATTGCTGGCGAAATGGGCGATTGCGTTTGGTCCTGCGGAGTACTTCGTGCTGATGGTTTTCGCGATCGTCTGCCTGGGCGGCATGGCCGGTGATCGACCGCTGAAGACCTTTGTCGCTGCGTTGATCGGGCTGTTTCTGTCGAGCATCGGTATCGACGCCAACAGTGGCGTGTACCGCTTCACCGGCGACAACATCCATCTGGCTGACGGCATTCAGTTCGTCGTGCTGGTGCTGGGTCTGTTCTCAATCAGTGAGATCCTGTTGTTGCTGGAGAAAACCCATCGCGGCCAGGAAGCGGTGAAAGCCACCGGCCGCATGATGTTCAACTTCAAGGAGGCCAGTTCGGTCTTTTGGGTGAACATCCGTTGCGGTCTGATGGGTTTCATCATGGGCGTGTTGCCGGGTGCGGGCGCGACGCTGGCCAGCGCCGTGACCTACATGTCCGAGAAACGCATCGCCGGGGCAAGCGGCAAATTCGGCCAGGGCGACATGCGCGGTCTGGCAGCGCCGGAAACCGCCATTGGCGCGACGGCCTGCGGCGCGCTGGTGCCGATGCTGACGCTGGGCGTGCCGGGTTCGGGCACCACGGCGGTGATGATCGGCGCCCTGTCGCTGTACAACATCACGCCGGGGCCGCTGCTGTTTCAGCAGCAACCGGACATCGTCTGGGGCCTGATCGCGTCGTTGTTCGTCGCCAACATCATGCTGGTGATCCTCAACATCCCGATGATCCGCATCTTCACCCGCATCCTGTCGGTGCCGAACTGGGCACTGGTGCCGGTGATCGCGATCATCACCGGGATCGGCGTCTACGCGGTACATGCCACCACCTTCGACCTGTTCCTGATGGTCGGCATCGGCATCTTCGGTTACATCCTGCGCAAGCTGGATTTCCCGCTGTCGCCGATTCTGCTGGGGTTCATCCTCGGTGGGTTGATGGAGCAAAACCTGCGTCGCGCGCTGTCGATTTCCAACGGCGGCCTGGAGATTCTGTGGTCGAGCCCGATCACCCTGGGCATGTGGGTCGTGACGGCGTTCATGCTGGTGTTCCCGCTGATCCGCATCTGGCGCAAACGCTCCAGGCAGCGTCGCGCGCTGGCCGATGTCTGACCGGCCATTCAGCACGTGGTGGGGCACACCGCTGGTCGGCCTGCTGGGGGGATTTCTCGCCAGTCAGGTTGGCTGGCCACTGCCCTGGATGGTCGGCTCGTTACTGGCGATCATCCTGGTCCGCTGCCTAACGCCCTGGCAGTTGGCTGAAATTCCCGGCGGCCGCAAATGCGGCCAATGGGTGGTCGGCATCGGCATCGGCCTGCACTTCACCCCCGTCGTCATCGAACAAGTCCTTTCTCACTTCGGCCTGATTTTCATCGGCGCACTGGTGACCAGTGTCTCCAGCGTGGTCGGCGTGTGGCTGATGCTGCGCACCGGCGAGGACCGCGCCACGGCGTTCTTTTCCAGCATGCCCGGCGGTTCGGGCGAGATGGTCAACCTCGGCGCACGCAACGGCGCGATTCTCAGCAACGTCGCCGCCGGGCAGAGCCTGCGGGTGCTGGCAGTGGTGCTCTGCGTGCCGGCGATCTTCAAGTATTTGATGGGCGATGGCGGCCCGCCTTCCCATGGGACGGTGGTGGATTGGCGGTGGCTGCTGCTGTTGTTTCCGCTGGGCGCGTTGGTGGCCTGGGGCTGGGAGCGGCTGAAACAGCCCAATCCGTGGTTGTTCGGGCCGTTGCTGATCAGCGCGGTAATCAGCATCAGTTTCGATTTGCACATCGGCCTGCCCCAGGGCGGCAGTCAGCTGGGGCAGTGGCTGATCGGCAGCGGCCTGGGTTGCCACTTCAACCGGGCGTTCTTTCGCCGTGCGCCGTCGTTCATCGGCCGCACGTTGCTGGGGACGGCGCTGACGATGAGCATCGCGGCGTTGTGCGCACTGGGGTTGAGCACGCTGACTCATCTGGATTTGCGCTCGTTGACCCTGGGGATGATGCCGGGCGGGATTGCCGAAATGAGCCTGACGGCGGAGGTGCTGCAGCTGTCGGTACCGCTGGTGACGGCGATGCAGGTGATGAGGTTGTTGTTTGTGCTGTTTCTGGCCGAGCCGTTGTTTCGGTATTGGGATCGACGGCTGGGTTAACGACTCACTCAACATGTGGGAGCGAGCTTGCTCGCGAAGAGGTCAGTACATCCGCTAAATTTTCAGCGGTTGAAATACCTTCTTCGTGAGCAAGGTGGAACGCCACCCCGGTCATTCCCACAAGGTCTGCGTCTGTCCAGGAATGATCCGGTGTCAGGAGTACCCCAACTTCTGACGTCATCCCGCGCTAGACAACAGCCGGCAGTCGCCACTCGATCGGCGCCAGGCCGTTCTGCTCCAGAAACTTGTTCGCCAGACCAAAATGTCCACATCCGATAAACCCCTTGTACGCCGACAGCGGCGACGGGTGCACGGCGGTCAGGATCAGGTGCTTGGACGCGTCGATCAGCTTTTTCTTGCTCTGGGCATGGGCGCCCCACAGCAGGAACACCAAGTGCGGCTGATGGGCGCTGACCGTTTCGATGATCTTGTCAGTGAAATGCTGCCAGCCTTTGCCGGCATGGGACGCGGCGTTGGCGCGCTCGACGGTGAGCGTGGTGTTGAGCATCAACACGCCCTGCTCCGCCCACGACTGCAGATAGCCGTGATTGGGGATGTCAATGTTCAGGTCGCGCTTGAGCTCTTTGTAGATGTTGACCAGCGAAGGCGGCGCCGGCACGCCCGGCTGCACCGAGAAGCACAGGCCGTGGGCCTGATTGGGGCCGTGATACGGGTCCTGGCCGAGGATGACCACTTTCACGTTATCCAGCGGCGTCGAGTTCAGCGCATTGAAGATCAGCGGCCCCGGCGGATAGATTTCCTTGCCCGCCGCATGCTCCTGACGCAGAAATTCGCGCAGCTCGCCCATGTAAGGCTTTTCGAACTCGTCGCGCAGGGCCTGCTTCCAGCTGGCCTCCAGTTTGATGCGGTCGTCGTTTGTCATGGTGTGATCCGGCAGAAACAATGCGCAACTTTAGGGACTGTGGCTGATTATTTCCAGCGCGGCGCCGTCGGATCTTCCTACACTCGTTCACAGCCGCCGGTTTGCAACTTCCGGGCGTCGCGGGGACTCACAAGTCACGATAGATCCCCGTACCACTGACAAGAGGTCACGATGAATCTGCAATTTGAAGAGCTCACCGCCACCGACGGCGCCCGCCTGGGCATCGCCACGCTGGATGCGGAAAAATCCCTGAATGCCCTGTCGCTGCCGATGATTCTGGCGCTGCAGGACCGCCTTAATGAGTGGGCCAGCGACCCGCAAATCGTCTGCGTATTGCTGCGCGGCAATGGCGAAAAAGCCTTCTGCGCCGGTGGCGACGTGCGTGCGCTGGTCGAGGCCGGGCGTGGACAGCCGGGTACGGTTCCGCCACTGGCTGCACAGTTTTTCGCTGCGGAATATCGACTGGATTACACGCTGCACACTTTTCCCAAACCGCTGATCTGCTGGGGCCACGGCTATGTGCTGGGCGGCGGGATGGGTTTGCTGCAAGGGGCGAACATTCGTGTCGTGACGCCGAGCAGCCGGCTGGCGATGCCGGAAATCAGCATCGGCCTGTTTCCTGACGTCGGCGCCAGTTGGTTCCTGTCGCGACTGCCGGGCAAGTTGGGGCTGTTTCTTGGATTGACCGGCGCGCACATCAACGGCCGTGACGCGCTGGACCTTGGTCTCGCGGATCGTTTTCTCCTGGACGATCAGCAGGAGGAAATGATCGACCGGCTGCTGCAGCTCAACTGGCAGGAGCAGACCAAGGTGCAACTGACCAGCCTGTTCAGGGCGCTGCAACTGGAGGCGGTGGATCAGTTGCCCGCCGCGCAATGGCTGCCTCGGCGCGAGACGATCGATGAGCTGCTGGATATCGCCGACGCACCGAGCGCCTGGAATGCGTTGAAACATCATTTGAATGGCGATGACCTGTTATTGGCCAAGGCGGCGAAAACGCTGACTGACGGCTGCCCGATGACGGCGCATCTGGTGTGGGAGCAGATTGAGCGGGCGCGGCATTTGTCGCTGGCCGAGGTGTTTCAGATGGAATACACCATGGCCCTTAATTGCTGCCGCCATCCCGAGTTTGCCGAGGGGGTGCGGGCGCGGTTGATCGACAAGGACCAAACGCCTCACTGGCACTGGCAGGACATCTCGACCATCCCGCTGGCGGTTGTGGACGCGCATTTCGAGAAGGCCTGGGAAGGAAGGCACCCGCTGGCGGATTTGTCGGAGTATTGAGGCTTGAATTCATGCCTGCATGGACGGTGTTCAAACGGGCGCCTTCCCGGCTAAAGCCGGTCCTACATTCGAATCGCGTGCATTCAGCGGGATTGGCGGAGATCTGATTGTGGGACCGGCTTTAGCCGGGAAAGCGTCAGATGCCACGCCGCAAATGTGAGGGTGAATGGACGGGCCTCTTCCCGGCTAAAGCCAGTCCCACTATTGGAATGCGTACTCCCTGTAGGACCGGCTTTAGCCGGGAATGCGTCGGGTGCTACACCGCAAATGTGAGGGTGAATGGACGGGCCTCTTCCCGGCTGAAGCCGGTCCTACGTTTGGAATGCGTACACGCTGGCCGCTCGGGCCATCCATACAACCCATAAAAAACGGCGCTCCTCGGAGCGCCGTTCTTGTATCACTCAGCGATTGCCGCCACCCGGCCCGCCGTGTCCGCCGCGACCGAAACCGCCGTCTTCGCGGTGATTGCCGCCAGATCCGCCGGGGCCTGGACGTGGACCACCGCCACCACCGCCGCCCCCGCCTGGATTGCCATGCCAACCGCCGCCGGGCCCTGGGCCATTGCCGCCTCCGGGTCTCGGGCCTTGGGGTGGCGGGCGATAGCCGTTGCCACCACCGTTATAGCCACCCCCTCCGTGGTACCCGCCGCCTCCACCATTCCAGTTGCCGCCACCATAACCAGGGCGACCTCCGTAACCGGGGCGACCTCCGCCATATCCAGGCCCGTAATAACGGGGTGGAGGCGCGTAATAACGGGGTGGCGGCGCGTAGTAGCGGGGTGCCGAGTAGTAACGCGGCGAGGAGTAATACACCGCCCCTCCGGAATACACCGGAGCGACCGGGCGATAACTGTCGTACACGTAACCACTGCTGTAGCCACTGCTATAGATCGGCTGCGTGTAGCTTTCTGATTCGTAATAACCTCCGTAACAACCTGCCAGGGACAACGTCATCAAAGCGGTAAGCAATCGTCGATACATGGCGGCCTCCCGGACCGCGGTAGAGCTCGAACCAGCGGCGCTGGTCGGCGTTCTCGAAACTGCCGAGAACGTTAACTGAGACTCCGAATTGCAGACCTAGTGCCCCACCGCGGTCCCCAGGCGCCAGACGGCGCCCTGCATCAGTGCACGTCTCGCCCGTCGTCAAACCACCTCCGCCCGCCCAGCTCAGGCGCCACAAGGGTTTGCGCAACTTGGCACAACTCTCGCTTGGAAGAGGATGTGCAGGAGTCACCACAGGTTCGCGGCACCACAATTTGCAATAGCCGACTAGGGTTCCGGCTCGCGTTTCGCGAGTGGCTGGTCCGAGAGTTGGCGACCTCCAGTAGAGGTTACACGGCGGGATAAAAGCCCGGGAGACAGGACACCAGTGGTGTCGCCGTGCTCCTGACCGTCCCTTTTCGCTACTGGAGACACCCCATGCAAAAGTCCCGTCTGTTCAGCCTGCTCACCGCAGGCGTCTTTGCCGCATTGAGCCTCTCGGCCACCGCCGCGCCGAAAAAAGATTTCGACGTCTGCTGGACCATTTACGCCGGCTGGATGCCATGGGAATACGCAGGGACTCAAGGCATCGTCGACAAATGGGCCAAGAAGTACGGCATCCACATCAAAGTCACCCAGCTCAACGACTACGTCGAATCCATCAACCAGTACACCGCCGGCCAGTTCGACGGCTGCACCATGACCAACATGGACGCCCTCACCATCCCGGCCGCCGGCGGCGTTGAAAGCACCGCGCTGGTGGTCAGCGACTTCTCCAACGGCAACGACGGCATCGTCATCAAGGGCGACGGCAAGAAAGTCACCGACCTCAAGGGCATGGACGTCAATCTGGTCGAGCTGTCGGTGTCCCACTACCTGCTTGCCCGCGCCCTGGACTCGGTGGACCTGACCGAAAAAGACCTGAAAGTCGTCAACACCTCCGACGCCGACATCGCCGCCGCTTTCAACACCAGCGAGGTCAAGGCCGTCACCACCTGGAATCCGATGCTCTCCGAGATCAAGGCCAAGCCCGGCGTCACCGAAGTGTTCGACTCCAGCAAGATCCCCGGCGAGATCATGGACATGATGGTGGTCAACACCCAGACCTTGAAAGACAACCCGGCATTGGGCAAAGCCCTGACCGGCGCATGGTTTGAAGTGGTGGCATTGATGAACGCCAAATCTGCGGAATCGAAAGCAGCGCTGGAACACATGGCTCAGGCGTCGGGCACCGATCTGGCCGGCTTCCAGTCGCAACTGGACACCACCAAGCTGTTCGCCACGCCTAAAGAAGCGCTGGAGTTCGCCACCAGCAAGCAACTGCCGACGACCATGCGCAAGGTCGCTGACTTCTCCTTCGACCACGGCCTGCTGGGCGAAGGCGCCAAAGACGCCAGCGCGGTCGGCATGACCTTCGCCAACAGCGTGACCGAAGGCGACAAGGCCAACCTCAAGCTGCACTTCGACCCGAGCTACGTGCAGATGGCTGCCGACGGCACGCTGTAAAAACCAAAGGTCTTTGCCATGCGCTTGATTAACCGCCGCCCGGATCGCGCCAGTCGCCTGATCCTGGTGCTCCTGCCGTTCGCCCTGTTGCTGTTCGCCTATTTCACGGGCTCGGCGACGCGGCTGACGGAAAACCCCAACGACAAGCTGCTTCCCAGCGCCGTGCAGATGACCGATGCGATCAAACGGGTGGCGTTCGTGCCCGATCAACGCACCGGCGAATACCTGCTCTGGCAGGACACCGGCGCCAGTCTGCAGCGCCTCGCGGTCGGCCTGGCGATCAGCGCCATTGTCGGGCTGTGCCTGGGCATTGCGTCGGGGGTGCTGCCGTTGTTCAGCGCGCCGCTCTCGCCGTTACTGACCGTGGTGTCGATGGTGCCGCCGCTGGCGATTCTGCCGATCCTGTTCATCGTCTTCGGTCTGGGCGAGCTGTCGAAGGTGATGCTCATCGTCATCGGCATCACGCCGGTGCTGGCCCGTGATCTGGAGCAGCGCGCCCGGGAGATTCCGGTCGAACTGCTGATCAAGGCGCAGACCCTGGGCGCCTCGACCTGGACGCTGATCCTGCGGGTGGTGCTGCCGCAATTGCTGCCGCGCCTGTTGATCTCGCTGCGGCTGGTGCTGGGGTCGGCGTGGCTGTTTCTGATCGCGGCCGAAGCCATCGCTTCCACCGATGGGTTGGGTTACCGGATCTTTCTGGTGCGGCGCTATCTGGCGATGGACATGATTCTGCCCTACGTGGTGTGGATCACCCTCCTCGCCTGGCTGATGGACTGGGGCCTGAAAGCCCTCACGCGCAAGGCGTTCCCGTGGTACGAGGGGGCGCGCCCATGAGCTTTATTTCGGTCAAAAACGTCTGGCAGCAATATGGCGATCAGGTGGTGCTCGAAGGCCTCAACCTGAGCATCGCCGAAGGCGAATTCTGCACCTTGGTGGGCGCGTCGGGTTGCGGCAAATCGACGTTCCTGCGCCTGCTGCTGGGCCAGGAGGTCGCCAGCAAAGGCACGATTTTGCTGGACGGTCAGCCGCTGGCGAAGGAACCGGATTCGACCCGTGGCGTGGTGTTTCAGCGCTATTCGGTGTTCCCGCACTTGTCGGTGCTGGACAACGTCGCGCTCGGCCTTGAATTGCCCCGCTCGGCGTTGCTCGGGCGGCTGTTCGGCGCCGCCAAGCGTGACGCCCGGGAGCAGGCGGCGGCGCTGTTGCACAAGGTCGGCCTCGATCACGCGCTGGACAAGTACCCGACTCAACTGTCGGGTGGCATGCAACAGCGTGTGGCCATCGCCCAGGCGCTGATCATGAAGCCAAGGGTTTTGTTGCTGGACGAGCCGTTCGGCGCCCTCGACCCCGGCATCCGCAAGGACATGCACGCCCTGCTGCTGGAGCTGTGGCGGGAGACCAAATTGACGGTGTTCATGGTCACCCACGACCTGTCCGAAGGCTTCAACCTCGGCACCCGGCTGCTGGTGTTCGACAAGGTCCGCATCGACCCCCACGCCCCCGGCGCCTATGGCGCGCGCATCACTTACGACATTCCCCTGAACAGCGATCGTCGCGCCGCCCGCGTGGCGCTTGATTCGCTGAAAACGGCTTGAAGGACATTGCCCATGACTGATTCAACCACGCTGTTTCCCGTGTTCGCCGAAGAGCTGCTGCCCGGCGGCGGCCACCTGTCATTCGTGCTCAAACGGGGTGAACTGCTGCGCCTGACCGACCTGAACGGCAACGCCAACGTCAGCCTGACGATGTTCAACGCCCACGAAAAAACCGAGCGGCTCAACCTGCCTGACAGCCTCAAGTGCCAGCACACCGCCAAGCTCACCAGCGGCCATTGCCTGTATTCGGACATGGGCCGCGTGCTGGCGGCGATTACCGCTGACACCTGCGGCTGGAGCGACAGCATCGGCGGCGTGCTGTGCGCCGAAGAGGTCACCGAGAAATACGGCCAGGGCCGCTATCAGGAACTGCGCAACGGCTTCTTCCGCAACGGCGCCGACAACCTGCTGGTGGAGATGGGCAAGTGGGGCCTGGGCCTGTCGGATCTGTTGATGACGCTGAACCTGTTCAGCCGGGTCAACGTCGACGATCACGGCGCGCTGGCCTTCGTCCCGGGCAACTCGAAAGCGGGCGACAGCATCGAGCTGTACGCGCCGATGGACACGCTGGTCGTGATGACCGCCCTGCAACACCCGATGGACCCCAACCCCGAGTACGCACCGCAGCCGGTCCAGCTGAGCTGGATAAAGGCCGACCCCAGCGTCGCCGAGCACTGCCGCACGTCCCGCGAAGAAAATGTGCGCGGTTTCATCAACACCGATCGCCTGTTCGCCTGAGGAGGCCAGTATGACCAGCACCATGACCTCTGCCCCCGTTTCCGTCACCCGCATCCCGGCCGGCGAGCCATCACTGACCGAACTCAAGGCCGGGCAAACCCTGCGCCTGCTCGATCTCGAAGGCAATCAGGCGGTCGACACGCTGTTTTACAGCCTCGCCAACCCCCGTGAACGCTATGACGTGCAACGCACGTTGCGTCGGCAGAACAACGTTTACCTGAGCAAAGGCAGCGTCCTGTATTCGAACCTGGGCAAGCCGATGCTGACCATCGTCGAAGACACCTGCGGACGCCACGACACCCTCGGCGGCGCCTGCGCCCAAGAGAGCAACACCGTGCGTTATGCGCTGGATAAAAAGCACATGCACAGCTGCCGCGACAGCTACCTGCGCGCCTGCATCCACGACGGTCGGCTGGGCAAACGCGACATCAGCCCGAACATCAATTTCTTCATGAACGTGCCGGTCACGGCTGACGGTGGGCTGACGTTCGAGGACGGCATTTCCGGCGCCGGCAAGTACGTCGAACTGCGCGCCGAGATGGACGTGATCGTGCTGATTTCCAACTGCCCTCAGTTGAACAACCCGTGCAACGGCTACAACCCGACCCCGGCAGAACTGCTCGTCTGGGACTGACCGCTGCCCCCAGTTTCACGGGTTCAAGCTTCAAGATTTCGGCGCGAGGGACGGCCTTCGTGCAACGCGTACCACAGCGGGACGGCCCGCTACCCAGTGAGGGATTGATCGCTCTCGATCCCCGGGGTCTATGCCATGTTCGACAAACTGCTGATTGCCAACCGCGGCGCCATTGCCTGCCGCATCCTGCGTACCCTTCGCGACCTGCAGGTCGGCGGCGTTGCGGTGTACGCCGAAGCGGACGCTGCCAGCTTGCACATTCTTCAGGCTGATGAAGCCCACAGCCTGGGCGAAGGTGGCGCCGCCGGCACGTACCTGGCGGTGGACAAGATTCTCGCCATCGCCCAATCCACCGGCGCCAAAGCGATTCATCCGGGTTACGGCTTTTTGTCCGAAAACGCGGCCTTTGCCCAGGCCTGTGAAGACGCCGGCATCGCCTTTGTCGGCCCGACACCTGAACAACTGCGGGTCTTCGGCCTCAAGCACACCGCCCGCGCCCTCGCCAAACAGCACGGCGTGCCGATGCTCGAAGGCACCGAACTGCTGGACAGCGCGGACGCCGCATTGAGCGCTGCTGAAACCATCGGCTACCCGGTCATGCTGAAAAGCACGGCGGGCGGCGGCGGGATCGGCATGCGCGTGTGCCGCAGCGCCAGCGAACTGAGCGAGTCATTCGAAGCTGTCAAACGATTGGGCCAGAACAACTTCAGCGACGCCGGGGTGTTCATCGAGAAGTACATCCAGCGCGCCCGCCATCTGGAAGTGCAGGTGTTCGGCGACGGTCGTGGCGAAGTGATCGCCCTCGGCGTGCGCGACTGCTCGGTGCAGCGTCGCAATCAGAAAGTCCTCGAAGAAACCCCCGCGCCGAACCTGCCCGCCGGCATGGCCGATGAGCTGTGCGCCGCGGCGATCAAGCTGGCGAAAGCGGTCAACTACCGTAGCGCCGGCACCGTGGAGTTCGTCTTCGACAGCGATGATCAGCGGTTTTATTTTCTGGAAGTGAACACCCGTTTGCAGGTCGAGCACGGCGTGACCGAGCAAGTCTGGGGCGTGGACCTGGTGAGCTGGATGATTCAGCTTGCAGCCGGCGATCTGCCGCCGCTGGTTGAATTGCGCGCGGGTTTACAGCCAGTCGGCCATGCGATTCAGGCGCGTTTGTACGCTGAAGACCCGGGTCGGGATTTTCAGCCGAGCCCGGGCTTGCTGACCTCGGTGCACTTCCCCGCCGCCGACGGCAAACACCTGCGCATCGACACCTGGGTCGAGGCCGGGTGCGAGATCCCGCCGTTTTTCGATCCGATGATCGCCAAGGTCATCAGCTGGGCGCCTGACCGAGCGTCCGCCAGCGAGGGGCTGGCCCGGGCCCTGAGCGAAACCCGGCTTTACGGGATCGAGACCAATCGCGACTACTTGCGTCAGATCATCGCGGACGTGCCGTTCGCCAGCGGCCAGCCGTGGACGCGATGCCTTGAGGGGCTGACCTATCGAGCCGACACCTTCGAAGTGCTGAGCGGCGGCACCCAGACCAGCGTTCAGGATTATCCGGGGCGCCTGGGTTACTGGGCAGTGGGCGTGCCGCCGTCGGGTCCGATGGACAGTCGATCATTGCGTCTGGGCAATGCTCTGGTGGGTAACGCTGAAGGCTGCGCCGCGCTGGAAATCACCATGAGTGGGCCGACGCTGCGCTTCAACACTGATGCGGTCATTGCCGTGACGGGCGCGGTCATTCCGCTGTCGGTGGATGGCGTAGCGCTGCCGATGAATCAATCGTTGCTTGTTTCTGCTGGATCGACCTTGGTGCTTGGCACCATCGCGGGAGCCGGTGCCCGCAGTTATCTGTGCGTGCGGGGCGGGCTGGACGTGCCGGATTACCTGGGCAGCAAGAGCACCTTTACGCTGGGCCAGTTTGGCGGGCACGGCGGGCGAGCGTTGCGCGCAGGGGACGTGCTGCATATCGCGCCTTTGTCTGACCGCAGCGCAGGCCAACAACTGGCAGCTGAACGCATCGCTGCGCTGCCGGAAGTGCGCGACATCCGTGTGATCTACGGCCCCCACGGCGCGCCGGAATACTTCACCGAGCGCTACATCGAGACCTTCTTCGCCACCGACTGGGAAGTGCATTTCAACTCCAGCCGCACCGGCGTGCGCCTGATCGGGCCGAAGCCGGAATGGGTGCGTGCCGACGGCGGTGAAGCGGGCCTGCACCCGTCGAACATTCATGACAATCCGTACGCCATCGGTGCGGTGGATTTCACCGGGGACATGCCGGTGATCCTCGGGCCGGACGGGCCGAGCCTGGGCGGATTTGTCTGTCCGGTGACG
This sequence comes from Pseudomonas sp. GW821-FHT02H06, assembly GCF_059421525.1. Classification (NCBI taxonomy): domain Bacteria; kingdom Pseudomonadati; phylum Pseudomonadota; class Gammaproteobacteria; order Pseudomonadales; family Pseudomonadaceae; genus Pseudomonas; species Pseudomonas sp. GW821-FHT02H06. Next base: position 570,573 of record NZ_JBWKVD010000001.1, read on the forward strand.
ATCATCGAGGCGGATTTGTGGCAGTTGGGGCAGCTCAAGGCCGGGGACAAGGTGCGGTTTTATCCGGTCAGTCTCGACGCGGCCCGCTCGCTGAAACTGAACACCGATCTGGGTAGGAGTGAGCTTGCTCGCGATGAGGTCGGTACATCCGATGGATCTGTGTCGGCTGGGCCATCGCATTCGCGAGCAAGCTCGCTCCTACAGGGTTTAGCGTTGACCTCGCCCGCTGTGTTCCCAAAAGGGGCAGCGTTGACCTCGCCTGTTGTGCTCGACATCGGCAAGGAAGATACCCGCCTCGTTGCTCGCCTGTCCGGCGACACCCATCTGTTGCTGGAAATTGGCGCGCCGGAGCTGGATCTGGTGCTGCGCTTCCGCGGCCATGCGCTGATGCAGGCGCTGGAAGGCAAACAGCTCACCGGCGTGATCGACCTGACGCCGGGCATTCGTTCGCTGCAGGTGCATTACCAGCCTGAGCAACTGCCGCTGAAAACGCTGCTTGATGTGGTCGCCGGCGAGTGGGACGGCGTCTGCGCCAGCAAGAATCTGGAGGTGCCGTCGCGCATCGTTCATCTGCCGCTGTCCTGGGATGATCCGGCCTGCCAGCTGGCCGTCGAGAAGTACATGACCACCGTGCGCAAGGACGCGCCGTGGTGCCCGAGCAACCTGGAATTCATCCGCCGCATCAACGACCTGCCGAACCTCGACGAAGTGCACCGCACGGTCTTCGACGCCAGTTACCTGGTGATGGGGCTGGGCGACGTCTACCTCGGCGCACCGGTCGCCACGCCGCTGGACCCGCGCCATCGGCTGGTCACCACCAAGTACAACCCGGCGCGCACCTGGACCGCTGAAAACTCTGTCGGCATCGGCGGCGCGTACATGTGCGTCTACGGCATGGAAGGCCCGGGAGGTTATCAGTTCGTGGGCCGCACGTTGCAGATGTGGAACCGCTATCGCGCGGTGGCGGCGTTCGATGGCAAACCGTGGCTGCTGCGGTTTTTCGATCAGATTCGCTTTTATCCGGTCAGCGCCGACGAGCTGCTGACCATCCGCCGCGATTTCCCCCTCGGTCGGTACCCGCTGCAAATCGAGCACAGCACGCTCAATCTGACGGAGTACCAAACCTTCCTGGCCGAAGAAGCGCAGAGCATCGCGGCATTCCGCAACCAGCAGCAGAGCGCGTTCAACGCCGAGCGCGAACGCTGGATCGCCAACGGGCAGGCCTCGTTCGAGAGCGACGAAGCGGTGGCCGAATCCACGGAAGAAGCGCCGCTGCAAGACGGGCAGACCAGCGTCGACAGCCACATTGCCGGTAATCTCTGGCAGGTGCAGGTCAGCGTCGGCCAGCGGGTCGAGGCAGGCGAGACGTTGGTGATTCTGGAGTCGATGAAAATGGAAATCCCGCTGTTGGCGCCCCACGCCGGTGTGGTCAGCGACGTCCGCGTGCAGCCTGGCTCGGCGGTGCGCGCCGGGCAACGGGTGGTCGTGCTGGACGTCGGCTGATTGGCGCTTGATGTTCCTTGCAGCTTGCGGCTTAACGCTTGCAGCTTTCATAGAGGCATAAGACGCGGTGGCATACGCGATACATAGTTACCGCCATTGCCACCCGGCATCGCGCCATAGTGGGCATCTTTCCACGTGGCGCGATTTTTCATGAACGACCGCAGCAGCTCTGATTCCGCGAGCGGCCTTGATCTCCTTTCCAACGACACCCTGCCCAATGGCGGGGATTTCAGCGTTTCGCCGTTCGCGGAACCTTTGCGCCCGGCTGAATCCCCGGAGCACGCCGCCGCGCCCGCCAGCGAAGCTCACGGGATTAACCACAAGCGCTTGATGCGCCAGGCCGTCAGCCCGGTCGCCGAGTTGTTGTACGGATCGGTCTGGGTGTTGAAGGCCTGGCAACTCGATCTGGCGTTTCCGCCCTCGGTCGTCCGCCATCTGGACCGGCGGCTGGAGGAAACGCTACAGGCCAGATTTGGCACGCCCATTGACCTTGATGAGCTGCACGTCAGTTTTAGCACCGCGCTGGAGCCGGCCGTGGAAACCGACGGTCGGGAGCGTTTCGAGCTGCGCCTGACGTTACGCGAGCTGGGCCGGGAGACGCTGAATCCGCCCGGACTCCTCGCCCTTCGACGCTGCGCCGAGGCTGATCGCCCGCTGTCGGCGTCGACGCCCACCCTGACCGTCTCGGCGTTTTTCGAGCTGCTCATCGAAGCCCGATGGACACTGGAATATGAGCAGGTGCAACGTCAATTCTGGGAGCATCACGGCGACACATGGAAGAGGCTCGCCGAGCTGGCGTTTCTTGACGGTGTGACCCGTTTGCAGTCGCGCAAGCGCATCGATAACGAGGGCCATCTGCTCGCACTCGATGCGCTGGGGCTCACACGTTTCCCGCTTGGTGTTCAGGACCTGCAGTCGGCCGGACCGCCGGCACGCTCGGTCGTGCGCGGGGTGGCGCTGAACGGCGAGATCATCCCCGGTATCTTCCATCTGCGCTCCAATACCACGGGGCATTGTTATGTCCACGTGCTGGGCAGCGCGCCCCTGTGCCATGAGTACATCAGCGATGACGCGCCCTGGAAAGCGGACAAGGTGCTGGAGGCGATCAACGCATCGGCCTGGCATCGGCTGAATCTTTCGCTCGATGGCACGCAAATCACCCTCACGCTGGCGGCGCCTTCGGACGACGTATTCACTCAACTGCGTGTCGCCCAGCAACGCTTTTGCGCTGAGCGACTGACGGGCATCGATGCGGTTGAATCAACCGACGCATTCATCGACGACGATCACGCGGCGCTCATGCCCATCGAGCCGGCACTGGCACTGGTCAGCGCCCTCGATCACTGGCAGCACCATGAGCCGCTGCTGGCGCGAATCCCGACCCCGCTCGGGTTCGCAAACCGGCTCATGGGCCAGTGGCTCAGGCAGGTGTCCCCCCGACTCAAGCCCGTCCCGTTGAAGCAAACGCACACGCCGATCACAGACCCCCGGCGTGTATTCATCCGCTACCTGCCCGGCACGTCAAGGACGCCGTGGGGGCACCCGCGAATCGCAGCGGCGAACGTGATTGTCACGCTGGACGAAACGCCCGTCACGCTGAGTCAGGCACTGTTGAGCCGGTTCAGGGCGCTTCAGCCCCAGGGCTACGATGATGAAGGCGGTCGCTGGGTCGTCTACGCAGATCCGAGCGGAAACGGGGCCTGGTCGCCCGAGGCGGAATTGAACATCAGCGCCGCCAGCGTCGAGGCGTACATTCAGGGCGTCGATTTTCTGGGACTCATGCAGCATCGACTCAATCAGTTCTGGCGGCAGCAACGCACTGACATCGAGCGTTCGCTCTGGTCGACCTTCGTCAGCCAGGCGCTGCTGGCCCTCAAGAGCGGCGATCTTTCCATGGACAGTTTCCAGAGGGTGATCGATGCCGTGGAGCAGGCCCAGCAGGTGCCTGCGCCAGAGGCGCCGCTTCTCGTTGCAAAACGGATCCGCTGGAGCGCTGTGGGCTTTCACGTCAGCAGCGGACTGCCACCGAACTCCCACTGCCCTCCCTGCGTGGGCTTGCTGATGATCAGCGCGCCACACCAGGAAGGCGGGGTGCTTTATCAGGCCGGGCAGTCCACGCCGTTCGTGCCATTCAATGATCGTCAGCAGCTCATCGACCACCTGACTACCGCTGCCGCCAACCCTGCATGGCGCGAGACCGTGCTCAATTACATGCCGCGCCGTTTTCACGCCAGGCTCGGTTATATCCTCGAACTGTGTGGCGGGCTCCGAGCGCCGGCCGAACCGGTGTCGATCCTGCGCCCCTGGACCGAGCCGCTCTACAGCCCGGACACCCATGCCGCCCGGCAGCGTGAACTGTGCGAGCAGGAAGTGTCCGGTTCGTCCATGGCGTTCATCTGTGAGGGCCTGCGTCTTAACAGCCAGTACGACGCCGAGGACAGCATCGTGACCGACCGCGAGCAGGCACTCGGCGCCTGGATTCAACACCTCAATCGCCTGCAACTGCTGCTGGCACCGATGGCGCTCTTGGTACCGGCAGCCTCCGTTGCGGCGCTGACGGCCAGCGCGGCCAGCGTTGCGCTGGGCATTCAGGCCGCCAACCTCCCCGGCGACCGTCAGGAGGAACGGCGCCAGGTGATGTTCGCCATTCTGTCTCTGGGGCTGTTGCACATGGCACCGGCCACGCCACGACTTTTTCAGGCGTTCCGCAAACTCGCAGCGCCTGCCACAGCACTGGGCCGAGGGCTGAGTCGAGTGAAGACTGCGCTGCCGGCACGCAATTTCGGCGACTGGCTGCGCAGGGCGACCCACCCACGCAAAACGCTGCTCAAGCCATTCTTCAATGGAGCGGGCCTGATGAAGACGTGGAGCGTGGCGGGTAATGCCGAATTCGGCACGTCGTCGGTTCAAGTGTGGAAGCTGGGGCGCAAATTTCTGCTGTGGACATCGGACCGGACCCAGGCACGCACCCTGGTCGTCAGCAGCCACGGCTACTACTTGCCGTGGACGCGCACGACGGCCATTCCCAACGGCACCGAACTGCGAACTTACGCGCCCCACGGTCACGAGCTGGTCGACCCGATGCTGCACCGGATCGCCAGCCAGTCGGTGCGGCCCTACGCCCTGCTGAACACTGCGCAGCCGGTGCCCGGCCCCGGCGTCGGGCCCTTTCCGGACATGTTCGCCCGGGACACGCTGATGGCCGGCACCTCGCTGCCCGGACGCATCAAGAACTACACCCTGGCGAAATTTCAGAGCGAGCACTATGAAAGTTATCGGGACATCAGCCAGATCGTGCGCAACAGTCATCAACCGCCGCTGCCCAGCCTGCTCCCTGCAACGCCCATGGATGTGCTGACCGTGCGCAACCGGTTCGGTATGACCCGCCCGACCCTGGAGGATCTGTTCGGCGAACTGAGTCGGCAGGGCATTCACTACGACAACATCCTGCTGGTGCATTGCCGCTGTCCTGCCGTGGGTTCTATGCTGGGGCGCGCGCCCTCTTTCGTCGCCCCGCAAGGCCAGTCGCCGATTACCCCGTAGGCGCGTTGCCCGGGATCACATGCTCATGGCGCGAGACAGGGCCGCGCGCTAGCATTGGCGGCACTCAAAGGCGGCGCTCTACATGGACACTCACATCATCGACACGAGCATCTGCCCCGTTTGCGGCGCCAGTAACCGCTGCACCCTGGCTGATCCGCGCACAGTGGATCAAGCCTGCTGGTGTTTTACCGCCGAGATCGACCCGGCGCTATTGGCAGCGCTGCCCGAAGAGGTGCGTGGACAGGCATGTCTGTGTCCGCAGTGCGCAGGCGTTGGGGCGAAGATTCGCGATGCGTCTTGACCGTTTCCTCAGCAACCTGCCGCGCTTCAGCCGCAAAGAGGTACGACTGGCACTGATCGCAGGCCGCGTGCAGGTCGACGGGTTGCTGGTAAAAAACCCGCTGCACGAAGTCCGCGAGTTCAGTCAGGTACGGATCGACGACGAAGTCCTTCAGCTCGGCAAACCCGCCCGGTATTTCATGCTGCACAAACCCCAGGGCTGCGTCAGCGCAACCGTCGATCCGCAGCACCCCACCGTGCTCGACCTGCTTGAGGAGCCCGACAAGGACGACCTGCACATCGCCGGCCGCCTGGATTTCAACACCTCCGGGCTGATGCTTATCACCAACGATGGGCAGTGGTCGCGCCGCCTGACGCAGCCGATCACCAAACTGGCGAAGGTCTATGACGTCGAGACCGAAGACGACATCGGTGCGCACTACGTCGAAAAATTTGCTGAAGGTTTTTATTTCGCGTTTGAAGACCTGACGACACAGCCTGCCGAGCTGACGATTCTGGGCAGTCATCGCGCCCGGCTGAGCATCGTGGAAGGGCGTTACCATCAGGTCAAACGCATGTTCGGCCACTTCGACAACAAGGTGACCCGGCTGCACCGCGAGAGCATGGGACCGCTGAAACTCGACCCGGCGCTGGCCCCCGGACAGTACAGAGCCCTGAGGCCCGACGAAATTGCGTTGATCTGAAACCTGCGTCCAATTGCCTACCTGTCACGAAACGCGTGCAACGTCTCTACGCGCACCCCGTTTTTTCGTCAGGAGACATGGAGATGAAGCCAGAAATCGCTGTGCTGGACATACAAGGCCAGTTCCGGGTTTACACGGAGCTCTATCGCGCAGACGCCGCCGAGAAGACCATCATTTTGGTCAATGGCTCGCTCGCCACGACCACCTCCTTCGCTCAAACCGTGCGCAACCTTCACCCGCAATTCAACGTCGTGCTGTACGACCCGCCTTACGCCGGCAAATCAAAACCCCACAATGCCCATGAACGCCCCCTGACCAAGGAGCTGGAAGGTCAGTTGCTTCTGGAGCTCATCGACCACTTCAACGCCGAACTGCTGCTGTCGTTTTCATGGGGTGGCGCGGCGGCGCTGGTCGCCCTGGCGCATCGGCCCAAGCGCATCGAGAAAGCCGTGATCAGCTCGTTCTCCCCTGTCATCAGCGACCCGCTGCGCGACTACCTCGAGCGCGGCGGGCAACACTTCGCCGCCTACAATCGCCATGGCGTCGGTGAGTTACTCAACAGCACGCTGGGCAAACACCTGCCTTCTCTGTTCAAGCGCTACAACCACAAGCACGTCAGCTCCCTGGATCTGCACGAGTACGCGCAGATGCACCACCACATCAACCATGTGCTGGACGCGAGCAATCATCCGCAGATGAAAGCCGCCAGGCGCATCAATGTGCCGGTGCTGTTCATGAACGGTGTGTGGGACGAGTACACCTCGGCTGCCGACGCCCGGCACTTCGCCCACTACATTCGAGACTGCCATTTCAGCACCATTCAGGATGCGGGGCACTTTCTCGACATGGAGAGCAAGGCCGCGTGCCTGGCATCGAAAGATGCCCTGCATGGGTTTCTGACGCCCGCGCCCGAACCCCGGCGCATTCATTACAGAACGGGTCAGTTGCAACAGGCGTTTGCGGTGTGATTGGAATGGGAAATGAGAGGGCAGCAGACGGGAAAGGACTGGGTCTGTTGCGGCCCCTGATGAGTGCCACTGGACGGCGAATCAGGGGTTGGCTAGATGGCATTTGGCAGGTGCGGCATATAACGCTTCAATTAACACGCGGCATCTGGTACAAAGTCAGCCGCTCCAAAGGCGTCAGGTTAAAAGCGGGTATAGTTTAGTGGCAAAACGAAAGCTTCCCAAGCTTTAGTTGAGGGTTCGATTCCCTCTACCCGCTCCATCTCCCCCAGTGTTTCCGGGCTTTTCAGCCGCCCTCCTCGCTCTGAATCAAGCTCGATTCCTGCCTCGTCTTCTAAAAGACCGACTCATACCGCCGCCTTCTCAGGCACCGATTTCGTTACCGTTAATCCCCTGCTGCAAATCCGCATCACAGATTCCGCGCCGACTGCCGATACAGAGAAACCAGTTGCTCAAAATTCATCCATCGAGCGACGAAATCTCAAGGCAGTGACGATCATGCAACATATCCCCTTGGCAACCTTCGAATCCATTGGCTGCGCTGAGTGTCGAAATCTCGAAGGGCTGGGCTTCGACTTCACCATGGCTTTCCAACCTATTTTCAATGTCACCACCGGGGCGCCCTTCGCTTATGAGGCGCTGGTCCGTGGTGTCAATGGCGAGTCCGCCGCGTTCATCCTGGGTCAGGTCAACGACGGCAACCGCTACCGTTTCGATCAGGCGTGCCGGGTCAGGGCCATTGAGCTCGCTACCCAGCTGGGCCTGCGCGCGATTCCAGACTGCAAGCTGAGTATCAATTTCCTGCCCAAAGCGGTGTACCGCGCAGAGACGTGCATTCGGGCAACGCTTGAGGCATCTCGGACGTTCGATTTTCCGGTGGATCGGCTCATGTTCGAAGTCACCGAAGGTGAGCGTGTAGATGATCCGAATCATCTCAAATCCATTTTCGAAGAGTACGAGCGGCAAGGTTTCACCACCGCTATTGATGACTTCGGATCAGGTTATTCCGGCCTCAACATGTTGGCGATGTTTCAACCACAGGTGCTGAAGATCGATATGGCGCTCACCCGTGACATCGATCAGGACGCCGTGCGTCGGGCGATTGTTGAAGGGATTGTGCTGGTTTCGAAGCGGCTGGGAATCACCGTCGTGGCCGAAGGCATCGAGACCTGCGAAGAGCGCGACGCCCTGCTGGATCTGGGCGTCGAGCTGATGCAGGGCTATCTGTTTGCCAAACCCATGATCGGCCGTTTGCAACCGATGCCGGTGGAGCTGATATGCGGCTCGGACGCTTTCGACGTGGCCTGATTCACAAGTGAGCCTTGGACGTTGCAAGGGTTGCAGGCCAGTCGTGGGTGCGATGCGTCAATCCGCCGCGTGGGTCGCTGCCTGTTCGATCAACGCGGCCACTTCCTGCGGACGGGACTGGTACACCGAGTGACTGGCGCCTTTGATCTCGATGGTGTGGCTGTTGGCACGCTTGGCGTACATGCGCTCAAGGTCCGGGTTGATGATCCGGTCTGCCCCGGCCACTGCGTACCAGCTAGGCTTGGTTTTCCACGCGGGCACGCCAGCGGGTGTGGTAAACACTGACGCCGCGGTCGGCTCCTGGGAAATGGCTTCGAATTCAGCATGAGCCTTGGGCAGGTCAGCCGCGAAGTCCGCCGGATAGAACGCTGGGTCAAGGGAGAGGAAGCCGTCAGCGGTTTTCTTCACCGCTTTGGTGGCATTGGGGTACAGCTTGCCGTTCTGCGCTTCGGTTTCACCCTGATCCAGTGCGTGGGCGGCGATGTACACCAGGCCCACAACATGAGCGTCATTGCCGACATCCGTGATGATCGCGCCACCATAACTGTGACCGACCAGAATCGTCGGGCCATCCTGCTGGTCAACGATGCGCTTGACGGCAGTCACGTCATCGGTGAAGGAAGTCAGTGGGTGTTCAGCGATCGAGACGTTGTACCCGTCCTTGCGCAGGATCTCGTAAACCGGCTTCCAGCCCGACCCGTTCACAAAGGCGCCGTGCACCAGCACGATGTTCTTCACCGGTGCCGCCTGAGCCGCACCGGCAACGCCCAGCACCAGGGCGCCCGCCGTAAAAACGCTTAGCAGCAATGCCGTGTTGATTCTGTTCATGGGGTGCTTCCTCAGTGTGCATTCATAGTCGGGCCTTGACCGGGGTAGCTAACGCCTGGCCCCGCTCTTCGCTGTGAACCATTGAATGGGCTGCACGTATCTGCAATGTGTCGCTGGGGGCGAGCTTTCAGTCAGCACGTATCGGCAGGGGGTCTGGATACACAGGTATACAAAGCTCGCGTTTTTTGTGGGACCGGCTTCAGCCGGGAAGAGGCAAGTAAGTGCGCTGCACCAGTAAACCGGACTAAAACTTTCACCCACAAAAAAGCCCGGAAAACTCCGGGCTTATTCATTCCATCAACGCTTACGCTGCAATGCTCGGCGACGACAGGGACTTCTTGTACTCAGCCTTCATCGCTTCCATCTGCGCACCCAGCTCTTCCAGCTTCTTCTTGCCCAGCAACTTTTCAGCCTGCGGGAACATCTCTTCCTCTTCTTCCTCGATGTGGTGCTCCAGCAGCTCTTTGACCACTTTCACACGACCCGAAAATTCCGGGGTGGCAGGGTCAGTTTGCTTGAGGTCCGGCAGCACCAGAGCGTCAACGGTGCGGTGCTCTTCCTTGGCTTCGTAGTACATGATGTCCTGCTCTTTGCCGCCCGCCTCTTTAAACGCCGGATAGAGAATTTCTTCCTCGATCTTGGTATGGATGGTGATTTCCATCTCCAGTTTGGCCAGCAAGTCAGTGCGCTTTTTAACGCCGCGCTCGGTGGACTCGCTCAGTTGGGTCAAGATGGCTTTTACGCGTTCATGGTCGGCTTTCAACAGTTCGATGGCGTTCATGTTGTTTCCTCTGGATCACGGTAAGCGGATCGATCTAAGCGCCGACCCTGCAGGTTCGTGATGAGAGTTGCATCGACCGTGCCGATGTAGCGAGTTATCCAAAAGCTCAGTGAATCAAGCAGTTAGACGAACAGGGAAAATGCGAAATCGTGCAGGCTGCATGAAACTTCGCAAATGGATAGTGCAGTTCACGAGTTGCTATCCGGCCGATTGAGCTCCGGCAACACCAGAGCTCAAATGGCGACGAGTCGTGTCATTAGTGCGCTTTGGCGGCAGGTAATAACGCTGTTCGCTCTTGATAGGCTGGCAAGGAGGCCGCAAACGCCATGGCTTCTTCGCGCGTGGAGAATGAGCCTAATCGATCACGGTGGGTGCAGACCCGCCAAGGCCCGTTGTTCACGTTAATCACATCGTAACCGTTGAAGTGCGTCTTGCTGAGCATTGCGGTATGCATGGTCATCTCCTCTCATTCAAGAGAGTGTTATGGGTTGTCGGATTAAACCTTACACCCGTCATTCACTCTATAGACGTTACCGAGACCAGCGGCACCCTCCTCAAATTGTTCGAAGCCGGGATGCCGCGTTGACAATGCCGACCTGGGTTTCTATAAGTCCCCTCCGTTCTGGCGTCCGGTCAGTACCTGCTCACCTGAAAGCGAAGCGAGATGATGGAATTCACGGATTTTGATGCCGAACTGGCCGACTGGAACACGCTGCAAGCCGTCAATCCCTGCTCGGGATTGCTGCTGGGCAACGGTGCCAGTCTTGCCGTGTGGAAGAACTTCGCCTACGACTCGCTGTTCGAGCTGGCGCAGACCACGCGCAACAAACCCTTGAGCGCCACCGAGCTGGCGCTGTTCAAATCCATGGAAACGGAGAATTTCGAGCCCGTACTCAGCGGCTTGAAAGTCGCGATGCGGGTCAACGCGGCGCTGACGATTGGTTCGTCATCGCCACGCAACCGCTATTTCGCGATCAAGGAAGCCCTGATTCATGGCATCCGCTCGGCGCATATTCCGTGGCGCCTGATGGAGGCGGCGACTATTGGCAAGATCAGCGAAGCCCTGAGCCATTATCAGACGGTGTACTCCACCAACTACGACCTGCTGGCGTACTGGGCAGCGATGCATGGCGCGCAGCCGTTCGATGATCTGTACGACGATGACGCTGTGTTCAACCTGCACCGCACCGACAGCCACGCCACGCGCATTTTGTACCTGCATGGCGGCATGCACCTGGTGAAGAACTTCGATGGCACGGCGCGCAAGTTGCTGTCTTCGGAGAGCACGCTGCTGGGCAGTTTCGCGATCAACGCGCTGGAAGATGTGCCGCTGTTTGTCTGTGAGGGCCCTAGCGACGACAAGATGAAGATCATCCGCGGTTCGGACTATCTGTCGTTTTGCCACGCCCAACTGGCGCAGCATGAGGGCGCGCTATGCGTCTTCGGCCACTCGCTGGGCAAGCAGGATCGACACATTCTCAACGCCATTCTCCAGGCCCGTCCCAAGCGCATCGCCATCTCGGTATTGCCGCGCAGTGACGCCTTCATCCAGCACCAGAAACGCCGCTACAGCGAACTGTTTGAAGGGCAGAACATCGAGCTGGCCTTCTTCAACGCCACGACCCATCCGCTGGGCGATCCGACGCTTGCGGTGCCGGTGGCAAGGCTGATGGAAGCGTTGGAGTTAAAGAAGAGTTGAGGGTTAGCGCGGCGAGTGCTCATATTCCCAACCCCGACAGGCCAATGCCACGTGCTTGGGGATAAGTGCAGCACCGCTGCTGTAAGCAGTAATGGTTCGACGCGTAAAGCCCAGCTCGATGGCCGCTGCCGAGAGCGAGAGGTTGTTCTTTGCCATCCACTGTTTGAAGTCGCGCGTCGGCATGACTTCACCGGCCTGCTCCAGCGCGAGCCGGTGAAGCGTCGACGCAGACAGCTCGACATCATTCCCCCACGACACGTCGAACCCCCAATCACCCACAGTCACCTGACTGAACAGCGTTTCATCCTTCAGCGGCACCAGCGCTTCAAATTGGTCGATGTAGGCCGACAAATCAACGGTATGACGGTTGCCGTTGTTCCAGTCGAGGATCAACGAGCGGCTGTTCGCGACAGGTTGTGCAGCGACGATGCGTAATTTGCTGGTCATGCCTCAAGTCCTCCGATTCTGCTCATACCAGATACGCCACAAGTCCCGGGTATGATTCCTGGCCCACTGCAGCGCTTCTTTCAGCGCCTTCCCCTCAGCGCCCCTGCCTAAGACCCTTAAACCGTCAATCTGCACGAGTGACTCCCCGTCAGGCGTCTGGACATGGAAATGGGGTGGCGCATGGTCGTCCGGATAGATTTTGATCTTTCAGTTGCGATTGTTATGTACGGTAGCCATGGCGGGATACTAGAGAAATTTTTTCCCCAGTACAAACTCTGATGACAAAAACAAAAACCGGACCCTACAGGTCCGGTCTTCCAATTACTCACCGCTTCAAATCTTCCCAGCCGCTGCCCTTTATTCGTTACCTTCCGACAACGACCCCACCACCACTGCCCCACCCTGCGTGTGTTTATTGACGCTGGTGGCAACCGATTCGGTGGTCAGGCGCATGCTGCTGAGAGCGGCGAGTCGGTCGCTGCTTGTCGTGTGCACGACGCTGCCTGACCAGTGAGCCGCCACCGTCGCCATCCATGCGAAAAGGAATACCACGACACCCTGCAACGCCCATTTTTCGATAACCGACACGATGGCTCTCCTGGCTGAATTCGACGGCACCAATTTGACCTTCAAACTGTTGCAGGAACGTTGCATTCAACTTCTGCACCAACATTTAGAGCGATTCATCCCACAGCCGCAAAATCCTCGAAAACGGCATTTCCGCCCTCGCCCGCTTCCCGGCTGAAGCCGGTCCTGCAATGAGGGCGCCCGCCAGTCCGGCTGAATGCACGCAATTGAAATATAGGACCGGCTTCAGCCGGGAAGAGGCCGGCTTGAGCGCTACTGATCGAACGGACGAAGTGTATGGACGATTCCGCACGCATCTGTAAATGGCCCCCATGCCGCCTCTGTGGCTGAATGAGCACGCGTTTCGCACCAACAAGAACAAGGCACGCCCCTTATGTCCTCTCGGGAAAACACCGGAATGGTCCTCGGACTGATCGGCGTGGTGATCTTCAGCCTGACACTGCCCATGACCCGCATCGTGGTGCAGGAAATCCATCCTTTGCTCAACGGCCTGGGCCGCGCCCTGTTCGCGGCGGTGCCAGCGGCGGCGTTACTGCTGTGGCGCAGAGAAAAATGGCCGACCCGCGCGCAGTTCAAGGCGCTGATGGTGGTGGCGCTGGGGGTGATCGTCGGTTTCCCGGTGCTGTCAGCCTGGGCCATGAAAACCCTGCCCGCCTCCCACGGCGCGCTGGTCAATGGCCTGCAACCACTGCTGGTCGCCATCTACGCCGCATGGCTCTCCCACGAGCGCCCGTCGAAAGCCTTCTGGGCCTGCGCCGCCATGGGCAGCGTTCTGGTGCTGGGTTACGCGCTGATCAGCGGGGCCGGCAATCTTCAGGCCGGTGATCTGCTGATGGTCGCCGCGGTGGCGATTGGCGGGCTGGGTTATGCCGAAGGCGGCCGCTTGGCCAAGGAGATGGGTGGCTGGCAGGTGATCTGCTGGGCGCTAGTGATTTCGATCCCGGTGCTGATCGTGCCCGTCAGCTATCTGGCGTGGCAGCATCAGGGGCCGATTTCTCCCGGCACCTGGTGGGCCTTCGGTTACGTGTCGCTGTTCTCGCAATTTATTGGCTTCTTCGCCTGGTATGCCGGGCTGGCCATGGGCGGCATCGCGCGGGTCAGTCAGATTCAGCTGGTGCAGCTGTTTTTCACCATGGCCTTCTCGGCGCTGTTTTTCGGTGAGCACATCGACCCGACGACCTGGATCTTCGCCGCCGGTGTCGTGGTTACGCTGGCCATCGGGCGTAAAACGGCGGTGATCGCGCCCAAGCCGGTCGCCGCCGCTCGCGTCTAACCCAGCAGGCCATCCGTCTGGAGCAAGCGCTCCAGGCACTGCTCCTGAATGCCGTAGAACACTTTCAGCTCCTGAATCTCCGCCAGCAGCTCAGCCGGATCCGCCGGGGTGGCGCGCTTGACCGCCAGAATCATCTTGTTCTTGTTGGTGTGCTCCAGCGAGATGAACTCGAAGACCTTGGTTTCATAGCCGCACGCTTCCAGCAGCAACGCTCGCAAGGCATCGGTGACCATTTCGGCCTGCTGGCCCATGTGCAAACCGTATTGCAGCATCGGCTTGAGCAGCGTCGGGCTCTGGATCTGCAGGCGGATCTGTTTGTGGCAGCACGGCGAGCACATGATGATCGAGGCGCCCGAGCGGATACCGGTGTGAATCGCGTAGTCGGTGGCGATGTCGCAGGCGTGCAAGGCGATCATCACGTCCAGTTCGCTGGGCGCCACCGAACGCACGTCACCGCACTTGAACACCAGCCCCGGATGCTCCAGCCGCGCGGCAGCGTTGTTGCACAGCGTGACCATGTCCTCGCGCAGCTCGACGCCGGTGACGTTGCCTTCAGCCTGCAAGGTGTTGCGCAGGTAATCGTGGATGGCAAAGGTCAGATAACCCTTGCCCGAGCCGAAATCCGCGACCGTCAGCGGTTTGTCCAGCGTGATCGGCGAGGTCACCAGCGCGTGGGAAAACACCTCGATGAACTTGTTGATCTGCTTCCACTTGCGTGACATCGCCGGAATCAGCTCGTGCTGCTTGTTGGTCACACCAAGATCAGTCAGGAATGGCCGGCTCAGTTCCAGGTAACGCTTTTTCTCGCGGTCATGCTCGGCGGTCGGGGCTTCGCGCTCCTGCTGGGCCTTGTTGCGGAATAGCGTGCTCTTGCCCTTCTTGCTGAACTCCAGCTGCACTTCATCGGTGAGCGACAGCAGATGAGCGTTCTTGAATGACTCGGGCAGCAGGCTGGCGATCAGCGTCTGCGCCTCGGCGAGGGGGTGATTCTTGGTGATGTCGCGGGTCTTGTAGCGATAGACGAAGGACAGGCACGGCTGATCCTTGACCGTGACGGGCTTGATGCTGACCCGCTGCAATTCCGCTTCGCTTCCGACGTACTTGGCCAGCACCAGTTTGATCAGCGAATTTTGCGTCAGACAGGTGTCCAGCAGACTCAGGAACTGAGCGCGGTGATCCTGCGCAGGAACGGTGGCGGGTGCGGTAACGGACATCGGAAAGCGCCTCGGGAGCGGAAATGCGAGGCGCTATTTTAGGCGGGTCGAGAGCGGTAGGTGCAATTAAATGACGCGGAGGGTCAGCAGAGGCATTTCCACGCGGAGCGCGGGAACGATCAGATCACCCCAACACCACTAACCGGTTTGGCAACTCGTTGCGCGCCTGGGTCACGGGCACCTGCTCGCTCAGCACCTCGCCGCACGAAGTAATGCACCCCATAAAGCCTTCCACAATCCGGCCGTCCTTTACCTGCCGGGTGAAGGTCTCGACCATCGAGCGCCAGACTTCGTTGTCCACGCGCCGGGCTATGCCGTCGTCGACGATGATCTCAACATAACGCTCGGCCTCGCTGACAAAAATCAGCACGCCGGTGCCATTGGCGGTGGCGTGCAGGTTCTGCTCAAGAAACTGCCGACGCGCCAGATTGCCCGCCCGCCAGTGCCGCACGCGAACAGGCACCAGCCGCGTGGTGATGCCCGGCAGCCGGCACACCAGCGCCACCACGATGAACGTGACAACCTGCACCAGCAGCAGATGATTGGCGCTGAGCCAGCCCGTCAGCAGGTTGATCAGCCCCGGTACGAGCAACGCGATGACCCCGGCCCAGATCAGCGGCACGTAGGTGTAGTCGTCAGCGCTGGTGGCCAGCACCGTCACCAGTTCCGCGTCGGTCTGACGCTCGACGGTCTCGATGGCGTGGGCAACCCGCTGTTGTTCGTCTTTATTGAGCAATGTCATGCAAGCAAACCCTTCCTGAGCGAACAACTACCAGCCACCGGAGGCACCGCCCCCGCCAAATCCACCACCGCCACCGCGCATACCGCCTGAGCCAGAGCCAGAGCCCCCGGAACCAAAGCCGCCTGAGCCGCCCAAGCCGCCCAAGCCGCCGGAACCGAGACCGCCAAAGCCGCCCCCGGAGCCGATGGACCTGCCTCGCCCGGAACGGGCGCTGATGTAACTGATGACCACGAACAGCACCAGAAACAGCAGGGTCACTTTCCAGTCGACGCCTTCGTCCTCGCTTGCCGCTGTGCTGCCGGTGGCGCCGACGGCGGGCTCGGCAAGGGGATCGCCGCCGAGCACCTGGACCATCGCCTCGGCGCCTTTGGTGATACCGCCGACGAAGTCACCCTGACGGAACGCCGGGGTGATGATCTGATTGATGATCACCGACGACTGCGCATCGGTCAGGCGATCTTCCAGGCCGTAACCCACTTCGATGCGCACCTTGCGCTCGTCCCGGGCGACCACCAACAGAGCGCCGTTGTCCTTGCCCTTCTGGCCGATGCCCCAGTGACGACCGAGCTGATAGCCGTAGTCCTCAATGGTCGAGCTCTGCAGGTCTGGCAATGTGACCACCACCACCTGCTCGGTGGTCAGCTCTTCATGGGCGCGCAGCATCTGTTCGAGATGCTCTTTGCTCGGGCCGTCGATCATCCCGGCGGTGTCAACGACGCGCCCGGTCAGCGGCGGAAACGTGAGGTCGGCTTGCGCCCACTGGGCAAATACGCCCACCGACATCGCCAGTAACGCGACCAGCACTCCCCGCCGCGCGCGTCCCATCAGAATTTCACTTGTGGCGCTTTGTCAGCGTCAGCGGCAGTGGCTTCGAAGTTCGGACGCACCGGCAGATCGCTGTACATCACGGTATGCCACAGACGGCCCGGGAAGGTGCGGATCTCGGTGTTGTAACGCTCGACCGCCGTGATGAAGTCGCGACGGGCCACCGCGATACGGTTTTCCGTGCCTTCAAGCTGGGACTGCAGCGCGAGGAAGTTCTGGTTGGATTTGAGGTCCGGATAGCGCTCCGAGACCACCATCAAACGGCTCAATGCGCCGGTCAGCTGACCTTGTGCGTCCTGGAACTGCTTGAGCTTGGCCGGATCGTTCAGCGTACTGGCGTCCACCTGAATCGACGTCGCCTTGGCACGCGCTTCGATGACTGCGGTCAGGGTGTCCTGCTCTTGCTTGGCGTAGCCCTTCACCGTTTCCACCAGGTTGGGGATCAGGTCGGCGCGGCGCTGATACTGGTTCTGCACCTGGGCCCAGGCAGCCTTGACCTGCTCGTCGTAGGTCGGAATGTTGTTGATCCCGCAGCCGGACAACAGGGTCGTCAGCAGCATCATCAACGCCAGTGACAATTTGTAACGACTGCCCCGGCTGTGGTCATAACGCTCTGTTTGCATGGCGTGCGTGCTCCCTGTACTCATCAATAGTTAATCCTGTCAGTCATGACTTTAGCCAAACCGGACGATCCCCGGCATAATCCCGCCCCATCGCGTTGTCGGGGCTCTGGATTGCCGGGCCACAATCAGATAAAACTCGTTGCGCTACTGATGCTCATATGAGGCAGGAGTTCAGCGGCGTTGCCGTCCTGACGACAATAAAAAACCAAAGGTTCGACACCTATAACAACGGCTGACCGGTATTACGTGCGAGTTGCCGGCAACGCCTTGAGAAAACCATTCATGAATAAGCTGTGTTTCCTGAGTCTCGTCATCGGCCTGGTCAGTCAGTCCGCCTGGGCCGAAAACGCCACCACTGGCGTTGGCCCCCCCTCCACGCTGCAAGCCAAGAATGCATTCATCGCCAACCTGATGAAGCAAATGACCCTGGAGGAGAAGATCGGTCAACTGCGCCTGATCAGCATCGGCCCGGAGATGCCCAAGCCGGAAATTCTCAAGGAAATCACCGCAGGCCGCATCGGCGGCACGTTCAACTCCGTCGTGCTGCCGGACAACCGCGCCATGCAGGACGCCGCCGGGCACAGCCGCAACAAGATCCCCATGTTCTTCGCCTACGACGTCGTCCACGGCCAGCGCACCGTATTCCCGATCAGCCTGGGTCTCGCGTCGACCTGGGATATGAACGCCATCACCCGCACCGGTCGCGTGTCAGCGATCGAAGCCGCCGCCGACGGCGTGGACATGACCTTCGCGCCCATGGTCGACATCACCCGCGACGCGCGCTGGGGCCGCAGCTCCGAAGGCTTCGGCGAAGACACCTACCTGGTGTCGCGCATCTCCGCCACCATGACCCGCGCGTTTCAGGGCACCAGCATGCAGGCGCCCAACAGCATCATGGCGGTGGTCAAACACTTCGCCCTGTATGGCGCGGTCGAGGGCGGTCGCGACTACAACACCGTCGACATGAGCCCGGTGCGCATGCAGCAGGACTACCTGCCGCCCTACCGCGCATCGATTGATGCCGGCGCAGGCGGCGTGATGATCGCGCTCAATTCCATCAACGGCGTGCCTTCCACGTCCAACGCCTGGCTGCTGCAGGATGTCTTGCGCAGGGATTGGGGCTTCAAGGGCGTTACCGTCAGCGACCACGGCGCGATCAAGGAATTGATCGACCACGGCGTGGCCAAGGACTTCCGCGAAGCCGCCAAGCTGGCGATCAAGGCCGGCGTCGACCTGAGCATGAACGACAAGGCCTACGGCGAAGAACTGCCGGACCTGGTAAAGAGCGGCGAAGTGTCGGTCAAAGAAGTCGATAACGCCGTGCGTGAAGTGCTCGGCGCCAAGTGGGAAATGGGCCTGTTCGCCAACCCGTACCTGCGCATCGGCGCGGCAGTGGATGACCCGGCCGACCGCAACGCCGAAAACCGTCTGCACCGTGCCGAAGCCCGCGACGTTGCGCGCAAGAGCGTCGTGCTGCTGAAGAACCAGAACGACACCCTGCCGCTGAAGAAGCAAGGCACCATCGCCGTGATCGGTCCGCTGGCCAAGAGCTCGATGGACATGATGGGCAGTTGGTCAGCGGCCGGGCTGGCGCGTCAGACCGTCAACGCTTATGACGGCATTGCGGCGGCGGTCGGTGACAAGGCCAAGCTGGTTTATGCACTGGGCTCCAACATCACCGACAACCAGCACGCCATCACTTACCTGAACAAGATGGACGACCAGATCGCCATCGACCCGCGTCCCGAGCAGGAGATGATCGACGAAGCGGTCAAGGCCGCGCAGCAGGCGGACGTGGTGGTTGCCGTTGTGGGTGAGTCGCGCAACATGTCCCACGAAGCGGCGAGCCGTGTCGACCTGGTAATACCGGGCCGTCAACGGGACCTGATCCGCGCGCTCAAGGCCACAGGCAAACCGCTGGTGCTGGTGCTGATGAATGGTCGGCCGCTGGCGCTGGGTGAAGAAAACGAACTGGCCGACGCCATGGTGGAAAGCTGGTTCCTCGGCACAGAAGGCGGCAATGCCTTGGCTGACGTGCTGTTCGGCGACTACAACCCGTCCGGCAAACTGCCGATGACCTTCCCACGCTCCGTGGGTCAGGTGCCAGCCTATTACAACCACCTGAACACCGGTCGCCCGTACCGCCCGAACGACTCGAACTACACCTCGAACTACTTCGAAGAGCCGACCAGCCCGCTGTTCCCGTTCGGTTATGGTCTGAGCTACACGCAGTTCAGCGTGTCGGACATCACCCTGTCGATCAACAAGATGACCCGCAAGGACAAGCTGACTGCCAGCGTCATGGTCAAGAACACCGGCAAGGTCGCCGGTGAAACCGTGGTTCAGCTGTACCTGCGCGACGTCGCCGCATCGATCAGCCGCCCGGTCAAAGAGCTGAAGAATTTCCAGAAAGTCATGCTGAACCCCGGGGAAGAGAAATCCGTGAGCTTCACCCTGACCGAAGAAGACCTGAAGTTCTTCAACCCGTCGCTGAAGTACGCGGCCGAGGCGGGCGAGTTCAAGCTGATGATCGGCCTGGATTCGGAGAACGTGAAAGAGACGACGTTCAATTTGCTGTAAGGCAGGAATCCGGGGCGAATGCGCCAGCCACTGAAAGGAGGTCATGCCCATGCCCCGTTCCGTCCGCCTTGTGCTCTATGTGTTGCTGATCTTCGCCGGTACCGTCATTGCGGCGACGCTGGCGATGCATCAGGCTCAGCGGCATGCCCTGGAAGACGACGCTGGCCGCTCTAAAGATCGGCTGGCGCTCTACGCCAACACACTGCAGACCCTGATCGAGCGCTACCGGGCTCTGCCGGCCGTTCTGGCCCTTGATCCTCAACTGCGGACGGCGCTGAGCGGACCGGTCAGCGCCGACACCACCCAGGCGCTCAATCTCAAACTGGAGCAGATCAACGGCGCTGCCCAGTCCTCCACCCTCGAACTGCTTGACCGCAACGGCCTCGCCGTCGGCGCCAGCAACTGGCGTCTGCCGAGCAGCTACGTGGGCCACAATTACGGCTTCCGCCCCTACTTCACGCAAACCCGCGCCACCGGTGTCGGGCGTTTTTATGCCGTCGGCGTGACCAGTGGCATCCCGGGTTACTTCCTGTCGAACGCGGTGCGCGACGAAGCCGGGCAGTTCATCGGGGCGATGGTGGTCAAGCTGGAGTTTCCGGACCTTGAACACACCTGGGCGCAAAACGATGACCTGCTGCTGGTCAGCGACGCCAAGGGCATCGTCTTCATCGCCAATCAACCGGGCTGGCGCTATCGGGCCCTGCGGCCGCTGACCGAGCAGGACCGCGCCGAACTGGCGAGCACGCGTCAGTACGACAAGCAGCCGCTGACGCCCTTGCATCAGGAGCTGCTGCGTACGTTCGGCGAAAACAGCCATCTCAGCCGTGTCGACGCCCCCAACGAGCAGACCGATTTCTTGTGGCAGTCAATGCCGCTGCCGACCGAGGGATGGACCTTGCACCTCCTGCGCAAACCGCAGGGCGCCAGTGAGGACGTGCGCAATGCCGGTCTCGCTGCGGCAGGCATCTGGCTGACACTGGTGTTTCTCGGGCTGTTTCTGTACCAGCGCTGGCGCCTTGGCCGCGTGCGCCAGCGCAGTCGCGAAGAGCTCGAACGCTTGGTCGAGGAACGCACGCGGGACCTGCAAACGGCGCAGGACGGTCTGGTGCAGTCGACCAAGCTGGCGGCCCTCGGCCAGATGTCCGCCGCCCTCGCCCACGAAATCAACCAGCCGCTGACGGCCCAGCGCATGCAACTCGCGACCCTGCGTCTGTTGCTGGAGCATGGCCGTGTCGATGACGCGTACAAGGCGTTGAGCCTGCTGGATCAGCAGCTGACGCGCATGGCCGCGCTCACCGGCCACCTGAAAACCTTCGCCCGCAAAAGCCCCAGCGGCCTGCGCGAGCGCCTTGATCTGGCCACCGTGGTCGATCAGGCGTTGCTGTTGCTGGACGCACGAATTCGTGAAGAGCGCGTCAGCTGCGTGCTCGACCTGACGCGTCCAGCCTGGGTGCGCGGCGATGCGATCCGGCTGGAGCAGGTCCTGATCAACCTGATGCGCAACGCCCTGGACGCGATGGGCGACAAACCCCTCAAGCGTCTGGAAATTCGCATCGACGCGCAGAGCGAGCATTGGAGTGTTTCGGTCATCGACAGTGGCGGCGGAATTGCCGAAGCGCATCTGGCCAACGTCTTCGATCCGTTTTTCACCACCAAACCGGTGGGCGACGGTCTGGGCCTGGGCCTCGCGGTTTCGTTCGCCATCGTGCATGAACTGGGCGGCCGGCTCAGCGCCGAAAACGTCAACAACGGCGCGCGGTTTTTCTTCTGTCTGATCCAGGCCCCGGAGGCCGACGCCCCATGCTGAACTCGGTAATCGTGGTGGATGACGAGGCGCCCATTCGGGAAGCGGTGGAGCAATGGCTCACGCTGTCCGGGTTCGAGGTGCGCCTGTTCAGCCGCGCCGAGGAATGCCTGGCGCAGCTGCCCGAGCACTTTCCCGGCGTGATCCTCAGCGATGTGCGCATGTCCGGCATGGATGGTTTGCAGTTGCTGGCCGAGTTGCAGCGGCGGGATCGCGACTTGCCAGTGATCCTGCTGACCGGCCACGGCGACGTGCCGATGGCCGTCGATGCCATGCGCGACGGCGCCTATGACTTTCTCGAGAAGCCGTTCACGCCGGAGACTCTGCTCGGCAGTTTGCGCCGGGCACTGGAGAAACGCGCGCTGGTGCTGGAAAACCGCGCTTTGAATGAACGGGCGGATAACCGCTCGCGTCTGGATGCAACGCTGCTGGGCATGTCGCCGACGATGCAGACATTGCGGCGGCAGGTCCTGGACCTCTCGCCACTGCCGGTTAACGTGCTGATTCGCGGCGAGACCGGCAGCGGCAAGGAAATGGTCGCGCGCTGCCTGCATGACTTCGGCCCGCGAGCGGACAAGCCTTTCGTTGCGGTCAACTGCGCGGCGATCCCGGAGCAGCTGTTCGAAGCCGAGCTCTTCGGCCACGAAAGCGGTGCGTTCACCGGCGCCCAGGGCAAGCGCATCGGCAAACTGGAGTATGCCCACGGCGGCACGGTGTTTCTCGACGAGATCGAGAGCATGCCGCTGGCGCAGCAGGTCAAGCTGCTGCGGGTGATTCAGGAGCGACGCATTGAGCGACTGGGCTCAAACCAGAGCATCGATATTGATGTGCGCATCATTGCCGCGACCAAGCCCGATCTGCTGGACGAAGCCAGGGCCGGGCGTTTCCGCGAGGATCTGGCATATCGACTGAACATCGCCGAATTGCGACTGCCACCGCTGCGTGAACGGCGAGAAGACATCCCTATGTTGTTCAGCCATTTCTCGCGGAATGCGGCAGAGCGCCTCGGCCGCAGCGCGCCGGTGCTGAGCGGTGAACAGCTGAGCCATCTGCTCAGCCACGACTGGCCGGGGAATGTGCGCGAACTGGCGAATGCGGCCGAGCGCCAGGTGCTGGGGCTGGACGGTCCCGCCGCAGAGGGCATCCCGGTGGGTCAGTCGCTGGTGGCGCAGCAGGAAGCCTTCGAAGCCCACTGCATTCGCTCGGCGTTGCGACGCCATCGGGGCGATATCAAGGCGGTCATGCACGAACTGCAACTGCCCCGCCGCACCCTGAATGAAAAGATGCAGCGGCATGGGTTGGTGCGCGAGGACTTTCTAGCGGAAGACAGTCCTACAGGATGATCGCGGGGTGTCAGTGGGACCGGCTTCAGCCGGGAAGAGAATGCGGCGATGAGCGGATTTTCGCTCAGGGATTTTAGACAACAAGCGGATTTCCGCTCATCCACCTCACGCCAAACCCTCTACTCCGGGGCTTTCAGCCTTTGGCACAGCTCCTGCTATCACTGTCGTCAGAACGCCTCGATGCGTTACTTCTAACAACAATGACCTGCAGGAAATCCCATGGCCATCCCCAATTCTGCCTCCCACGGAGCGGCTGCCACGCCAGTCGCCGAGAAAACCACCGGAAGTCGCCTGAAATCCATTTTCAGCGGTTCGGTCGGCAATATGGTCGAGTGGTACGACTGGTACGTCTACGCCGCCTTCTCCCTCTACTTCGCCAAAGTCTTTTTCCCCAAGGGCGACACCACTGCCCAGTTGCTCAACACGGCCGCGATTTTTGCCGTGGGCTTCTTGATGCGCCCCATCGGCGGCTGGCTTATGGGCCTCTACGCAGACCGCAAAGGCCGCAAGGCCGCGCTGATGGCGTCGGTGCTGTTGATGTGTTTCGGTTCGCTGATCATTGCTCTTACCCCTGGTTATGAAACCATCGGCGTCGGCGCCCCGATCATGCTGGTGTTCGCGCGCCTGCTGCAGGGGCTGTCGGTGGGTGGCGAGTACGGCACCTCGGCGACCTATCTCAGCGAGATGGCGACCAAGGAACGCCGGGGCTTCTTCTCCAGCTTTCAGTACGTGACGCTGATCTCCGGCCAGCTCATCGCGCTGGCGGTGCTCATCGTGCTGCAGCAGACGCTGACCACTGAACAACTGCAAACGTGGGGCTGGCGCATCCCGTTTGCCATTGGCGCGTTGTGCGCGGTGGTGGCGCTGTTCCTGCGTCGCGGCATGGAAGAAACCGAGTCGTTCACCCGCAAGAAGGACACACCCAAAGAAAGCCTGATGCGCACATTGATGCGCCATCCGAAAGAGCTGATGACCGTCGTCGGCCTGACCATGGGTGGCACGCTGGCGTTCTACACCTACACGACCTACATGCAGAAGTACCTGGTGAACACGGTGGGCATGAGCATCACCGACTCGACGACGATTTCTGCCGCGACGCTGTTCCTGTTCATGCTGTTGCAACCGGTGATCGGCGCGCTGTCCGACAAGGTCGGCCGCCGCCCGATCCTGATTGCCTTCGGCGTGCTGGGCACCTTGTGTACCGTGCCGATCCTCACCACCCTGCACACCATCCAGAGCTGGTGGGGCGCGTTCTTCCTGATCATGGCCGCGCTGATCATCGTCAGCGGCTATACGTCGATCAACGCCGTGGTGAAAGCCGAGCTGTTCCCGACCGAGATCCGCGCCCTGGGCGTCGGCCTGCCGTACGCACTGACGGTGTCGATCTTCGGCGGTACGGCCGAATACATCGCGCTGTGGTTCAAGAGCATTGGCATGGAGACCGGCTATTACTGGTACGTCACGGCCTGCATTGCGGTGTCGCTGCTGGTGTATGTGTTCATGAAGGACACCCGCAAGCACTCGCGGATCGAAACCGACTGACCTGAAACGGAGCTGTCGAGCAGCTTACAGAGGGCGAAAAAAGGGCAGCTCACTCACATGAGCTGCCCTTTTGCATTCGCAGGCGTGGCTAAGTGCATGAATAACGATCGCTTTTTGCAGTATCAATTTCAGCGATGATCGCTACTAATGCGATTGACTTCATAATAATTTTGAGGCGAGTAAAGTTCACTCCATACCGAGTTACCTACTAACTAAATCGATCTGGAGCAACTACCATGAAAACTAACAAACTGATCTTCGGCCTCGCTTTCTCCCTTCTTGCAAGCAGCGCCTTTGCACTTCCAGCCGTTGATGCGCACCACGCGGTGAATGCTGCGGTCGTTGCAGAAAACGGCTCGTCCCACACTAATATTGGTCGCGTCGCTGCTGACGGTTCTGACCACGTAGGTGCCAACCGCCTCGCTGCTGATGGTGCTGACCGCGTCGGTGCAAACCGCCAGGCCGCTGATGGCTCGGACCACGTAGGTGCCAACCGCCTCGCTGCTGATGGTGCTGACCGCGTCGGTGCAAATCGCCAGGCCGCTGATAGTTCGGACCACGTAGGTGCCAACCGCCTCGCTGCTGATGGTGCTGACCGCGTCGGTGCAAATCGCCAGGCCGCTGATGGCTCGGATCACGTAGGCGCAAATCGTCTCGCTGCTGATGGCTCGGACCATGTTGGTGCAAATCGCCTGAGCTGATACATCCATGACGTTCTCTCAGCCCGGCTTAATGCCGGGCTTAATTTTTCTGCGTTAAAAACCTGAAACCCTTGGTTTGACTGGGCGCATGGCGGATATCCATCGGAAACGCAGCAGCTTTCCATCCCAATCCTGCTAAGGCTCATGCCCAGCCGAGCAGCTACCCGGGCGCAGCGCTAGCAAACAAATGACACCCAAGTCAATAGGCAAATTCGCCATCACAAGCGAAAATTGCCCCATGTCAGCGCAAAAAGTTCTGCAACGCTTTAAAACCGGGCGCTCCAGCCCACTATCATTTTTGGCGATGGTCGTTACCAATACCGTTAACTTCAACTTAATCCGTACGCGCGTAATATTGGCTCCATTCCCAAATTAACTAATTATTGAACTTACTGGAGCAACATTCATGAAAACTTCAAATATTATTTTTGGTCTTAGTCTGTCCATCCTGGCATCGAGCGCATTCGCTCTGCCTGTTTCCGAACAGCACTCTGCAGTTAATGGCACTGTCGTAGCAGAAGGCGGTTCTTCTCACACCAATGCGTCGCACACCGGTTCTTATCGTCAGGCTTCCGATAGTTCTGACCACGTTGGCGCCAATCGTCTTGCCGCCGACGGCGCTGACCGCGTAGGCAACAACCGCCAGGCCGCTGATGGCGCTGATCACATCGGTGCAAACCGCCTGGCCTCTGACGGCGCTGATCGCGTCGGTGCCAACCGCGCCAGCTAATCGGTGCCCGCATCATCCCGCTGCATGTTTAGCGCTTCATGTTTCACCTCCTGAACTCCCTTTGTAGCCCGACGCTTGTCGGGCTTTTTTTTGCCCGGGGTTCGGAGGCTGCTGGAATCCTCACCCAATGCCTTGCACTATGTCGGCCTGCATGCCGCACATGCCCATACCTTGGCCGCCTCGCCGGCACACCCTCATTCAGGAACACACCATGTCAGACGATATTCATTTCTACGAACCGTCCAAAGGTCATGGACTGCCCCACGACCCGTTCAACGCCATTGTCGGCCCACGTCCGATCGGCTGGATCTCGTCCCAAGACGGCGAAGGCAAGCTGAACCTGGCGCCCTACAGTTTCTTCAACGCCTTCAACTATGTGCCGCCGATCATCGGGTTCTGCAGCATCGGTCGCAAAGACAGCCTGAACAATATCGAACAGACCGGGGAGTTCGTGTGGAACCTCGCCACGCGCAGCCTAGCCGAGCAGATGAACATGAGTTGCGCGGCAGTGCCGGCGGACGTGAGTGAGTTCGAGCTGGCTGGCCTGACCGCAGAACCATCGCGCATCGTTTCCGTGCCGAGGGTCAAGGAGACGCCGGTTTCGTTCGAATGCAAAGTGACGCAGATCATCCAGCTGCAACGCGCCGACAAGGAAGTCGTGCCGAGCTGGCTGATTCTGGGGGAAGTGGTGGCGGTGCATATCGCCAAGCGGCTGCTGAAGGAAGGTGTGTATGACACCGCAGCCGGCGAGCCCATCCTGCGCGGCGGCGGCCCGGCTGACTATTTCCAGCTGAGCGCGGAGTCGCTGTTCAAAATGTACCGACCAAAAGTCTGATCAATCCTCGGCGAACACCAGTTCGCCCTCTGGCGTGACGTCGGCGAGCCGCTCCAGCTCTTTGACGGCGGCGTTGTCAGCGGCGAGCGCGGTAGGGAATTTCTGTTCGGCGAGCACGCGGTGAAAGGTCGGCGCACCGCCCATGACCCGGGCCTTGACGGCGATTGCGGCACTGTAACCGTCGTCACCGGGGACTGCGGCCGAGACGGCTTCGTGGTGCTGGAATTCTTTGCGTGCCATGGTTCGACGCCTTGCCTGGAAAAATGAAGGCGAGATTTTAAACGCAGGCGTTCGAACACCTGAAAGGTTTTCTTCGCAGGCCCATCGCCTGCACCCGAGCAAAAGCACCGAAACCTGTTAGCCCGCCAGACGAGCACCCTCAGGGGCATAAGCCGTCTGTGCCTGAGACGCCGTCACGGTGGCGAAGGTTTGAAAGTCCAGGCTCGCCACCAGCATTTCGGTCAGCAGTTCGGAAAACAGGTTCAGTTCAGGCGCGGCAAACCAGTCGTTCATCGCGGAAGGATCGGCCCACGTACCGGTGATAACCCAGAGGTCTTCGTCGGTCAAAGACTTCTGCAGCGCGAAGTGCAGACAACCCGCAGCAGCGGCCGACGGGCTGATCAGACTGCTCAAACGGGCACCCAGTTGGGCACTGCGTCCAGCACGGGCGCGAACGGAAACCCAATGGCTCACAACTGAAGTATTTAGCATGCTCTGCGCTCCTGCTTTTTTGCGTGCGTGTCTTTTGCGTGCGTGCCGCGCGCCGGGATCGGGAATCCATGAAACGAGCCGCGACGGGAAGTGAAGGTTATGGGCAGGCGCGCGACCTGCGGTAGCCAATTACTGCCCGGTTATTGCCTGATTCTGCGCTGACAGGTTCATCGTTACGTCGGGGCTCGCCGCTCCGCCGCGTGATGCCCATGGACTTTCAAGCAACGATCCCAAGCGAACAGGGCACGTTCATGGCAACGCAACACAGCGGTAACAGAATCAGGCAAGCATCCGGCAGGATTCGCCTAACGCTTGCGCTTGCCCAAAAATAAGCTGTGCTGCATCAATGCTCTGTCAGAGGAATTCCCCATGTCGCTATCCGCTCTTGCGCCGTCCGCCCCGGATGCTCGACCTGTTGCCGAGCTGAGCGCGCAGATGACGCAACAGCGCGCCGAACTGGCGGAGCTGATCCGCCGTCATGCGCCCGCCGATGGCAGTTTCCAGACGGTGATCAAGCCGCTGTTCATGGTTCGCCACGATCATCCGTCGCAATCGGTGCCGGGGCTGGTACAACCGGCGCTGTGCATCATGGCCCAAGGCCGCAAGGACGTGACGCTGGGCGGCGAGTTGTACACCTACGACCCGCTCAATTACCTGGTGCTGTCGGTGGCGTTGCCTATCAGCGGCAAGGTGATTTACGCGACGCCGGAAGAGCCGCATCTGGCCCTGCGCCTGGAAATCGATCCGGTGGAAATCAACGCATTGATCGCCGAGGCCGGTCCGATGAGCGTACCGACGCGTCACAGCGGGCGCGGCATGTACGTCGAGCGGATCGATTCACAGCTGCTCGATGCCGTCATCCGGCTGATCCGCCTGCTGGACACGCCGAAAGACATTCCCATGCTCGCGCCGCTGATCAATCGGGAGATCCTTTACCGGCTTCTGCGTGGGAGCGAAGGGCACCGGCTGTATGAAATCGCCATCTCCAACTGCCAGACCCATCGCGTCACCCAGGCGATCAAGTGGCTCAACGACCATTTCCAGGAGCCGCTGAGGATTGAGGATCTGGCGAAGGAGGTAAACCTGAGCGTTTCGACGCTGCACCACCGTTTCAAGTCCGTCACCGCCATGAGCCCGCTGCAATACCAGAAGCAACTGCGTCTGCAGGAGGCCCGGCGCTTGATGCTGGCGGACGGCCTCGAAGCGTCGGCCGCCGGTTACCGGGTCGGCTACGAAAGCGCTTCGCAGTTCAGCCGCGAATACAGTCGCCTGTTCGGTGCGCCACCGTTACGCGACCTGGCGCGGCTGCGCAGTACGGTTTGAAGCGCGCCGCTCGGACAACGCAAAACGTCAGTCGAGGCTGCTCATCCAGCGCTGCTGATCGATCTCGATCAACGTCGGGCCGTCACGCTGACTGGCTGAGCTCAGTGCCGCCTTCAGTTGCTCAACACGGCCGACCGCCTCCGCGGCGCATCCCAGGGCTTTGGCAACACCGACAAAATCAGGCGTGAAAATGTCGACGCCGATGGGCTCGATGGCGCGGTTGACCATGTACTTCTTGATCTCTTCGTAGCCCTGGTTATTCCACAGCAGCACGACGATGGGCGTACGCGCTTCCACCGCACTCGCCAGCTCGGACAGGGTGAATTGCAGACCGCCGTCGCCAATCAGGCACACCACCGGGTTGGATTCTCCGGCGTCGCGGCTGCCCAGCCATGCGCCCACTGCAGCGGGCAATGCGTAGCCAAGGGTTCCGTAACCGGTTGATGAATTGAACCAGCGACGGGGCTTGTCGAGGTCCAGGGTCAGGTTGCCCGTGTAGACAGGCTGGGTCGAGTCGCCCACGATCACGGCTTCCGGCAGCACGTCGAGCACCGTCTGCAAAAACAGCGTCTGCCCACGGGTCGCATCGTCCCAGCCCGCCTCAAGACTTGCCTTCAGCGCCGCAACCCGCGCGGTGCCCCACTCCTCGCGGCGTGGCATCAGCACTTCGCTCGCCAGCGCATCGACCAAGGCCTCGGCGGCGTATTGAGCGTCAGACACCAACGCGACCGTCGGCGCGAAATGACGCACAGTCTGATCGGGATCGATGTCGATGCGCAGTAACGCGCCTGGAATCTTGAAGTGGCCCTGGAAGGTGATGTCGTAGTCGGTCTCGGCCAGTTCAGTGCCGATGGCCAGCACCACGTCGGCACTCTCAATGACCTCACGGGTGGCATCGAGGGATTGCGTCGAGCCAATCAGCAGCGGGTGAGCGCTCGGCAGCATGCCTTTGGCGTTGATGGTCAGCGCGACCGGCGCGCCGAGCCGTTCGGCCAGACGCGTCAACGCCGGGGCGGCGTGAATGGCGCCGCCTCCCGCCAAAATCAGCGGCCGTTGGGCGGTGGCAAGCAGATTCGCCATTTGCCGGATTGCCGCAGGCGCCGGCCCCGCGCGACTCACCGATACCGGTTGGCAGTGCAGCAGGGCATCGGCATTTTCCACCAGCACGTCCAGCGGGATTTCGATGTGCACCGGACGCGGCCGCGC
Source organism: Pseudomonas sp. GW821-FHT02H06 (assembly GCF_059421525.1). Taxonomy (NCBI): domain Bacteria; kingdom Pseudomonadati; phylum Pseudomonadota; class Gammaproteobacteria; order Pseudomonadales; family Pseudomonadaceae; genus Pseudomonas; species Pseudomonas sp. GW821-FHT02H06. The sequence continues at coordinate 600,670 of NZ_JBWKVD010000001.1, forward strand.
CGTTTGGAACACCGCGAACGCCCGGGCCAGCACCGACGGCAGCTCGGCCGCTGACATCAGCGTGTGGGAGAACGCCGCGACGCCCGCGACCAGCACATTCTGGGACGGCAGCTCATGCAGCTTGCCGCGACCGCCGCCCAACTGACTGCGCGACTGCACGCTGGAAATCACCAGCATCGGGATCGAGTCCCCATAGGCCTGGCCCATCGCCGTGGTGATGTTGGTCATGCCGGGGCCGGTGATGATGAAGCACACGCCCGGCTTGCCTCGCGTGCGCGCATAACCGTCGGCCATGAAGCCTGCGCCCTGCTCATGGCGCGGGGTGATGTGGGTAATCGACGAACCCGCAAGCCCTCGGTAAAGCTCGACCGTGTGCACGCCCGGAATCCCGAACACCCGCTCCACCCCGTAGCCTTCGAGCAACCTGACCAGCACTTCCCCGCACGTCGCCATGTGTCTGCCCCTTTCGTATGCCTTTCCCAACGCCACCCGCAATCTGCCAGGCTCGATAGGCGACCATTGAAGCTGCAGGGCCGTATCGACCACAACGCAAAAAATGTCATGCTTAGCCATGTCCTCAGCTCATGGCTCGTCCCCCCGATGAAACGCCTCCCGCCCCTGCCCGCTTTGCACACGTTCCTGATCACGGCGAAGTGCTGCAATTTCACCCGGGCCGCGGAGGTGCTGCATATCACTCAGGGTGCCGTCAGCCGGCAGATCTCCGGGCTGGAAACGCACCTGGGCTACCGCCTGTTCTATCGCGAGGCCCGAGGCTTGAGCCTGACCGCCCAGGGCCGCGAACTGCTGCCGCGCATCGAACAGGTGTTCAGCCTGATCGAAGAAGCGGTGGATCAGGTCGGTGCCAAGCCAAAGGCGCTGCGGATCAAGGCGCCCACCTGCATCAGCCGCTGGTTGTTGCCGCGCCTGATGCAGTGGCAGAAAGAGCGGCCTGACGTGCCGGTGCAACTGACCACGACCAGCGCCCACACGGTGGATTTTCGGCGGGAAGAGTTCGACGCCGCCGTTGTGTTCGGCGCCCATCCGGGTGATTCCACTTACGTACGGCACCTCTTCGACGAACAACTGACACCCGTGTGCTCAGCGTCGCTGCTGGCGAGCAATCCCCTCTTCCGTCTCGCCGATCTGGAACAGCACATGCTCCTGCACCCCACCCTCGATGAGCGTGACTGGACGCTCTGGCTGAAGGCCGCCGGGGCCAAGCTGATCAATGTCGCGCAAGGCCAGCACTTCGACACGATGGACCTGGCGATGACCGTCGCATCACAAGGCTCGGGTGTAGCGATCGGCGACTGGTCGCTAATCGGTGAAGACCTGAACGCAGGGCGCCTGGTCATGCCGTTCGAGCTGAAAGTCCGGAGCGGCGCGGCGTATTACTTCGTGCACCCCAAGCGCGCCGAGGCGCCTTCCCCGCTTCAGGACCTGCTGGAATGGCTGTCGCTGCAATCGGCTGAACGGCACACCGGTTGAGGGGCAATGCCGGCTCTTCCCCAACGGCCCGGCTGATACAAACATTCAATCCCCATCGCCCGACCCACTCTCCAATAGCGACCTACACTCAGAGTGTCCGCTCTGAAACAGATGTCCTACCGGATCGAGGCAAATGTCATGAGAACCACAATAAAAAGACAGTGCGTTTATGTTGTCGCCGTTGCCGCTGTATTGAGCCTGTACGGCGCAGGTGCCTACCGAATCGAACAAATGCGGCAGACGCCCCGCATGGCGGTGGTCTGCACAATGGGGCATTGCATGCCCACTGATGCAACGTTCAGCGCCCTTCGTTGACGGCAAAGGCTGGTCCGCGTAATGCGGGTCAACGAACTGCGAAAATCCCCACAGCCTGCTATCGATTAGCAAGCTAACGGACTAGACTTGGCACAAATTCCTGCGGGTGTTCAGCGGGTTAATCTGCCAGTCGAGTCCCTTCTGTGACGAGTCTTAATCAACCCCGTCCGGACATCCGCAGCATTCTGTTCGCGCTGATGATGGCCGTGTTTCTCAGTGCGCTGGATCAGACCATTGTTGCGGTCTCGATGCCGGCCATCTCCGCCCAGTTTCAGGATTTCGACCTGCTTGCCTGGGTGATCTCCGCCTACATGGTTGCGCTCACCGTGGCCGTGCCGATTTACGGCAAGCTGGGGGATTTGTATGGCCGGCGTCGCTTGATGCTGTTCGGGCTGGCGACCTTTACCCTCGCCTCACTGTTCTGCGCCATGGCCCAGAGCATGGAACAACTGGTACTGGCGCGTGTGCTGCAGGGCATCGGCGCCGGGGGCATGGTCTCCGTGAGCCAGGCGATCATCGGCGACATCGTCCCTCCCCGAGAGCGTGGCCGCTATCAGGGTTACTTCAGCGGGATGTACGCAGCGGCCAGCGTCGCGGGCCCTGTGCTCGGCGGCTTCATGACCGAGTACCTGTCGTGGCGCTGGGTGTTCATTATCAATCTGCCGCTGGGGATGGCGGCCTGGTGGGTGGCGCGCAAGACGCTGGTCGGCCTGCCGATTCCCCAGCGCAAACCGGTGATTGACTACCTGGGCACGGTGCTGATGATCATCGGCCTCACGGCCTTGTTGCTGGGCATCACCGAAATCGGTCAGGGCCACAGTTGGCGTGACCAGTCAGTGGTCATGCAGTTGTCGGTGGCGCTGCTCGCGCTGGTGATTTTTGTGCTGTATGAACGGCGCACCCGCGAACCTCTGCTGCCCATGCACCTGTTCGCCAATCGCAGCGCGGTGCTCTGCTGGTGCACGATTTTCTTCACCAGCTTTCAGGCCATCTCGCTGATCGTGCTGCTGCCGCTGCGCTTTCAGACCGTCACGGGCGCAGGGGCCGACAGCGCGGCGTTGCACCTGATGCCGCTGGCTATCGGCATGCCCCTGGGCGCTTACTTCGGCGGCCGACGCACCTCGCTGACGGGCCGCTACAAACCGATCATCCTCACCGGCGCGGCATTAATGCCGCTGGCAATCCTCGGCATTGCCTTCACGCCGCCGCAGTCGGCCATTCTGACGAGCATCTTCATGGTCCTCACCGGCATCGCCAGCGGCATGCAGTTTCCGACCTCGCTGGTGGGCACGCAGAACTCGGTAGACGTCAAAGACATGGGTGTGGCGACCAGCACGACCAACCTGTTTCGCTCCCTCGGCGGCGCAGTCGGCGTGGCAACGATGTCGGCGCTGCTGCTGGCGATGCTTGCCGGCTCCGGCATTGCCCAGGTCGGCGGCAGTTCAATTGCGGGTGAAGGCTCTGGCAATTTGCTGATGGACAGCCTGCACGCCGCCAGCGGCCCGGCCCTTGAACTGCTGCGCGGACAGCTGTCGATGACCTTTCAGCACCTGTTGATGGGCAGCGCGGCGGTGTCGCTGCTGGGACTGTCCGCCGCGCTGGCGATGCCCAATAACCTGCTGCGCGGGCGGGACGACAAGGACCGGTAAACGAACCGGTCAGGGTGATCAGCCGCTGTAGTAACCCACCGCCACCATGAACTCACCGACCTTGCGCGCGTAGGCGTGCTTGTGTTCGATCTTGCTGGTGACCGGATTGCGCCAGCGGTATTCGTATTCACCTTCGGGCTGCTGCTTGACCAGCTCGAGCATCGGAATGCCGACCGGCTTGCCTTCCGGATCCTTGACCTTGCTGAAGTCGGTATTCACCAGCCGCAAGTTGGTGCCGTGGGCCACATAGCGTTTGGTATCGATGTTCACCACGAAGACGTACAGATCGTCCTGCAGAAATCCGCCCTTGAGGTCGTTGATCGCGCGGAGTGTGCCGTCCTTGTCCTGTTCCAGCGCTTTGGACGCCTTGTCGAGCAACGCCCTCGCCTGCTCGGGCGAAGCGCGGGGCAAGTAATAACCGACCGCCAAAACCCGATCGCCGATGCGTTGGAAATACACACGCTTGCGCTCAACCTTACCGTCGCGCCAGTTTTGCCAGCGATATTCGGCCTGCTGAACGCCGGCGCTTTCCGGCGTCTGCAGCACCTGCTTGAAGTTTTTTTGCAGCTCCGGATCGAGCACTGACGATACGTCGCGGCCGATCAACGCCACTGATGGCCCGCCACTGGCAAGCATGATCCCCTTGGTATCGGTGACGAAGACATAACGCTCGCCATCGACGAACTCGCCCTGACGGCTGAACTCGGCCAGCGCCTTATCCCCCTGGACGCGGTAACGGGCCACGGCTTTTTCCAGCAGCGCCTTGGCCGCTGCTGCTTCTTGCGCTTCATCCCCAGCGGCCCAGCCTTGCCCGATGCACAGGGCGGCGAGCGCACCCATCAGGAGTTTTCTGCCTACGTTTTTTGACACGACTGCCATCGCCCCGCCCCCACTCTTATTGGTTATGGGGCAAGCGTAGACGGGGGATTGCAATAGGGCAGCATTCGGCACTTCAATGGGTATCAGAGACTGGATGGTCGCCGAATCACCGGGCGCGCTGAGTAAAGCGAAGGTAAACCGCCTGTTCAGCGAAGGTCAGGCGCGGTATAGATAGAGGCCAAACGCCATTTAGTTCGACGAAATATCGCGTAACGCCGGGCTGAAGCGGAGCATGTCGAGGATGCCGTCGACCAGTCGCTCCGCATCGTCCTGCAGCGAAAAGCTCTCGGGCACCAGCAGCCACTGACCGATGATGCCGTGCACATAGGCATGCAGGCAGATCGCGGCGCGTTGGGGATTCAGGTCAGCGGGGAGCTGGCCTTGTCGAGAAGCATTACCGAGCGCCAGCGCAATTCGCTCGTTGGCGTCAAGCCAGACAAACTGACGCTGTTGCCGCATGTCACACATTTCGTCGGTAAATTCGAATTTATGAAACAGAATTTCATTGATGCGGCGGGTTTTAGGGTCGCTGGCAATTTGTTGAAACAAATGAGTGAGAAGCTTGCGCGTCCACCCCAGCGGATCAATTTCATCTTCGCTTTCGCTCGCCCTCGCCATTTCTTCGAGGGGCTCGTGCAGACTGTCGAGCATGGCCTGGACCAGATCGGCCTTATTGCTGAAATGCCAATAGATCGCGCCGCGGGTCACGCCAGCCAGGGCCGCAATGTCGGCGAGCGTCGTGCGGGAGACCCCTCGATCGTAGAAAGCCTGCTCGGCAGCTTCGAGGATCTGCTTGCGCGTTTCCTGAGCCTCTTCTTTCGTGCGTCGAACCATGGCAGTAAAAACCTCAATGAAAATGCCTCAGGCGCTCTGGTCGAGTGGCCTGCACAGCACGTCGGGCGGCCTTTGTGATGCCTTGTCCCGGACCTACAATCGATGCCCTCGGTGCGTTGGAGTGTCGCACTCGCGGGTGTTTACAAACAACCGTGAATGTAAGTATATTCATTAGCATCCTACTTATCTAGCTGGAATACTTTTCCTGCCCCCTTTCCACTTCCCATGAGTTCAGGCTCCTGACCCGAGGATCTTCATGCAATTCAAGCCAGCTGTTACCGTACTGGTCACTGCCGTCGCCCTGGCATCGCTGCTCTCCGGATGCAGCAAGAAGGAAGAAGCGGCCGCAGCACCACCGCCCCCTCAGGTCGGCGTCGTCACTCTGAAAACCCAGGCCTACACCCTGACGTCTGAACTTCCCGGCCGGACCACCGCGTTCCGTATCGCCGAAGTGCGTCCTCAGGTGAACGGCATCATCCTCAAACGCCTGTTCACCGAAGGTGCAGACGTCAAAGCCGGTCAGCAGCTCTACCAGATCGACCCGGCGATTTACCAGGCCACCCTGGACAGCGCCAAAGCCACCTACGAATCCTCAAACTCCCTCGCTGGCCGCTATAAGCAGCTGATCAACGAGCAAGCCGTCAGCCGTCAGGAATACGACACGGCGGTGGGTTCGGCTCGCGAAGCGAAGGCGGCGGTGCAGACCGCAGAGATCAACCTGCGCTACACCAAGGTCTACGCGCCGATCTCCGGCCGTATTGGTCGCTCGCTGGTGACAGAAGGCGCGCTGGTCAGCAATGGTCAGGCCGATGCGATGGCCACCATTCAGCAGCTCGACCCGATCTACGTCGACGTGATCCAGTCCTCGGCCGAAATGCTCAAGCTGCGTCGCGATCTGGAAAGCGGCAGGCTGCAGAAAGCCGGCGACAACGCCGCCAAGGTCAAGCTGGTACTCGAAGACGGCAGTCTCTACCCGATCGAAGGCAAGCTTGAGTTCTCCGAAGTGTCGGTCGACCAGACCACCGGTTCCGTGACCCTGCGCGCCGTGTTCCAGAACCCGGACCACACGCTGCTGCCAGGCATGTTCGTGCATGCACGACTGCAATCGGGCGTGGCCGAGAACGCGATTCTGGTTCCACAGCAAGGCATCACCCGTGACCTGAAAGGCACACCGACCGCACTGGTGGTGAACGCCGATAATAAGGTCGAGTCCCGCACGCTGGTTGCCAACCGCACCATCGGCAGCGACTGGCTGGTTGAGAAGGGCCTGAGCGCAGGTGATCGCGTGATTACCGAAGGGCTGCAATACGTCAAGCCAGGTGCTGAAGTGAAAGTGGCCGAAGCCACCAACGTCAATGCAGCTAACCCGGCCCCTGCCCCGGCAACTGATAAAGCCGCAGGCAGCAAAGGGGAGTAATTCATGTCGAAATTTTTTATCGACCGGCCGATTTTCGCGTGGGTAATTGCCCTCGTGATCATGCTGGTGGGGACGCTTTCGATCCTCAAGCTACCGATCAACCAATACCCGGCCATTGCGCCGCCGGCCATCGCGATCGCCGTGACCTACCCGGGCGCCAACGCGCAAACCGTGCAGGACACCGTGGTTCAGGTGATCGAGCAGCAGCTCAACGGCATCGACAACCTGCGGTATGTGTCGTCGGAAAGTAACTCCGACGGCAGCATGACCATCACCGCGACGTTCAACCAGGGTACCAACCCGGACATCGCTCAGGTTCAGGTGCAGAACAAGCTCAACCTGGCCACCCCGCTGCTGCCGCAAGAAGTGCAGCAACAGGGTATCCGCGTGACCAAGGCGGTGAAGAACTTCCTGATGGTCGTCGGTCTGGTGTCCGAAGACGGCAGCATGGGCAAGGAGGACTTGTCCAACTACATCGTCTCGAACATGCAGGACCCGATCTCCCGTACCTCCGGTGTGGGTGACTTCCAGGTCTTCGGTGCCCAGTACGCCATGCGTATCTGGCTCGATCCGGCCAAGCTGAACAACTTTCAGCTGACCCCGGTAGACGTCAAGACGGCCATCACTGCCCAGAACGTTCAGGTGTCTTCCGGCCAGATCGGCGGTCTGCCTGCGCTCAAGGGTCAGCAGCTGAATGCCACGATCATCGGTAAAACCCGTCTGCAGACCGCCGAGCAGTTCGGCAACATTCTGCTTAAGGTCAATCAGGATGGTTCGCAGGTTCGCCTCAAAGACGTCGGCAAAGTCGGTCTGGGTGGCGAGAACTACAGCATTGACGCGCAGTTCAACGGCAAGCCGGCTTCGGGTCTTGCGATCAAGCTGGCGACCGGCGCCAACGCGCTGGACACCGCCAAGGCGATTCGCGCCACCATTTCGCAGCTGGAGCCGTTCTTTCCGCCTGGCATGAAAGTGGTTTACCCGTACGACACCACGCCAGTGGTTCAGGAATCCATCACCGGTGTGGTTCACACCCTGGGTGAAGCGATCATCCTGGTGTTCCTGGTGATGTACCTGTTCCTGCAGAACTTCCGCGCCACCATCATCACCACGATGACCGTACCGGTGGTATTGCTCGGTACGTTCGGGATCCTCGCTGCCGCCGGTTTCACCATCAACACGCTGACCATGTTCGGGGTGATCCTTGCCATCGGCCTGCTGGTGGACGATGCCATCGTCGTGGTGGAAAACGTCGAGCGGGTGATGGCGGAGGACAAACTTTCGCCGCGGGACGCCACGATCAAATCCATGGAGCAGATCCAGGGCGCGCTGGTCGGTATCGCACTCGTATTGTGTGCGGTTCTGTTGCCAATGGCGTTCTTCGGCGGCTCCACGGGTGTGATCTACCGGCAGTTCTCGATCACCATCGTGTCGGCGATGGCGCTTTCGGTCCTGGTCGCGCTGATCTTCACTCCAGCGTTGTGCTCCACTCTGCTCAAGCCGATCGATCACGAGAAGCACGGGCAGCCGAAACGTGGATTCTTTGGCTGGTTCAACCGCACCTTCGACCGCAGCGTAGTCAGCTATGAGCGCGGCGTCGGCAACATGCTCAAGCACAAGATTCCGGCCTTCATCGTTTACGCGCTGATCGTCTGCGGCACCATCTGGATGTTCACCCGCATTCCGAGCGCGTTCCTGCCGGAAGAAGACCAGGGCGTCATCTTTGCCCAGGTGCAGACACCACCGGGCTCCTCGGCGGAACGTACGCAGACCGTCATCGACAACATGCGCAAGTACCTGCTGGAAGAGGAATCCGGCGCGGTCAACTCGGTGTTCACCGTTAACGGCTTCAACTTTGCCGGTCGCGGTCAGAGCTCCGGTCTGGCGTTCATCATGCTGAAACCGTGGGGCGATCGTGATGCCTCCAACAGCGTCTTCGAACTGGCCAAACGGGCGCAGCAGCACTTCTTTGGCTTCCGCGACGCAATGACCTTTGCGGTCGTACCGCCTGCGGTACTGGAACTGGGTAACGCCACCGGTTTCGACGTGTACTTGCAGGATCAGGGCGGCGTGGGTCACGCCAAGCTGATGGAAGCGCGTAACCAGCTGTTGGGCATGGCGGCACAGAGCAAGATTCTGGCGGGCGTGCGTCCGAACGGTCTTAACGATGAGCCGCAATACCAACTGGTTATCGATGACGAGCGTGCGCAGGCCCTGGGCCTGAGCCTGTCGGACATCAACACCACGCTGTCCATCGCCATGGGTGGCAACTACGTCAACGACTTCATCGACCGCGGTCGGGTCAAGAAGGTGTACGTGCAGGGCGATGCCAGTGCGCGGATGAAGCCGGAAGACTTGAAGAAGTGGTACGTGCGCAACACCGCTGGCGAGATGGTGCCGTTTGCCTCGTTCGCCACCGGCGAGTGGGTGTTCGGTTCGCCGAAGCTGTCCCGTTACAACGGTGTACCGGCCGAGGAAGTACTGGGTACTCCGGCGCCGGGTTACAGCACCGGTGAGGCGATGGCCGAGGTCGAGCAATTGGCGAAGAAGTTGCCGGCCGGCGTGGGTCTTTCCTGGACGGGTCTGTCCTATGAAGAGCGTCTGTCCGGTTCTCAGGCGCCCGCGCTGTACGCACTGTCCATTCTGATCGTGTTCCTGTGTCTGGCGGCGCTGTATGAAAGCTGGTCGATTCCGATCGCGGTGTTGCTGGTCATCCCGCTTGGGGTTATCGGTGCGCTGATCGCGACGAGCCTGCGCGGCCTTTCCAACGACGTGTTCTTCCAGGTAGGTCTCTTGGTGACGGTGGGTCTGGCGGCGAAAAACGCCATTCTGATCGTCGAGTTCGCCAAGGAGCTGCATGAGCAGGGCAAGGGCATCGTCGATGCAACTATCGAAGCCTGCCGGATGCGTCTGCGGCCCATCGTAATGACGTCCATGGCGTTCATCCTCGGTGTGGTCCCGCTGGCGATTTCCTCGGGCGCCGGTGCCGGTAGCCAGCATTCGATCGGTACAGGCGTAATCGGCGGTATGATCACCGCGGTTATTCTGGCGATCTTCTGGGTACCGTTGTTCTTCGTTTCGATATCCTCGATGTTCAAAGGCAAACAGAAACACACTCCACACGATGAGGCTGGCCAATGAGCAAGTCCCTGATCTCGCTAGCGGTCACCGCGTTCATTCTCGGCGGCTGCTCGTTGATCCCCGAATACAAGCAGCCCGCCGCACCGGTGCCGGCTCAGTTCCCGCAAGGTCCGGCCTATTCGCCGGCCCAGGCGGCGAATCAGGCGGCGGCCGAGCAAGGCTGGCGTCAGTTTTTCCATGACCCGGCGCTGCAGCAACTGATTCAGACGTCGCTGCAGAACAACCGTGACCTGCGCGTCGCCGCGCTGAACATCGACGCTTACCGCGCGCAGTACCGCATTCAACGTGCGGATCTGTTCCCGGCCGTGGCAGCATCGGGCACCGGCACGCGCCAGCGCGTGCCGGGCGACCTGTCGCAAACGGGCGAGTCCGGTATCACCAGTCAGTATTCGGTGGGTCTGGGCATCAGTTCCTATGAACTGGATCTGTTCGGCCGGGTGCGCAGCCTCAGTGAGCAGGCGCTGCAGACTTACTTCGCCGGTGAAGAAGGCCGTCGCAGCACGCAGATCAGTCTGGTCGCCAACGTCGCCAACGCCTATCTGACCTGGGAAGCGGACAAAGAGCTGTTGAAGCTGACCCAGGACACGTTGGGCGCCTTCGAAGAAAGCTTGCGTCTGACCTCTCGCAGCAGCGAAGTGGGTGTGGCCTCGGCGCTGGATCTGGCGCAGTCGCGCACCTCCGTCGAGAGCGCCCGCGTCAAGCTGGCCCAGTATCAGCGGCTGGTAGCCCAAGACGAGAACAATCTGGTGCTGCTGTTGGGCACCAGTCTGCCGGCCAACCTGCCCGCCTCGAAACCGTTGAGCGCTGACATGCTCAATGAAATGCCAGCGGGTCTGCCGTCGGAATTGCTGCAGCGTCGTCCGGACATTCTTCAGGCCGAATACAGCCTGAAAGCCGCCAACGCCAACATCGGCGCGGCACGTGCCGCGTTCTTCCCGAGCATCAGCCTCACGGCCAGTGCCGGTACGGCAAGCGGCGATCTGAGCGGTCTGTTCAAAGGCGGTTCGGGGACGTGGCTGTTCGAGCCGACGATCAATCTGCCGATCTTCAACGCGGGCAGTCTGCGCGCAAGCCTCGACTACTCGAAGATCCAGAAAGACATTGGCGTCGCCAACTACGAGAAGGCGATTCAGACGGCGTTTCAGGAAGTCTCCGACGGTCTGGCTGCACGCAAGACCTACACCGATCAACTCAAGGCGCAGACCGACTTCGTCAACGCCAACCAGGACTACTATCGTCTGGCCGAGCGACGCTATCGCATCGGGATCGACAGCAACCTGACCTTCCTCGACGCCCAGCGCCAGTTGTTCACCGCGCAACAGTCGTTGATCACCGATCGCCTGTCCCAGCTCAACAGCGAGGTCAATCTGTACCGCGCGCTGGGTGGCGGCTGGTACGAACAGACCCCGACCGGCGAGCGTCAGCCCACCGCGGGCGATGTGCCATCTACCCGCTTGTTCTGATACAACGTGCATGAAAAAACCCACCGATTGGTGGGTTTTTTTTGACCGTTTTCCAGGCTGTTTCAAGCAAAGACCACAGCGGTTACGCCAGCAAAAACTCCGTCACGCGCAGGGCGAAGACTTCACCCAGCTCGACGCTGGACAGGTGCGCGGCGTAATAGTCGGAGAGTTCGCTGCCGTGGATGTGGTTCTGCAGATAATGCCCGTCCGCCACGGTGGCGACGGCGTCATGGCTGCCGCAGATGATCAGCGTGGGCACGGTGATCGAACTGACTTGCTTGCGTAGATCGGCATCCCGAACGGCCGCGCAGCAGGCGGCGTAACCCAGCGGAGAAGTCGCCGCCAGCATGTCGGTGACGGGCGTGACCTTGTCGGCGTGCTGGCTGGCAAAGTCAGGGGTGAACCAACGCCCAACCGCGCCGGCGCCCATTTCCTTCATGGCCCGCTCACCGCCCTTCTCCACCTGGGCGATGCGCGGCGCCCACGTTTCCGTGTCGCCGATCTTCGCGGCGGTGTTGCACAGCACCAGCTTGTGCAGCCGATTGTTGGCATGAATGCCCAGCCACTGACCGATCAGGCCACCCATGGACAATCCGCAGAAATGCGCGCGGTCGATTTTCAACGCATCAAGCAGCGCCAGCACGTCTCGTCCCAGCTGCGAGAGGGTGTAAGGCCCTTGGGTGACGAGGGACTGACCGTGGCCGCGGGTGTCGTAACGCACGACGCGGAATGACTTGCTCAGCGCCGGAATCTGCGCGTCCCACATGTGCAGGTCGGTGCCCAGCGAGTTGGACAGCACCAGCACCGGCGCATCCACCGGGCCATCAATTTGATAATGCAGTTCACCGTCTTCGAGTTGTACGAACGCCATGGCAGTCGCTCCGTGAAACACGTGGAATGAGTGTGATCAATATGGACAGCACGCGCCCTGCAAGGACGCGCGCTCCAAGATCCGGGATCAGTGGTCTTCGTGCAGGTAAGCCGGCTTCTTCGGCAGGCGCAGGCTGAACAGGAAAGCAATCGCCATCATCGCGGTGACGTACCAGTAGAAGGTGTTTTCCATGCCCATGTTCTTCAGGCCCAGCGCCACGTATTCAGCGGAGCCACCGAAAATAGCGTTGGCCACGGCATAGGCCAGACCGACGCCCAGCGCACGAACCTGCACCGGAAACATCTCGGCTTTCACCAGACCGCTGATCGAGGTGTAGAAACTGACGATGGCCAATGCCAGGGTGATCAGCACGAACGCGATGACCGGGCTGGTAGTGGTTTTCAACGTCAGCAGCAGCGGCACTGTGCACAGGGTGCCCAGCCCGCCGAACCACAGCATCGAGGCGCGGCGACCGATCTTGTCAGCGAGCATCCCGAACACCGGCTGCATGCACATGTACAGGAACAGCGCACCGGTCATGATGTAGCTCGCGACCTTGGCATCCATGTGCACGGTGTTGACCAGGTATTTCTGCATGTACGTGGTGAATGTGTAGAAAATCAGCGAGCCGCCGGCGGTGTAGCCCAGCACGGTGATGAACGCCGCTTTGTGATCGCGGAACAGCGCAGACATGCTGCCCGCGTCCTTGTTCTGACGCACTTCGGCGGTGGTGGTCTCTTTCAGCGACCGGCGCAGCACCAGCGAGATCACCGCCGCGACCGCACCGACCACGAACGGGATGCGCCAGCCGTAGGCTTTGAGCTCATCGGCACTGAGAAACTGCTGCAGGATGACCACGGTCAGCACGGCCAACAGCTGGCCGCCAATCAGCGTCACGTACTGAAATGAAGCGAAAAACCCGCGCTGCCCCCGCAACGCGACTTCGCTCATGTACGTGGCTGTGGTGCCGTACTCACCACCCACCGACAGGCCCTGGAACAGGCGCGCCATCAACAACAGAAACGGCGCCCAGGCACCGATCGACGCGTAGGTTGGCAGACAGGCAATGACCAGCGAGCCGGCGCACATCATCAGCACGGAAATCATCATCGAGTTTTTGCGGCCGTGCTTGTCGGCCACGCGACCGAACAGCCAGCCGCCGATGGGACGCATAAGAAAGCCTGCGGCGAAGACGCCGGCGGTGTTGAGCAACTGAACGGTCGGGTCATCGGAAGGAAAGAATGCAGGCGCGAAATAGATGGCGCAGAAGGCGTAGACGTAGAAGTCGAACCATTCGACGAGGTTGCCCGATGAGGCCCCCACAATTGCGAAGATCCGCTTGCGCCGCTCTTCTCCGGTGTAGTGAGTCGTTGTCATTATTATCTCCCCAGGTGTTAGTAAGGTCAGCCAGTCTAAGACATAACCTGCAACATTTAGACTTAAGCAGTAACGTTTCGACATCACAAGGACAACCACCCAAGTCAGCAAGTTGCCCCTTTCGCGGAGGCAACCGATGACTCGGGTGGCTGAGTTGCGAAAATGTCGTCTAGCGCTCTATTGCGAGGGCCAGGCCCTGCCCGACGCCGACGCACATCGTGGCCAGCGCTTTGCTGCCGCCGGTTTTCTCCAGTTGGTGCAAAGCGGTCAGAACCAGACGCGCACCGCTCATGCCCAGCGGATGCCCCAGCGAAATCGAGCCGCCGTTTGGGTTCACCTTGGGTGAATCGTCAGCGATGCCCAATTCACGCAAGACCGCCAGGCCCTGGCTGGCAAACGCTTCGTTGAGCTCGATGACGTCGAAATCACTCACCGCCAGCCCCAGCCGTGCCACCAGCTTGCGCACCGCCGGGACCGGGCCGATGCCCATGACGCGAGGCTCAACGCCGGCACTGGCCATCCCCAGTACGCGAGCGCGCGGCGTGAGGCCGTGTTTCTTGACGGCGTCGGCGGACGCCAGAATCATCGCAGCCGCGCCGTCGTTCAGGCCTGCCGCGTTGCCCGCTGTGACGGTTTTGCCAGCCCCGTTGACCGGCTTGAGCTTGGCGAGCGCTTCAAGACTGGTGTCGGCACGGGGGTGCTCGTCGGTGTCGACGATGGCCTCGCCCTTTTTGTGGGCGACGCGCACGGGCACGATTTCCTCGGCGAAGAAGCCCGAAGCCTGAGCCGCCGCCGTACGCTGCTGGCTGCGCAGGGCAAACGCGTCCTGATCCTGCCGGGAGATGCCGAAATCCTCAGCGACGTTGTCGCCGGTCTGCGGCATGGTCTCAACGCCGTACTGGTCCTTCATCTGCGTATTGACGAAACGCCAGCCCAAGGTGGTGTCTTCCAGCTTTTGGCCGCGGCCGAATGCCGTGTCGGCCTTGCCCATCACGAATGGGGCGCGGGACATGGACTCGACGCCGCCGGCAATGGCCAGCTCCATCTCTCCGCAGGCAATGGCGCGGAACGCAGAACCCACCGCGTCCAGGCCGGAAGCACACAAGCGATTGAGGGTCACGCCCGGCACGCTGGCCGGCAGACCCGCCAACAGCGCAGCCATGCGCGCGACGTTGCGGTTGTCTTCACCGGCCTGATTGGCACAGCCGAGAAACACTTCGTCCAGCTCATCCCAATTGACAGACGGGTTGCGCGCCATCAGGGCCTTGATCGGCAGCGCTGCCAGATCATCCGCCCGAACGGTCGCCAGGCCGCCGCCAAAACGGCCAATGGGGGTGCGAATCGCGTCGCAGATAAAGACGTCACGCATCATGCTTCTCCCGGCGCCTGACCATGGGCGGCAGCGGTTCGCGCTTCCAGATCGCGCAGCGCGGTCAGTTCGTACTCGCTGGGTGCATCGGAAGTCTTCACGGTGTCGGCAAAACGCACGTCCCAACCGGTGGCGGCGATGACCTGCTCGCGGGTCACGCCGGGGTGCAGCGTGGTCACGACGAATTCGTGGGTGCCCGCTTCCGGTTCCATGATGCACAGGTCAGTGATGATGCCGACCGGCCCGGCGCCCGGCAGGCCGAGGCGCTTGCGGGAGTCGCCGCCTTCGCCGTGGCCAACCGAGGTCAGGAAGTCAAGCTTGTTGACGAAGGTCCGTGGCGATTGCTTGAGGATGATCAGCACTTCTTTGGCCGACCCGGCAATTTCCGGCGCGCCTCCGGCACCCGGCAGGCGTACTTTCGGCTGGTGATAATCGCCGACCACCGTGGTGTTGATGTTGCCGAACCGGTCGACCTGAGCCGCGCCGAGAAACCCGACATCGACACGGCCGCCCTGCAGCCAGTAACGGAAGATCTCACTGGTGGAGACCACGGTGTCAGCGGTTTCCGCCAGTTCGCCGTCACCGATGGACAGTGGCAGTACGTCAGGCTTGGCGCCGATCGGCCCTGATTCGTAAATCAGCACCACGTCGGGCGAGGAAGTGAGGCGCGCCAGATTGGCCGCTTTCGAGGGCAGACCGATGCCGACAAAGCACACGGCGCCGTTTTTCAAGCGGCGCGCGGCGGCGACGGTCATCATTTCGCTGGTGGAATAAGTCATTGGTGAGCCTCCGCCGCGTGGGCCAGCTTGTGCTTGAACTCACTGTAGTCACGGGTGCCATGGATGTATTCGTCGATCCAGGCGGTAAACGCCTCACGGTCGCGGGCGATGGCGTCCCACGCCTGATAGAAACGGTTGTCGCGCTCGTAGTAGCCGTGGGCGTAGGAAGGATGCGCTCCGCCTGGCACGACGCAAACCGCACTCAGCGCCCAGGTGGGCAGCACGCAGGCGTTCATCGGCGCCTTGAGGTCATCGACAATTTCCTCGACCGTGACAATGCAGCGCTTGGCCGCCAACGCCGCTTCTTTCTGAACCCCGAGAATGCCCCATAGCAGCACGTTGCCTTTACGGTCAGCTTTCTGCGCGTGGATCACCGTCACATCGGGGCGTACCGCCGGCACCGCCGCCAGCACTTCTCCGGTGAACGGGCAAGTGACCGACTTGATCAGCGGGTTGACCTTGGGCAGGTCCGAACCGGCATACGCCCGCAGCACCGCGAACGGCAGCCCGGATGCGCCCGCCACATAGGCATTGGCGAGGTCGGCGTGGCTGTGTTCTTCAATCTCCATGGGCTGCGGCCATTGCCGTTCGACGGCATCGCGAAGCCTGTGCAGAGAGCCGACACCGGGATTACCGCCCCACGAGAAAATCAGCCGTTTTGCACAGCCTGCGCCGATCAATTGGTCATAGATCAAGTCAGGGGTCATGCGCACCAGGGTCAGATCCTTCTTCTTCTGACGAATGAGCTCATGTCCCGCTGCTGTAGGAATCAGGTGGGTGAAGCCTTCCAGTGCAACAATGTCGCCATCGTTGACGAACTGCTTCACAGCCTCGTGAAGGGAAAGAATTGCAGCCATGGGGTGCTCCAGGTTCACACTCGTTTGCCCCGCCATTTAAGGCGTGGCGTTGAGAATGAGGTTATGCCTGGGCACGGGCTGGAACAATCCGATAACCGACTAAGTGTTCGATCACCGAACGGAGAGTGACGGGCAGCTCATGGGTTCAACAGGCTGGGTCAGGTAAACAGCTGCGTGCTCAGGTCACGGCTGGCATTCAGCATGATTGGCAGAAACTTCTGCTCCAGGTCATTGCGCGCCACTCGGCCCGCACTGGTGCTGACATTCAGCGCCGCGAGTACCTGACCCGATGCGTCGTAGACCGGCACGGCGATTGAACGCAAACCCTGCTCCAGTTCCTGATCGACAATGCACCAGCCCTGTTGCCGCACTTGCTGCAGGCATTCGAGCAAGGCTTCCGGGGTGCGTAAGGTGCGGCTGGTTTTGGGTTGCAGATCGACGTGGTCGAGGTATTCCCGCAACGACACATCGTCCAGCGCCGCCAGCAGAATCCGGCCCATGGACGTGCAGTACGCCGGCAAACGTCCGCCCACCGCCAGATCCACAGAGATCAATCGCTGAGTCGTCGCGGAGCGGGCTATATAAAGAATGTCATCGCCTTCCAGCGTGGCCATGTTGCAGGCCTCGTGCAGTTGGTCACTCATGCGGTCCAGATAGGGCTGTGACGAAACCGCCAGGGGTGTCGAGGACAAATAGGCATGGCCAAGCGTCAGCACTTTAGGCAGCAGCGAGTAAGTGCGCCCGTCAGTGGTGGCGTAGCCCAACTTGATCAATGTATGCAGGCAACGACGAACCGCCGCCCTGGGGATTTCGGTGCGATGGCTGATCTGCGCGATGGTCAGGTGCCGCTTGCGTTCCTGGAACGCGTGAATGACGGCCAACCCTCGCGCCAGAGAGGTCATGAAGTCAGGATCGCCCGTGAGCGCCTGAATCCTTTTAGCAGGAGACGCAACAATCGGCGGCGCAAGTGACGTGAAAGAATTACGCAATTGATCGTTCATGCTGGCACCGTTCGTCGTGGCCGCGAAAGCCTTGTAGAACGCCACTCTCGCCGTTTTTGAAGCCCACGGCAAGCCAGCTTTGGGCGATTATCGAACGAGTGGGCGATAATCGCAATTGACCGGCTGCCCAGTTGCTTATACCTTTCACATGCCATATGAGGCTTCTTTGGATTACTGGTCAGGTACCCACTGAGAAGTCCCAGGCACGGTCTTGCTAACCCAAGGCCGTTTTTGTCTCTGCCCTCCCCATTTATGTGTAACCGTTTAAATACACATCATTGTCCGCACGGTCATAAGCCGAGAATTTTACGTCGCCAGAAAACTGCCTGCGGCGTTAAACATTTGACTCGCCAAGTTGCGTCATAAATCAGACTGTCCAACTTAGGAACCTTCGTACATAAAAAAGGTATAAATCCTCAGTTGTCCGGCTGCGACAGTCTCGACAGTTGACTCGCCTGCGCATCTTCGCGATAGTGGCCGTCATTGAAGCCCAATAACGCTATCGCGTGTTTAAATCCTCGCCCCATCTGGCATGGATCCAAACACACGCAGACATTGTTCGACTCGATCGCAATGTTCAGCGACGGCAGGCCAATACCTTGGTCATCAGCCATCCTGCAGGCAATCAATAAAGAATGTTGCTACGACAGTTTTGTCATTCCGGTGCACGTAGCCGCCCTTGGTTGAAGTGTGAATCGTCTTGGCGCAGCGTCCCTGCCCGATGGTTATTCCTGATCCGATACATTGCGATCGTCAGGTCCGACACTTTCAGACTCGGCGTCATCACCGGGATTAAACTCGACCCGATCAGGTATTAACGTGACCAAAGATGAACTGCGCGCAGAATTAGAGCGCCAGGAACAACGTTACAAGGAAGTTTACGGCGGCGAAGTGACAACATACGCCGCCCAGCCCGAACCAGAGCGCAAGCCGTGGCGCAAACGGGCCAGCCTGCTTGACCAGGCGTTCAAGCAAGAGCTGCAAAAGATGGAAGAAGAACTCAAGGAAGAGCCATGAGCCGCCGCTTGCCTGTCGCTGACTCAAACAGCTGACGGCAAGCGTATTCATCGCGTTGAAGGCCAGGTTTTACAGACTCGTCCAGGGTTCAGGGGTGCTTCGCACTTTCTTTCCCGGCAGGAAGTCGACGGGCAGGCGGGACAGAAATTTCGTTGCAGGCTGCTACCAATGAGCGGCGCGCCTATCGCGCAGTTTTTTTTCTGTCATAATCCCGCCCCCTTAAGACCGGGTCAGAAAACCTTCCATGATCGATCTATTCAGCGGACTGGATGCTTGGGTAATTGTGAGCTTGTTGCTCGCCCTTGCGTTTGTCCTCACCTTCGAGTTCATCAACGGCTTTCATGACACCGCCAACGCGGTGGCGACAGTCATTTACACCAAGGCCATGCCGCCCCATCTGGCAGTATTTTTCTCGGGCGTGTTCAATTTCCTCGGGGTGCTCCTGGGTGGGGTCGGCGTGGCGTATGCCATCGTCCATCTGCTGCCGGTCGAGTTGTTGATCAACGTCAACACCGGTCATGGTCTGGCGATGGTGTTCTCGCTGCTGGCTGCGGCCATCACCTGGAACCTCGGCACCTGGTATTTCGGCATCCCGGCGTCCAGCTCCCATACATTGATCGGTTCGATTCTGGGTGTAGGCCTGGCCAACGCGCTGATCAATAACATCCCGCTGGGCGAAGGCGTGAACTGGCAGAAAGCGATCGATATCGGCGCCTCGCTGGTGTTCTCGCCACTGGCCGGTTTCATCGTGGCAGGTCTGGTTCTGTTGGCGCTGAAAGCCTGGCGCCCCCTCTCCAAGATGCACAAGACTCCAGAACAACGCCGCAAGCTCGATGACAAAAAACACCCTCCTTTCTGGAATCGCCTGGTTCTGGTGATTTCGGCGATGGCAGTGAGTTTTGTGCACGGCTCCAACGATGGTCAGAAAGGCATCGGCCTGATCATGCTGGTGCTCATCGGTATCGTCCCGGCGCAGTTCGTGCTGGACCTAAGCACCACGACTTATCAGATCGAACGCACCCGCGACGCGACCCAGCACCTGAGCCAGTTTTATCAGCGCAACAACGCGACGCTGGGCGAGTACCTGGCGCTGGGCAAATCGGCGGCGGGCGACTTGCCCGAGCGTTTCAGCTGCAACCCTGAGCAAACCGAGCCGACCATTGATGCTCTGCTGAACAACCTCAAGGGCGTCAACGACTACCACACCCTCGCACCGGAGCGTCGCATCGAAGTGCGTCGCTACCTATTGTGCCTGGACGACACGGCACGCAAAGTCGGCAAGCTGCCTGCGCTGGATGCCCGTGAAAAATCGGATCTGGAGAAGCTGCGCAAGGACCTGACCGCGACCACTGAATACGCGCCGTTCTGGGTCATCTTCGCCGTTGCACTGGCGCTGGGTATTGGCACCATGGTTGGCTGGAAACGCGTAGTGCTGACCATCGGTGAGAAGATCGGGAAGCAAGGCATGACCTACGCTCAGGGCATGTCCGCGCAGATCACCACCGCCAGCGCCATTGCGCTGGCCAACGTGTTCAGCCTGCCTGTTTCAACGACTCACATCCTGTCGTCCGGCGTGGCCGGGACCATGGTGGCGAACAAGAGCGGCCTGCAGGGCGGCACGGTTCGCAACATTCTGCTGGCATGGGTGTTGACCCTGCCCGCCACGGTCGCGCTGTCGGCAGGGTTGTTCTGGTTGGCGTCCAAAGCGCTGGCCTGACCTGACTGCACCGCCTGACCTGAAAAGCCCATTCATTGAATGGGCTTTTTTGTGGGTGCGCTAGCGGCGTTTCTTGCTGCCGCCCAGCAACGATCCCATCAACCCGCGCACCAGTTCGCGACCGATCTGGGTGGCGGCCTGGCGCATCGCACTTTTGACCGCCTGCCCCGCCAGCCCGCCCAGAAAACCACCGGCCATGTCGGCAAAGCCGCCTTCTGACTTCTCCTCAGCGGCGGGCTTCTGCGCAGGATCCGCCGGGGCGCCCTTGCGCGCCAGGAGCATTTCGTAAGCCGATTCGCGATCCACGGGTTTGTCGTAACGACCGGCCAGTGGCGACCGTGCGATCAGCGTGTCGCGCTCAGCCTGGGTCAACGGCCCGATGCGCGATTGCGGCGGCGCGACCAACACACGCTGGACGATTTCAGGCGTGCCCTTGTCCTGCAGCGTGCCCACCAGCGCCTCACCGATGCCCAACTCGGTCAGCACCGAGAGCGCGTCGAACTCGGGATTGGGGCGAAACCCGTCCGCAACGGCCTTCAGCGATCGTTGCTCCTTGCTGGTGAACGCGCGCAGGCCATGCTGAATGCGCAAACCGAGTTGCGCCAGAACGGAGTCCGGCAGATCCCCCGGCGACTGAGTGACGAAATACACGCCGACGCCTTTCGAGCGAATCAGCCGCACCACTTGCTCCAGCCGCTCCTGCAGCGCTTTCGGCGTATCCGCGAAGAGCAAATGCGCTTCGTCGAAGAACAGCGCCAGCAACGGTTTATCGGCATCGCCGCGCTCAGGCAATTGCTCGAACAGCTCGGCCAGGAGCCACAGCAGGAAAGTGGCGTAGACCTTCGGCGACTCGTGCACCAACCGGCTGGCGTCCAGCAGATGAATCTGCCCGCGGCCATCGCTCGCGGGCTGCAAGATGTCTTCCAGTTGCAACGCCGGCTCGCCGAACAAGGCCTCGGCGCCTTGCTGTTCAAGGATCGCCAGCCGACGCAGCAGCGCCTGACTCGACCCCGTGGTCATCAATGCGCTGTCGTCGCCGAGGACTTCGGGGTTGTCGCGCAAATGATTGAGCAGCGCCTTGAGGTCCTTGATGTCCAGCAACAACAGCCCTTCCCGATCCGCCACCTTGAACGCGGCGTACAGCGCCGATTGTTGGCTGTCCGTCAATTCCAGCAAACTTCCCAGCAGCAGCGGGCCCATTTCCGACAGGGTTGTGCGCAACGGATGGCCCGTTTCACCGTGCACGTCCCACAGTGTCACCGGATAGCCCTGAGGTTTATGGTGCAGCCAGGGCATGCCGGCGATGCGCTCGGCGATCTTGCCTTGAGGGTTGCCCGGGGCGCCGAGCCCGCAGAGATCACCCTTGATGTCCGCCGCGAACACGGCCACGCCGGCGTCGCTGAACACTTCCGCCAGGCGCTGCAAGGTGACGGTTTTCCCGGTGCCAGTCGCGCCGGCCACCAGCCCGTGACGGTTGGCCAGACGCATCGCCTGCCCGATCGGCTGGCCCATCAGGTCAGCACCAATAAGAATCTGTTGTGAGTCAGGCATCCGTTCACCCAAGCGTTGCATTCGATATTTCCGAAGGGACTGCGGAGACAGCCCAATTGGACTGGCACCGCCGAGCCTCCCTCAGGCCACCTCGCTACTCTAGCGCAAGACTCTGGCGCAAGCGGCGTAACGCTAGTTCATGGGCGTGGGTGCGACGATCTGCAACCGAACATCTGTATCTGTAGATGGTCAACCCCAGAAGGACTGAATCAATGGACGAAGGCATCCCATGCACATTGCTGACATGACCATGTTCTACGCCCCTGCAAGCGGCGGCGTGCGCACGTACCTGGATGCCAAACACCGCCGCCTCGCGCTTTACCCGGGCGTGCGACACAGCCTGCTGATCCCGGGCCCGCAAAGCAGTCATGAAGACGGCGTGTACCGGGTTCCGGCGCCGCCCGTACCGTTTGGCAACGGCTATCGTTTTCCACTGCGCGTCGGTCCCTGGCGAGAGGCCCTGCGAAGTCTGCGGCCAGACCTCATTGAAGTCGGCGATCCTTATCTTACCGCCTGGGCTGCACTGGATGCCCGACGCCAACTGGACGTGCCAGTGATTGGCTTTTACCACTCCGACTTGCCGCTGCTGGTGAGCAACCGGATTGGCACCTGGCTGGGGGCCAATGTCGAGAATTACGTCAGCAAGCTCTACGGCAATTTTGACCGAGTGCTGGCGCCGAGCGCGGCGATGGCGGACAAGCTGATCCGCCTGGGTGTGAAGAATGTTCATGTGCAGCCGTTGGGGGTTGATCTGCAGACGTTCCATCCCTCCCGGCGAGATCCTGGTCTCAAGGCCGAGCTGGGCCTGCCGGATGAAACCCACCTGCTTATCTTTGCGGGCCGAGGTTCGAAAGAGAAAAACCTGACCGTTCTACTCGACTGCATGAAGGCGCTGGGCGCGGGTTATCACCTGTTGCTGGTGGGCTCCCATATGCCGACCGGCGTGCCGGCCAACGTCACGGTTGTGGATAAATTTCGTCCTGCTGCCGAAGTCGCGCGCCTATTGGCGAGTGCCGATGCGCTGGTACATGCCGGGGATCAGGAAACCTTCGGTCTGGTGGTGATTGAAGCCATGGCCAGCGGGATTCCGGTGGTGGCGGTCGATGCCGGGGCCTTCCGCGAAATCGTCCCCGAGCACTGTGGCCTGCTGTGCGAACCCAATCAACCACCGGCCATGGCGGCAGCGGTGCGTCAGCTGTTTGCCGAGAACGCCCCATCCCGAGGCGAAGAGGCGCGGCGTCATGTCGAGGCACATTATGCGTGGGACGCCGTGGTCGCCGGCTTGCTCGGCCATTACCAGGCAGTCCTCGGCGCCCGTCAGCCGGTCTATGCCCATGGCTGAGATTCCCGCAATCACGGAGCGCAGCCTGTTACTGGTGCTCCACGACGTGGCCCCGCAAACCTGGCCGGATTATCGACCCTTCGTTGAGGCAGTCGACAAGCTAGGGAACATCCCCATCACCTGGCTGGTGGTGCCGAATTTCCACAAGCACGATCCGATCGACGCCAACCCGGATTTCCAGCGGTTGATGCACGACCGCCTCGCACGGGGCGACGAACTGGCGCTGCACGGTTATTACCATTGCGACGACAGCCCTGCCCCGCGCACGCCCCATGAGTTTTTCATGCGGCGCATTTACACCTGGGAGGGCGAGTTCTACACCCTAGACGAACATCAGGCGATGCAACGGCTGGAAGCAGGCATGGAGGTGTTCCGGCGCAACGACTGGCCACTTCACGGATTCGTCGCTCCCGCCTGGCTGATGAGCGAAGGCACGCGCAATGCCCTGCGAAAATTGCCGTTGGACTACACAAGTGATGCCCAACACTTGTATCGTCTGCCGGACTTTTCCGAGATCGATGCGCCCGGGATCGTCTGGAGCGCTCGCAGCGCCTGGCGCCGGGGCGTATCGAAAATCGTCAGCAACCACCGTGAGGCTCAATTGCATAACGCCGCAACCATCCGTCTGGGGCTGCACCCCGTAGACATGCGCCACGACTTTTCCCGTCGTTACTGGCTGCAAGCCCTTGAGCGCTTGTTGAACGACGGCCGTACGCCGATGAGCAAATTTGCCTGGTTACAGGGCCTGAATGCCGCCAGGTCTGCGGCGTGAGGCGACTTGGCTGGCTCGCAGCAGCACTGATACTCGCCCTGCTGATTCCGTTCTTCATGGGCGGCGCAGACATGTTTCACCGCCTGCGCAACTTCCCGGTGACGCTCTTGATCGGCATGTTCGTCATGGTGTTGGTGGGCTGGTGCATGAACACGATGCGCCTGCGCCTGTTGCTCGGCGACGCCGCCAGCGGCATCGGCATGCGCAAAAGTCTCGCTGTGGTGATGGCCACGGAATTTGCCTACTGCGCCACGCCCGGGGGCAGCGGCGCGCCCTTGACGCTGGTCGCACTGCTCTCGCGCAGTGGTATTGGTCCGGCGAAAAGCACAGCGGCCTTTGCCACTGACCAACTGATGGATCTGGTGTTTTTTCTCCTCGCGCTGATCGGCATCCTGATCTACGCGGTGTTCCACCAGCTCAGCGAAAACCTTGAATGGATGCTCATTGCCAGCGCCCTGCTAATCGGCGCCGGACTTTGTGCCTGTGCCGGTTTCGCGCGGTATCACAGACGCATCATTCTGTTCAACGGTCGGGTGCTCAAGCGGCTGAAGCGCAAGAACACCACGCGCATTCGCTGGGCGCGCAAGCTGCTGCATTTCCGCGACGCGCTGGCTGAGACCTGGAAAATGCCCCACCGCATTCTGCTGCAGGTGTTTGCGCTGACCTGCGTGCACTGGAGTCTGCGTTACAGCGTGCTGTACCTGGCGCTGCAAGGGTTGGGCGTGAATATCGACTGGGCGTGGACGTTTCTGGTGCAGATGCTGTCGCTGAGCGCCGGGCAGTTCAGCCTGTCGCCGGGCGGTGCGGGAGCGGCGGAGTTGACGTCGGCGGCCTTGTTGGCGCCGATGGTGGGCAAGTCGACGGCAGCGGCCGCGATCCTCATCTGGCGGATCGTCACCTATTACTTCTATCTGATCGCGGGCGGGCCGGTGTTTCTGTTGATGGTCGGGCGCCCCCTTTTGAACAAGTTACTGCGGATCAAGACGGTCTGATTCGTTTTCCTGTCTGGCAGACGTCAGTTCTTTCCATAACGCTTCCGCCCCCTCGAAGTCCGTGCCGTCTTCCGGCGACAGTGCGTCGACGTCGTAACGGCTCAGGCATCCTTCGCCAAGGGTCGGCGGGGCTTTGGATGTGGCTTTGTCGAGGGGGTCGGTCATGGTGATTCCGCCTGTCGTGCCGGAGAAGCTGCACTGTTCGCAAACAATCGAGTTGCAGTAAGCCGCTGAACTTAAGCGGCTCACCCAAACCGCTTAATCACTGCTTAATCACTGCTTAATCAAATACCACTGTCTTGTTGTCATGCACCAGCACGCGGTCTTCAAGGTGTGCGCGCAGGCCGCGAGCGAGCACCATCTTCTCCACGTCGCGACCGAAACGCACCATGTTTTCGATGCTGTCGCGATGGCTGACGCGCACCACGTCCTGCTCGATGATCGGACCGGCGTCCAGTTCTTCGGTGACGTAGTGGCAAGTAGCGCCGATCAGTTTCACGCCACGCAGCGACGCCTGGTGATACGGCTTGGCGCCGACAAACGAAGGCAGGAAGCTGTGGTGAATGTTGATGACCTGATGCGCGTATTCCCGGCACAGTTGCGGCGGCAGGATCTGCATGTAACGCGCCAGCACAACAACGTCGGCTTCGTGGTGTTTGACCAGACGCGAGACTTCGGCGAACGCCGGCTCTTTGTCTTTCGGATCAACCGGCACGTGGTAATAAGGAATGTTGTGCCACTCGACCATACTGCGCAGGTCCTGGTGGTTGGAAATCACGCAGGCGATTTCACAGTCCAGTTCGTCGCTGTGCCAGCGGTGCAACAGATCGGCCAGACAATGGGACTCCCGGCTTGCCATGAGCACGACGCGCTTTTTCTGCGCGGAGTCGGTAATGCGCCAGTCCATCGAAAACTCTTCGGCGATGGGCGCAAAAGCTGCACGGAAACCTTCGAGGTCGAAAGGCAGGGTATCGGCACGCATTTCATGACGCATGAAAAACCAGCCGCTGAGATTGTCAGAGTGATGGCTCGCTTCGGTAATCCAGCCGTTGTACGAGGCCAGAAAGTTACTGACCTTGGCAACGATACCGACACGGTCCGGGCAAGCAATCACCAGACGAAAAGTGCGCATGTGAAAAACTCCAGAACTTCGCAAAGGCCGCCATTCTAGCGATTACCTGACGACTGTGCAGTACCCGTATGCCGCTGATTTCAGGCGGCAAAAAAGCGCACCCTTCGGGGATAAATGCATTAGTGCCGTACCGGTTCATCGGCGACGGAAATTCGACGCCAGACACTTCGCTGAAAACAGCAAGGTCATTGGCGTTCTATAACGCTACATGTGTATCTAAATCGAGGGTATGTCTGCGGCTATTTCAAAATGCTACGGATAAAACTTTTCTTAAATGTTTACTTGCGTAAACACTCTGATTATTATGCGCCCATCGCATCATGCCCATCACAACATAGGTATCCCCCATGTCACTGATCAACGAATACCGCGCAACAGAAGAAGCCATCAAAGAACTGCAAGCCCGCCTGCAAAATCTGCAACAAGACGACAAACTGCAGAAAGAACTTGAGTTCGAAGGCAAACTGCGCACGTTGATGGGCGAATATCAGAAATCCCTGCGCGACATCATCGCGCTGCTGGATCCAGACTCCAAAATGAAGGCTCCACGCGGCGCTGTTGTAAAGCCGGTCGGCACCAAACGCGCTCGCAAGGTCAAGCAATACAAAAACCCGCACAACGGTGAAATCATCGAAACCAAAGGCGGCAACCACAAGACGCTGAAAGAGTGGAAAGCCAAGTGGGGCGGCGACGAGGTTGAAGGCTGGGCAACTCTGCTGGGCTAATTGCCGGTTTTAGAGTCAGCCGTCGCGCAGAGATGTTCGACTCAAAAAGACGCCAGCCATGCTGGCGTTTTTTATTGCCTGCCATTTACCCCTATGCGCTTATAGTCCCAGACGCTGTTTCAACACCAGAGAGTATTCCTGCCACTGGGCGAGCACTTTGAGTTGCTCGGGCGTGGCCTTCAGCGAGAGTTCGACCAGCGCACGGCTGAACGCCTTGAGCGTATTGGGGGCGCCGGCCTGAGGATCGCTCAGGCGCAACTGACAAAACGCCAACCAGCGCTGTTGCTCTGCAACGCTCAGGGTTTCGGCAAAGTTGCGGGCGCGGTAGCGGAATAACAATTCAGGCAATCGGGGATCATCGAACGGCCAGCCATCGGTAGCCAGTTGCTGGGGCTCGGCAATGCGCACCTGCTCGCAGAGACGACGATCCCGATCATTGATAAAGCCGTCGTACAACTGCTGTTCCGGATCCTCACTGACAGCGAAGTTGTCGTTGGCATAGACGCTTTTCAACTTGTCCTGCCAGATCGTCTGCCCTTCATTCAAGGCGGCCACGCGCGTTTTATAAACACTCATGTCCAGTTGCAGACGCTGACGGTCCTCCTCGCGAAGCACGCTCAGCGGGGCAATGACCGGGCATTTATTAACATGCAGCAATTTCAGCGGAACCGGTAACTGGCCTTCGAGCAGATCTTCGCGGCGAGTATATAGACGCTGACGCAAGGTCTCGCCGTCTTCGTCCAGCAACGGGCTGTGGTCATGGAACAGGTCACAGACAATCAATGCATTTCGGTTCACCGGATGCCAAGCCAGCGGAAGTACGACGCTCACATAACTTCGCGCTGCGGAAAAACGACCCGATATATGCACAAGTGGCTGCATCAATCGAATCTGATCCTGGACCTTGTGCTTGAAGCGCAAGCCAAAAAGATAATCGTAAAGTTTGGGTTGCTTATCGCGGACCAGACGCGCCAGCGCGATGGTTGCGCGGACATCGGAGAGCGCGTCATGGGCATGACCATGATCGATCCCGTTGGCCGCCGTCAGCCGCTCAAGTTTCAGCGTGACCCGGCCCTCTTCTTGCGGCCAGACAATGCCCTCCGGACGCAGCGCATAAGCCGTGCGCACCACATCAATCAAATCCCAGCGGCTGTTGCCGCCCTGCCATTCGCGTGCGTAGGGATCGAAAAAGTTGCGATAAAGACTGTAGCGGGTCATCTCATCGTCAAAACGCAACGTGTTGTAACCCGCGCTGCAGGTGCCGGGCAGAGACATCTCCGCGTGCAGTCGGGTCATGAAGTCTGCTTCACACAAGCCTTTTTCCGCGAGCCGGTCAGGCGTGATGCCTGTCACCAGGCATGCCGCCGGATGGGGGAGGATGTCATCGCTGGGCTGGCAATACAGGTTGATCGGCTCGCCGATCTCGTTGAGCTGATCGTCCGTACGAATGCCCGCCACTTGCAGCGGCCGGTCGTTGCGTGGATTGATCCCGGTGGTTTCGTAGTCGTACCAGAAGATGCTGGAAGTCACGGGCTGATCCTGAACAAAAGACCGGGCGAGTTTAACAGATGCCCCTCCGCGCCTGACGCCAGCGAATACACCCCGAGGCCCGAGATACGGCGACACAGTTTGTGCGAAAGTGGCGGCTGTCGAAGGCCAGCAAGTTGTAACAGGCTCTTTCCCACACATTGTCCAGAATCATCCTGTTGCTTAGCCACTCCGGCGTGGCTAGCATCAAACCTCTTCCACCGGCGTACCTTCCTCTATGTCCCTTTCCCATGCAGAGCCAGGATTTACTGCACCGCTTGCCCTGCTGGACACTCGTGTTCGCATGGAAACGCCCGAGGGCATAGACCTCATCCTGCGACCTGCCGGGTTGCTGTCCCGGTCAATTGCTTTCGGCATTGATCTGATGATTCGCGGCGCGCTACTGGGTGCGCTGTTTTTCGTGCTGGGAACACTGGGCGACTTCGGCACCGGGCTGTTCATGCTCGCGCTGTTTATCGGGACCTGGGGCTATATGGTGCTCTTCGAAGTGCTGCATCAAGGGCGCACTCCGGGCAAACAGATCATGGGGCTGCGGGTCATTCACGATGACGGCACCCCGATTGGCTGGTCGGCTTCAGTGCTGCGCAACCTGCTGCGCTTCGTCGACATGCTGCCCTTCGGCTATTGCGTCGGCGCGTTTACCTGTTTGCAGCACCCGCTGTTCAAACGCCTTGGGGATCTGGCGGCGGGCACGCTGGTCATCTATCGGGACGTGCCCCCGCAACGGCCGCCACTGGCTGAAGCCACCGCGAGGATTCCGCCGCTGCCCCTCTTGCTGGAGGAACAGCGCGCCATACAAGCCTTTGCCGAGCGGCAAGGCACACTTTCTTCGGCGAGGGCTCAAGAGCTTGCTGCCATCGTCACGCAGCCTTTGCAGTTGTCCAGCTCGCGAGATCCTCACTACCCGGTCCAGCAATTGAATGGCATTGCCCACAGCCTGGCCGGCTCGTCATGAAGCAAAGCCTGTTCGAACAACGCCATGCAGAAGACTGGCAGCGTTTTGCAACACGCCTTGAGGCGCTGGAAGCGAGTCGCCGCAAAAGCGGGTCCGGTGCCGGCTTCAGCCGCGAATACCGTCAGATCTGCCAACAGCTTGCGCTGGCAATCGACCGTGGCTACGCCAGTCATCTGGTCGAGCAACTGCAGCAGCTTGCGATGCGTGGGCACCAGCAGTTGTATCGCCACCGAAGCCAGTTCAGTGCGCAGTTGCTGAGCTTTGTGCTGGCGGACTTCCCACGTCTGGTGCGTGCCGAATGGCGATGGGTCGCCCTCGCCGGCCTGCTGTTTTTTGGCAGCCTGACGCTCATGGCGCTGCTGGTCTACGGCTATCCGGATCTGGTCTACAGCGTCGTCAGCCCCGCCGATGTCGCCGGAATGCACGCCATGTACGAGCCCGCCGCACGGCGTATCGGGCAAACGGCCGAACGCGCGTCGAGCACTGACTGGCTGATGTTCGGTTACTACGTGATGCACAACGTCGGCATTGCTTTCCAGACCTTTGCCAGTGGCCTGCTGTTAGGCGTCGGCAGTCTGTTTTTTCTGTTTTTCAACGGACTGATGATTGGCGCGGTCGCGGGCCATCTCACCGACGCGGGCATGGGCACAACCTTCTGGCCGTTCGTGGTTGGACACAGCGCCTTCGAACTGACCGGCATCATGCTGGCGGGTGCGGCGGGGCTGAAACTCGGATGGGCACTGGTCGCTCCCGGCCGACTGCGCCGAGGCGAGGCACTGCGCCGCGCTGCACGGATCAGCGTGCGACTGATTGGCGGGGTCATGCTGTTCCTCCTCATCGCGGCATTCATTGAAGCGTACTGGTCGTCGATGAGCTGGCCGCCCGCGGCAGCCAAATATGGGGTGGGCGCTTCTTTGTGGTTGCTGGTCGGCGCCTACCTGACCCTTGCCGGACGCACGCCCCATGCGCCTGACTGACGCCAGCGTTGTCATACGCCCACGCACGCCGTGGGAGGCCCTCGACCTGGGCGTTCTCCTGGCGCAACGGTACCGCGCCTTGCTGATGACAAGCTGGGCCATCGTCACCTTGCCGATCTTCGCGCTGCTGACCCTGCTGCTGTGGGATTACCCGTCAGTGGCAGTCCTCGTGTTCTGGTGGCTCAAGCCAGCCTACGAACGGCTGCCGCTGCTGATTCTGTCCCAAGCGCTGTTCGGCCCGGCACCGTCACTCAGGCAGGCGCTGAAAAGCTTTCCGTCGGCACTCAAGCCGCAGTTGCTCGCGAGCCTGACCTGGCGGCGTCTGAGCCTCAGCCGCAGTTTCTATCAGCCGGTGCAGCAACTGGAGGGACTAGACGGGTTGTCCCGGGCGCAGCGCATTACCGTGCTTGGCCAGAAGGATTCCCGGGCGGCGCGTCTGCTGACCGCGCTGGGCAGTACGCTCGAAATGACCTTCTGGATCGGCCTGATGGTGCTGTTCTACGCCATGATTCCCCCGCAGATCGAAGCGGACTGGTCATGGCGCAGCCTGCTGGACATCGAGGGTGAGTGGAACTGGCTGGAGCATTTGACCAACGGGTTTTATGCCCTAGTGCTGATCGTATGGGGCCCGGTTTATGTGTCCTGCGGATTTGCGCTGTACCTCAATCGCCGGACCACGCTGGAGGCGTGGGACATCGAGCTGGGTTTCCGCAAGCTGCGTCAGCGTGTTCTGGGCAGCGCACTGGCGGTGTTGCTGGGCGGGATCCTTGTGCTGACGTTGCTGCCGTCCGCCGTCATGGCAGAGTCTGCGGCAAACCAGTGGACGGCAGATCGGTCAATGGCGGACGAAATCCCCAGCGAGTCGGGCAATAGCTGCCCGCTGCCGCCGCTGGACAACCCGCAGACCGACGAAGACGTTGCACCACCCGATTCACCTCGCCTGCTCAATCAGCCGCTGACCAGCCAGGCGTCGCAGAACGCCATCCATGCCGTGCTTGAACAACCGCCGTTCAAAAATCCCAAACCGGTGTCCGGATGGCGCATCGCCCAGCCCGCTGACGATGCCAAGCATGATGCCAAGTCAGCCGAGACACCGAACTGGCTGGCGCGACTGGTCGTCGGCGCGCTCAACGTAGGCAAGACCCTGTCGGCGGTATTCGGCGCGCTGCTGTGGACGCTGCTTGGCCTAACGGTCGCGTGGGTGATCTGGCGCTATCGGACCTGGTTCGCCACCTTCGTCGGCAAAAGCCCCCGCAAGGCGACGGCTCCACGAGACATCCCTCACCAACTCTTTGGCCTGCAGGTCCGCGCTGAAACCCTGCCGACGGATGTCGCCGATGCAGCGGAAAGACTCTGGCAACAGTCACCGCGCGAGGCATTGAGCCTTCTTTATCGCGCACTGCTGAGCCGCCTGTTGACCGATTACCAACTGCCGCTGAAAAGCGCCGACACCGAGGGCCAGATACTGGCACGCATTGCCGAGCTCAAGCAGCCATCCCTTGATGACTTCAGCCATGAACTGACGCGCCACTGGCAGAACCTCGCCTACGGTCACCAAGTGCCGCCGGATCAGGCGCGACACACGCTGTGTTCAGGCTGGCGGAAATTGTTCGCGCCGGGAGCAGGCGCATGAGCCGGCGCTGGATCATCGGGCTGGTCGCCGCGTTGATGCTGGTGAGCCTCGTCATCGCCAGCGTGCCCGCGCTGAAGCGGCTCGAGCGTTATCAGGAAACCGTCGACCAGGGACCCTCGCCTGAAGCGCTGGCCAACCCTTACCTCGCCGCGCAGACGTTCCTGCGTCAGCGAAACATTCAGGTGAAAACCGCTGAAACGCTTACCGCTCTCCCTGACATCCGCGACCAGCCGCAAACGCTCATGCTGCTGGATTTCCGCGAAAGGATGACGCCGTCCGAGGTCAAGCGCTTGCTGGCCTGGACCCGATCAGGCGGCCGTCTTCTCTTTGTTGCCGAACAGCTGTGGGACCCGACCAAGGGAAGCAGCGGCGACCTGTTGCTGGATCAACTGCAGATTCACCAATTCCTCACCCAAGACCTGCAAGAGCAGGACCGCGAACGGCAGCGCGAACAACTCAAGCCGGTCATCCCGTTGAGCACGCCGGACATTCAAGGCCCGGAAACACCGTGGCCCGAGCTGACCCGGCTGTTCGTGCAAAACGAAAACGACCCGGCCTACATGAGCTTCGACCCGGCCTTCCATCTGGATGACCCCGAGGACCATGCGCAGTCATGGGCCAACAGCGCTGACGCCACGCACCTGCTGCAAATGGTGTACGGCTCTGGATTAATCACGGTTGTCACCGACGCCGACCTGTGGAAAACACAGGCCATCGGCGAATACGATAATGCCTGGCTGCTCTGGTATCTGAGCCAGGACAGCACCGTCACGATGGTGCTGCGCACTGAACACGACAACCTGTTCGGGCTGCTCTGGAAATACTTCCCCCAGGCGCTGCTCGCCCTGGCACTGTGCCTCGTTGCCACGCTGTGGCATGCAGGCATGCGCCATGGCCCGATGTTGCCGATCCTTGCGCGCGGCCGTCGTCAGCTCAGCGAACACCTGCGTGCAAGCGCCGACTTCATGCTCCGCCGCGAAGGCGAGCACGGCGCGTTGCGCGCCTTGCAGCAAGACATCCTGCGTCGCGCCCGGCAACGGCATCCGGGCTTCGAGACCCTGGCCGTCACCGAACAATGGCAAACGCTGGCGCGCATGACGCGTCAGTCCACCAGCCACATCGGCCAGGCGTTGCGTCCGCGGCCGGAGCAGCGCTTGTCCAGCAGCGAGTTCACCCGTCAGGTTGCGTACCTGCAAACCCTCAGGAATGCCTTGAATGCGTAAGCGGACAATCCGCAGCGTCATATCGCTGCGCTGGCAAGTGGTAATACCGAATCAGTCTTCGGCTGCGCCCAGAACTTTGTCGACATAGTTCTCGACGAACCAATCGGGCAAGTTCTCGAACCGGAATTCGAAATCGGTGCCGTCGGTGACTTCTGCAAGCAAGACAGCCTCGGCCTCCGAGTTATCGAAAATGTAAGCACGATGGGTCGCCTCGACTGCGGCAGGAAGTAAATCAAGGGAGCCCTTGTAGCGCTTGCGGATTTTGTCTTCGGGTACGTTGTGCCCACCCTCCGCAACCCGGTTGGCTACCCGTTGAATATTGATGTCCACAGAGTCGGTGGAAACGTAATAGAGGTATGTGCGATAGCCCTTGCGCTGCGCCAGCTCCAGAAACTCGACTTTGTCAGGGCTGGACATCACCGTTTCAAAGGTGAAATTTTCGCCAAGCTCCAGTAACTGATGTCGAATAAAATCGGCAATTGCCGAGGCGAAATAGGAATCCATGGGTACGCGCGTGAAATCAATGCGGTCGCCATCCAGACCGATCAACTTCGCCTGTACCTGCCTGTTGAATCTGACGAGCAGCGAATGCTGGTCGATAAATGAATGCAATATTTGGGGCGTGGTGTGAATTTTGTAGATGGAGAGGTCCAGAAAGCCGGTCGCTTTGACATCGTGTTCGATGTCATCGGCGTTCACGTAGATACCAATGAGGTTCGCCGGAACAAAGCCTTTCATCGTGGATTTGCCGCTGCCATTAGGCCCCGCCCAGCAGCGCGCCCTAGGCACTGGCTTTCAGCCGGCGAACCTTGTGCACCTTGCCTAACAGGACCTTGGTACGAGGCTTGGCTGGGGCGATCACCCGCACCGAGCCGTCAGCTTTGGCTTCAACCATATTGGAGCCCTGGATGCGGTACACAGTCAGCCCCGACGACAGCGCCCGGTAGTATGCCGAGAGGGTCGCGCTTGCAGCCAATACAGGGATTTTGTCCTCAAGGTTCAGCATGTCTTCTTCAGACAGTTTTTTCACGTCGACCTCAGCCATGATGTTCTCCGGCATTCAGTTTCATTCGGTAAGCAGCTTCGTCGGGATTCTAGCCCAACTGGGGCCACCAATCTTGACTGTGTTGTGTCACAGGATCCGACTGGGTCCTCTCAGGGTTCTCGACATACACTCAAGATCGGACACATATGGATTCGGCTTTTTCCTGTCAAACCTCGACGCACCACCGCCTCTGACCTTTGAGGCTCGATATATTCGCATGATGCGGCGAGCCAGGCAGCTCGTTCAGCGGTGCAATGGCAAAATCCCCGAAGTCAAATCAGGTAAGCACTCGATTTATGGACGATAAAACGGACTTGAACATTAGCAAAACGCCCGGGCATGCGAGCGATCAACCGACCGAGCCAAGCCACGCGTCTAATCACCTCCCCATCCCTGAAACCGCAGCCGTGGACCACAAACACACCGAGCCGGCCACCGCTTCGGCCAGCCATCCGGCGCAGCAGCGCCAGCGCGCGATTCATCTGGCCCAAGCGGTGCGGCATGAGTTGCAAAAAGCAGTCATCGGCCAGGACGCCGTCATCGATGATGTATTGACCGCGCTGATTGGCGGCGGTCATGTGTTGCTCGAAGGCGTGCCGGGGCTGGGCAAGACGCTGCTGGTGCGGGCGCTGGCCCGGTG
This sequence comes from Pseudomonas sp. GW821-FHT02H06, assembly GCF_059421525.1. Lineage (NCBI taxonomy): Bacteria > Pseudomonadati > Pseudomonadota > Gammaproteobacteria > Pseudomonadales > Pseudomonadaceae > Pseudomonas > Pseudomonas sp. GW821-FHT02H06. Next base: position 635,376 of record NZ_JBWKVD010000001.1, read on the forward strand.
TTTCGGCGGCGAGTTTGCGCGCATTCAGTTCACCCCTGATCTGATGCCCAGCGACGTGACCGGCCATGCCGTGTACGACATGCAGAGCGAGCAGTTCAAGCTGCGCAAAGGGCCGCTGTTCACCCATCTGCTGCTCGCGGACGAGATCAACCGCGCCCCAGCCAAGACCCAGGCCGCGCTGCTAGAGGCGATGCAGGAACGTCAGGTCACACTGGAAGGCCGCGCGCTGCCGGTGCCGCAACCCTTCATGGTGCTGGCGACGCAGAACCCGATCGAGCAGGAAGGCACTTACCCGCTGCCCGAAGCCGAGCTCGACCGCTTCATGCTCAAGGTCCGCATGGATTATCCCCAGGCCGATCAGGAGCTGGAGATGGTCCGCCAGGTCACCCGTTCGACGCGCTCCGACATGCTCGATATCCAGCCCCTGCGCACCTTGATGCAGGCAAAAGATGTGCTGGCGCTGCAACGCATCGCCGGCGATCTGCCGGTGGATGAACAGGTCCTCGATTACGCCGTGCGGCTGGCTCGCGCCACTCGCACGTGGGCGGGCCTGACACTCGGCGCAGGGCCGCGGGCGTCCATCGCACTGATTCGGGGAGCGCGCGCACGGGCGCTGTTGCGTGGCGGCGAGTTCGTCGTACCTGACGACGTCAAAGGCTGCGCGCTGGCGGTGCTGCGTCATCGAGTGAGGCTAGCGCCGGAGCTGGACATCGAAGGCTTGTCAGTGGATCACGTGCTCAAGCAATTGCTGGATCAGGTGGCGGCGCCGCGTCGATGAAGCAACTGCTCAAGCCGTCGACACGCATGCTCTGGTGGCTGGCCGTGCTCCTCGGCGTCTCGTTGCTGCTCGGCATTCTGCAGGCATTGGGGCGCGGCCCGATTGCCCGGCTGGACGGCTTTTTCTGGACCCTGCTGGGGGTGATGGCTGCCGTCGCTGCATTGGATGCCGCGTGGCTGTGGCGTCTGCCCTCCCCTCGAGCCAAGCGGCACTTGGCCGGCAGCCTGGGGATGGGACGCTGGAGCGAGGTGCGGGTCGAGCTGGAACACGATTCACCTCGCGCGCTTTCCTTAACCCTTTTTGATCATGGGCCTTCGGAGCCGGATGCCCGCTACGACACCGAGAATCTGCCCCAGGACGTCGTGCTGCGTTCACAGCGCACCGCCCAGCTGACCTATCGGCTGCGCCCGGCCAGTCGCGGGGATTTCACCTTCGAACGGACCGAGATCCTTATCCGCAGCCCGCTGCGCCTGTGGTCATCCCGACGTTATGTGCCCACCCATGACGCTGTCCGGGTGTACCCGGATTTCGCCCGTTTGCACAACGGGCAATTGCTGGGCGTCGAGAACTGGCTCAGGCAGATCGGCATCCGCCAACAGCCGCGCCGGGGGCTGGGCCGGGAATTTCATCAGCTGCGCGAATTTCGTGAAGGCGACAGCCTGCGTCAGATCGACTGGAAGGCCACGGCCCGGCATCGCGCGCCCATTGCGCGGGAATATCAGGATGAGCGCGATCAGCAAATCCTGTTCATGCTCGACTGCGGCAGACGCATGCGCAGCCAGGACGGGGAGCTGACGCACTTCGACCATGGGCTGAACGCCTGCCTGCTGCTGAGCTACGTGGCGTTGCGTCAGGGCGACGCGGTCGGTCTTTCAACCTTCGCGGGCGAACAGGACCGGCACCTGCCCCCCGTCAAAGGCGCCGGCCAGCTGAACGTGCTGTTGAATCACCTCTACAACGTCAACGCGACCCAGCGCCCCGCCGATTACGCGGTAGCAATGCGAAATATCCTCGCGCGGCAGAAACGCCGGGCGTTGGTGGTGTTGATCACCAACTTGCGGGACGAGGATGACGAGCAGCTACTGGAAGCGGTCAAACAGCTGAGTCGACATCATCGCGTGCTGATCGCCAGTTTGCGCGAGGCTGTGCTCGACGATCTGCGTCAAGCGCCGGTGCAGACCTGGCAAGAGGCCGTGGACTACTGCGGGACGGTCGATCTGCTCAACGCACGCAGCGGGCTGCATGAGCGTTTGGTCGCCCATGGCATCCCGGTGCTGGATGTGCGCCCCAGTGAGTTGGGGCCGGAGTTGGTCAGCCGATACATGAGCTGGAAAAAGGCCGGGGCTTTGTAGGACACCTGCCTTCAGGCGGAAGCCTCCAGCGGATAGAAACTGAAGTAGTGCTGCAAGGCCTGAATGAGGACAAAGTATTCCGCCGGCGCCGCTTGCAGGCGGAAGCCGGAATCGAACACGCGTGGGGTCTCGTCTTCATGACACCACAGGCAGCTGGCGTCGATATCGATGTTGTACAGGCCGTTCTTGCCGTCGGGCACCTTCAGGCGCAGCTGAAAATCAGCCCCCACCAGAATGGGCAGATCGCTGATCAGCATCAGGCCTTGCTCAGACACGTTACCCAGGCAACCCAACGGTTTATCGGTATACCGGTTGAACACTTGCAGGTAGTAAGGCAGTTGGTGACGTTCGATTCGTCTTTCATTAAGCATTCGGACACTCGCCCTGAGATGACCATTGAGCATGGCCGCGCTAGTGCTTTGGGATTCGGTTGCACGGAACTGCCAGACCCGTGATGCCAGAATCCATCAGTTGAAAAACCGATGACGACATCTGACTCATTCGGCACTGGCAAAAGTCACTGATCCGAGCGGCCGATCAGCGATAACCCCGCTTATCACCCTGCTTTCGGATCAGTGGCGCTGCCGCCTTCGTCAAAACACTTAGGTCCCTACTCATCGCAGCCTAGCTCAGGTTTCCCCGATATCCACCCGAAAACGCGACCGTATATCCAGTCGGGTGTAACTAGCGTGAAGCAGCACGCGTTGTGGCAGGCGGCGCAAGGTTGTCATGCCCCAGCTGGTGCAGGGTGTCCAGACGGGCCTTGGCGCGGAACGCGTACTCGCTTTCCGGGAACTGGGTGATGATGTACTGGTAGGTCTGCACGGCATCCATGTAGAACTTCTGGCGTTCCAGGCACTGGCCACGCAACATCGACACTTCGGGCTGGACATAGCGACGCGAACGGCTCTCGCGATCGACTTTCGACAGGTTGTACATCACCGCGTCACAGTCGCCCTGTGCGTAGGCGCGGTTGGCGTTGTTCAAATGGCTGTTCATTGCCCAGCGGGTGCAGCCACCCAAGGCAAGCAGCGCCACTAATATCATCACGATTCGCATGAGAGTCTCCTGTGCTCAGCCCTTGTATCGGCGTATTCCGGGATTTCTTCAAGGTCGATTTGACGGCCGCCGACCTGCCGATTGCCCAGCGATCCGGGGGGCAGGTAGTGCAAAGGAACAATGACTACAGAGCAATACAGTAGTAGCCTCTCGCTGCGCTTCATTTAAGGAGTTTGTGCATGACCGTTCGCCGCACCAAAATCGTAGCCACACTGGGCCCTGCCAGTAATTCGCCAGAAGTCATCGAGAAGCTGATTCTCGCTGGCCTGGACGTCGCCCGCCTGAACTTCTCCCACGGCACGCCCGACGAGCACAAGGCTCGCGCGAAGCTGATCCGCGACATCGCCGCCAAGAACGGCCGGTTCGTCGCGTTGCTGGGTGACCTTCAAGGCCCGAAAATCCGCATCGCCAAATTCGTCAACAAGAAGATCGAGCTGAAGGTAGGTGACAAGTTCATCTTCTCCACCAGCCATCCTCTGACCGACGGCAACCAGGACATCGTCGGTATCGATTACCCCGATCTGGTCAAGGACTGCGGCGTCGGCGACGAGCTGCTGCTGGACGATGGACGCGTGGTCATGCGCGTTGACACGCAAACCGCCGACGCACTGCATTGCACCGTGACCATCGGCGGCCCGCTGTCGGATCACAAAGGCATCAACCGTCGCGGCGGCGGTCTCACGGCTCCGGCGCTGACCGAGAAAGACAAGCAGGACATCAAGCTCGCTGCCGAAATGGACCTGGATTACCTGGCCGTTTCGTTCCCGCGGGATGCGGCCGACATGGAATACGCACGCAAGCTGCGTGACGAATCAGGCGGCACGGCCTGGCTGGTGGCGAAGATCGAACGCGCCGAAGCCGTTGCCGACGACGAAACCCTCGATGCGCTGATCCGCGCCAGTGACGCGGTCATGGTTGCCCGTGGCGACCTGGGCGTGGAAATCGGCGACGCGGAGCTTGTGGGCGTCCAGAAGAAAATCATCCTGCACGCACGTCGCCACAACAAGGCGGTGATCGTTGCCACGCAGATGATGGAATCGATGATTTCCAGCCCGATGCCAACCCGTGCTGAAGTGTCCGACGTGGCCAACGCCGTGCTCGACTACACCGACGCCGTGATGCTGTCCGCTGAAAGTGCCGCCGGTTCCTATCCGGTCGAAGCCGTGGAGGCAATGGCGCGTATTTGCGTCGGCGCCGAGCGTCATCCGACCGGCAAGACCTCCAGCCACCGCGTCGGTCACTCGTTCACCCGTTGTGACGAGAGCATCGCACTGGCCGCCATGTACACCGCCAACCACTTCCCTGGCGTGAAAGCGATCATCGCGTTGACCGAAAGCGGCTATACCCCGCTGATCATGTCGCGCATTCGCTCCTCGGTGCCGATCTACGCGTTCTCCCCGCACCGCGGCACCCAGGCGCGCGCGGCGATGTTCCGTGGCGTTTACACCATTCCGTTCGACCCGGCGGCACTGCCGGCCGGTCAGGTCAGCCAGTCGGCTGTGGACGAACTGGTCAAGCGCGGTCTGGTCGAGCAAGGCGACTGGGTCATCCTGACCAAGGGCGACAGCTACCACACCATCGGCGGCACCAACGGCATGAAGATCCTGCACGTCGGCGACCCAATGGTTTAAGCGACACCGCCACACTAAAAAGCCCCGCCTCGTGAGAGTGCGGGGCTTTTTTATGTCTTTGAACCCATGGACTGTCAGCCCTTCTCCACAAATACGTCCGCCAGTAACTGACCACGGGGCAACCCGGCAATGAACAACCGCTTCGAGAACGCCTCGACGCTGGCAGGCGACCCGCAGACCAGCGCAATGGTCTGACGAGACGTCACGCGCAACCCACTCAGCACGGCCGAGAAGTCCGTCAGCTCGATCGACTCCACGTGCAGGTTCGGATGCTGGATCGCCAGCTCGCCGAGAGCCTCCGCCAGATAATGCTCTTGAGGCTCGCGCGCCAGATGTATCAGGCGAATCTCACCCTGATGGCCCTGCCGCAACGCCTCGCGCAGCACACCCCATAGCGGCGCCAATCCGGTGCCTGCGGCCAGCAGCAACAACGGCCGGTCCTGCCAGTCGGGCTCGTAGCGCAGCGCACCGCCCTGGAGTTCGCCGAGGCGGATCGGATCGCCCGGTTGTAGCGTGCGGGCGACATCAGCGAAAGCGCCCGGACGCTGGCAATCGATGTGAAATTCCAGAAAGGGCTCGTCCCCCGGCACGCTCGCCAACGAATACGGGCGCGCCACGCCGCTAGCAGTCCACAGCACCAGATGCTGGCCGACGCGGTAGCGCAACGGGCGTTCGGGGTTCAGTCGCAGGCGCAACACCGACGGACTCAGCCAGTCAGCACCCACGACTGTCGACGGCAAGCCATCGCGCAAGGGGTCGAAGATTTCAACGGTCAGGTCGCTCGTCACCCGGCACTGGCACGACAGCCGCCAGCCCTGGGCGCGCTTGTCGGCATCCAGCGCATCGGGCGCGGCATCCGCCGGATCACCACTGACGCAACGGACCATGCACGCGTGGCAACTGCCGGCGCGGCAGCTGTAGGGGACGGACAATCCGGCGTCGTTCAGGGCATCCAGCAAATTGGCCGCAGGCGCCACCGACCATTGCCGGCCGCCCACTCGCAATTCAGGCATCGGCGTAATCCCAGGCGCCGTGGCAGCGGTTGCGGCCCTGGTGCTTGGCGCGATACAGCGACTGGTCGGCCCGCTGCAGTGCACGGTCCATGTGATCTCCGCGCTCGATAACCGTCATGCCGATCGACAGGCTCAGGTCCAGCTCCGGGAACTCGGGCAGCGTGACGTGGGTGAAGGCGAGCCGGATGCGCTCACAGCAGTCGACCAGTTGCGCACGGGTGCAGCGCGGGATCAGCAAGACGAATTCTTCACCGCCATAGCGCGCGAGAATGTCATCGGAGCGCAGGCACTGGGCCGCAGTTTTGCCGAACATCTGCAGCACCCGGTCACCCGCGGCGTGGCCATGGATATCGTTGACCCGCTTGAAGTGATCGAGGTCGATGAGCGCCAGTCCGGCGGTGTAATTGCCGTCCATGTGTTCGAGTTCGCGGGTGGCGATACGCAGGAAGTGACGGCGGTTACAGAGGTTGGTCAGCTCGTCGGTGGACGCCAGTTCTTCGAGCTGCAGCATCATGCCGCGCAGGGTTTCCTGATGCGCCTGCAAGGTGATGCGGCGCTGATGCATGCGGTTGCGTGAGTTCTGCACGAAGCGCGCGAACAGGCACAGCCAGGAAAAAACGATGAACAACGCGCAGGTCTGAATCGCCGCCAGCCCTGGATCGACCAGGCGCCCGCGACTGGCGTCCCACAGGTTGATCCCGGCGAATCCCAGCAAGGCAAACAGGGCGCAGCGGGCGAAAATACTGGGCCGCAGGTGAAACAATCCGAACATCAGCACCAGCACGTAAATGATCAGAAAGGTGCCGCGGGAGGCTTCCATATGGCTGATGAGAAACGTCTGCCAGGCCAGCCCAAGGAGCACCTGAAACTCGGTCAGGCTGGGGTCTTTGAAGCGTCGGTTGTAGCCACCGAAAAACACCAGGCTCAAGGCGGCCTGACAGAAAAGCACCAGCACACTGGTGCACCAGATCCCGAAGAAGGTGGCTTGATAGTAGCCGGTAAAATACGCCATCCATACGAGCATCAGCCCCAGCACATAGGTGCCGGTAGCGAGCGCGAAACGTTTCAGCAGCAAACGCTGGATAGTTTGGGCAGTCACTCGTTGACTCATCATGGGTATTAAGGGTCCGTCCCGTACCGGCAAGATGACCTGTGACACTTTTCAGGCACCAGATCAAAACCTTCCTGCGCCGTGCGCGGTAATGCAGGCAGCTTGCCACTGTAGTGCTTGCGTAAAAAAATGACTATTCAAATCCCTGTCTTTCCGGACAGCCGTAGCAATCTGTTTCATGCATGATTCAGTGCGGGTGCCGTACGGCGTTTTCGACGACGGTTTGGCCTTTGGCGGATGTACCTTAATCGACCTCGGGTTATACTGCCGCGCCTTTTTTACCCTGACCACGCCGAGGTGTTGCCCGGCTGTCTGACGCCTGATCAAGATGCTTTCGTCCGGCCCAAGCGGTCCCGTCGCCACCCGCAATTAGAATGTTCCCGCCAAATCAGAGGAGCGCGCCCAATGACCGTGATCAAGCAAGACGACCTGATCCAGAGTGTCGCTGACGCCTTGCAGTTCATTTCTTATTACCACCCCGTTGACTTCATCCAGGCCATGCACGAGGCCTACCTGCGTGAGGAATCCCCTGCCGCACGGGATTCCATGGCCCAGATTCTGATCAATTCGCGCATGTGCGCCACCGGTCATCGGCCGATCTGCCAGGACACCGGCATCGTCACCGTGTTCGTCCGTGTCGGCATGGACGTGCGCTGGGATGGCGCCACCATGGGCCTGGACGACATGATCAACGAAGGTGTGCGTCGCGCCTACAACCTGCCGGAAAACGTCCTGCGCGCCTCGATCCTCGCCGATCCGGCCGGCGCCCGCAAGAACACCAAGGACAACACACCTGCGGTCATCCACTACTCCATCGTCCCGGGCAACACCGTGGAAGTGGACGTGGCGGCCAAGGGCGGCGGTTCGGAAAACAAATCGAAGATGGCGATGCTCAACCCGTCCGACTCCATCGTCGACTGGGTGCTGAAAACCGTGCCGACCATGGGCGCTGGCTGGTGCCCGCCGGGCATGCTCGGCATCGGCATCGGCGGTACGGCCGAAAAAGCTGCGGTGATGGCCAAGGAAGTCCTGATGGAATCCATCGACATCCACGAGCTCAAGGCACGCGGCCCGTCGCACCGTCTGGAAGAAATGCGTCTGGAGCTGTTCGAGAAGGTCAACCAACTGGGCATCGGCGCCCAGGGCCTCGGCGGTCTGACCACCGTGCTCGACGTCAAGATCATGGATTACCCGACCCACGCCGCGTCCCTGCCGGTGTGCATGATCCCCAACTGCGCCGCCACCCGTCATGCCCACTTTGTGCTCGACGGCTCCGGTCCGGCTTCGCTGGAAGCGCCGCCGCTGGACGCTTACCCGGAGATCGTCTGGGAAGCCGGCCCGTCGGCCCGCCGCGTCAACCTCGACACGCTGACGCCGGAAGACGTGCAGAGCTGGAAGCCGGGCGAAACAGTCCTGCTCAACGGCAAAATGCTCACCGGCCGAGACGCGGCGCACAAGCGCATGGTCGAGATGCTGAACAAGGGCGAAACCCTGCCGGTGGACCTGAAGGGTCGCTTCATCTATTACGTCGGCCCGGTTGATCCAGTGGGTGACGAAGTGGTGGGCCCTGCCGGTCCGACCACGGCGACGCGGATGGACAAGTTCACCCGCCAGATCCTTGAGCAGACCGGCCTGTTGGGCATGATCGGCAAATCCGAGCGCGGCCCGACCGCCATCGAAGCGATCAAGGACAATAAAGCGGTTTACCTGATGGCCGTTGGCGGCGCCGCGTATCTGGTCGCTCAGGCGATCAAGAAGTCGCAAGTGCTGGCCTTCCCGGAACTGGGCATGGAAGCGATCTACGAGTTCGAGGTCAAGGACATGCCGGTGACGGTTGCTGTCGACAGCAAGGGCGAGTCGGTTCACATCACGGGTCCCGCCATCTGGCAGAAGAAGATCAGTGAGAGCCTGGCGGTAGAGGTGCAGTAAGCATTTCGATCGCTAAAACGAAAAAGCCCGACCTGTGAGTCGGGCTTTTTTGTGGACGATGGGTTGTGTGGAGCGTTTACCCCCGCCGATCCAGCACATTCACCACCAGCCGATCCAGCCATCCCCAGACACGCTCCTGAACCCGTCGCCACAGCGGTCTGGATTTCCAGCCGTCCAGGGTGATTTCGCTGCTCACGGCGAAATCCTTGGTGAAGCTCGTGGCCACGGCGTGAGTCAGCGCGGGGTCGATCGCTTCGAGGTTGGCTTCCAGGTTGAAGCGCAGGTTCCAGTGATCGAAGTTGCAGGAGCCTACGCTGACCCAGTCGTCGATCAGCACCATCTTCAGGTGCAGGAAGCACGGCTGGTATTCGAAAATTTTCACCCCGGCCTTGAGCAAGCGCGGGTAATAACGGTGGCCGGCGTAACGAACCGAGGGGTGATCGGTGCGCGGCCCGGTCAGCAACAAGCGCACGTCGACGCCCCGAGAGGCCGCACGACGCAACGCGCGGCGGACTTTCCAGGTCGGCAGAAAATACGGCGTCGCCAGCCAGATGCGCGTCTTGCTGGTGTTCAGCGCGCGCACCAGGGACTGCACGATATCCCGATGCTGACGGGAATCGGCATACGCCACGCGCCCCAGCCCATGCCCACCGACGGGCGCCTTGGGCAAGCGCGGCAGACCAAAGTTTTCCGCTGGCCGCCACGCCCGCCGCCGAGGGTTAGCGTGGAACTGGCGATCGAACAGCGCTTGCCAGTCAATCACCAGCGGGCCGCGAATCTCGACCATCACCTCATGCCACTCGCTGCTGTTCAGGTCCGGGCGCCAGAATTCATCGGTGACCCCCGTCCCGCCCACCACCGCCAGCTCTTTGTCCACCAACAGCAGTTTGCGGTGGTCGCGGTAAAGGTTGCGCAGGCCGCGTCGCCAATGCACCCGGTTATAGAAACGCAGGATCACGCCCGAATCGGTCAGGCGCTTGCGCAAGCTGATCGTGAAAGCCGCTGAGCCGAAATCATCGAACAGGCAGCGCACGATGACCCCGCGACTCGCCGCACCCACCAGCGCCTGCACGATCGCTTCGGCACAGGCGCCGGCTTCGACCAGATACAGTTCGAGCTCGATCTGCTGCTGCGCACCTTCGATCGCGGCGATCATGCGCGGAAAAAACGCAGGGCCGTCGATCAGCAGGTTGAACTGGTTGTCTTCGCGCCACGGAAAAATCGCGCCCCTCATGGGCGGCTCGCCGTGGCGGTCAGCAGGCAGGTTTGAGCAGCGCTTGCCGGGCGGACAAGCGAGGATGGAATGCGAATGGACATGCAGACTCCAGAGGGTGCGATACGCAACCCTATCCGCCTGTCTGACCGCAGGCAAACTTCAACGTTCTACGGCACCGGCGATGACAGCCGGCAGCCCTGGCGCTGGCCTTCCCAGCGCGCTTCGCTTTCGCGGCTCAGCCCTGTCGCGGTGATGCGCTTGTTCAGGGCATCCTCGTTGATCGTGCTGGGCAGCCACTGTTTGACGTAGCTGTGGCAATAGTCCGCCGGGTTGTTCATGACGAAGCGGCACGAGCAATATTCCTTGGCGGTATAGGCGCTGATGATGCTGGGAAATACCTGCAGCTGAACCCGCCAGTTCCAGATCAGGCCGGCGATGATCAGCAGCACCAGTAGGGCGAGACTGCTGAACGGGCGGCGTCGGATGAATGCGTTGCGAGCGATCATTTGCCACCCTCCCCGGCCACAGCGCTCAGCGCCAGCTTGAGCAGTTGATTGTGGTCGTAGCTGCCGTCGCGATCGTCGGCGTAGCGAACGATCACCAGCTTCGCGCTGGGGATTACGTACAGCGCCTGGCCCCAGTGGCCGAGGGCGGCAAAGGTGTCCGCCGGTGCGTCGGGCCACGGGCCGGGCTTGCCATCGGCGGTTTTGTTCAGCCACCAGTGACCGCCGGGGGCTTCATCGGGCGGGGTCGGGGTCAGGGATTTGAACGGCGTCAGGTTGAAATCAACCCAGGCCTTGGGCAGCAACTGGCGGTCTTGCCAGCGCCCGCCGCGTTCCATCAGCAAGCCGATGCGCGCCAGGTCGCGGGCCGTCATGTACGCGTAGGACGACCCGACGAAGGTGCCGGCGGCGTCGCGTTCCCACGTGGCGCTGGAGATGCCCAGCGGGTCGAACAACGCAGTCCACGGGTAATCCGCGTAAGCGCCGTCACCGACCATGCCTTTCAGTGCAGCGGCGAGGACGGTGCTGTCGCCGCTGGAATACCGGTATGAAGTGCCCGGCGCACTGGCGACGCCGTGCTCGGAGGTGTACCGCGCCATGTCGCCGCGCCCCCGGGTGTAAAGCATCGCGACGACCGACGAGTTGAGGGGCGCGTATTCGTAGTCCTCCTGCCAGTTCAGCCCTGAGGCCCAGTGCAGCAGGTCCTGAAGCTTGATGTCGGGATGCACGCTGAACGGCGGGTAGAACCGGGCGACGGGGTCCTCAAGTTTGAAGCGGCCTTCAGCAAAAGCGACGCCCAGCACGCTGGCCAAAATGCTTTTGCTGATGGACCAGGTCAGGTGCGGGGTGTCGGTTCGGGTGACGCCGCCATAGCGTTCATACACCACTTCGCCGTCGTGAATGATCAGCAGCGCATCCGTGCGCACGCCTTTACGTTCGACCTCGTCGCGGGGCGGGAAGGCGTAGGCGTCGAGGGCAGCTACGGCAGCGTTTTCAAGGAGCGGCCGCTCGGACCACTCCGGCGCGGGCCAGGTTTCGGCAGCGGCCGAACAGCTGATGAGGAACAGCGCGAGGGTGAACAGCAGACGGGTCATGAAGGGGACTCGGGCTCGGATGCAGGCAACCCTAGCAGGCAAAAATGACAGCACAGGGAACCCAACCCCCTGTCACGCAACCATCACCAAAGCTTAATGGTGGTGACACGGCCTCTCCCTAGCCTGAATTCGTACAGCAATGCTCGAACAATCAGTCGACCCGCCTGGACGAAGGCGGGATTACGGAGACGCCGCATGACTCAGATCGCCAGCATTCGAGACACCCGAACCGAACGTCGCCTGCAGGCAGAACGCCTGGTCGGTGAGAAGGCCCTGCAGGAAGCACAGGCTTTGCGCTTCAGTGTGTTCAGTGGCGAGTTCAACGCCAGGCTCAAGGGCGCCGAGCTGGGCCTGGACGTCGATGATTATGACGTTCACTGCGTGCACATCGGCGTGCGGGACCTGAGCAGTGGTCGCCTGGTCGCCACCACCCGTTTGCTGGACCACAAAGCCGCAAATACCCTGGGCCAGTTCTACAGCGAAGAAGAATTCAGCCTCCATGGACTGCGCCATTTGCAGGGCCCGATCCTGGAACTGGGTCGCACCTGTGTCGATCCTTCCTACCGCAACGGCGGCACCATCGCCGTGTTGTGGAGCGAATTGGCCGAGATCCTCAACGAAGGCGGCTACAGCTACCTGATGGGCTGCGCCAGCATTCCGATGCAGGACGGCGGCATTCAGGCCCACGCGATCATGCAGCGCCTGCGCGAACGCTATCTGTGCACCGAGCACCTGCGCGCCGAACCGAAGAATCCCCTGCCGACGCTGGACCTGCCCAACAACGTGATCTGCGAGATGCCGCCGCTGCTCAAGGCCTACATGCGCCTGGGCGCGAAGATCTGCGGCGAACCGTGCTGGGACGAAGATTTCCAGGTTGCCGACGTCTTCATCCTGCTCAAACGTGACGACTTGTGCCCCCGCTACGCCCGCCACTTCAAGGCTGCGGTGTGATGAGCACGTGGCGCAGTCATGCGCGCGTGGTGCGGGTGCTTTGGGTCATTGCGCTGGGCCTGAGCATCGCCGGCACCTTTGCCCTGATGGAACGCCTGCGCATCGGCAATTCCATGGCCCGTCGCCAGCGCTGGACCGCCTGGTTCATGGCGCGCCTGAGTGCGGCGCTGCCGTTTCGCGTGAACGTTAGCGGCAAGTTGCCGAGCGAGCCGATGTTGTGGGTGAGCAATCACGTGTCGTGGACCGACATCCCGCTGCTGGGGATGCTGGCGCCGCTGTCGTTCCTGTCCAAAGCCGAGGTGCGCACCTGGCCGGTGGCGGGCTGGCTGGCGTTGAAAGCCGGGACACTGTTCATCCGCCGGGGCTCGGGCGACAGCAAGCTGATTCAGAAGCAGATGGGCCAGCACTTGCTGGGCAGGCATTCACTGGTGATCTTCCCCGAGGGCACCACCACCGACGGCCGCAGCTTGCGCACCTTCCACGGCCGCCTGCTGTCGAGCGCGATTGAAACCGGCGTGCCGGTGCAGCCTGTTGCCATTCAATATGTGCGGGACGGCCAGCCGGATCAGATCGCGCCTTTCATTGGCGACGACGACCTGCTCTCGCACCTGCGTCGACTGTTTGCCAATGAGGTGAGTGAGGTGCACATCCAGTTACTCTCGCCGATCGCTTCCCAGGGGAAAGAACGCGCAGCGCTGGCGTTCGAAGCGCAGCAGGCGGTGCAGATCGCGTTGTTCGGCGAGGCGGTTCAACCGGCGACGGTAGGGTCCGCCGCCAAAGCCGCTTGAGCAAACGCCTGAAGCTCAGGGTAAAACGCGCTGAAGTCGTCACTCAGCGGTCGATACAGCGCGTGCAGTTCCTGGTAGACGCCGGCCAGCCCTTCCGGCCGTGACAAGCGCCGCGAGATGCCGGCCAGCGCATCGCCCACCACCGAAAATTCCCGGTACGAACCCAACCAGTCCTGCGCTGCCATGCGCGGGGCAATCAGCGCCAGCCGCTCCGGCAACGCAGGCTCATCGGCCAGCACGCGGTAGACCTTGCGGGTGAAGGCGTCCAGCGGCTCGTTTGAATACTGATGCCAGTCCCGCGCCAGGCAGTGGTCGAAAAACACATCCAGTGCGATGCCGGCATAGCGCCGACGGCCGTCGGGAAAACGCCCCAGCGCTTGTTTGATCAGCGGATGCGAATCGGTGAACGCATCGATGCGCCGATGCAGACGAATCGCGCTTTCGATGTCCGCCGGGAAACGTCCGGGCAGTGGCCCTTTGACGAAGTCGCCGTACAAGCTGCCCAGCAATTGCGCCGGCGCCTGCCCGCCGAGGTGCAGGTGTGCGAGGTAATTCATGGTTGTTGCCTTTATTGCCGCGGGCCTTCTTTTTGCGCCTGTCTCCGCTGAATGTGCGGGGGGGCCATTCGCAATGACGTGGGTACAGTCGCCACATTCCCCGCGCCTGTAAAGCGGGATCGCCTTCGAACCCTCTACCAAACCACCGGGCCAGCACCATATCGTTATAACCCGATATAACGACTGAGCCGCTGCTAAGCACCGATTCATATTTGTATATCGCGATTTATAGATATAAGGTTCGCCCCATCGCGATACAGCGCACCTGCACTGAGAACGACATGCCCACTGACATCGACATCGACGAAATCATCAAAGCCCTGGCTCATCCGGTTCGCCGGCAGATTCTGGACTGGCTCAAAGACCCGGTTGCGACCTTCCCCGATCAGCGTCACACGATTGATGGCGGTGTCTGTGCCGGCCAGATCGACCAGCGCGCCGGTCTGTCCCAGTCGACCGTTTCGGCCCATCTGGCCACATTGCAACGGGCCGGATTGATCACCAACCAGAAACACGGCCAATGGCACTTTTTCAAACGCAACGAAGACGTCATTCAGGCGTTCTTGCAGCAACTGACGCAGCGGCTCTGAGCCCTTCGCCACACACCCGCTTTTCAGGAGACGCAACGTGCCCCTTTCATTACTCATTCTGGCCCTGAGCGCCTTTGCCATCGGGACGACCGAGTTCGTCATCATGGGCCTGCTCCCCGACGTCGCCAGCGACCTGGGCGTCAGCATTCCCGGCGCCGGCTGGCTGGTCACCGGCTACGCCTTGGGCGTCGCGATCGGCGCGCCGTTCATGGCGATGGCCACAGCGAAACTACCGCGCAAGGGTGCGCTGGTCACGCTGATGGGCATCTTCATCATCGGCAACCTGCTCTGCGCACTGGCGGCGGACTACAACATCCTGATGTTCGCCCGCGTGGTCACCGCGCTCTGCCACGGCGCGTTCTTCGGCATCGGTTCTGTCGTTGCTGCGGGGCTGGTCCCGGCCAATCGCCGCGCTTCGGCCGTCGCGCTGATGTTCACCGGCCTGACCCTGGCCAACGTCCTCGGCGTGCCGCTGGGCACTGCGTTGGGACAACAGGCCGGCTGGCGCTCGACCTTCTTCGCCGTCACGGTAATTGGCGTCATCGCCTTCATCGGCCTGATTCGCTTCCTGCCAAGCAAACGCGACGAAGAGAAACTCGACATGCGCGCTGAACTGGCGGCGCTCAAAGGCGTAGGCATCTGGCTGTCGCTGAGCATGACCGCGCTGTTCGCTGCGTCCGTATTCGCGCTATTCACCTACGTCGCGCCGCTGTTGGGCGAAGTCACCGGCGTCTCGCCTTTGGGCGTGACCTGGACGCTGATGCTTATTGGTCTCGGTTTGACGCTGGGCAATATCATTGGCGGCAAACTTGCCGACCGCCGACTGGCCGCTACGCTCATCGGCGTGTTCATCGCCATGGCGGTGATCTCCACGGTGCTGAGCTGGACCAGTACGGCGCTGATCCCGGCCGAGATCACCCTGTTTCTCTGGGCCACCGCCGCATTCGCCGCCGTGCCTGCCCTGCAGATCAATGTGGTGACCTTCGGCAAGGCCGCGCCCAATCTGGTGTCCACCCTGAACATCGGCGCCTTCAACGTCGGCAACGCGCTGGGCGCCTGGGTTGGCGGCAGCGTCATCGCCCATGGTTTCGGCCTGACCACCGTGCCGCTGGCAGCCGGCGCTCTTGCGGTCCTTGCCCTGCTGGTCACGTTGATCAATTTCCGTCAGCCCAATGATGCCGAACTGGCTGCCGCGACGAGCTGATTCCCCTCATTTTTTGAAACCTGCGGATCCACCCTTTACCGACTGCACAAAGGATTTCACGATGACCACGATTTTTGACCCGATCAAGATGGGCGACCTGGAATTGGCCAACCGCATCATCATGGCGCCGCTGACCCGCTGCCGTGCCGACGAAGGCCGCGTGCCCAACGCGATGATGGCCGAGTATTACGTTCAGCGCGCCTCGGCTGGCCTGATCATCAGCGAAGCCACGTCGGTGATGCCGATGGGCGTGGGCTACCCTGACACTCCGGGCATCTGGTCCAACGACCAGGTGCGCGGCTGGGCCAACATCACCAAAGCCGTGCACGCGGCGGGCGGCAAGATCGTGCTGCAACTGTGGCACGTGGGTCGCGTTTCGCACCCGACCTACCTCAATGGCGAAACCCCGGTCGCACCCAGCGCCATCCAGCCAAAAGGCCACGTGAGCCTGGTGCGTCCGCTGTCTGACTTCGT
Source organism: Pseudomonas sp. GW821-FHT02H06 (assembly GCF_059421525.1). Classification (NCBI taxonomy): domain Bacteria; kingdom Pseudomonadati; phylum Pseudomonadota; class Gammaproteobacteria; order Pseudomonadales; family Pseudomonadaceae; genus Pseudomonas; species Pseudomonas sp. GW821-FHT02H06. The sequence continues at coordinate 651,626 of NZ_JBWKVD010000001.1, forward strand.
CACCCCGCGCGCGCTGGAACTGGCGGAAATCGAAGAGATCGTCGACGCCTACCGCGTCGGTGCCGAAAACGCCAAGGCGGCCGGCTTTGACGGCGTCGAGATCCACGGCGCCAACGGTTACCTGCTCGACCAGTTCCTGCAAACCAGCACCAACACCCGCACCGATGCCTACGGCGGTTCGCTGGAAAACCGCGCGCGTCTGTTGCTGGAAGTGACCGACGCCGCCGTTGAAGTCTGGGGCGCTGGCCGCGTCGGCGTGCACCTTGCACCCCGCGCTGATGCCCATGACATGGGCGACGCCAACCTGGCCGAGACCTTCACCTACGTAGCCAGTGAACTGGGCAAACGCGGCATCGCTTTCATCTGCGCCCGCGAACGTGAACTCGACGACAGCCTGGGCCCACGCCTGAAAGAAGCCTTCGGTGGGGTGTTCATCGCCAACGAGAAATTCACCAAGGAAAGCGCCAACGAGTGGCTGGCGACCGGCAAGGCGGATGCCGTGGCGTTTGGCGTGCCGTTCATTGCCAACCCTGACCTGCCAGCGCGTCTGGCCAAGGATGCTCCGCTGAACGAGCCGCATCCTGAAACCTTCTACGGCAAAGGCGCCGAAGGCTATCTGGATTACCCGACGCTGTAAGCAGGAAGGACGCGGAGCGTCGAGGGCTGCGTTCCCACGCGGAGCGTGGGAACGATCAGAACTGATGGCGCAGTCACTGGCCTCTTCCCGGCTAAAGCCGGTCCTACATAAGCACCGTACGCACCCGTAGGACTGGCTTCAGCCGGGAAGCTCTTGATCTGCTTTTGATTTGCTTTTGATCTTCCTACGCAGCAAGCCCAGTCACCACAAATCGCGACGTGGGTGCAGGCTGAACGCAGGTTTCGCGCAGTGGGCCGAGCCGCATGGATGCGGCGAGCGCGCGCCGTCTTCCAGAACTACCCGGACTATTATTGCCCCCGCGCATTAATCTGCTGCGACAACGTCTGAATCTGACTCTGCAACGTATTGATCGTCCGCGTCATCTGCCCACGGAACGCATCGAACTCCTGCAGACTCGCCCCCGACGAAGCAGCCGCCGCCGGACGATTCTCCAACTCACTCTTCACCACCACCATATCCTGCTCAAGCTGCTCGATCGCCTGATTGCCGTTCGCCTTTTTCAGGTTCGCCACATCCGCAGTCAAACCCTTCAACTGCGATTCCAGCCGCTCCTGCTCAGCCTGAATCGACTTGCCATCCGGCACCGCCGCCTTCAACGCCGCCAACTCTGTCGCCACGGCTTTCAACTGATCCTGCAACTGCTGATTCACCGCCTGCTGCTGCGTACTCTGCGTGCTGATCTGCTCCAGCCGCTTGTCCAGCCCGCCCTGCAAACCCGCCACACCCTGCTGCTGCCTGCTCTGATCGGCCAACTGATCCTGCAACTGCTTGATCTGCGCTTTCAACGCCTCACTGCTGCTCGCCATCGACTCAGTGGCGACCACCTTGCCGGAAATATCCTGCAAGCGCCCCGCCGCCTCCTCACTGATGCGCGCGAAACTTTCCTGGGTCGCGACCAACTGCTGTTCCATCAACGACACCTGCTGAAAACTCCACCAGCCCAGGCCACAAAACGCGATAAACAACACACAGATCAGCGCCCACAACGCACCGGTACCGGGGGCCTTCACCTTCACCACCGGCGTGTCGCGGGAATACACCGTGGTGCGTTCGCGGGCACCCGGCGGTGGCAGAAAATCATCGTCATCATCTTTGGCGCTGAGGCTCGGGACGTCATCGACGTCGTCATAGGGATCTTTGCGCATGGGTTTACCTTTGAAAAACCGCTGAATCTGAATGGCTCGCAGTATAACCGCGGATGTTGACGCCTTTTACAACGGGCCGCCGTGCTGGGCTTTCCACCAGCCGCAGAACTCGTCGAGGGCGGTCCACACGCTCACGTCAGGCTGGTAATCCAGATAATGCCTGGCGCGACTGATATCAAGCGTGAAATCCCGGCTCATCACCTGCATCCCGATGCGCGACAGCGTCGGTTCAGGTTGACCCGGCCAGATCAGGCACGCCGCCTCATTCATGGCTGCAGCGGTGTAGGCCAGGCCGTAAGACCGATAACGCCTTACCGGCGGCAATTCCATCTGGCGCATGACGTAATTGACCACGTCCCAGAGCGGGACCGGCGCGCCATTGCTGATGTTGTAGGCCTTGCCCAGCGCAGAGCCGGCGGCCAGCAGACTGCTGAGCAGCGCCTCATTGAGGTTCTGGATGCTGGTGAAATCAACCTTGTTCAAGCCGTTGCCAATGATCGACAGGCGATTCTTGCGCTGCATCTCCAGCAATCGCGGGAAAATGCTGGTGTCACCCGCCCCGGTGACGAAGCGTGGGCGCAAGGCGATGACTTCCAGACCAAACTCTTCGGCACCAAACACCTTTTGTTCGGCCATGTATTTGGTCGCGGCATAGTGATTGCCGAAGCGCCTGGGCACTTGCTCCTCGCGGATATCGAGGTGCGATCGGCCATCAAAATAGATCGACGGCGACGACAGGTGCACCAGCCGCCGGACCCGTTGTTTCAGGCATGCTTCGACGACATTCTCGGTGACCTGAACATTGCCTTGGTGAAAGTCCTGACGCCGTCCCCATGTGCCGACCGCACCCGCGCAATGGACCACGGCTTCGACGTCGTCACACAACGCATGAACAAGCTCCGGATCAGAAAGATCGCCCTGAATGAACTCGGCGCCGCGCCGTACCAGATGCTCGACACCCTCAGCACGACGGCCGCTGACCCGGACGCTCAAGCCTTGCTCCAGCGCGAAACGCGCGAAGCGTCCGCCGATGAAGCCGCCTGCGCCGGTGACCAGAATTTTCATTGCCTGCTCCGTTTAATCTTCTTTTGCCTGTGATCGCCGCGGCTGTTCTGCGAACAATCCCACACTCTACTGCGTCGCCTGTTGACGTTCACCGGGCGTCCAACGGCACCAGCCACTGCCCTGCTTTTTTCGCCAGATGGTCCGTCAGCTCTGTCAGCAACCGGCCGCCGTTGCGCCAATGATGCCAGTACAAGGGCACATCAATGCAGTGATCGGGCAGCAACTCGACCAACAAACCACTCGCCAATTGTCCACGGACCTGCAACTCCGGCACCAGTCCCCAGCCCATTCCGGCTTCGACCATGCGCGTGAAACCTTCGGACGACGGACACAAATGATGCTCGAAACCGCCTTCGACACCCAGTGAAGCGAGGTAGCGATGCTGCAGGAAATCATCCGGGCCGAACACCAGCGCGGGCGACCGGGCGACCGCCTGAGGCGTCACGCCCTGTGGGAAATGCCGGCCAATGAAGTCAGGACTGGCCAACGCCCGATAACGCATGGCGCCGAGCAATAAACTCCGCGCCCCCGCCACCGGCCGTTCGCTGCCGCATAGACACGCAGCCACTTCACCGGCGCGCATGCGTTTGAGGCCGACGTCCTGGTCCTCGACCACCAGATCGGTGAGCAATCGATGCTCGGCACAAAAGTCCCCGACCGCAAGCGCCCACCAGGTCGCCAGGCTGTCGGCGTTCAACGCGATGCGCAGACGTTCTGGCATGCCGCCCTCGTCCAGAGCAGGCACCACGCTTTGCAGATCCCGCTCCAGCAAGCGCACCTGCTGGACATGGTTGAGCAGGCGCCGACCGATTTCTGTCGGCGTGGGCGGCGTCGCCCGGACCAGCACCGGCTGGCCGACCCGCGCTTCCAGCAGCTTGATGCGCTGGGACACCGCAGACTGCGAAAGGCCGAGCACCTGAGCGGCGCGCTCGAAGCCGGCTTGCTCAATCACTGCCGCCAGCGCGGAAAGCAATTTGTAGTCGAACATCAGTTTCTCTAATGAGTGATGAGCTTTATTGGTTTTTCTTATACCCGCTGTCGACCGACAATCGCCACCTCTGATTCACGGCACACCCTCAAAGAACGGCGGAACATCAATGACTGGCGAAACCTCTCTTGGCGCATTGCTGCGCAGCATGAACCCTGAACTCAACGAGGGTGACTACGTGTTCTGTACCGTGGCGGACAGCCGTCGCGTGGAGGGCGTCGAAGTCATCGGCAGCTTCCGCGAGCGCGAAGGCCTGACCGTCATCCTCGAACGCAGCCAGGCTCAGCAACTGGGCCTGGACTGCGATTACGTCATGGCCTGGATCACCCTGACCGTTCATTCCTCACTCGCAGCGGTCGGGCTGACCGCTGCGTTCGCCAGCGCACTGGGCGCGGCGGGCATCAGTTGCAACGTGGTCGCCGGCTTTTACCACGACCATCTTTTCGTGGGCAAAGACGACGCACAGCAGGCCATGGACACCTTGCGCGCGCTGGCGACGAACGCCTGATCCCGGCAATCCTGAACTGATCGAGGCCCGACATCATGTGGCAAAGCTACCTCAACGGCCTGCTGGTTTCCCTCGGGCTGATCATGGCCATCGGCACCCAGAACGCCTACGTGCTGGCGCAAAGTCTGCGTCGCGAACACCACCTTTCCGTGGCCCTGCTGTGCATCTTGTGCGATGCCGTATTGGTGGCCGCCGGCGTCTTCGGGCTGGCCAATGTGCTGGCCCACAACCCCACGCTTCTGGCGGTGGCCCGCTGGGGCGGGGTGGTGTTTCTGCTGTGGTACGGCGCCATGGCACTGCGTCGCGCATTGTCGCCGCAAAGCCTCGCTCAGGGCGATGCCGACGGCCAGCGGTCACGCCGCGCGGTATTGCTGACCGCCTTGGCAGTGACCTTGCTGAACCCGCACGTTTATCTCGATACCGTGTTGCTGATTGGCTCGCTCGGCGCGCAGCAAGCAGTGCCCGGCGCCTACGTGGCCGGGGCCGCCAGCGCTTCAGTGTTGTGGTTTTCGACGCTGGCGATCGGCGCCGCCTGGCTGGCCCCGTGGCTGGCACGCCCAACGACCTGGCGCCTGCTGGACCTGATGGTGGCGGTGATGATGTTCAGCGTGGCGCTGCAGTTGATCAGAACGGCGTGAATATTCGTCTCGCCGACGCGCATTTCAGCGCAACGCTCTGGAACCTCTATCCCACACAGTTGTTGCGTGGTTAAGGTCAGGGGCCGGTGCTATGATCCAGCCCCTGCGCTGCAAAGAGTACAAACTCGCCAGCGTAAGTTCTGTCTGGCCGCCCGTGATCGGCCTTGCGCAAACCGCAACTGACCTGATTAGGAGAATTACCATGGCTTTTGAATTGCCTCCGCTGCCGTACGCACATGATGCTCTGGCACCGCACATCTCCAAGGAAACTCTGGAATACCACCACGACAAGCACCACAACACCTATGTCGTGAACCTGAACAACCTGGTGCCAGGCACCGAGTTCGAAGGCAAGACTCTGGAAGAAATCGTCAAGACCTCTTCGGGCGGTATCTTCAACAACGCCGCTCAAGTCTGGAACCACACGTTCTACTGGAACTGCCTGGCGCCAAACGCCGGCGGCCAACCGACTGGCGCTCTGGCTGACGCGATCAACGCTGCTTTCGGCTCCTTCGACAAGTTCAAGGAGGAATTCAGCAAGACCTCCATCGGCACTTTCGGCTCCGGCTGGGGCTGGCTGGTGAAGAAAGCTGACGGTTCCCTGGCACTGGCCAGCACCATCGGCGCCGGCAATCCGATCACCAGCGGCGACACCCCGCTGCTGACCTGTGACGTCTGGGAACACGCTTACTACATCGACTACCGTAACCTGCGTCCTAAGTACGTCGAGGCGTTCTGGAACCTGGTCAACTGGAAGTTCGTTGCCGAGCAGTTCGAAGGCAAAAGCTTCACCGCCTGATGAATGCTTGAATGCTCGAATGAAAAAAAGCCCGGCACGTCCGGGTTTTTTTTCGCCTTCTGTTTGTCGTTTATGTATTGTCTGGAAGCGATAGCGGACTAATATCAAATTTCGTGCTGATTCAAACGGCTGGGCTCAAGTTTTCCCCGCGTACGACCGACACAGTACGGATAGCCTGAGTGGTCTGCCTATTAACTGTTTTCCCGATTGATGGGGTCACGCGCACGCCAGAAGCGTCTGATCCGAATGCCTGCATTGCCAGTGCTTGCATGCAGGCAGCCCGCTATCAGCATGGATAAAGGAATGGCCATTTGAAGCTGGAACTCAAAGACAGCTTGTCGGTGAAGCTGCTCCGCGTTGTGCTGCTTTCAGCGCTGATCGTGGGGGTCGTGCTCAGTTGCGCACAGATCGTCTACGACGCATACAAAACCCGCCAGGCCGTTGCCACGGACGCAGCGCGTATCCTCGACATGTTCCGCGACCCGTCGACCCAGGCCGTCTATAGCCTGGACCGGGAAATGGGCATGCAGGTCATCGAAGGGCTGTTTCAGGACAAAGCCGTGCGCCAGGCGTCCATTGGTCACCCCAACGAGACGGTGCTCGCCGAAAAATCTCGAGACCTCGAAGCCACCCCCACCCGCTGGCTGACTGATCTGATCCTTGGCCAGGAACGGAGCTTCACCACGCAACTGGTCGGCCGCAGCCCGTACAGCGAATATTACGGCGACCTGCGCATCACCCTGGACACCGCCACCTACGGCGAAACCTTCCTTACCAACTCGATGATCATCTTCATCTCCGGCGTGTTGCGCGCGCTGGCGATGGGTCTGGTTCTGTACCTGGTTTATCACTGGCTGCTGACCAAACCGCTGTCGAGAATCATCGAGCACCTGACCAGCATCAACCCCGACCGCCCCAGCGAACACCAATTGCCCTTGCTCAAAGGCCACGAAAAAAACGAGCTGGGGGTCTGGGTCAATACCGCCAACCAACTGCTGGCGTCCATCGAGCGCAACACCACCCTGCGCCACGAAGCTGAATCCAGCCTGTTGCGGATGGCCCAATACGACTTCCTCACCGGTCTGCCGAATCGGCTGCAGCTGCAGAAGCAACTGGACAAAATCCTCGTCGACTCCGGAAAAGTGCAGCACCGTGTCGCGGTGTTGTGCGTGGGTCTGGATGACTTCAAAGGCATCAACGAGCAATTCAGTTATCAGGCCGGCGATCAGTTGCTGCTGGCGCTGGCCGATCGCCTGCGCAGTCACAGCGGTCGCCTCGGCGCCCTTGCCCGGCTGGGCGGCGACCAGTTCGCGCTGGTTCAGGCCGATATCGAACAGCCTTACGAGGCCGCCGAGCTGGCGCAGAACATTCTTGATGACCTTGAAGCGCCCTTCGCCGTCGATCAGCAAGAGATTCGTCTGCGCGCCACCATCGGCATCACGCTGTTCCCCGAAGATGGCGACAGCACCGAGAAGCTGCTGCAGAAAGCCGAACAGACCATGACGCTGGCCAAGACCCGCTCGCGCAATCGCTACCAGTTTTATATCGCCAGCGTCGACAGCGAGATGCGTCGCCGTCGCGAGCTGGAAAAAGACCTGCGCGAAGCCATGGCCCGCGAGCAGTTTCATCTGGTCTATCAGCCGCAGATCAGCTATCGCGATCACAGTGTCGTCGGTGTCGAAGCGTTGATCCGCTGGATTCACCCGGAACACGGCTTCGTGCCGCCCGACCTGTTCATCCCGCTGGCCGAGCAGAACGGCACCATTATCGCCATCGGCGAGTGGGTGCTGGATCAGGCCTGCAAACAGCTGCGCGAATGGCACGACCAGGGCTTCAGTGACCTGCGCATGGCGGTGAACCTGTCCACGGTGCAGCTGCACCACGCCGAATTGCCGCGGGTGGTGAACAATCTGTTGCAGATCTACCGCCTGCCGCCCCGCAGTCTGGAGCTGGAAGTCACGGAAACCGGCCTGATGGAAGACATCACCACCGCCGCGCAGCACTTGTTGAGCCTGCGCCGCTCCGGCGCGTTAATCGCCATCGATGACTTCGGCACCGGTTATTCGTCGCTGAGTTATCTGAAAAGCCTGCCGCTGGACAAGATCAAGATCGACAAGAGCTTCGTCCAGGACCTGCTCGACGACGATGACGACGCGACGATCGTGCGCGCCATCATCCAGCTCGGCAAAAGTTTGGGCATGCAGGTGATCGCCGAAGGCGTGGAGACCGCCGAGCAAGAGGCGTACATCATTTCCGAGGGCTGCCACGAAGGTCAGGGGTATTTCTACAGCAAGCCGCTGCCGGCGCGGGAGCTGCTGGTTTACCTGAAGCAGGCTCAGCGCACTCACAGCGAGGCGCTCTGACACAACGGGCTTTCGACGCAAAGGCGCATCCTTGGAAACACCGCCGCGCCTGCGGACATCCTGAATCATCCCCTGAAACAGCTTGAAATATCTCCCTCCGCCGGCCTGGGCAAATGGCCTTTACACAGAATGCAAATCTTTCGCATTATGTCGCAGCATTTTCTGGCGTTCGCCACCGTTCACACCTCTTCTCGATGCAGGATTCCGTCATGATTCGTATGCCCCTGGCAACCGCAAGTCTGCTGGCTGTCGCCATTGCTCTGGCCGGTTGTGATCAAGGCAAGGACAAGCCCGCCGCCGCAGCGCCTGCCCCTGCACCGGCCGCAGCCGCCGCGCCAGCTCCAGCGCCGACCTCCGCCGCCGCGCCTGCCCAGCCCAACGAAACGGCCACCCGGGCAGTGGTCGCCAACTACGCCAATATGGTATTCGCCGTTTTCAGCGACGCCGAATCCACTGCCAAAAAGCTCAGCACGGCAGTCGACGCTTTCCTCGCCACACCCAATGACCAGACCCTGAAAGCAGCGCGAGACGCCTGGGTTGCGGCGCGGGTGCCGTACATGCAGAGCGAAGTGTTCCGCTTCGGCAACACCATCATCGACGACTGGGAAGGTCAGGTGAACGCATGGCCGCTGGACGAAGGCCTGATCGACTACGTCGCCAAGGATTACCAGCACGCGTTGGGCAATCCGGGCGCCACTGCCAACATCATCGCCAACAAGTCAGTGCAAGTGGGCGAGGACAAAGTCGACGTCACAGAAATCACCCCTGAAAAACTCGCCAGCCTGAACGAGCTCGGTGGTGCGGAAGCCAACGTGGCGACCGGTTACCACGCCATCGAATTCCTGCTCTGGGGCCAGGACCTGCACGGCACCGGCCCGGGCGCCGGCGAGCGTCCGGCCAGCGACTACATCGAAGGCCAGGGCGGCACCGGCGGCCACAATGATCGCCGCCGCGCCTACCTGAAAGCCGCCACCGACCTGTTGGTCAGCGACCTCGAAGAAATGGTCAACAACTGGAAGCCGGGCGTCGCCGACAACTACCGCGCCACGCTGGAAGCTGAGTCCGCCGAGAGCGGGCTGCGCAAAATGCTGTTCGGCATGGGCAGCCTGTCGCTCGGTGAACTGGCGGGCGAACGCATGAAAGTCGCGTTGGAGGCCAATTCCAGCGAAGACGAGCACGATTGCTTCAGCGACAACACCCACAACTCGCATTTCTATAACGGCCTGGGCATCCGCAACGTTTACCTGGGTGAATACACCCGCGTCGACGGCAGCAAAGTGAGCGGCGCGAGCCTGTCCTCGCTGGTCGCCACCGCCGACGCCGCCACCGACCAGACCGTGCGCGCCGATCTCGATGCGACCCAGGCTAAGCTGCAGGTCATCGTCGACCACGCCAACAAGGGCGAGCATTTCGACCAACTCATCGCGGCGGGCAACACAGCGGGCAACCAGGTCGTGCGCGACGCGATTGCCGCGCTGGTCAAACAGACCGGCGCAATCGAGCAAGCCGCTGGCAAGCTGGGCATCACCGACCTGAACCCGGACAACGCCGACCACGAGTTCTGATCCGCTTCAAACCGGTGGGACCGCGCCTTCCCGACTGAAGTCGGTCCCGCTGCAAACAAATGCCGACCCGTACACGGGCCGGCATTTTTTTCGTCAATCGACGCCTGAAAGTCCCAGCAAAACGGCGTTGTTTGGGGACCGGTCTGTAAGCGTTGTAGGGCATTTCCTGTTCGCTCCTTGTCGGATTGAACACGCCTCCCCCGCCGCTGATCATGCGCACTTCCTTGACCCCACCCTATCCAGGAGGAGACAGAAAGTGCCCAAGAGAAACAATAAAAGGCGCCGCGTCAGTAAGCTCAAAGCCAACGATTACGGTATTCACCTGCTGGTCGGCGTCAAGGGCCCGCGTGCCTGGAAGGTGACGATCTACCGCGACGGCAGAACCTTCAACCGACTGTTTTCCTTCTCCCGCTACGGTGGCCGAGATCCGGCACGCCAAGCCGCCGACGCGTGCCGTGACCAGCTGCTGCTGGCCCACCTGCCCAAGCTCAGCCGCGACATCCGTCAACGCATCATCGCCACCAACACCAGCGGTTATCCGGGGGTGCATTACCGCTGTTACACCGGCATCGCCTATTGGGTAGCGCGGACCACGCTGCGCAACGGCAGCAGTGTCACCAAGTCGTTCAGGGTCGAACATTACGGTTACGAGAGGGCCAAGGAGCTGGCGATCCGCGAACGCGAACGGCAGCTCGACGGCATTGGTGATTACCGGTCATTCAAGGTGGTCGAGGGCGAGCGGCGTCTCATGCAACTTCTGGTGGAAAACCCGGCGCTGGAGATCGCCGGCGCGTGAGTTTTGCGGGCACGTCACCCGCGGATGATTTGGTAACAACACGTTACGAGAGGGCCTGCAAACGCTAATCCCTCTTATTCATCAAACTCGGGGCTGGTAAGCTTGCTCGCCCCGATTTCCCGCCTTTGCAGGACCTGTATGACTGCGTGGTTCCGTCCTTCGTTTCTCCTGCTGATGGCGCTTGCCATGAGTGGGTGCGATGACGCCCCGCGTTTCACCGCTGCCGAACCGGGCGAGTCGCGCTCGGGCGGCGCCACCACCGTCAACAAAAGCGACCGCAATGCGTTTTCCATGCCTTCAGCCAACCTGTCGCCCGTCCGGCGGCTGGACTTCAGCGTCGGCAACAGCTTTTTCCGCAACCCCTGGGTGATTGCCCCGTCGACTACCACTGCCCGCGACGGCCTGGGTCCGTTGTTCAACACCAACGCCTGCCAGAACTGCCACATCAAGGACGGCCGCGGCCACCCGCCCGAGCCCGGCGCCGACAACGCCGTGTCAATGCTGGTGCGCCTGTCGATTCCCGACGATCCGGCGTTCGCCGAACACATCAAGCAGTTGGGTCTGACGCCCGAGCCTGTATACGGCAAGCAACTCCAGGACATGGCCATCCCCGGCGTCACGCCTGAGGGCAAGGTGCGGGTCGATTACGATTCGATGACCGTGCATTTTCGCGACGGCACCCCGGTGCACCTGCGCCGCCCTACCCTGCAGATCACCCAAACCGGTTACGGCCCGATGCACCCGCAGACGCGAGCTTCCGCGCGCATTGCCCCTCCGATGATCGGCCTCGGGCTTCTGGAAGCGATCCCTCAGGCGGCGATTCTGGCCAACGCCAACCCGAACGATGAACAGGGCACCGGCATCACCGGCACACCCAACTGGGTCTGGGACGATGCGCAGCAGAAAACCGTCCTCGGCCGTTTCGGCTGGAAAGCCTCACAGCCGAGTATCAAGCAGCAGAATGTCCACGCGCTGGCGGGTGATATGGGCCTGACGTCCACCTTGATGCCGGTCGACGACTGCACGCCGTCGCAGACCGCGTGCCTCGCCGCGCCCAACGGCAACGGCCCGAACGGCGAGCCGGAAGTCAGCGACAACATCCTGCGGCTGATCACCTTCTACACCCGCAACCTTGGCGTCCCGGCGCGCCGCGACGTGGCCGACCCGCAGGTGCTGGCGGGCAAGAGCCTGTTCTTCAAGGCCGGCTGCCAGCAATGCCACACGCCTGAATTCACCACTTCCGCCGACGCCGCCGAGCCCGAACTGGCGAATCAGGTCATCCGCCCCTACACCGATCTGTTGCTGCATGACATGGGCGAAGGCCTGGCCGACAATCTCAGCGAATTTCAGGCCAGCGGCCAGCAGTGGCGCACCCCGCCGCTGTGGGGCATTGGCCTGACGCAGACCGTCAGTGGCCACACCCAGTTTCTGCACGACGGACGTGCCCGCGACCTGATGGAAGCCGTGCTCTGGCATGGCGGCGAGGCGCTGCCGGCGCAACGTCAGGTGCTCGCCTTTGACGCGGAGCAACGCGCGGCGCTGCTGGCGTTCTTGAATTCTCTCTAACGTATTTCTGAAGATAAGGAGTCGGGCATGTTCCGCCCCAAGTTGTTGCTCACCAGCCTCGCCGCTTTGGCACTGGGCGCGTGCGCGCCGTCGGACCCGCAAGCCGTGACGTCTGCCGCCATCGCCAGTCAGGTCATCCTGCCGACCTACAGCCGTTGGGTCGATGCCGACCGGCAACTGGCGATCAGTGCGCTGTCCTACTGCCAGGGCAAATCCGACCTGGACACCGCCCGCGCCGACTTCCTGCACGCGCAAAAAGCCTGGGCCGAGCTGCAACCGCTGCTCATCGGGCCGCTGGCAGAAGGCAATCGCGCCTGGCAGATTCAGTTCTGGCCGGACAAGAAAAACCTCGTCGGCCGTCAGGTGGAGCAACTGGTCACCGCACAGCCGCAGATCAGTGCTGACGCCCTGACGAAATCCAGCGTCGTGGTTCAGGGCCTGTCGGCCTATGAATACATCCTGTTCGACGCCGACATCGACATGGCCAACGCCGAGCAGAAAGCCCGCTACTGCCCGCTGCTGGTCGCCATTGGTGAGCGTCAGAAGGCGTTGGCAGAAGACATCCTCAACAGCTGGAACAGCAACGACGGCATGCTCGCTCAGCTGAGCAAGTTTCCCAACCAGCGCTACGCCGATTCCCACGAGGCCATTGCCGAGTTGCTGCGCGTGCAAGTGACCGCACTGGACTCATTGAAGAAAAAGCTCGGCACGCCGCTGGGCCGCGGCACCAAGGGTGTGCCGCAGCCGTTTCAGGCGGAAGCGTGGCGCAGCAAGGCTTCGCTCAGCAGCTTGCAGGCGAGTCTGGCCAGTGCCCAGACGGTCTGGGCCGGTGTTGATAACAAAGGTTTACGCGGGCTGTTGCCCAAGGAACAGAAGCCTTTGGCCGACAAGATCGACGCCGCCTACGCTGAGAGCAATCGCCAACTGGCCGCGCTGAAACCTCCCCTCGGGGATCTGCTGGCCACCGAAGAAGGTCGTCAGCAGCTCAACGCTTTCTACGACAGCCTCAACGTGGTCCATCGCCTGCACGAAGGCGAACTGGCCAAGGCGCTGGGCATTCAACTGGGCTTCAACGCCAATGATGGTGACTGATATGTTGCGACGTCAGGCTCTGGGTCTGGGCAGCCTGCTGCTCAGCGCCGTCACGTTTGGCGGCTGGACACTCTTCGCGAAAAAAGGCGAAAGCCCGCTGCTGCTGTCCGCCCGAGACGATGGCAACGGCCAGCACTTCGCCGTGGGTTATCGCGTCGACGGCACGCAGGTGTTTGCCACCGCCGTCGCCCAGCGCTGTCACGACATCATCAATCACCCGAACCTGCCGATCGCACTGTTCGTCGCGCGCCGGCCGGGGACCGAAAGCTACCTGATCGACCTGCGCGACGGTCGCTTGCTGCAGACCATCACCTCGCAACCCCACCGACACTTCTACGGCCACGCGGTCATTCACAAGGACGGCGAATGGCTGTACGCCACCGAGAACGACACGACGGAGCCGGGCCGCGGACTGTTGGGCGTGTATCGATTCGTTGATGAGCGGCTGCAACGCACCGGTGAGATTTCTACCCACGGCGTCGGGCCCCATCAGGTTTCATGGATGCCGGATGGCGAAACCCTTGCAGTCGCCAACGGCGGCATTCGCACCGAGGCCGAGAGCCGCGTCGAAATGAACCTCGACGCCATGGAACCCAGTCTGGTGCTGATGCAGCGCGACGGCACGCTGCTGAGCAAAGAGACGCTGTCGCAACAGATGAACAGCGTGCGCCATATGGCGATCGCCAGCGACGGCACCATTGTCGCGGGGCAGCAGTTCATGGGGCCTTCCCACGAATCCGCCGAGCTGCTCGCCATCAAGCGGCCGGGCCAGCCGTTTCAAGCGTTCCCGGTGGCCGAGCAACAACTGCAGGCGATGGCGCATTACACCGCCAGCGTCGCCATTCACAACGACCTGCGGCTGGTGGCACTGACCGCGCCGAGGGGCAACCGCTTCTTTATCTGGGACCTGGACAGCGGCTCGCTGAAGCTGGATGCGCCGCTGCCCGACTGCGCCGGGGTGGGCGCGGTGGCGGACGGCTTCGTCGTGACCTCCGGCCAAGGGCGCTGCCGTTTTTATGATTGCCGCGAGACGGTGCTGGTCGCCAAGCCGCTGGAGCTGCCGGCGGGGTTGTGGGATAACCATCTGCATCTGGTTTGATGGTGGATCTACGGCTGCCGCGCGGGCCTCTTCCCTGGCAAGCCCGCTCATCGAAACATGACAACGCCGCAGATGTATCTGCCGACAGGTGAACTGTGGGAGATTCTATGGTTGTCATCAAGCCAAAATCCCCCCTTTCGGTTGATATTCGCTTTGGTTTTTCATCAGGGA